>JAFTWG010000015.1 GCA_017465405.1 Alphaproteobacteria bacterium
CTTAAATTAATTTAATCCTGCCTGTCATTACTTACTCTAAAGAATTTACTCTAGGTTCCTTAATATACAGACTTTATATTCTTTCTAAACAAATATACCGTCCGCATATCCTCTAGTCTTATTTACTATCTTATTATAACCATTCAAGCTTTCGCTCAAACATTGTTGTCGTCCGTGACAACGAGGTGGGTTATATGCTACTCATTCGCTAATGTCAACAACTTTTTTCAAAAAAAAATACATTTTTTGTGAATAACTATATAACTAACTGATTACCCTTGATTTATATTCTAAAAAATATTCATTGTCAAATAAATTTTAACTCTTTTTTAATCATTGGGGAGATTTTTTATCCTTACTTATATATATATTAGTATTATTTACTTGCAAATAAAGTAAGCTTTTGTAATATTAGTATTGTAAACAACAAATACAGGAGGTTAAAATAATAAAAGAAAACAACAATACGCCAGTACGAGAAGGTGACGGACCGCGTGTTAACCAAGAAATTAGAGTAAAAGAGATTCGATTAATTGATGCAAATGGAGAAAATAAAGGAATCGTTGCTATAAAAGAAGCCCTTATGTTGGCCGACGAAGTTGGGCTTGATTTGATAGAGATTTCTCCACAGGCTGTTCCTCCGGTATGTAAGATTATGGATTATGGCAAATATAAGTATGAACAGCAAAAAAAGAAAAACGAAGCTAGAAAAAATCAAAAAGTTGTTAATATCAAAGAGTTAAAACTTCGCCCGATGATTGATGTTCATGATTATGAAGTGAAAGTTAAACAAGCCAAAAAGTTCCTTTCTCAAGGGGATAAGGTTAAGTTTACTATCCGATTTAAGGGACGTGAAATGAGTGCCAATGATATGGGACAAAAGGTTTTGAGCAATTTAGTAGATGATTTGGAAAATGTTTGCAAAGTAGAATCGGAACCTAAATTGGAAGGTCGTCAAATGATGATGGTGGTAGCACCATTATAATATCAGATACCAGAATCGAAAAAAGCAGTTCATAAGGAACTGCTTTTTTCGTATTCGTTTTGAACGATTAGCGTTTCCGCTTCTCAAATCGTTCCAGTGTATATAATGCCGAATCGGCATTACCGGTAACACTGATGATTATCCAACCTTCTTGTGTCAGGTCTCTTAAAAGAATCGCAAAATTGTTTTGCTCACCACTTTCCTCTTTCTTACGAAGTGGCAACAACGGAGAATAGGCAGACTTTTCATCGGCATAGCACCATAGTCCGTAAAGTTTCCATTGTTCGTTTTCTTTGTCTTTCTCTTTACGATAAACTTTTCTTTCTCCGTCACGGATCACATAAGAAAGCATACCGTCTTCCACACCGATAACGATAATTTTGCGTTCTTTTTTAGCCTCTTCGGCCTGTAACTGTTTTTTGGCACGCTCAATATAATAACTGTCGGGAACGCTGATTTGTGCATGCAAAGAGCTACAAAATACGACAGCCAGAAGCGCCATAAAAAAGTTCTTCATAGTTTTAATAGTTTAGTTAATTGTATCGGATTACTTATATAGATATACTTTTTTGTATTTTTTGTCAATAATTACCGTTATGATTTTTGTGTAAAAAAAACTTATTATTGGATTTTCGTTGAGAGCCGATATATATTGAATAAGTTATTATAACAAGGAATCCGAATAATGTTTGATATAAGCACAATAACCGAACAACAGGCAAAAGAAGAGTTAGAACGAATCGCAAAAGAAATTGCAAAATCGGACACTGCTTATTATCAAAATGATATGCCTTATTTGACCGATGCCGAATATGATAAACTTAAACATCTGAACGCAGAAATTGAAAAAAAATTTCCTCATTTGATTAGAGAAGACAGCCCGTCTAAACGAATCGGAGCTCCACTACAAAGCGGATTTGGAAAAGTTTCACATCGCTTTCCGATGTTATCTCTAGGCGATGTTTTTTCTATCGAAGAAGTAGAAGATTTCATTAATGGTATTAAACGCTTTCTGAATACGGAAAAAGATATCCCTTTTTTGTGCGAACCAAAAATTGACGGACTTTCATTTACCGCTCGTTACGAAAAAGGAGCTTTTGTTCAAGGAGCAACAAGAGGTGACGGATCTGTCGGAGAAGATATTACCGAAAATCTGCGTACAATTTCACAGCTTCCTCAAAAAATAGAAGGTAGCGTTCCTGATGTATTAGAGGTTCGTGGTGAAGTATATATGTCTAAAGCGGATTTTTTAGCATTGAATCAAAAAAATGAAACAGAAGGAAAAAAAGTTTTTGCAAATCCGAGAAATGCTGCAGCAGGTTCTTTACGCCAGTTAAATGCTCAAATTACAAAAGAACGCAATTTGAGTATTTTTGCCTACACTTGGGGAGAAGTTTCAGAAAGGCTATGGACTACTCAAGAAGAATTTTTTAATCATTTAAAAAACTGGGGGTTTCCGGTAAATCCTAACAATACTTTATGCCCAACGATTGCAGATATAGAAACTTTCTTCCAAAATTTGATGGAAATACGAGCAGGTTTAGCTTATGACATAGACGGAGTTGTTTATAAAGTTAACGATATCGCTTTGCAGGAAAGATTAGGCTTTTTAACCAGAACTCCTCGTTGGGCTATCGCCCATAAATTTCCGGCTGAACAAGCTGTTACAACCATAAATAATATACGGATACAAGTAGGAAGAACCGGTGCTTTAACTCCGGTAGCTGATTTAGAACCTGTAAATGTCGGCGGAGTAATTGTATCTCACGCTACTTTACACAATGAAGATGAAATAAGACGCAAAGATATCAGAATTGGAGATAGCGTAATTATTCAACGTGCGGGAGATGTGATTCCGCAAATAGTGTCAGTAATAAAAGAAAAAAGGCCTATCGATAGTGTAGATTTTGTTTTTCCTGAAATTTGTCCGCAGTGCGGTGCACACGCAATCAGAGAAGAAGATGAAGCTGTTCGCAGATGCACCGGAGGATTAACCTGTCCTGCTCAAGCAATTGAAAGGCTAAAACACTTTGTTTCAAGAGATGCTATGGACATTGAGGGACTCGGCTCTAAAATCATAGAAGATTTTTATAATGAAGGAATTATAAAAAGTCCTGTAGATATTTTCACGTTAGAAGAAAGAAACAGCGGGAATGAATATGATTTATTTAATCAAAATCAAGGATTGCAATTAGAAAAAAGAGAAGGATGGGGAAGAAAATCTGTTGAAAATTTATTTTCAGCAATAAAAAGTCGCAAAAATATTTCATTACCTAAATTTATATATGCTCTAGGTATCAGACAAGTTGGTACCGCAACAGCTCGTCTTATTGCTCAAAACTTTAATACTTGGAATAATTTTGCCCAAGATATGATATTGCAAGAAACTGAAAAATTAATATCTATTGATGGTATCGGCGAAGCTATGGCAAAAGATATTGTAGAATTTTTTCAAGAAAAACATAATATTCAAACGATTGAACAACTAAAGAAATACATAAACATTGAAGATTTCGCCGATAAAATTAATTATGAAACGCAATTATCCGGAAAAACTGTTGTGTTTACAGGAACTTTAACTCAAATGACCAGAGCAGAAGCAAAGGCTAAAGCACTAGCGGCAGGTGCAAAAGTTGCCGGTTCAGTATCTAAAAGCACTGACTATGTCATAATCGGAGCAGATGCAGGAAGTAAGGCGACAAAAGCAGCAGAGCTGGGTATAAATATAATAAGCGAAGATGATTTCTTAAAAATGCTGATATAAATTACATAATAGCAAATGTTTTGGCAAAATCATCCAACCATCTGTTTATCCCTTCTTGCAACATTTTTCTAAATTTCACTATATCCTGTTCGTCATCAGATTGTAAAAATTCTGATAAATCGGTATTGGTTAATTCTTCAATATAATCTGCAAAAGCAAATACTAAATTTGTGTTATATGAAAAATTACCCTTATTATCAAAAATGTTGTTTTCAAATAAATACCAAAGTTCATCGGCTTTTTGTTTTAGTTGATTATTATTCATTTTTACCTCAAAATACATTTTATGTATTATTTAGTATACTAAAAATGTAAAATCAACTATTGAACATCATAATCTTTAATTGACATTTAATATTCTTATTTTAGAATAGAAGCAATTATATGTAGGAGAAACGTTATGCTAAAAAAATTACTTATTGCGACCGCCATTGTGTTATCTTTTACAAATATGGCAAATGCTCAAAATACGGCAAATAAAGATTCGGTATTTATTGCACAGTACGATTTTGACCAAAAAGATTATAAAAAATGTCTTGAACAAATCAGAGGCTTTACTGCAAGAGAATATGTCGCTTGCCTTAATACCGAAATTAAAAAACAAAATGCAGCTATTGAAAACTATTATAAAAAATTGCTTGTTTATCCGGAATTTAAAAAATGGAACAACGGAAACGAGCTGTTCAGAGGAAATATAAAAGACATGAACGACCAGTATGTTGCATATCGTGAACGTTTATGCTCTATGTATGGAATGGGATTATATAGTCTTTATGGCGATTTGGAACATGGACGCAAAGAATGTATGATGGAAATGAACGATCAGCTCTTGCGCCGTTTAGAAAGAATTTATAACAGCAGTCAAGCTGACTTTGGACCGGATTCATACAACGGTGAAACTTATCCGATTTCTAAATAAATATAAAAAGTTTCCTTAAATGACACCGCTGTTTAATCGGTGTCATTTTTTTAATAAACATTTGCGTAAAATTATATTTTCCCATTGCAGAAATGGGAGAAATAAGTTATTGGCACAACTGTTTTATCTGATTCTATCATAAAACTTATTGATAATTGTTAATGTTTGTGAATCAAGATATGGTTTAGATTTATCTTTTATATCTTTTGGAATACCAAAACGAGCTTCGGCAATTCCTCCTGCCATACAAGCCAAAGTATCACTATCTCCACCGATTGACACAGCATTTCTTATTGCATCTTCGTATGAATTTGCTTCTAATGCACAAACAATAGCTTGTGGAACAGAGTTTTTGCAAGAACAATAAAATTTGTTATAATTAGGACGAATTACATCTACGCTTTCAGGCAGATTATAACCATATTTTTTAGAAATATAATTTTTGATTATATTGGGATTTGTGTTTTTCTTGGCTAAATACATCGTTTCAATATAAACTCTTGTTGCCAAAATGCTTTCCGGATGATTATGGGTTATTTGAGTTAATTCTACCGCCTTATCCAGTGCTGTTTTTAAATCTTCTACCATAAGCGGTATCGGGCTCAAACGCATAATGCACCCGTTAGTTTTTGCTTGATAAGCCTTTCCGTTTTTAAGCCAATTCATAAAACCGGAACCAAAGGCTGCAACCTTACCTTCTTCGTAAGAACGTTCTTTGTAAAAACTCCCCCATTTTCTCAAAATATCTTTTGGGTTTGCATCAGTTAAAAGCCATTCTGCTGTTGCACAAGTCAATATTGTATCATCGGTAAAGCAGCATTTTTCAGAAAATAGCTCAAAATCTTTTGTTTTGATATTATGAAACTCATAAGGAGAACCGACAATATCTCCTATAATTGCCCCCAGCATTTATTTTGTTCCTATTTTCCACGGATTAGCCAATATTTCGCTTAAACCTAATTGGTCTCGATATAAAACTACCACCGCAATTATTATCAACAAAACAGCGAATGCAATCAATGAGCTGATAGCTTTTGATGATGTTTCAGGAAGTTTTATTTCGATATTTTTTTCTCTTGTATAAAAAGCATAAATTCGGCAAGCAGATATAATATAAATAGGACGGAAGATAACCATTATAAAAGTCAATGTTACGACAATCGGGAAACCGGTAATAAAATAAAACGAATAAATTGTGTTATGTTCTCCGCCCATCTTTGGTATAATTTGTGTAGTTGCCATTAGAATAAATGTTCCAAGATAACATGCTATTGCCAAAATCCAACAGATGGCCGAATAGCCCAAACGCAATTTTGCCAGTTGTACAAATTTATTTTTAAGCAAAGATAACGAATCTTTACAGGCTTCACTGACACTTCTTCCGCAAATAAGAGCCGGCATAAATCCTAATGAGGCCATTTTCCATGCTTGATAGATTATTTCATTTCTTATTTTTACCGAACGAGGAGTTCTGTCATTTTTTTTGGGCAAACGTTCTAAAATTCTCAAAACTGTCCACCAACCGTCAAGCCAAGAAAAAATCCACATAGTCCAAGATCTGTGCATAACAATTTTCAAACATTCGGCAATGGTGGAAGGTTTGCCTTGAAAACGCAAAATATATGAGGCTCCCATACATGAGGTTAAAATCCCTAAAGGATAAGCCACAATACCTACGCAAACAAAAGACCACACAAGTAAAATTATATCTAATATGCTCGCTCCGTCATCACAATCATTTTTTATTTCGTCCCATACATCTTGAGGAATCCAATTAAGCATTTGTGTCCACAAAAAATATCCCAATCCGACAACAGCAAGCTGTAAAAGAGCAAATAAGATATTTTCCTTCTCAGAAAAAATGAAATGCAAAGAAGCGCAGCCGCTACGAAAGAACCCTTTGCAAGATTCTGTTTTGCTTGGACATTCTCCCTCTTGATAATTGGAATACGCTTTGTCTTTTAACGAATATAATTCTTGTGTTATTTCTGATGTTTTCATTTTGTATTCTCCTCAAGCAAGAAGTATATATGAAAAACATTAAATATCAATTTACTTTTTTTTTAAATGAGTTAGTCTGTCGTCATTATAAATTTTAGAAAGGAAGAATTATGTTACACCCATGGCATGGAGTTAGTAGGGGCGAAAACGCTCCGGATATTATTACGGCAATCATCGAAGTTCCCAAAGGTTCACAAACAAAATATGAACTCGATAAATTAAGCGGTCTTCCAAAGGTTGATCGAATTCTATACAGTGCCGTTCACTATCCGGCTAATTATGGTTTTATTCCGCAGAGCTATTGTGAAGACAATGACCCGTTAGATGTTTTGGTATTGTGCCAAGAAGCGGTATTACCCCTATCAATTATGCGTGTTCGCCCGATTGGTGTTATGAAGATGGTTGATCAAGGTGAAGCTGACGATAAGATAATTGCCGTACACGTTGACGATCCGGAATTTGCTCACTATCAATCTATTGACGAATTACCGCCTCATAGCCTAAAAATTTTGCGTCGTTTTTTTGAAGACTATAAATTGTTAGAAAACAAAGAAGTAAAAATTGAACAATTTTTAGGGGTTAATGAAGCAAAGCAAATTATAAATGACGCATTTAAGCTATATGAGGAGCATAAGACAGAACTTCCCGGATATGAGGAATAAAAGATGGAAAATATTTTTCGTTATTCAATAAAAGCAATCATTATCAAAGATAATAAACTATTGGTAGAAAATTGCGATTATGGTCGAGGTCGTTTTTCAAAACTTCCCGGTGGCGGCCATCAATGGGGAGAAACAATGGAACAAGCCTTGATCAGAGAATGCAAAGAAGAATTGTGTATTGATGTGAAACCAACAAGATTGGTATTAGCACGTGATTATATTGCTAAAAACCACAATACAACTATTGATAACCCGAATTTTCATCAGGCGGAATTGATGTTCGAATGTGAAGTCGATGATTTTTCAACTCTTTGCGTCGGAGATGAACCTGACAGTGAATCTGAAGAAATAAAATGGATTGATTTAGATGAATTGGAACAATCAGATTTTATTCCGAAAGCAATAATTCCTCACTTAAAAAATTTGAAAAACATTAAAGAAACTATTGTTCTCGGAGATGTTAATTAGGATAAATTTTTACAACAAAGCAATCTTTATCGCTTGAACATTCAAAACGGCAGTTATGTATTGAGGCAATTTTTTTGACAATCGAAAGTCCCAAGCCACTGCCGTTTTCTTTTTGTCCCGATGGCCTGAAAAAACGTTCTCCTAAACGCATTATATGTTGTTTATCAACATCAGTTTTATTGTTAGTTACGGTCAAATAATCTTCTGTTACATTAATTTTTATATCAGCTTGTACGTCACTGTAGCGAGTGGCATTATCTATCAAGTTACGCAACATTAAAGAACATAAAAAAGCATTACCTTGTGATAAAAAACTTTTATCGGCAATTTGATATTCTACATTAAGTTTTTTATTCTCAATTATTGATGATTGTTCGTCGATTATAGCTGAAATGATAACTTTCCAATCGATAATGTCATTTGCTTTATCTTGCATATTATTATCCAATTTAGAAAGAGCCAATAACTGCTCTACTAAACGGCTCCCCCGCTCCACTCCTATTTTTAGGTTAGATAAAGAATTTGCAATACTCGTTTTATCATCTAATGAAAGTTCAGCAACTTCCAAATGTACTTTTAGTGCTGTCAACGGGCTTCGCAACTCATGAGCTGCATCAGAAATAAAACTGCGTTCAAGTTTTATCATTTCGTCAATTCGTTCAAACAAACTGTTTACCGCAGAAACAAGCGGGATAATCTCACTGGGAATTATATCTTCACTAAGCGGGGTAAAATCATCGGATTTCCTAATCTGTAATTCTTTAGTAATTTTTTTAAGCGGTGATAATTCATGATGTATCATTATTATGGTAAGGGACAAAAGCAACAATAAACCTAACGCCCAAGGTAAAATTGTTTCTTCAACCATATCCATAGCTGCATCTGCACGAAAATCCATTTCCTGTCCGATTGCGATTGTATAATTTTTATCAGCACTCGGCATCCAAATTATACGCCATGTTTTTTGTTTGCGACCTATGTTCTGATTTTTAAATCCGGATATTTCATGATTATATTTGAATCGGCGACCGTTTTTACCATCGTTAAAAATCATATTTCCCTGACGGTCAAATATGGCAAAACCCAGAGCTTCGTCTTCTTCATCTCCGTCATTATCAAGCTCTTTTACAATACTATCGATTTGTTTTTGAGGAAGATTTTCGCCCTGCTTCCAGTCAACTGCAGCAAATTGTCTGGCCAAAACGAGTTGGTATGTATCAAAAAATTCATTGACTTGTTCTTTACTTTCATTCAATGACAAAACAGCAGAAACCATCCATACGGTCACTGCCATAAAAGTAAAGGATATTATAAGTCGTAATTTTAAGCTCAATTTTTTCATACGTCACCTAGTGTATAGCCTATTTTATTAATTGTTTTAATAATATCTTTGCCAAGTTTTTTGCGTAAATGATGAACATGAACCTCTATCGCATTGCTTTGAACTTCATCTTCCCAAGAGTATAATTTATTTTCCAATATATCTTTTGAGAGTACTTTGTTTTTATTCATAAGTAAAATTTCAAACAATAATACCTCTTTAGGTGCTAAAGATACAACTTCGTTGTTTTTGCTAACAGTTTTCGTTTCGGGATAAAATTTAACATCTCCAATCGAAAATACAGGTTCTAACTTGTCATTATATCTGCGTATTAAGGCCTTAAGACGTGCAGCGACTTCGGCTAAAGCAAATGGCTTAGGCAGATAATCGTCGGCTCCGCTATCTAAACCGGCAATTCTTTTATCAACATCACCTTGCGCCGTCAATATCAAAACCGGTTCCTTACGTCTTTGTACCCGCCAATCTTTGAGAACTGATAATCCATCTTTAGATGGTAAGGCCAAATCTAAAACAACCGCATCATACGGAGCTTGGAAGAGAGCTTCAAAACCCTCTTCCCCATCAGTAAACCAATCCACGGTAAAACCTAGTTTTGTCAAACCAATATTTAATCCTTCTCCGATAAGTCGGTCATCTTCAATCAGTAAAATACGCATTCATCAATCCAACTTATTTCTTTGTAATGCTATCAACGTCAATGATAAAACTGGTAAATTCTTTATCAACCTCTCCTTTGATTTCAACTGTATCTTTTTCATTAACAGTCAAACCACGCCAGTCTTCATCATCTATTTCGACAGTAACTTGTCCGGTTGCATCGGAAAACAAATATTTTTCACCACCAAGACTTTTTTCGATAACACCGGTTAAAACAACAGGGGTATCATCTCTTAAGTTAGAAGCTTCAGCAACAGTCATTGTTGCTACTGACGGTCCTGTGTATTGAGCTAAAGCATTATTTGATATTCCCAACATTAAAGCAAAAGTTGAAATTACTAATATTTTTTTCATTGTTTTTCTCCTATCTTATACATTATTTACATTTAGAGTTGAACATTTCAAACTTAAGGTTTGCTTAAGGAAATATTTTTTTATAAAATTCTATCCGAAAATATCATATAATCAAGAAAAAACACAATAAAAGGAGCTGACATGAAAGAACATTTATTTAATGCAAAGGCAAAAATTTATGATATTGCACGCCCTCGTTATGCTCAAGAAATGTTAGATTTTTTGAAAAAAAATGAAAAATTAACAAATAAAAAAATTGCCGATATAGGTGCAGGAACAGGAATTTTCAGTAAACAGCTGTATGAAATCGGAAATGAAATATTTGCGATAGAACCTAATGACGATATGCGCAATGTTATGTATGAAAAAATGAAAAATGAAGATAATTTTCATATTATAAACGGCAATGCCGAAGCTTCCGGACTACAGGAAAATTCTGTTGACGTTGTTTGTGCAGCTCAAGCTTTTCATTGGTTTGATTATAAAGCTTTTGCCAAAGAATGTTTACGTATTATGAAAAAAGGTGGCAAAGTATACTTAACTTGGAATAACAGCGATGCTGACAATGAAAGCGAAGTCAAAAAGAAATGTAATGATATTATGGATAAATACTGTGCAAAAAACATTAAACAGTCGACCCATAACAGTAATGATAAGGTATTAGAGGCCATAGATGATTTTTATGAAGAATATGAGGTTTTTAAATTTGATAATCCGATTGCCAGAAACAAAGAAAACTTTTTACAAATGGTGTTATCGGCATCTTATGCTTTGCGTCCCGATGATGACGAATATGAAAATCTTGTTGCTGAATTGAGTGATTATTTTGATAAATATAATCAAGACGGATATATAATCTCACATAATATCAGTGTATTATATTGTGGATATCCGAAGGAATTTTAAAATGTCAAAATATAAAAATATTGTAATTTTGACCGGTGCGGGAATTTCTGCCGAATCGGGATTAGCTACCTTTCGAGATGAAGAAGGCTTGTGGAACAAACATAAAGTAGAAGATGTTGCAACCATAGAAGGTTTTGCACGCAATCCCGATTATGTTCATGATTTTTATAACGAAATGAAAAAAGAACTAATAGACGTAAAACCGAATAAAGCTCATTTAGCAATAACCGAATTACAAAAAAACTACCCTGCCGATATTTCTGTTATTACTCAAAACGTCGATACTTTGCATGAAAAAGCCGGAAATGAAAATGTTTACCATATTCATGGACAAATTAATCAAGCGGTTTGTATGAATTGTGGAAATGTAATAGCTACTTGGGATGATGTAACAACGGAAGATATATGCCAAAACTGTGGTGTACTCGGTATGTTTAAACCTAATATTGTATTTTTTGGAGAAAGTTTGCTCTGCATGAATAAAGTTGATGAGTTGTTGCGTAAATGTGATTTATTTATTTCTATCGGCACATCCGGTGTTGTTTTTCCCGCAAATACTTTTGTTCGTACTGCAAAATATCATCATGCGGAGACTATAGAGTTTAATTTGAAATCAACTGCCAATAATTATGATTTTGATAAACATATCATAGGCAAAGCAGGAGAAACATTTCCGCAATATGTCAAAGATTTAATTAGTTGTGAGTAAAAACAAATTAAAATTGCGCCTTTATGTATAACCTTATTATTATATTTTCTATCGAAGGAGGTTCTTATGAGGTTACATAAAAAACTTAATTTATGGGAAAAAAATCAGCTTATAAGTTCGGAACAAAAGCAAAAGATTCTTAATTTTGAAAAAAATTATCGTAGTCCTATTTTATTTTCCGGTTTTATATGGCTTGGAATTTTCGTAATTGCTTTAGGATTTATAAGTATTGTTGCGGCAAATTGGATGTATATTCCCGGATATGCTAAAATTTTTGCCGACTTTATGTTTTTAGGAGCAGTTGCTTGTGCAACATATCGAGCTTATAAAAACAAAAGTGAAGTTTGGTTTGAAGGCGGTATGTTAGCACTTTATATGCTAAGTGCTGCAAGTATCGGATTAATCGGACAAGTATTTCAAACTAACGGAAGTTTCGCTTCTTTCGGATTTTTCTGGAGCTTAATAACTTTCCCGATGTTATTGGTTAGCAAACGCAAAATTATACCGGCTTTATGGCTTATAGTCTTTATATCCAGCTTTGGTTTTATTGAAAATATATGGGATATAATTGAGATTTTATTCTGGTGGTGTATACATGTTCCTTTGGTACAACGTATCATTTCTGCCTTTTTACTTATCGGCGCTTTAGCCTATCTGTTTGATTGGGCATACAAAAAAACGAATTTGCCGATTTTTGATATAGCAAATATTTATGCTAATATTGCTCTTTATATCAACGGATTTTATTGTCTGTCATTGGCTTTTGATTATCATGGTTATTTCTGGCTATATTATCCGATTACAGTTGCATTTTTGATTATAATGGCTGTTATCTCGGAAAAACTGGGGAATATTAAAAAGGTTAATTTCAACATAGTTCTGTTGTATATTTGCTTTATTGTTTTATATTTTGATTTAGTAGGAAGCCTTATTTCTACAAGTCTGGGATTAATTGTAAGCGGTGGCGTTATTATCGGCGGTGTATATTTGGTCAAATATACCATCCGTAAATTAAAAATTTTTAGAGGAGCACAAAACAATGCAAATAAATAAAACTGTAATTGCGTTAGGATTTCCTGTTATAGCTTTGTTATTATGGGTTTTGTTGTTGAGTGCAAAAATGATGTTTTTGCCTGAAGTTGTTGTTCGTATAAGAGGATATGATCCCAGAGATTTGTTAGCAGGACATTATATCGCATATACAATAAACTGGGATGATACGGATTGTAAGCAATTCAAAGACAATGTTTGCCCCGTAAAAGAATTTGAGATACATGCGAATAAAGCCCGTTGGGGAGAGCAGCATCGCTACTACATTCCAGAGGAATATGCAAAAGAGCTGGATTATGCTTTTCGCAATCAGTGGAAAGAAAAATCCGTTTTTGAGGTTATATATAAATATACTCCGGGGTTAGCCCCGATTGCAAAAGAATTATTGATTAACGGAAAGCCTTGGAAAGAAACAATAGTAAAAAAAACAGGAGAAAATAATGGAAGCAGTAAAAATTAGAGAAAGTATATATTGGACAGGTGTTAAAGATTGGAATTTAGAAGAATTTCACGGCTATAAAACACCCAACGGTTCAACTTATAACTCTTATTTAATATTAGATGAAAAAATAGCTCTCATTGACGGAGCCAAGCACTATTTATCGCATCAAAATATTGCCAGAGTTAAAAGTGTTATCGATTTTTCAAAAATTGATTATATTATCGTTAATCACGTTGAAATGGATCACTCCGGCAACATTCCCGAACTGGTAAAACTTGCTCCGCAAGCAACAATTGTCACAAACTCTGCCGGTAAAATGGCTTTAGAAGCCCATTTTGATACCGAAGGATGGAATTTTCAAATTATCAAAACCGGAGATGTTTTGTCTTTAGGCAAAAGAAATCTTACCTTTGTAACTACACCTTTATTACATTGGCCGGATTCTATGATGACTTATTGTCCGGAAGAAAAGATTTTGTTTTCAAATGACGGTTTCGGACAACATTATTGTGCTAACACCATTTGGGTAAAAGAAGCTCCTTTCGATATTGTTTGTAACGAAGCAAAATCATATTATGCCAACATATTATATCCTTACGGAATGCAGGCTCAAAAAGCCTTAAACACCGCAAGCGAACTAAATCTTGATATTGAAATGATTGCAACCGGTCATGGTTGTATTTGGGAAGGAAAAGAAGAAGTTTCGTGGATTTTAAATTCTTATGCAAAATGGGCTTCGGCACAAAATGACGGTTCCGCAGTTGTTGTTTACGATACCATGTGGGGAGCAACTGCAAAATTAGCCGAGACAATTACTTCTGTTTTTGAAGATGCGGGTATCAGAGTGGTAAAACGCTCATTATCAAATAAGCATATTGCTGAAGTAATGACCGATATTTTAGAGGCAAAATATGTTGTTATCGGAACACCGACATTAAATAACGAACTTTTTCCGAGAGTTGCGGCTTTTGTAACTTATCTTAAAGGATTGGCTCCCAAAAACAAAAAAGGGTTTGCATTTGCTTCTTACGGATGGAAACCTGGGGTAGTAAACAAGATTCAAGCAGTAATGGAAGAACTGAAATGGGATACCATCGCTCCGTTTGAAGAAAAATATACTCCAAAATCAGATGTATTAGAAAAATTAAAAGAACATACAAAAACTATTTTTGATTAGTTTTTATAAAGAATCCCGAAATTGTTAAAATTTCGGGATTCTTTTATTATATTCTGGGCAAGCGACGATGATGTCTGAAATATAAAAATGTAAATAAGGAATAAAATGCAATTAATCCTAATATTCCCAAAAACATTATTTTTTGAGTTTGCTTACGATTGAGTGTCTGATTAATTTCATTTACACCTGCTGCCGAGCCGATAATTTTAAATTGACTATAATTTTGTTCACTAAATAAATTTACGGAAATACTGTTGCCGGGATTTAGAAACGAGAATTTTATAACAATAGAATTATTTATATTTTCCAACTTTACCGAAACATCGGGAGATGTATTTTCATAATCAACATTATAATATAATACCTTAATTTGTGCAGGAACAGGGATTCTTATCGGATCATGTCCTATCGGAGATACATCATTTCCCGATAAGGCTTCTTCTCCGCTATTGGTTAAAGTAACAACAGATTTATAAATATTTTTATAATCTGTACCATTAATATGTATATGTATTCCGTCTTCTTCCGTTGATGAAATAACTTTATCGGTAGAAGAGGTATATTCTAATATCGGTCGAGAGAGATAAAATTGATAATAACCGATGATTATTGCAGATACAGCCAACATAAATGCCATTGTACTACTGGTTAAAAAATTCCATAACTGATTTAAAAATCGGGAATGATGATGTGTATGTCTATATGATCGATGATAGGTTTTATACATTTTATTCTCCTTTTTGCCTATCTATATAATCATTATCAAAACTAAATAAAGACGACGTTTTTTGTCTATTTTGTTGACAGATTAATATAAAAAATATATAATGAATGCCGTGATAGAAAAATTATTTTAGTAACTTTTAAAAATATTTGCTTATGCAGAAAACATGTTATCAAGAACTTGTTGAAAGAGTTGTAAACGAAGGTGATAACCTTTTGTTTTGCACAATGATTAACGAACTGTTCCCAAGGTTTGCCCAGCGAGGACATTCATTGGAAGAGTTTTGTGACTGGTATAAGATTGTGTTCGAAACCTACAAACTCATCATGGAAAACGGTGACTTAAGTTTGAACGCAGTTAAGGAAATTGCTCGCAAGCAATTTGACATGCCAATACCTCGTTATCGTCTTACTGAAGATGAAATCAGCACAATTTATGATGCTGAAAGTTTCGGTGCAGGCGAATCCGGAGTTTTGTACGAATACTTCGATACAAAGGAAGTCAAAGATGTACGCTTGTATCCGGCAATGAAAATACCTTGCTGTGAGGACGGACGCAAAGATGTTTTGGTTGTATTTTCCGGTCATCCCGAGAGTGCAACCGTGGCGGCACGAGCTTTTTATAAATATGTTCGCCGTTATCGTCAGTTACCATACGGAATTATGTTTTTAGGTTTGGAAGATAACCAAAACATGACAGAGTTTAATCCGAAATTCAAACTTCGTAAGAACTCGGAATATCGTATGTATATGCGACAGATGTTGGCTTTGGGAATACCGAAGGACTTATGCGGCAAACTGCTCATGACACCTAACGACACATCTACTGCCGGTAACATTGAGCTGATTGCCGAAACTTTACGCAAATATGATTTGCATGATGTTAATCTTATTTGTATTACTTATCCGCTCTATCAGCTACGAGTGGCTACCGAACTTCCGTTCGGTTTGCGAAAGTTAGGTGTTAGCGACGCTTGGGTACGAGTTGCAGAAGTTCCTATTAAGCCGACAAAGCCGGTACGCAAAATTAGCGATGCGGCACAAGTTTTTGCAATGCGTGAATTTTCGTATGATCAGGCCGAATTCCAGCTTGCGGATTTGAGCTTAGCTAACGGAGTTGCTCATCTTTTCCGTGAACACGGCAAAACTCGTTTTGCGGTTCCCGGATTGATAGAAGGCAGATATCCTCGCCAGTTCAAGTCGTTAGCTCCTTTGTTTCTTGCTTATTCTTATCCGAATGTGATGAAGGAGCTTATCGGAACCGATGAGATGGTATCTTCAGTATTGAAGATTATTCGTACTTTGATGCTCGATGCTCACGATCCGGGAGTAAGCGGTGAAGCTCAGGATGTTCAGCAGTTTATGAATACTATTCATACTGCAGAAGTTATGGTTCTCGAAGGGTTGGTTTCAGAAGAGATTATCCGAAAGGGGGCTATGATGAACAGCGGAGACTTCTTGCAGGCTCTTTGCAAATTCTACGATAGCATAAAATAATCTGCGTAGAATAATCTAGTAAAAAAAGACAGTTCAAAATTGAACTGTCTTTTTTTACTATACGACATTTTTTGTCATATTAATATTTTAGATTTAAGACATAAACAACAAAGTGAGGTTAAAATGTCTGAATCTTATGAACGCAAAAAAAACTTATATTATATCGCAAACGCTTTTAGTGATTTTAATTATGTAAATAATAACTTAAAAGAAATTTGCGAATGGATTTTTGGAAAAGGCTCTATTTATATTAAATATAAATGGCTTGAGAATGAAGAAGATGATGATGAGGATAAATTTTATAGTTATGCTCAAAAAAATAAAAACGAAGCATTTAAGAAAATAAAAGATTTTGCAAAAAAATTACAAAAATTAGCAGCTGAAACTCCTTATCAAAATTTAAGTGTTCTTGAAAAAAATTTATTTTTATTACAAAAAATATTCAAGCTTAAAAAATATGAAAAAGAATTTTTAGGCTATATGATTAGAGAAAAAAGCAGTAATGTATTTAGAAAAACCTTTGCTGAGATGCATTGGCGTGATTTTAGCGCTGATGACAGAGCCCTATTTTTAAATATTGATATAAATAAAATTCATAACTTATCACATTATAACAGCTTCTTTTACCAAATCGGATTTCTGGAAAAAGAATATGATGGTAATATTGATGTTACCGGATTGGCAAAATCTTTTAATTTTCAAAAGTTTAATAATGAAAACGAATTAAAGGAATATTTACTAGGTACTCCGGTTAAAGCTAATTTGTCATGGGAAGATTTCAGTCATATAAAACAAGCTGAAAATGTCGCAAAAATATTGAGTGCTTCAATTAAAAAAAGAGCAAAGGGGGTTAATATTTTGCTCTATGGAGAACCGGGAACCGGCAAAACCGAGTTTGTGAAAACCTTGGCGGAAAAACTTAAAATTTCTTTATATTCAATCGGTGAAAATGATAATAAGTGGGCTGAAGAAGATAATTTTAATCGCAAAAAACAACTGATTCGAGCTCAAATAATCCTAAAAAAAGAAAAAAATTCAATATTTTTAATAGATGAAGCAGATGATATTTTAGGTGAATGCAGGAGTTTTTTATTTTCTAAACGAGATTATGAAAAAAATACCAAATTAGGTATTAATCGACTTTTAGAAAACAATAATCTTCCTACAATATGGATTTTAAATAGTATTTGGGATATTGACAAAGCCTATTTACGTCGTTTTACCTATGCAATCAATTTTACTCGCCCCCAAAAAAACGTAGTAGAACAAATGTGGTTAAAAAGTTTGAAGGCAAATAATATTACTCAAGATGAAAATATTGCAAAATATTTTGCGAAAAAATATTTTATTTCTCCATCTTTTATTGATACGGCAACAAAATCCGTAAAATTAATTAATGGAGATATAAAAGACATTGAACAGGTTTTGGACAATCTGCAACAGGCTTATAATAACGGACGGAAAATAAAAGAAGAAAACAATGACATTTCAACAAACTTTAATCCTTTTTTGTTAAATACCGACACCGATTTAATAAAGCTTAAGGATAGAGTTATTTCATTAAATAAATTAAATTTTTCCCTCTGTTTATATGGGGCATCAGGAACAGGAAAATCTGCATTTGCTCAATATTTGGCTGATAGTTTGCATATTCCGGCAATTAAGAAAAAATGTTCCGATTTAATGGATATGTACGTCGGGCAAACAGAAAAATATATTGCTCAAGCGTTTGAAGAAGCTAAAGATAAAGGAGCAATGCTGATTTTTGATGAAGCAGACAGCTTTTTACGTGATAGAACATCTGCGGTAAGAAATTGGGAAATAACACAGGTTAATGAAATGCTTACGCAAATGGAAAAACATACTTACCCTTTTGTATGTACAACAAATTTGATGAACAAAATAGACCAAGCATCTTTACGTCGTTTTACATTCAAAATAAAATATGACTATATGACCAATGAACAAAAAACTCTTTGTTTCGAACATTTTTTCGGAATAAAAAATGTTTGTCTTAATCATATTTTGTCTTTAACTCCGGGAGATTTTGTGGTAGTAAAAAATAAGGCTGAAATTTTGGATTGTTTAAATGATAAAAACGAATTAATTAAAATGTTAGAACAAGAACAAATTAATAAAACCCCTGTTCGCCCAAAAATTGGTTTTATTTAATATATCGGCAATACCGTCAGTCATATACGGAGGGAATTATGGCTTATGAAAAAACGTATGATTTGCTGGATTTGGCAATTTGGATGCAATCTTCTCGTGAAGGAGTATCTCTAAACAATATTATGGATAGATTTAATGTTTCTCGCCGAACAGCAGAAAGAATGCGAGATATGATTGTTACAAAATTTACGCAAACAGAAGAAATTATCGGAGAAAACAACACTAAACGCTGGTATATTCCGCAAGGAACACTAAAAGATTTTATTCAATTTTCTGCAGAAGAATTAGCGGTATTAGAGTTAGCCTGTTCTCTATTGGAAAACAATCAACTTCAAGGTAAAAAAGAAACTTTTATCAATCTAATAAATAAAATAAAAGCAAGTATAAAACCCGATGTATATCGTCGAATAGAACCTGATACGGAAGCTCTGCTCGAAGCTGAAGGTTTTATTTGCCGTCCCGGACCTAAGCTAAAAATAAACAATCAAATTGTTGGCACAATTCGACAAGCTATTTTAGAATGTCATCAAATAAAAATAATCTATTACAATAAAAACTCTAAAAAACAGAGTGTAAATATACTCGACCCGTATGGTTTTTTATATGGTGAAAGAAATCATTATTTGGTAGCACATCATAGCGATGGCTACTATGGTGATGAAGTTCATAATTTTATCTTGAGCAATATCAAAAAAGTGGAGATTTTGGAAAAAAGTTTTGTTCCTGTTGAAGGGTTTAATTTAAAAAAATATGCCGAACTTTCTTTTGGTGCTTTTCATGAAGAACCTTTTGAAGTTGAATGGCTTTTTGATAAAGAAGTGGCTGAAGAAGCTGCTCAATATATTTTCCACCCGTCTCAAACTGTTTTTAATAATTCTGATGGCAGTCTCACCGTAAAGTTTAAGGCAGGAGGACATTTAGAAATGGATTGGCATTTATATACTTGGGGCGATAAAGTAAAAGTTATCAAACCGGAAAACTGGAGAAAATAAATATGGTTTATAATGAGGATGAGACAGCTAATATGTTGGCTAATATACTGGCTGAAAAATTAGAAAAAGAATTTGGAACAAAATATATTGTTAAGTGTAAATATAATATTTGCTATATGGCTAAAATTTTGGGATATAACGAAAAAGGGATTCCGGTATTTGAAGAAGCAGACGGAAAAAAATATAAATATCAAACGGATATTTGTATTTTCAAAAAACAAAATGACTTATTAATTCCGATAATTATAATCGAAACAAAACTTCGCACATATACCACTCACGATGTTATAACATATTGCAATAAAGCTTCTGACCATAAGAGATTTCATAACAATCTTAAATATGGTTTTGTTGTAATGAATCCCGAAGAAGAATGTTTTAAAAGTCGATTTTTTGCCCATAATGACAGTTTCGATTTTGCTGCAATGGTCAATGTTACAAATAAATCAAATAATGGTATTTCAACAAATGATTTTTTTAATGAATATATAAAAAAAATAATTGATGCTTATGAAAAAAGTGGTGGAGAAGTTAAAGGTTTTATAAACTACTGTAAAAATTTTTAAGATAGAAGGCGGATTTCTCCGCCTTTTTTTAATAACAACCGAAAAATTTGGTTAATAGTCGAACACCGAATGCTGTTGCTCCTTTAGGTGTGAGCGGATGCCCTTTGTCATCCTTATCAACACCTGCAATATCCAAATGTGACCAGCTGTTTTTAGGAACAATAAAACGTTGCAGGAAACAAGCCGCCGTAATACCTCCGGCATTGGCTGGACCGCAATTTTTCATATCTGCAATATCTGAATTAATAAGTTTATCATATTCCTTATTAACAGGCAAACGCCATACTTTTTCACCGCTTTCTTCACCTAAACGACACAAATCTCTGGACATCATATCACTATTGCTGAACAAGCCGGCATATTCAAAACCGAATGTCCTCATTGTTGAGCCGGTTAATGTAGCTATATCAATCATAACATGACAATCTTCTTTTTGTTGTATATACCACAAGCAATCGCCTAAAACCAAACGTCCTTCCGCATCGGTATTAATTATTTCTACAGTCTGTCCGGACATAGATTTTACAATATCACCAGGTCTGCTTGCAGTAGCTGAAGGCATATTTTCAACCAAGCCCACCACTCCGACAATATTACGTTTAATTTTGCATAGTGCCAAAGCTTTCATTGTAGCTACAACTACCGCTGCTCCGGTCATATCCCCTTTCATATCCCCCATACCCGATGATGGCTTTATTGAAATTCCTCCGGAATCAAAAGTAACTCCCTTACCTACAAGTCCGAAAGTAGGATGTTTGTTATCAGGTTCTCCTGTCCAACGAATAACCGCAACACGAGGAGAATTAATTGAGCCTTGTGAAACTGATAGCAACATATTCATTCCCAAACCACGAATTTGTTCTTCATCATAAATATCAACTTTAAGCCCTAAATATTCCAGCCTCTTAATATCTTCGGCAAAAACTTCCGGTGTTAAATAATTTCCGGGTTCATTACATAAATCACGTGCATAACGAACAGCATTTGCGACTGCACATAAATTTTGATAATCATCTGCATTCAGCTTCCCGTCTGCAGCATAAAATTCTACAGTTTCCAGTTTAGGATAAGCAGATGCCTCTTTTTTGGTAAAATATTTATCAAAACTATATCCGCCTATTTCAAGACCAAATGCCAAATTGCAAGCAATTTCCGAGCTTGTAAGATTATATTTCGGCATCGGATTTATATAAAAGGCAACTTTTTCAAACTTTGATATTTGTTTATATAATTTTCCTCCCAAAGTTTGAATATCAAGTTTTACAACCTTATTTCCCGTTCCTATTAAAATGATATGATTTTTTCCGTCATAAACAGAAACACTTTTACCGTATTCGCCCTTAAAATCGCCCTCTTTTATAGCTAATTTTAAAGCTTTAAGCTCTTCTTCCTTTAAAAATTTACCGACATTAAGCGATGCAGTATCGGTCAATATAACTTTAACCTTACTTTTTACACTGTTTTTTGATGAATTAAATGAAAATTCTGTCATTGTATTCTCCTTGATTTCTTTTATAAAATAATAATCATTAAATACTTAAATAAAAGTTTAGACTTTTTATAAAATATAGGTTATAATCTGGACAAAATAGCAGAAAGGAATAGTCGTGAGTGGAAAAGCCCGCAGAGAACTGATGGAATCAAAAAGAGAATGCGAACATGCCGCCTATGTATTGGGAGGAGCATATCGCACCCTTGCATCATTGCCTAACGGAGAAGACAAAGAACATCTTATCAGCATGCTACGAATGTATGTTATTAATAATAATTGTTCACTTATCGTCACTCCTGAAAGCCCTATCAGTGCCGAGCATAAATTATTGATTAGAGATGATTGTAACGGTCTGATAAAAGGTACAGGAGGACATTTATCAGAAGAATATATTGAAGCTAGCAAACAACCGACTACCGAAATTTATAATTTATCACAATATCAAGATGCCTTTGACGAATCTGTTTTCAGGAGAGAAATGTGCGACTATCCCACATATCGCTCCATAAGAAAACAACTGTTCTGCAATTTGGTAGATCAGAGAATTCCACCGCAAGTTATAAAATCAATGGGAATTAGTGATTATCGTGATTTTGTCAGAGAACATTGCCATGAAGATTTTATGAAATATCGTGAAAAAGAAGGTTTTATAAAGGTTTTTATAAGAGAAAACGAAGATGATTTTCGCAGTCTTTTGCAAAGTGGCGGTGTCCACCCTGCCTACATTGAGCAATTAATAAAAAATATGAAAGAAAAAGGCAATGCGGAAGAATTTGAACTAAAATATAAAGGTCAAATCATTACCGGTCCGGGATTTGATATTGATCATAAAAATCCTGTATATTGCCCAAATGATATAGCTTCGTACCCTGAAGTTAATCTTCCAAACTCACTTTGTCTTGTCGAAAAGAAAATTCATCGGCTAAAACATAAGTTAGAACGAATGGTTACCACGGAAGATGGTGTTAAAATGTTCGAAAAAATACTTTTACCTCGCCAATGTGCTGCAATGTTAGATTTTGAACATTATCTTTTGCATGACTTTGATAACCCTCAACGTGTAGTTTCTTACCAGAAACCTCTTGCCAATAATTTAGTTCATCTGAACAAAATAGAACAATTTGTCATAAAATTAGGCTTGCAAAACGAAAATGGTAATGGTAAATCTGCTCAAGTATATGTAAATCGCGGTAAAGGCGGACGCAAATAGTTTTGAGAATAACAAATGTATTCAAATATATATCAGGCAAATAACAGCAATATACAAAAAGCTGCTCAAATAATTAAGAATGGCGGATTGGTAGCATTTCCGACTGAAACCGTTTATGGTTTGGGAGCTAATGTATATAACGCAAAGGCTGTTGCTTCTATTTTTGAAGCAAAAGGTCGCCCTGCTTTTAATCCGCTGATTTCGCATATTGCCGATATTAATTTTTTGAATGAATATGTTGAAGTTGACAGTCGTGCCATGAGTTTGGCAAAACATTTTTGGCCCGGCCCTTTTACTATGGTATTAAAAAGAAAAGAACATAATACTTCTATAGATTTAGCTTGTGCCGGATTACCTACCGCTACGGTCAGAATGCCTAATAATCAGATAGCATTGGAACTTATAAAACAAAGCGGTGTTCCTATCGTTGCCCCATCGGCTAATCGCTCTCAAACAATCAGTCCTACTACGGCAGAACATGTTTTTGAAAGTCTGGGAACAAGAGTAGATATGATTTTAGATGGTGGCAAATGTGATGTGGGGGTTGAATCAACCATTGTCGATGTTACAGGTAAAGATGTCGTGCTTCTTCGTGCTGGTGGAGTGGCTCTAGAAGATATTGAAGAATTTTTGAACGAGAAAGTTATTATATCTCACGGCGAGCCTGACAAACCAAGTTCTCCGGGGCAGTTATTAAAACATTATGCCCCAAATCATCGTTTTCAAATTAATATTAACGAGCCTGAAGACGGAGTGTTTTATATCGGTTTCGGTCAGAGTGAAAGAGCTGATATAAATTTAAGTCCCAACGGAGATTTAAATGAAGCTGCGGCGAATCTGTTTGCTTATATGCGTTTAGCAGATGAACTTGCCGGTGAAAAAGGAATTGCTATGGCCCCTATTCCTGAAACAGGATTAGGCCTTGCAATAAATGACCGTATTCGTCGCGCATCATATAGATAGTTTTTTATTACGTTCCAAAATATTCTTTTATTTTAGATGTTACCTGTAATATATATTTTTTATTGTTTTTTCTTGTATATTAACAATTTGTTGAATAAATCATAATAAAATGCTACAAGCTTAATTATATTTAAAAGAAGGAAAATAAGAAATGGCAGGTATTGATATTTATGATCGTTTAGTTCCTATGGTTATTGAGCAAACTCCGCAAGGAGAACGTTCTTTTGATATTTTTTCTCGTTTGTTGAAGGAACGCATTATTTTCTTAACCGGACAAGTAGAAGACGATATGGCGTCATTGGTTTGTGCTCAACTTTTATTTTTAGAAGCAGAAGATCCTGATAAAGATATTTATATGTACATAAATTCTCCGGGTGGTGTTATCACTTCCGGTATGGCCATATATGACACTATGCGATATGTAAATTGCGATATTAATACTTTGTGTATAGGACAAGCTTGTTCAATGGGTTCATTTTTGTTAGCAGGTGGAACTAAAGGTAAACGCTTTTCTTTGCCAAATTCTCAAATTATGATTCACCAACCTTCCGGCGGAGCTCAAGGAAAAGCTTCTGATATTGAAATTCAGGCAAAACTTATCTTAGATATGCGTCGCCGTTTGAATCTTATATATTCCGAAAATACCGGACAAAAGCTTTCAGTAATTGAAAAAGCTATGGATAGAGATAATTTTATGACACCGGAAGAAGCTTTGAAATTCGGTTTGATTGATCATATTGTAACTAATCGTAAAGAAATAGGTAAATAAAATGAGTGATAAAGATAATCAATTATGTTGTTCTTTTTGTGGTAAAAGCCAATCAGAAGTAAAAAAGCTTATTGCCGGTCGTGGTGTGTATATTTGTGATGAGTGTATTCAGGTATGTATCAGCATTGTTACTGATGAAATGAACGAAATTGAAAAAGAAAACAAACCTAAAATAGAAGGAACTCATCAGGGGGAATTGCCGACACCTTCTAAAATGAAGGCTTTTCTCGATCAATATGTAATCGGACAAGATTTGGCTAAAAAGGTTTTGTCCGTTGCGGTCTATAACCATTATAAACGTTTAAACAGTAAAGAAAAAAACAGTGATGTTGAAGTTTCTAAATCTAATGTGATATTGATTGGACCAACCGGAAGCGGAAAAACATTATTGGCACAAACATTAGCAAAAATATTGGATGTTCCTTTTGCAATATCTGATGCAACAACTTTAACCGAAGCCGGATATGTTGGTGAAGATGTTGAGAATATTATCTTAAAATTGGTTCAAGCCGCTGACTATGATATTGAAAAAGCTCAAAGAGGAATTGTTTATATCGATGAAATCGATAAAATAAATCGTAAGGGTGATGGCCCTTCAATTACTCGAGATGTATCAGGTGAAGGAGTTCAACAAGCCTTGCTAAAAATTATTGAAGGAACAGTTGCCAATGTTCCTCCGCAAGGTGGTCGTAAACATCCGCAACAAGAATTTTTGCACGTAGATACAACGAATATTTTGTTTATTTGCGGCGGAGCTTTTGCCGGTATTGAAAAAATCATCAACAATCGCAGTCAAAAGACATCTATCGGTTTTGGAGCAACTGTTGCCAGCAAAGCTGATAAACCGGTTGGTGAAGCAATGAAATTGGTTCAACCGGAAGACTTATTGAAATACGGTTTAATTCCTGAATTTATCGGTCGTTTACCGATTATAGCTTCTTTAGAAGATTTAGATGAAAAAGCCCTTGTTCGTATTTTGACCGAACCTAAAAATGCCTTGGTTAAACAATATGTCGAATTGTTTAATATGGAAAATGTTAAACTCACAATAACAGATGAAGCATTATTGGCTATTGCGAAAAAAGCCATTGAACGCAAGAGCGGAGCTCGTGGTTTGCGTGCAATTATGGAAGAACGTTTGTTAGAATTGATGTATAATATTCCAGATAAAAAAGATGTTACTGAAATTGTTGTTGACGCTGAGGTTATTGCCGGTAAAAAGGAGCCAATTCTTATTTATTCCGAAGAAGAAAAAGTAATAGGCGCAGAATAATATTGTCAGAGCTGTAAAGTAGGAAAATTGAATATGTTGGAAGTAAAAAATCTGGTTAAAAAATTTGATGATTTTACAGCTCTGGATAATGTTAATTTTAGTGCCGAGGCAGGAGAAATTATTACACTTTTAGGCCCTAACGGAGCAGGAAAATCTACATTAATCAGATGTATATGCGGATACCTAAAACAAAATAGCGGAAATATTTATATCAATAAAAATACTCTGGAAGATAATTTTGAAAAATATTTATCAAAAATCGGATATATGCCTGAAAACACACCACTTTATGGCGAAATGAAAGTGTTTGAATATTTGCAATTTATATCCGGCATATACAAACTAAAAAAGGATGATTTTGTTCAAAATTTACAGCTTGTTATCGAAAAACTGGAAATATCATCGGTATTAAAACAAAAAATATCTACCTTATCTAAAGGATATAGAAGAAGAGTCGGAATTGCTGCCGCAATTTTGCATAAACCGGATATTTTAATCCTTGATGAACCGACAGAAGGGCTTGATCCAAATCAAAAAATAACTTTGCGTAATTTTCTAATTGAATATTCTAAAACACACCTGGTTTTTATTTCTACCCATTTATTGGAGGAAGCAGAGGCATTATCTTCTCGTATATTGATATTAAATCATGGAAAATTAATCAAGGATACAACTGCAAAAGAAATGAAAATTGAAGCTCAAGATAAAGGTTTGAGCGATTTATTTTATAAACTTACTAACCCCGACGGAGTAACAAATGTGGAGTAGTATATATAAACGTGATTTAATGAGTTTTTTTTATGGAAGCTCTGCATATTTTGTTTTTGCGGTTTATGTACTTATATCGATGATATTAGCTTTTTTTTGGGGAACATATTTTTTTAGTGCCAACCAATCAATGTATTCATATTTTTCGTACCAACCACAAATTTTTGCAATATTAATACCGATAATAACAATGCGTAGTTGGGCAGAAGAACATAAAAACGGAACGGTTGAAAACTTGCTGACATTTCCGGTATCCGGACTAAAAATAGTTACCGCAAAATTTTTAGCAGCTTGCACAATTTCTTTTGTAATGCTTGCTTTTTCGATACCTTTATTAATAACAACTGCCATCTATCTTGATATGGATTGGGGAAATATTATCAGCTCATATTTAGGAACAATATTGGCAATAATGTTTATCACAGCTGTCGGTTGTTTTGTTTCCTCAATAACCTCATTACCTATTGTTGCATATTTATCAGGATTGATTTCCGGTTTGTTATTAATTGGAATTAATTGGGGAAGCATAATTATTTCAAAAATGGATAATGTACCTTTTTATCTTAATGGGGTTCTTGATTTTAGTTCTAATTATCGAGACTTTTTGACCGGACAGTTAAATATTGCATCTATGTTTTATTTTGTTAGTGCAACTATATTATTTTTATTTTTTAATTGGCTAGTTATTTGCGACAGGAGAATAAGATAATGAAAAAAATTGTTGTTGGTCTTGTTGCATTTGTAGTTTGGGTAATTACTAATTTAAGCATAGAGTGGATATTTGGGGCTTTCAATTTTGATACCACCTCATCAAAACAATATACATTAAACAATATATCTGTAGAAGCTGCCAAAATAATAAATAAACCGATTAAATTTAAGCTCTATGTATCTGACAATTTGTCATCATATAATTTAGATGCTTTTAATTATGCAAATTATGTATCGGCAATTTTAGGACAATATCAAAAACAAAATCCGCAAAACATATCATTTGAAATTATAGAGATAAAACCCTATTCCGCAGAAGCCAAAATAGCCGAAATTGCAGGTATTAAAGCCTTGCCGTATAATGATGAATATGTTTATTTCGGACTTGAAATTAATAGCGATAATGAAATACGTTCAATTCCCGAATTAATAATCGGACGTAGAGCATATTTTGAAAACGATATTAACAGAATTATCGCAAATTTGATAAGCGAAAACCAAACTACTGTAGGCATAGTATCATCGGATATACCTCTTTTTTCTAATGGAACAAAGCAAAAAGTATGGTCTGTTACCGATGAAATGATGCTCGACTATAAATTTGTAAATATATCGGATAGAGTTGCATATATTCCTACAGAAGTAAAACTTCTCATTGTGTTAAATCCGACCAATTATCCCGAACTTTTTGTTTATGCTATTGATCAATATTTAATGCGTGGCGGAAAATTGATAATATTTGTTGATCCATATTCTGAAATTTCACATTATTACAAGGGTTTTCCTCCAACAAGCAAAACAAATATTGACGGATTAATCAGATCTTGGGGAATAGATTATGATAACAACATCGCTATAGGTAATTTAGGTCAATCTTTGAAAATTGCAGGAGGAATAGATTATCCTTTATGGTTTTTCACGGAGAATAACAAATATAAAAAATTACATTTTCGTTCTCCCGGACATTTAAATATTATTCCGCGAGAAGATTTACGATATGAGGTATTGGTATCTTCCCCAAAAGACAGCGGAATAATAGACAGCAATAAAATGCGTTATGCGACAAAAAAATCAATCGCAGAACATTTTGAAAATAAAAAACAAATATATAATTTGGCCGTAAAAATTAAGGGAACATTTATTTCTAACTATGACAAAGGATTTTTTGACGGCACAAAGCATGAAAAAGATATACCACCATATGAGGTTTTATCAAATGACAATGCCGAAGTTGTTATTATTGCAGATTCTGATTTTATGTCTGATGACACATGGGCATTATCACAAGATAAAAATAACCGAGTTTACGGAACGGAACCATATGCTGATAATGGGGAATTTATTTTATCAACAATCAACAATTTGTTGAAAGATGAAAATCATCATATAAAAAATTCACAGCCTAAATATATTGATATTATGGACATAACCACTAAAATTTCAAAACCGATAATAGAGGATTCTGAAACAAGAAAAAGAGAACTTACCGAAAATTATAATAAAGTTCAAAAACAATTGGATGAAGCAAAATTTTCAATGATGACTGCAGATGCCGGTACAAAAATCATGTATCGTCAACAAATTGAAAAATTACAAACAGAAGCTCAACAATATGCTTCCGAACTTGATAAAATTAATGCTCAAATCGGTTATCAGACCGAAAAAGCAATAAACAAACTTATGTTGAGCAATCTATTATATTATCCGCTGATAATTTTAGTTGTCATCGGTTTATTATGTTATTTTTTACGCAATAAAAACTTAAAGAGAATAAAATGAATAAAAAACTGATTAAAATATTGTTGGTTTTAATTTTGATGGGAATATTATCGTTCCTTGCATTTTTATATGTTCCTAAATCATATAAAAACACTCTAAAATTGCCGGAAGCAATATTATCGGCAAATGAATTGTTTTATAATAACAGTTTAAGCTTAAGCAAAAAAGAAGGTGTATGGGTAAGTACTGCTGATGACAATTATCCCGTTGACAATGATTTGGTCGAAGTATTACTAAAAGAACTTTATCAAGCATCAATAAATGCAAAAAAATACAATGAAGATGTTTGGGGTAATGATGAAATTACAATCAAAACACCTACAAATGATGAAATAAAACTCTATTTCGATGAAATATCCGGTCAAACTCAAGAAATTTTAGCTGTTATTAATGATAACAAATATTTATTAAACGGACAATTTGCCATTCCATCTCAACCTTTTGAATGGTTTTTGCAACCGCTTTTACCTTTTGAAAATGAAAATATAAGTGAAATATATGGAATTGATCCATCAAAATTTTCTTTTTCGGATATAGTTTTTTATCAAGCCTCAAAAAATAATGACTTTATTGAGTGGGACAATAAAGAGATAAAAGTTATTACGAATGATGGAATTGTTTTGACCTTTACTATATATGCTATGGGGCACAGCTATTGGATGGGAGTTGATATTACAACAACCGTAATGCCGACAATAGCAGCTGATGAATTTATAAAAAACAACAATTTTTTGTATAAAGATTGGTTCTTTGAACTCCCTCAGCCGATAGGAAGTAAGTTATTCGGCAATTAAAAAAGCGAGGAGAATTCCTCGCTTTTTAAACTGCTACAATCTATATATATTCTATACTGCCATAACGAAAAAAACTTTCTTGTAATAACGAAAGAAACAGAATATTGCTTACAGTTTTTCGGAATTATTTTTCCAAAAATTCAATATTTTTTGTTTTAGGATTATAATGAATAGAAAGAGCCCCGTCTCGCAATTTTAAGGCTTTTTGGCCAAAAATTTCTTTACGCCATCCACACAATACGGCACAATCCTTATCCTTGTATGCTCCCATTTTTTGCAAATCGGTGTCAGATGCTATTACACGAGCAACAACCCCCTCTTCTTGGCTGACAATTTTAAGCAACATTTTGAACATTTCTACCAATGAAGGAATACTGTTATAGACATCGTTTTTCTTCTGTTTGCTGATTTTATTATCAACTTTCACATTTGCTAAAACTTCCAGCATTTCATCAGCTAATTTTCCGTTAGCAACATCTTTGCGCATTCCTCTGATTTTCTCTAGATCTTCTCTAGTTTTAGGATTAGCGGTAGCTATCATTGTCAAAACATCATCTTTAATAATGCTTTGTCTGGGAACGTTTTTATCTTGAGCTCTCTTTTCTCTCCAAGCTGCCAAATCTCGCAAATTTGACAACACCTTGCTGTTATGTGAACGAAATTTTATGCGTTCCCAAGCTTCTAACGGTTCCACAATATAGTTTTTTTCGCTTGAGGCAATATCCAGTTCTTCTTTAATCCAATCTGTTCTTCCCTTTTCCTCAAGTTGACGTTTAAGATATTCATATATATTGATAAGATGTGTAACATCACCGCAAGCATATTCAAGTTGGTGTTCATTTAAAGGACGCAGTTGCCAATTCGACAAACAGTCAGTTTTATCAAGTTCAATATTCAATACTGCTTTTACAAGTCGCTCGTATCCTATACTTTCACCAAAACCGCACACCATAGCCGCAATTTGAGTATCAAACAGAGGTTGCGGAACTTTTCCTGAAAGCTGATATAAAATTTCAACGTCTTGTCGGCAAGAATGAAAAACTTTTACCACTTTATCATTTTGCATCAAATCAAAAAATGAGCTTAAATCAATATCCGGTGCCAACGGATCAATAATTGCAGCTTCGTCTTTGCTCGCAACTTGTATTAGGCACAACAAGGGATAATATGTTTTTTCGCGTATGAACTCTAAATCAACTGCCAAAAAATCATATTTCGACAAGCGAGCGCATAAGTTTTTCAATTCATCAGTATTGTATATTAATTGCATTACAAGTTCCTCATTTCGGCACAATTTTTACACAAACATACTTAATATTGTTTTAAAATGTAAAGTTTTTTGTTTTTGATATTGATTTTCATTTATTTTAGCTTAATAATACTTCTCCGTTAATAAACTTAAACAATAGGAAAATAAAAATGAATCAATATCGTAATTTTACATGCGGACAGCTCAGAGCGTCCGATGCCGGAAAAAGAGTTAAACTTGCCGGTTGGATACATCGCAAACGTAATCTCGGAAACTTATGTTTCGTCGATTTGCGAGATCATTACGGTATTACACAATGCGTTTTTGATAGTGCTTCACCTTTGTTTGAACAAATACAAGAATTGAGAGTAGAATCGGTTATAGGAATCGATGGTGAAGCGGTTATCAGAGAAAGTATTAATAAAAATATTCCGACCGGAGAAATTGAAATTAAGGTTGACGGCTTAGTTGTTTATTCTAAAGCAGAGATGTTGCCATTCCAAATTGCTATTGAAGATGACGCTCCGGAAGAGTTGCGTCTTAAATATCGTTTTTTGGATTTACGTAAGGACAGAATACATAAAAATATTTTGCTTCGTTCTGCCGTAATTCAACGCACAAGAGAATTGATGAGAGAACAAGGTTTCACCGAATATCAAACTCCCATTTTGACAGCATCTTCACCGGAAGGAGCTCGTGACTTTTTGGTACCTTCTCGTATCAATCCGGGCAAATTTTATGCTCTTCCCCAAGCTCCTCAACAGTTTAAACAATTATTGATGGTTTCCGGTTTTGACAGATACTTTCAAGTAGCTCCCTGTTTTAGAGATGAAGACCCTCGTGCAGATCGTTCTCCGGGTGAATTTTATCAAATGGATATGGAGATGAGTTTTGCAACCCAAGAAGATGTATTCAAAGTTATTGAACATACTTTAGGAACAATTTTTAATGAGTTTGCAAACGGAAGAACCGTTGACCAAGCTCCTTTTATTCGTATTCCGTTCCGTGAAGCAATGATGACATACGGCTCAGATAAGCCTGATTTACGCAACCCGTTAAAATTGCAAAATGCTACATCTTTCTTTGGAGATACAGGTTTCGGAGTATATGATAATTTGGTTAAAGAAGGAAAAATTGTTAAAGCAATGACGGTTAAAGGAATTGCCGACAAACCCCGTTCTTTCTTTGATAAATTAGATGCTTATGCAAAAGAAGAAGGTATGGGCGGAATTGCTTATGTAGCTTTAGCTTCCGGCGGTGCAAAAGGTATTGCTCGTTTCTTTAATGAAGAAAAAATGAACGAACTTAAACAAACATTCAGTGCTGAAGATGGCGACGCCGTATTGTTTATGGTCGGCAAAGGTATGAAATTTGATAAATTTAGCGGAAGACTTCGTAACAAAGTCGGCGAGGAATTGAATTTGGTTGATAAAAACAGTTTCAAGATGTGCTGGATTGTAGATTTTCCGTTCTATGAAGAAAATGAAGAAACCGGAGCTGTTGAATTTTCACATAATCCGTTCTCTATGCCTCAAGGAGGTATGGAAGATTTGCTTAATAAAAATCCTTTGGATATTTTGGCATATCAATACGATTTTGTTTGTAACGGAGCAGAATTATTATCAGGTGCAGTAAGAAATCACGAACCGGAGATTATGTATAAAGCATTTGAAATTGCCGGATATGATAATTCAGTCGTAGATAACAAATTTGGCGGTATGATTAGCGCTTTCAAATTTGGAGCTCCACCGCACGCAGGATCTGCATATGGTATTGACCGTTTGGTTATGCTGATTTTGGATGAACCGATTATTCGTGACGTAATTTTGTTCCCGCTTAACGGAAAAGCACAAGATTTGTTAATGCAAGCTCCTAATTTTGTTACCGAACAACAATTAAACGAGTTACATATCAAACTTGATTTAGAAGAAAAGAAATAAACTGAAAAAGCTCCGAAATTACGGAGCTTTTTTATTATTCTAATGCTTCCTTGAGTAAACACACATATTCTGAATATTGTTCCTCGGTTATAATGACATTTTTAACATCATTGTGAGTATCAAACCAATCCATTATTTTTTGAGCTAATAACTTTTTTATATCAGGTGATGAAGCCCTTAAATAACAAGAAGTTTCTCGCACTACAAATGAACAAAACTGAGGTTTTAATTCTGTGAAAACATTTTCTTGTTTCAAAAAATCGTAGCACATATCTATTGCATCTATAATATGAATATTCTTTTTGCTATTTTTTGAAGTATTCATAATAGAGGAAGGATTATCCATTCGATAACAATAAAATTTTTCATTATAAATGCTAATTCTTGATGCTTTTACAATGCTTTTTACGTGAAAAATTACATCTTCATAAAGTTTTCCTATGGGGAAACACATTTCATTTTCTTTCAAAAATGATGCTCGAAATATTTTTTGCCAAACAGAGAATCTGAAAAAGACTTTATCGCAGATATCTTTATATGAAAAAATTTCATTCTGCTTTTTTTGATAAAATTCTCTGCAAGATTTAGAATGAATATATTTACCATTTTTCAAAATATTATAATCGAAAATACAAAAATCCGCTTTAGTTTTATTCATATATTCTGTCAGCTTATCAAAAGCTCCGTTTTTAATTTTGTCGTCACTATCAATAAATATAACATATTTACCTTTGATATATTTTAAGCCGGCATTACGGGCAGCAGATAATCCTTGATTACGCTGATTTATAATTTTGATTCTTTTATCTTTTTTTCGGTATTTTTTCAAAATTTCCAAAGAATTATCCGTAGACCCGTCATTAATACAGATTATCTGCATACGAACAAAATTTTGATTTACAATACTATCCAAACATTCTTCTAAATATTGTGCTACATTATAAACAGGAACAATGACAGAAACACGCGGTTTTGATATTATAGGAAATAGCCAACTATTTTTAGGTATTGATATTTTTATACCTAATATGTTTATTTTTAATCCCTTTACCGTGTATTGTTTTCGTATAATTTTCATTTGTTATCTGTTTGATATATTTTGAGTTATAAATTTAATAAAGGAGCCGAAACTCCTTTATTATTATTGAAATCTATAATTAATTCCAAGCCCTGCAGAAGCATTACTATAGTCGTTTCCCGCAGTATAATTAGCATAACCATAAATGCTAAGATTATTATCTATAGCAACACGTCCTCCAAGTTCAATCCGACCAAGGGTTTGATTGTCATATCCATCAAGTTCACTCAGCCCTGTTACCTTAACACCATTTCCAATCACAAACGATTGAATTACACTTGGCTTTACATAAACTTTACTATAACCAAATCCTTGATTAAACGTCTTTTCTAATTTTAATGATAATTCTCCTTCAAATACATGCATAAGATCGTATTTTGCAGTTTTCCCAAAATCATCCTTAACACTATCTATATCTGTTCCAGTATAAAAAATTCCGAAAGAAGGATCTAAAGTTAAGTTATACGCAGGCACAAAAGTATGTCCGACTTCAAAATTAGCGCCATATTGAAATGCTTTTGCTTCTTCAGATACAGCACCATCTTCTACAGAGATATCCATACTATGTTTTCCGGCATATAAGCTTGAAAAACTCCAAAAATTATCATTATCATAGCGATAATACAATCCTGCCATAAAACTATTGTCTGTTATATCACTGGATAGTTCTGAACTATATTCTTCACCATTACCATTGAATTCATATTCACCGCGACGATATGAAGCAAAAATACCGAGCTTATTACTAATATTGCCTTGAACATCAAAACCTAAATCTATACCGGTTATGTCTGTTTCAAACTCTACCGGTGAAGTTACATCACTATAACTATATACAGGTGTTATCCACATATTGAGTCCTGATTGATTACGATAGTGATCTTCTCTCATTCCGTATTTTCCTTGAGCAGGAAACTTATTGGATGAAACTTTATCTTTAACATTAAGAAGCATATTTCTATGTTGTTCCATAACAACACTTGGAACACCTATATATGCGACAACTTCCGGAGTTAAAACTCTCGTTCCTTCTCCTCCTGTATTAGGAGTTTCCGTCATATAAATAGACCAAGTACTACCTACACCATCTCCATTTTCAACTTTTGTTTCCCACATATAAGGACTTGTAATAACTCTAGTAACCGTAAAGTTTGTTTCTGTACTTAAATCATCGTTTGGGGCTTCAAGAAACACTACGGATCTATCCGGTGAAATAATCGTTGCATCAGAAGTACTAACAACAATATTTGCATTTCCAGACACATCGCCTTCAAAAGACATTTTGGGAGAAGATAAATTACCATCTTTTGTATCAACATTCAATACTACGCTTGGATTATTGATAAGGGACAAATCTCCTGCAGTTACATTAGTATGTAAATCTAATGTGGTTCCATTTAGGCTAAAACCAGCCGCCCCAGTTATTCCATTCCCTTTCAGTACAATACTATCCTCAGCAAGTCCCGTCATAATTACATTGTATGCATTACCGGTAATTCCTCCTTCAAACTCGATATCACCCCCATCTGCATTTATGTAAATATCAGCATTATCCATATAAATATCGTTTTTATCCAAAAGACCTGTATCATCATAATTGATAGAATAGTGACTGTTTTCAGAAAATTTTAATCCTCCGCCTGAATTAAGAATTAACCTGCCGGATGAATATATAGCTCCTCCTTCTAATTTTGAATTATTATAAGAAAAATCTCCTCCTGTAATTGTTAATTCAGAGGTATTATATATCGCTCCACCTTTTTCTGCTATATTGTTAGAAAAATTAGAATCGTATATATATACTGTACCTGCATTGTGCATAAAACCACCAGTTCCTGCCCAATATTCTATTGTATCTGTATAAGAGGGATGGTTTTCTAATATATTTTTATAATCATCAAGATTATTGACCAATATATTTTCTGAAAAACTGCCATTTCTTATGGTTAGTTTTCCCTCATTATATATAGCAGCCCCCCCTAAATTTCCATCATATGTAACTTTATTATCTTTAATATTAACATGATCAATCTCCGTCATTTTTTCTTCACCACCACTATACTCATATCCTTCATCGATATAAGAATCTAGAGATTTGTTAATCAAGAAACGTTGAAAATCGGACACATTCATGTGACCAAAATATAGTGTTCCATTTTCTACAGAAAAACCTATATTTGAATTACCATTAATGATAAAATTATTACCCTCTACTTTTCCATTTCCTCTCTTCCACGTATTTCCTTGACTAGTTGCATCAATGCTTTCTATTAAAGAAACATTCTCTCCTATTTCTACTGCATCAATCAAATCATTCCAATTTGATACATCCGCTGCATTTACATTTAATGAAAAAGCCGAAACTCCGCAAAAAAGCAGAGCACTTGATACAGTCTTAACTACTAAAGTTTTCATATTTTAACTCCGTTTATAAAATCCCCCATTTAGATATTATACATATTTCATTTTAAAATCAACTAATAAAAAATCTTTATATTTATATTGACATTTTTGGATAAATAACATAGAAAAATGCTAGTTTTATATTGCTTCATCGTCTAATGGTAGGACAGCGGATTCTGACTCCGTCAATCTTGGTTCGAGTCCAGGTGAAGCAGCCAACGACAAAAAAAGAAAGGCCGCCATCTTCCGATGGTGGCCTTTCGATTAAAGAGTACTCACTTAGAGCAGTCCTTCACTCTTTGCTAACTTCTCAATCTCGTCGATATACTCTGTAATGACAGAAAGTCCGTTAGCCCAAAACTCGGGATCATCAGCGTCAATTCCGAACGGTTCAAGCAAGCTCTTGAAATCCTCGATACCGGTATTTGACAACATGTCAAGATACAGATCATCGAAACTTTCCTGCATCTGGAACTCATCATTCTCGTTCCAATTCTCGTAGGCCTTAATCAGGTTATTTACAACCAAACCTGCAAAGGCGTACGAATAGACGTAATATGGCATTCCGAAGATATGAGAAATTCCCATCCACATATATTCGGCATCCTCGCCAACGTCAAAGCCAAAGCAGCGAGAGTTCTCCTCTCGCCAAATCTGATTCAATCTGGCGGTCGAAAGCTCACCCTTCTTACGTTCACGATGTGTACGCTCCTCAAACTTGTAGAACGCCACCTGACGATGAATTGAGTTAATCATGTCCTGTACACGAGAAATAAGCAAAGCTAACTTCTCACGATTGTCTTTGACACTTGCTAACTGCTGCTTAAACAACAGATTTTCAGCAAATTCAGATGCGACCTCTGCAAGAGCTGTAGGTGTAGTGTCGTTCAGAACACCGACCTGCGCCGACAACAAATGGTGTACGGCATGACCGAGCTCGTGAGCAAAAGTGTTGGCATCATCCTCATCTCCGGTAAAGTTCAGCAAAATGTACGGAACTTCACCCCGTATGCAGTACGCACCGCTGGTCTTTCCCTTGCGAGGAGGCACATCAACGATGTTACTGTTGACAATCTCCGCTGCATAGGTTGCATACTCAAGCGAGAAAGAAGCATAAGCCTGAATCACCTTTTGTACGCACTCCGGCCAAGTAATCTTCTTGCCGGTAACCTCAACAGGATTGTAGCAACGGTCAGCATAGTTGAGCTGCTCAACCTTCATCATCTTTGCCATCATCTTGTAGAAACGCTGAGAAATAGGGATATAAGAATCCGATACTTCATTAATCATCGCCAACAAGTCTTCCTTGCAGATGTGGTTGTGAGACAGGCTCTCTGATACCGGCTCTCGGTTACCGTAGAGTTCATCGTCAACACTCTTGTCCTTCAAAATCATGTTGTAACACATGGTCAAGACATGAGCGTTCTCTTTGTACACACGGTTCATCTCAGCCATCGCAAGGCGGCGATCCTCCGGAGACTTCGACCTCATCTTTGCTCTGATTTCAGCCTCGTTGAGTATCTTGCCCTTGAAACGGAACTTCAAGTTGGCGCAAGTCTCGTCATACAATCGGTCCCATGATGAAGACACCAAAGACTTCTTGTTGATGATAAACGATGCACCTTCCGAAAGCGACCAATAGCCGATAAACAGGCTGCGCAACCACGAAATCCAACGCTGCAACTTCGGATGATTGAGGAACTCAATCTTCTTGTAGTCAGGCAGAGCATTGAGCTCGAAATGGATAAATCCAAGGCTCTCAAAAGCTCGAGAAACCTCTTCATTAATCTTCGACTTGAAGCGAGATGCCTCTGCATCGTTCTTGTGCGTATCCGAATAGAGGAACGCAAAATACGATAACTTACGGCTGAGTTGGATAATCGTCTCATACTTGCCCAACAAAATGCTGAGTTCATAAGGAGCCAACTCAACAATCTGATCACGATAGATTGATACACTCTTAACGAGTTTAATCATCGCCTTCTTGTCAGCCTCAATCTGAGGGTCTTCCAAATTGCTGTAGAATGCCACAGACAAATCCCAACCTGGCAACTCTTGTGCCAAATTGGCCTGATTTTTAACTTTTCCCATAATTAAATTGGTGTTAAATTATTAAAAATTGAAATAAGAATATTTTCAGTTATATATAAACATACTCTTTAAATTGAACAAAATCAACAAAAAATATTTCTTTTTGGCTATTTTTTGTTTTTTTGGCTATCAAAAACTTAATTTGTAGTATCTTATCCGAAGACTTGTTCCACTAACTTTTTGTATTCTTTATATTCTCTTGTATTTTTTATTTCTTCAAAACATTCTACAAGACCTTTATAGTACCAACCTTGCATGGTTTTATCTTTAACATTAAAACGTTCCCATAATCTGTCGCTGATTTTCTCATAATCGTTGGCCATTGAACGCATATTAGATAACTTATCGCCCATTGCGACAATCTTGATTTCTATCGGTTCATTTTTTAATGTTTGGAGAGTGTGTGATTTTCTTTCGTGCCAAGTTTTGTCTTTATCCTCACTTTCTCCGGCAACTATTCGTGCTATTTTTTCACCAAATTCCTTTTTTATGTCTTCATAAGTGACATCGGTGTCTTCAATTGTATCATGCAAAAGAGCCGCTATAACCAAATCTATATCATCAGTCATTCTGGCAACTATTGAAGCCGCTTCAAGTGGATGGAGAATAAACGGAGTGTCACACCCTTTTCTGGTTGCTCCGCAATGAGCATTAATTGCAAAATTTAAGGCTTTATTTATCATAATCTCCCTCCTCTGTCGAATTGTATTGATATGTTAACAGATTGGTACAAATTAGTAAACGATATATAAATATGGCTGTGGTTTATTTATGACATTTTGTTTCTTTTTTTATAATATACTTTACAATGCCATACAGATATTAAAGTAAGGACTGTTTACATGAAAAAAATTTTAGTAATAAATTCCGGTTCATCTTCGTTAAAATTTCAACTCTTTGCGACAGATGGTAATGAATATAAGGTTATAATAAAAGGTTTGGCAGAGCGTATCGGTATTGACGGCTCCAATATCTCCTATCAAAAAGAAGGAGAAAAAAAGCAAGTCGAGACTATTCCTTTGGATAATCATAAAACAACCCTTAAAGCTATTTTAGATATATTGTTGAAAGGTTCTCTGAAAAGCATTGATGAGTTATGGGCTATCGGACATAGACTCGGGCACGGAGGAGAATATTTTGACAAATCGGTTGTTATCGATGATGAGGTCATGGAAAAAATCTACGAAACAAAAGATTTATTACCTCTTCATGGCAATGCTTTTGTATATGGAATCGAAGCAATGAAAAGTTTGTTACCTAATATAAAACAAGTTGCTACTTTTGATTCCGCTTTTCATCAAACTATGCCTAAAGAGGCATTTTTATATGCTTTACCATTGGAACAATACGAAAAATATCGAATTAGAAGATATGGTTTCCATGGTACATCACATTATTATGTATCTAACGAACTGCGAAAAATTATGCCGAGTGCAGAAAAAATTATTTCTTGTCATTTGGGAAGCGGTTCTTCAATAACTGCAATTAAAAACGGAAAAAGTATTGATACATCATTTGGTTTTGCGGCAAGTTGCGGGGTTACAATGGGAACAAGATGTGGCGATATAGATGCCTATATTCCTCTTTATATAATGCAAACGCAAAATAAAACTGCTGATGAAGTAAATCAGATGATGAACAAAGAATCCGGGCTTTGGGCTCTATCGGGAGGGTATTCAGATACACGAGATATTGAAAAAATGTATAACGAAGGCAATGAACAAGCTATTACAACCATCAACATTTATGTTCATAATGTTATAAAATATATTGGTGCCTATACTGCCGAAATGGGTGGAGTTGATGCAATAATTTTCACTGCGGGAATTGGTGAAAATTCATCATTTTTACGACAAAAAATATGCGAGCGGCTAAAATTTATGGGAGTGGAGATAGATGAAGAAAAGAATAAACTTCGCTCTCAATTTGTTGAACTATCAACCCCTGCAAGCAAAGTTAAGGTATATATGATACCTACTAACGAAGAACTGGTAATAGCTCAAGATACATATAAACTTTGTGCATAGAAAAGGAGCGGTTTCCCGCTCCTTTTCTTTATTTTTAAATTTTTAACTAATTAAAACAATACTTTTAAGTTTACACCTGCGGTATAGTCATAATCAATGTATTTATCCGATGTTCCGTCAAGATAATAGTCTCCGAATACACCGACAGCTACATTATCTTTTACAAAATAGTTAGCTTCCGCTTGAACATACCATTCGTTTGTATTTGAACCGTCATCGGTTTCAAATTCATAACGAATACCTGCATCAAAAGCGGCTTTGTCAAATGTTTTATGGAAACCGGCAAATACTGTGTAATAAATATCTCTATCACTTTCATCAATATCGCCATCAGCCGTAAACATTGCATAAGGTGTTAAGCCATTATCCATAGCATAACCTACTTGAGCTTCAAATTTCAAAGCTTTATACCAATCATCATTCCAAGCATCTTTATGTCCATACCAAGAAGCTTCATCATATGTATAATAACCCAATCCAACTTGTGTTAACAAACGTCCGTTGCTCCAGTTATATTTTACACCAACTTCGTAATCAAGGTTAATTTCGTTATTATATGCACGATTGGTTAAACCTTCAAAATCAAAAGCATTGGCAATTGCACCGTAAACTGAGAAATTGTCTGTTACACCATAGGTAAGATGTTCTTTTGCAAACAAATCTTCCCATGCATAATCAACATCTTTTAAATTTGTACGTTCATAAAAAACGCTGGTATTAGAAAGAACTTCACCTTTAGCAGGCAAAAACAAAGAACCTGTAAAATCTTTTGCAGATGCAGCACCGGCAATTAATGTTGCGGCAGCAGTAGTTAAAAGCATAGTTTTAAAGTTCATGAGATAGTCTCCTTTTTTTGTTAAACTGTCCGGATTTAGTCCCCGGGATAACTTGAGCTTATTTATATATTATTTAATAATCAATTAATTTTTTAAGTTATCCTAATAACAAAAAATTTCGATTAAGAAACATTTTTAAAACTGTTGCAAAAATAAAATTTATCAGTATAATTAATGCGTTATAAATTATATTATATGGTAAAAATATGTCAAAAATTTATATGTTTCGTCATGGTCAAAGTACATTCAATAAACAAGGATTGATACAAGGACATACGGACAGTTCTTTGCTTACGGAATTGGGACAACAACAAGCTATTGATGCCGGAAAAAAACTGGCCGATAAGAATATTTCTCTAATTATATCTTCCCCTCTTAAGAGAGCTAAAGAAACTGCAGAATTAGTAAATAAAAGCATTGGTGCCGATATTTGTACAGACAATTGTTTTATTGAGGTAAATGTCGGTGAAGCCGAGGGTATCAGCTATCTTGAAGCAATACAAAAATATGGCGAATTTTATAAAAATTGGCGAAGCAATGATGAAAAATTTTTAGATATTTCCATAAAAGGCGGGGAAAGCAAAAGACAGGTTCGAAAACGTATTTTTGAAGGACTTAACAAATATGCCGATATAAATAAAAATATTGCCATTGCCGGACACGGAATAATTTTATCACAAACGTTGTTGGGGCTGGGATATAAAGCAGTAGAAATAAATAATTGTTCGATTATATGTCTGGATTTTGATGGTAAAGATTTCACCGTTGACGGGTTTGTGGACTAATTGCATGAAAAAGAATTGGAAAATTATACTCATCATTTTTTGTTGCTTGTTTTGTTGGTTTGGCAAAAAACCTTTATACCAGTTTTTATGGGGAGAATATACCGGACGACAAATTGAAATAGGCGAAGAAAAGTTTGAACGCTTTCCTGAAAATCAACCATGGGATAAAGCCCAAATAGGCGGATATGATATAGAATACGTATTACGTCGTAAATATTCAGTCAAAGGGAGAGTTGTATTTGTTGACTGGAACGACGGAGTAATAAAAACATGGTATCATTCTGCCGGAAGAAAAAACGTGAAACTGTATAATGCCGTTGCTTCTGTTGATTTATCAATAATCCATGGAGAAACTGCACAAGATAATAATTGGAAGAAAATAAAGTTTGACCACGAAGAAAGAGGTTTGTTATGGTCATATAAATATGCCGATAATCCGATTGTAAACGATTATGAAATCAATAATAACCACGTAATTCCGGCAAATTTGGCCATAAAAAAAGCAATTGCAATTTTGAAAGTCGGTGATATTGTAGAAATTGAGGGCTACTTGATGGATTGGAAAGGAACCGGCAAATTTAGTCAATTTAATATAGAAACAGCTAAAGAACCCGGTGATATTCATGAAAAAATACTCTATGGAGGTCGCCCGGGGGCCGGACTTTGCAGACAATTTTATGTTACTAAAATCACTTTTGACGGATACACTTTTGAATAGGGATAAAAAATGGAACAAATAATCAATGCAGTTAAAAATTTATTAGATAAAGATAATACCGGACATGGATTTGAGCATATTGAAAAGGTTTATCAAAATGCTATGAAAATTTGTGATACCGAAAAAGACGCAAACAGAGATATTGTTGCGTTGGCTGCCCTGCTTCATGATTGCGATGATTATAAACTGTTCGGAAATGAGTGTGCCGAAAAATTAATAAATTCTCGCAGAATTATGACTGATGCCAAAATAGGTAAAAGAATACAACAAAAAGTTTGTGACATTATTTCAACAATCGGATATTCTAAACGTATTAGTGGAATTGAGCCTAAAACCTTGGAAGGACAAATCGTATCCGATGCTGATATGTTGGAAGCTATGGGAGCCGTGGGTGTCGTGCGATGCCTGACTTTTGCACTTGCACGATGTAACAAATATGGCACTCCGCTTTTTGATAAAAATGTTTGGCCTGTGGTTAATATGTCTGCAAAGGAATATAAAGAAAAAGATCGTCGCTCTGATAATTTTATAAATCATTTTTTTGAAAAAATGTTTAAACTTTACGAATTACTTCTAACTCCGGCAGGTAAAAAAGAAGGGGCCAGAAGACACGAATTTATGATTATCTTTTTAGAGCAATTTTTTGAAGAACAAGGTTGTGCCAACTGGAAAGCATACCTAAAAAATTATATACGAAGACAAAGAACATCCATAAGCACTAAAGCAACATTAAAAAGACTGAGAGATGCGGGAAAGAAACTGGGAAGACCCGTCGGTTCTAAAAAACCTAACAAATTAATTAAAAGAGAAGCTAAAATAAAAGAAATGCTAAAAAACAAGGAACCGAAGAGCAATATAGCAAAAAAATTAAAATGCTCTCGCTCGACATTGTACAGATATCTCAATACATGTATCAAGAAGAAATAGATTTACTTAAAATCTTTATATATCCTTGAAGCTACTGCTCCATGGTCATTCTGATATTTGCCGTTGTATAATTTTATATCACCTAATGTTTTCCAAAACGTAAGTTGAGCGATTGGCATATTTTTATATAATTTTATCGGCATTGTTGCATACAGATGAAAAGTTACATTGCATTTGCAACCAATATCAAACAGTCCCGATGTTATATGAATAAACAGTCCAAGCCTTGCAATGCTTGATTTTGCGTGAACGATGGGAACATAAAAATCGCTGCCGACAAATTCGTTACTGCTACCTAAGAGAAACTCTCCTCGTTTAAGTTCATATCCTTCATCAGGAATTTCAACTATTTTGGTATGAGGTTCTTTTTTAGGATCTAAAATTTCATCGGTATATATAACCAACTTATCGGACAAAGTTAAATCGTAAGAATTGGTAGTTACCGCATCTTTATTAAACGGCTTAATAATGATATGATTATTTTTAACTTCTTCAATTATCTTATTACCTGTCAAAATCATTTTTTATGCCCCATAAATTGTTCTTCATATTTAGATATCTGCGGTTCGGAATAAGAAGAATATCCTTCTTCATATAATGTAGCCTCGCCATAATTTTCCCAAAACGAAATTTGTCCGATTATCATATTAGGGTAAATTCTTATCGGTTTTGCAGCAACGAGTTCTAAAGTCCATTTATGTTCTGCTCCGGTATGTCCCAAGTCGGCAGAAACTTGTAAAAAAAGGCCTAATCTTCCGGTAGAACTGCGCCCAATTAAGGACATGGCACATTTTTTACTGCCTAAAACTTCAAATGTATGTCCCAAATAAACTCGATTGGGATAAAGAACAAATCCCTCTTCGGGAATAGTAATGGTTTTATATTCTCCATTATCTTCTTTATATGTCAAAATATCTCCCAAACGATAATTATAACTGTTTGGATTGAGTTGTTCTTCATTAAACGGACTAATGACAATATCCCCTTTTCGGAGATATTTTTTTATTTCCGAACCGGTAAGTATCATTTATTTTCTCTAAAACTTCGTAATTTTAATTTTGTTACCGTCAATTATACAATGTCCGCCTATCGGAAAACTGATAATCGGAGTGGTGTGACCAAAATCAACATTTCCGATAATAACTTTGCCTTCCAACTCTTTTTTGGATAAAACCATTTTTTCCAATAGCTCTTTCGTCATCGGATTAGCAGGTTCAAAACGTCCGAAAACAATAGCTTTTACGGTTTTGAAGTCAGGATGTTGAGCAAGTGCCTGAAGGTTTCGATTAAACACCCAAAGTTCATGTTCGGCACAATGCTCTAAAAACAGAATACTGTCTTTTATATCAGGAAAATATGGAGTTCCTTTGAGCTCATCTAACAAACCTAAATTACCGCCGACAATTTTCCCTTCAGCTTTGCCGGAATTGATAGTCCAAAATCCGTCATTTTTGATAAAGTTACGATTTTCCTGATCCAAAAACCACATATCATCAGACCAATCAGGAGACGGCAAAAGTTCAAAAGATTCATCTTGCATAAAACATTTTTTGAAATATTCAACTGTATATTCTATGCCTTTTATCATCCCGAAACTTGAAAAATGCGGACCGGAATAAGTGACCAAACCGGTTTTAGCATAAATAGCATTGCATAAAGCGGTAATGTCCGAAAAACCGCAAAGTATTTTGGGATTGTTTTTAATCAATTCATAATCAATATGAGACAAAAGTTCATTAGAATTAAACCCGCCGATAGCCGTAAAAATTCCGTCAACGGTTTTGTCGGCAAAAGCTTCGTGCAAATCAGCAACTCGAGAAGCAACGGAAGATGATGCAACATCATCAAATTCATCGGCATTAGCTGAATATGATATGGTTATTCCCATTTCTGCAAAACATTTTTTTGCAATTTCCCGACAGTCTTCTGATATTATTTTAAAGCTTCTTGATGGTGCAATAACTCTGATATGTGATCCCGGCTTTAATTTTTTTGGAAAAATCATATTCTACTCTCCTCTTTGTTTTTTTAATGCCATAATTGTTGCTGCATTAAGTTCTGTAATTCTTTGCTCTTTATTGTTGAACAAATCTATAATTTTTTGATGTGCTTTTACATCTCCAAAAATCATATTTTCGGAATGATATATAAGTTTTGAAGTTTCTTCAATTCTTAAACCGCTTTTATTAGCAAAATAATGCAAACCTCGCAAATATTTGTATAAAATTTTGGTTTGTTCATCTTTGCTGGAAGGCTCTAAACCTTCTCGCATGAGCGCTAAAGAAGTTATTATACAATCCTTAAATTTATGATTGGTATTTAAGGCTTCGTGATTTGGAAAAGGATAACAGTCCAAAATGTGGGGCAATCCGCAAGTTTGTTGCATAATTGACGTATCTCCGAATCCTACTTCCAAAAACAAAGGCTTTTTTGTATCTTTATCTCGAAATATAATATAATTTCCTACATCGGAAAATTCTCCGCTTTGCCTGTTTTTAACCGCAAAATTAAAGTTTTCGCCATAAACACCTTCTATTCCGATTGTGTGACGATAATACTTTTCCGGATGAGCATCATATTCAACCGTAGGGTGTCCGGTCATTTCAACAATTTTCATCAATTCTTCATCTTGACTATTCACCCGCAGGAGAAGTTCATCATCTTCAAGACCTACCGTATTTTTGAAAAAATCTAATGCTTGAAATATGGCATCTTCTTTACCTTCATACGGCCTTACCGTATCTATGTTAGTGAAATATGAACCCCATTTGGGATTAACTTCATCATTAAGCATATTTCGAATATTTCTGGTTCTTACCGAATCCTGTGCTAAAACCAATCCTGTTTCTGGAATATTTAACGGAAGAACATAATCTTTTTTCAAAGCAGAAACCGCAGCTCCGATAAAAATAACACTTTTATCTTCTTTTGAAGTTATCGGTAAAGGGGTAGCTTGTTGATAACCGTATTTTTTATAATTATCAATAAATCCTTTTACTAAAGCTTGACGATAATCATTTAGTTCTTTTGCATATGGAGGAAAAAACATTTATCTTCCTTTCTGTTGTTTAACACAATCAAAAATCAATTCTCCGGGGTACTGCCCTTTTCCAAACGGAGTTCTGTCAAAATTACCATACAAGTTTTCAACGGTCAGCTGATTTTTTTCCAAAATTAGTGCCGCCGTATCTTTGAAAAAGTAACTGGTAGTATATAACCATTCGAAATTGTCTTTTTTACCGTCAGTATATTCTACGGAATAATATTCTTCAATATTTTGAGTTTGTTTGAAATAGTCCCGTTCATTAACTTCAACTCTGCGATTGATTTTATTTCCGTCATCATCGTGATAATTGCCTTCAAATACAACACCTTCTCGGACCAACATATGAACCCAAGGATTAAACAAATCAAAAACGAAACGACCGTCATCGGTAAGCAAGTCTTTTGTACTTTTTACAAATCGGTCCATTTCATCCAATGATTGACAATGTTGCATAACTCTAAACGGAGCAAATGCAAAAGAAAATTTTTCTTTAGGTTGGAAATCATTTATATCGGTAACGTGAGTTACAATATTTTTTATTCCCTCTCTTGCGGCTTTTTCTTTCAAAACTTCAATTTCATCACCAATAACGTCAACGGCATGAAATTCTAAATCAGGATTGCGGGCGGCTATCGGTAACAAAACTCTGCCCGTACCGGCGCCTATTTCAATAACCTTATTATTGGAAAAAGTTTTTTTATATTCTTTTAATATCCTGTTATAGAAAGCAATATCCTCTTTACGCTCTTTATAAAATATATCGTAAAGTTCTGATGCGTTTTTATATCTTTTCATGATAACCTCAAATCAATTAATAATATACTTATACTCTTTTATCGTTTTTAGTCAATATTTTTATATATTTCCCTTTGATTTTATGCAAATTTTATACATTTAAAAATATTTTCTTGCACATTTTAGACAAATATATTAATATTTGTCACATTGAATTTGATTATTAACCTTTAACTATTATCCAAATGAAAAAAATCGGTATTATCGGTGGTATGAGTATGGAATCTACTCTCCACTATTGTAGTGCTATCTACGAGCATATAAATAAAATGCTCGGCGGTCACAATTCTCCGGAAATTATCATGATAACTGTTAATTTCGCCGAGATTGTCGAACTGCAAAATAAAAATGACTGGGCTTCCGCTGCCGTTATACTTAACAATGCAGCTAAAAACTTGGAAGAGGCCGGAGCTGACTTTATCGTCATGGCGACCAATACTATGCACAAAGTTGCTGAAAATATGATGGAAGGTGTAAACATTCCGTTAGTTCATATTGTTGAAGCAACTATAGAAAAGCTCAAGGCTAACAACATCACAAAGGTCGGACTTCTCGGAACGAAAATTACCATGTCTGACGAGTTCTATGTAAAAATGCTCGCAGATGCAGGTATTGAGGCTATTGTTCCTGAAGTGACGCAACAAAATGAGCTCAATCGCATTATTTTCGACGAATTGTGCAAAGGCGAAGTAAGACCTTTTTCTCGTGCAATATACAAAGCAATCATTGAGCAGTTGCGAAAAAAAGGAGCACAAGGCATTATATTCGGGTGTACAGAGCTTGAGATATTACGAGTTAACATATCTCCTATCCCCGTGTATAACAGTACCGAAATCCACGTCAAAAAAGCTGTATCAGAAGCTTTAAAAGACTAAATTTGACGTCATAATCAAAAATCCCTTTGATAAAAATCAAAGGGATTTTTTTAACATATCTATATGTTGTTGATAGATTAAATCTTTGTCATAATATTCAGCATACATTTTTTCTTTCGGCCGAGGTCTGATATTGTTTAATCCTAAAAATCCGGTATTTACACTATTATAATATGGATTATTTTCGGTAATTTTATGAGTTATTATCCTTTGTGCAACTTGCCAATTTCCGGCAAACTGTACATTATTAACATATTGATTTAAATCATTTTCATCAAACTTAATAATCTGAAAACTGGTTAAATATGAAAACTTCAATAATTCTCGGCATAGTTTACTTTTGTAAAACCCGTGTTGCTCACGATAATCTATATTATCAAACACTTTTTTTGATTGTTCTTCCAACATTATAATCGCAGGAATATATTTGTGTTCTTCTAACGGTTCTCCCCTATCGGAAAATGCTTTAATCATCTTGTCATTTATTTTTTCAAGAGCTTTCATATAAGTTGGTTGATGAAGATCATTATCTTTATTATGATAAAGATTTGATAATAATAAATCTAATTCTTCATCTCCTGTTTTAGGGCAATTTAAGACAACATAACTCCGTTTTTCTACAGTATCACGTAAAACTTCTGCCACACTTACATTTTCATATTGTTTACCAACTTCGTTAAAACTCATATAATCAAAAACATAAATTGTATGTTTTTCATCATATTTGCTTAAATCCGCCCAATATGACTCTCTTCCCTCATCAAAACTCCAGTCAGTGACTATTTTCTTTCCGTCTTTCACATCTATTGATATATTTGGTATCCCTAAACATTGGCTTTCTATGTTTTCAATATCCGCTATAAGAGTGTCTTTGTCCTTTGTTTGATAATATCTGTACAAAGCTGATAACATATCATCGGCATACCATGTACCATTATGAATAAGCTTGCGAACAGCCTCTCCATCTTGCATCGCCTGACTTAAAAAAAGACCATTTAACCGGTTTCCGTTACCGGTATATTCTGGTTTTTGTAATCTGACAGCATTCGGGCAAGATAATTCCATATATATTCTCTCTCTTTATTACAACTTATATAAACCTGTGATTTTTTCTAACATTGGAATAGTTATTTTTTGTACATTTTCCTGATTATTATAAAAATCTCGTAAATGACGTCGCATTTCCATTTGAATAACGTTAGGTTTATTATACATTTTTTGATAGCATCCGGTTAAACCGTGTAATCCCATATAGTTTTCATGATTGATTGCTACTCGCAAATCAAAACTTTGTATAATTTGAGCAATCTCTTGTAAATAGGGATAATTATTCTTATCCATTTCCCCTATTCCCAAACAAATATCATAAGGAATATCTTTCTCAAATCCGTGAATATCTAAAAAATAATGTTTTTGCAAATTGCTATCGGTAATAAAATCGGAAATAAGAGCTTTGTACGATACATATTTTTGTCTTATAATGGCTGATGTTTCTGTTGTTTCACCAACATATTGTGTTATTGCTCCGGTATATAAATCGGAAAACCGTTCTTTTTGATTTATAAAAATACGGGTAGAATGAGGCGCAGTTAATATAAGTTTTGTTCCTTTGTCATAAAATTTATATACACAAGAAGATGTTTCATCTCCGTGCGAACAGTTTTGATGATAAAACTCATTATATTTTTTCAAAATTTCAATCATAAGAAGATAATAACATATATTTTTATTATTTCCAATAAAGAAAACATTGATAACATACTTATTTTGGACTATTATGGGAGTGTTTATTAAATAACTTAAACGAGGAAAAAATGAGAAAAGAAGCTTCTTTATCAATTATCGAGGACACCGTAAACCACAAATTTTTAATGATAAGACACCAAAGAGGCATTAATAAAGGATGTATTAATTTCCCCGGAGGCAAAAAAGAAGAAGGCGAGACCATGGAAGAATGTGTTCGCCGAGAAACATTGGAAGAAACAGGCTTAACTATCGAAAATCCGGTTCAGGTCGGGTATGTCGAGTTTCCGACAATGAACTTCTATGTTCATATATTTAGGAGTACCAAATATTCCGGTACAATTAAGGGCAAAGAAGATGAAGTTAACGCTTTTTGGCAAGATGCAGATAAGATTCCGTACGAAGAAATGCGTGAAGCAGATAAAAACTTTTTGCCCGATATATTGGCCGGAAAATATGTCAAAAGAAGATATATGTACGACGAAAATTTCAAACTAAATGAAATTATCGATCTGTAAAAGGTTGAATAAGTCATGATTGACGGTTACACCATTTTTTTGAATAACTTTAACATTACCGAAGATGAATTTATTGATTTTGGTATTAACGGTATTATTTGGCCAAGTATTGAAAAGATTGACGAAGAATGGCTAAAACTGAAAAACAAAATTAATAATCATGAAGAGCTTACTATCAGAAAATATGCTCAAGATAAAGTTAAAGCCACAGATTTTAACAAAATTATTGAAGCAATTTTTGATTGTCACATATATTCTGACGGGACAGGAAATAATAAGCCGCAGAAAATGATTGAAAGATTAACGGGATATGTAAGAAACAAGACTATCTTTAACTATCAAGTTTCTCACATATTCGGAATGACAAAAAATCCATATTTATTTGAATGTCCTTGGAACGTTTTGTTAATTCCCAAAATCTACGACCCGCTAACCGGTCATGAAAGCATTGGTAATTTAACTGAAAAATTCAAAAAAACTTTACAAGATGAAGTTGTAACCCGTTATCATAAATATATTGAAGATTATAATAAAGAAATGGAGAATATAGCAGAAAAAAGAGATAATATTATAGAAACGTGGGATATTAATAGCAAAATGAAAAATGAGATAGAAAAAAACATTTGCCCTATTAAATTTTAATAATCCACTTAATAAAAAAACTCTCTGAAAGTTCAGAGAGTTTTTTTATTTTATCTTGCATCTTTACCTTGCGACATTTCCTTTAAGTTGCTTGGCTTTCTTGCAATACTCCTTACAACTTTTTTGATTTCTTCCATAACCACAAAGTTTTCATCTGTTAACGTATAAGTATATGTTTGTTTGCTTGTGCTATTATCACTTTCTTCGCAAACACCAATCCAATATTCGGAAGTAATTTCATCTGTTTTTTCTGTTTTATCTTTACCCATTTTGAGAACATCAAGATTGTTGGCAAAATAAAAATTTGCCCCTTCAGATTTAACTGCTTTTGCCGTATTAATCATTTGTGTCGGATTGCCGTGTGTAGGAACATACACCACATCATTAGGATTTTCTACCGTATCTTGGATAGTTCTCACCATTTTTTTGGTTTCTGATTTAGAAGCATGACCGCTACGCTGCATTCTGGCCGTTTGGAAATTACCCAACGCAACTTCCGACTCATTTGCCACAATGGTTGCTCCCGTACTTGCCAATCTTGCATACATCGCCCTAACTTGTTTGCCGTTGATTTCTTCAATACATCTTTGACGAGCCAAAATAAGTGTATCTTCGCCAACTTCAAAATCAGGATGTCCTAATAAACGAGCTTTATTGTTTTTATCTTTTTTTCCATTTTTTGTCGGTCTTATTTTTTCTTGTTCAGACATTTTATAAAGACCGGATTTTTTACCTTTTTTAGATTCCGCAAAAGCACCGCTCGGAATGATATATCTTTGTGAAGCCGGATATTTTGACTTATATTCTGATGCCGAACCTCTAAACACAATGTCATCAAATTCTGTAATACCGCTTTTTTGCATTGCTCTAAAAGCTTTTTTAGCCCAATATCCGTCTAAAAACACCTTTCTTCCGGTTTCTCTGGCTGCATCTAAATCAACCGCCAAGTTTTGAATACTGCGAGAAATAACTGCGGAAACAACTTGTTTTTCAGGATGTTGTTTAACTACTTCAACGGTATTCGCAACAGCTTCTTTGTGGTCAATTAAATATTTATCATCTGTTGCCGAAGAAGTAGAATCTAAAATTACGTTAGTAACCAGTTTTCTGGATAATAAATCTTTGAATTGTTTTTCGTTAAATCCTTCGCCAACTCTTGTTGTCCCTAAATGATAATCTCCGGGGTGCAAAATTCCGGCTTCGGGTTCTCCGTTAATTGTGGTCAAGGTATGATATCCCAAAGCTCCGAAAGTTGAGTGCGAAACACCGAAAGCTTCAATTTCGACTTCATCAAATTTCACGGGAACTCCGGGCTCGACTTCGTGCATTTTCGGCCATTTAGCTATATCAACACCGCCTTCTTCAAGAGCTGCTTTTAAGAGTTCCAATGTTCCTTTGGAAGCATAAGTAGGCGGCATTTCAAAACCGGCACGGGCCAAATGTACATAACCGCCGATATGGTCTTCGTGTCCGTGAGAAATAAACATTGCGTCAATTGTATTTTCAGCCAAAGTTGTTTCGCTGTTTAAATATTTTCTGACATCGGGAATTGCAGCATCGACATCTAAACAATATTCCGGAGCAAACAAAGCTCCCAAGTCAAACATAACTCTGGTCGGACGGCGATATGCGTCGTATTTATGCTCAAGAATTGAACAACTGCCACCGATACGATTTTTATTATTTCCACCGACAAAAATATACTTTGTTCCCAACTCTGACATGAAAAAGACTCCCGAAAATATTAATTATGACTTTTTATAACACTCTTTAGACAAAAGTTCAAGCTTTTTGTCATTATTTTTTCATTGTAAAAATATCTTTCCCATGTTACAAGCGAGGACCAAACATTATAATTGTGTCTATTACTTTGGATTTCCGGTAAAATTGATTTTGTTTCCGAGAATAGATTATATTATAAACTCTGACATAGACCGGAATATGTTATAAAAAACAAATCATAATGAAAGCATTAAAGTTTTTTGTTTTGACCATTATGGTCGCGTTTGTTTCTGTTGCATGTGCACAAACTAGGTCTGCATTGATTAAGATTGATGACTTGGCACTATTAATGCCCGAAAACGATATGAAGGCATTGAAAAAGTATGACTACATCATTCCTATCGAAATGTCGATTGATGTTGATGACTATGAAGAGTGCACAATGTACACCGATGGTTGCGGAAGATGGATTATTCATGCTGATAACCGCTTGATATTGTTTAACAAGGAAGGGGTTATCTGCGATAATCTGAAAAATGTTCCTCCTCTGTTTAAAGAAACGTCAAATGCGTATTATGCCTTTGCTTTCGCCATTGAAATGTGTGATTGTTATGTTTTTGTCGGTATAAACGAACCGAAACCTAACCATCAAAAGAAAAAAAGTGATTGCAAAATCTGATTTTTGCCACAAACTAATCGAAGCGACTTTACCAAAAGTCGCTTTTTTGTTGCTCTTGTTGACATTTTTTATAAAAAATTTGCTTTTAAATCTTCATAAAGATACACTTTCGGAAAATGTAAAACACTTACACAGGAGATTATAATGAAAAAAATTAGTGTAATCGGTGCCGGTTTGGTCGGAGCAACCTCAGTTTATTCTATGATGCTTAGGGAAATTGCCGACGAAATTGCCCTAATTGATATTGATGATAAACGCTCAAATGCCGAAGTTTGGGATATTCGTCACGGGTTTCCCGAAATTAGCAAAACGGTTGTTAAAAAAGGTACTTATGCAGATTGTAAAGACAGCGATGTTATCGTGATTACGGCCGGTGTTGCTCGTAAAGTTGGAGAAAGCCGTAACGATTTGTTGATGAAAAACTCTAAAATTATGGAGAGTATTTGCAACGAAATCAAAAATACAAATACCAATGCTGTCGTTATTGTCGTGTCCAATCCGGTTGATGTGTTGGCTAACCATGCGGCAAAATTTTTGCAAATGCCTAAAGGAAGAGTTTTTGGTACCGGTTGCACACTCGACACTTCTCGTATGGTCGCCCTTTTGGCCGAAAGATTTAATAAGCCGGCATCTGCCATTAATGCTCCGGTGGTCGGAGAACATGGCGATGAGCAAATTGTGTTGTGGAATGAAGTGACTATCGATGGAAAACCTGTCGATTTTTCGGATGAAGAAAAACAAGAACTTGCCGAAGCAGTTAAACGTGCCGGAATGACAATTATTGAAGGAAAAGGCAAAACATATTATGGAATTGCAACTACAGTTTGCGCTTTGGCAACTGCCGTTTTGACCGATAAACCGATGAAATATGCCGTTTCGGTGCCTGATGAAAACGAAGAAAAAGCTTTGAGTATGCTTTGCACTATCGCAAAACAAGGTATTGTTCAAACTTTCCCTTATAAATAGGAGTAGAAAATGGAAAATTTGCAAAATAATTTCAGCCCGTTGGGTACATTGTCGCCGTCAGTTACTTTATCTCTGGCCGCTCGTGCTAAAGAACTGAAAAAACAAGGATTAGATGTATATTCCATGTCGGTAGGAGAACCCGATTTTGACACTCCGCAAGCAATTAAAAATGCAGCTATCAAAGCCTTAAATGAGGGAAAAGTTCGCTATATCGCTTCAAGCGGTTTGCCGGAATTAAAAGATGAAATTGTTAAAAAAATGGCCGAAAACGGAGTAAAAACCACCGCAAATAATGTTATTGTGACAACCGGTGCAAAGCTCGCTTTGTTTGAAACAATTACCGCTCTTTGCGGTGCCGGTGATGAGGTTATTGTTTTGGCTCCGTATTGGTTGTCATATCCTGAAATGATAAAGGCTTCCGGCGCAAAAACAGTGGTGGTTAATACTAAAGCCGAAAATAATTTTGCTCCTACAAAAGAAGATTTAGAAAAAGCTATAACCCCGAATACTAAATTGATTATCGTTAATTCGCCAAGCAATCCTACCGGTGCGGTATATTCTAAAGAAACTTTACAAATGATTGCCGATTTGGCGGTTAAGCATAATATTATGGTTTTGTCTGATGAAATCTACGAAAAACTGATTTATGATGAAAATATAAAGCATATCAGTATTGCTTCGCTAAATGATAAAATTGCCGATTTAACCATTACAATCAACGGTTTTTCAAAAGCTTATGCAATGACCGGTTGGAGATTGGGATATTTGGTGGCGCCTTTGTGGTTGGCTAAGAGAATCTCGGCTTTACAAAGCCATGCAACAAGTAATGCTACAACTTTTGTTCAATATGCTGCTGTCGATGCCCTACAAGGAAAGGCAGATGCAGAAGTTGAAAATATGGTTAAAACTTTTGCTCGTCGCAGAGAATTGTTGTGTAAATTGTTGAAAGATATTCCGCAAATCGATTTCATTGAACCGCAAGGTGCGTTTTATGTTATGTGTAATATTGCAAAAACCGGAAAAACGGCAAAAGATTTTGCTCAAGAATTGTTGGAACAAAAATTGTTAACCGTTATTCCTTGCGAATCTTTCGGAGCTCCGGAATATGTGCGCTTGAGCTACGCTTGTTCGGAAGAACAAATAATTGAAGCAATAAAACGACTTAAGCAATTTTGCCAAGATTTATAAAATGAACAAAATTAAAAGTCTGATAAAATATATCGTTATTTTGGGAGTAATACTGTTTACAGATGCCGTTATCTACGAACCGTATTCTCTCAAGATAACGTCTTATGATATAAAATATCATAACCCGATGCTGTCAAAATTGGAATGGTGGTTTTGAGAGTTGCAATATCTTTTACGCCAACAGCAATATCTATAATCGGCTTTGCTATCAACTCTGGAATAGATGTGCTCCCAGTATGCTCAATGGCTATTGCGATGTTCCCTAATATAGTTTTTAATCTCTCTTTTTCTGGCTCAAATTCTTTATACCAATTTGAACTGTGCGGAACTAAACTAGCTTTATCTTTATGTAAGTCTAACATATTTTTTACTTTTGTTTGTTGCTATCCCATTGCCTTAAATCAAATTTGTACAAATTGTTAATTAATACAAAAATGATTATTACAAAAATTGATTAGCACAAAAAAGCCTCTCGTAAAGAGAGGCTTTCAAATTGGTGATCCCAACGGGATTGTCCGCGACATTGCTTGCGCAATGCTTGTTCCTCTGCGCTCATCAGCTTACGCTGACCGGCGTTCTTCACCCGCCTTTCGCTTGTAGTCGAACCCATTTCTATGGGTTCAAATCTCTGTTGTTACCATTACCAATACAAAAAACCTCTCACAAGGAGAGGTTTTTTGTATTGGTGATCCCAACGGGATTCGAACCCATATTACCACCGTGAAAGGGTGATGTCCTAACCATTAGACGATGGGACCATCGTTATGACTGGGTTAGTATATACATATAAAAATATATTAGGTAAAGAATTTTTTTTACTATTTTTTATTTTTTTTCTTTTTTTGAGTAATTACCACGACGACCAAAAAAATATTGCTATTTGTCTAAAATTTGATATACTATGTACACTTAACATTATTACTATGGAGGAAATTAAGGGTTTTATTGTTCTCGCCGATAACGACGGAACAATTCGTGACACGAACTCAGTAAAAGACGACTGTCTTAATGAGTTCTGTAATGTTGAGTTTGGTAAAGCTGTCAATTTTGACGTTTTGCCGACTGAGCTTCATCGCAAGATGCATGGTCGTCCGATGGCTGAAATTTTCGTAGAGATTGCTAAGGTTGTTTATGCTCGAATCATCACTTTAGATGAGGGACAAGCAGTTACCGAACGTCTCAACGAATTCATCAAGGAAGAGTATGTAGGAAGAAAGGTTTATGACGGAGCTGAAAAGTTCTATCGTAAACTAAAGGCGATGGGCTGTCCAATGTTCATTCTTACAGGAATGGAGCCCGATCTTGTTCAGGCAGGTCTTGAACACCATGGTCTCGGTGATGTTTTCGAAGGTATTTTGGGTGCACCAAAGACTAAAGAAGAAAACATCAAGGATATCTTGGATAAATATCCCGGATACCATATTCTGGCAATGGGTGATGCCATGTCAGAATATCGAGCAACAATGGCTTATGAAGGAACTATCTTTCTGGCATTTGATTTTGAAAATCGTGCTAAAAGAGTGTTTCCTGACGAAGTTAAGGTGTTCACATCTTATGATGAGCAGGTTTGGAATGAGATATATTCTCAGCTGTAAAAAGAAGGGGGAGTCAAAGACATCCCCCTCTTTCCTTTTATCTTTCTTTTTTTACTGCCGATAAATTACGTTTATATGCAATATTATCCTCTATATCCTCAATATTAATCGGCAACTTACGACGCCAATTCGGGTGTTTATCTCTATCTGTTCCGGGAAGATTTTGCAATTTGTCTACTTGAAAAACATCTTCCGGCTGAACTAAAAACACTTTAGCATTCGTTCTGGCCATATATCGATGAGCCGCTTCTTCTAAACCTTCGGGATAACCTTCACCATACATATAATCACCATGTCGATAATTATCTTCCGGCCAAACAGATTGTTCATCCATAGCTTTTAACAATTTCCATCGGTCTGCCTCTCTTTTATGATAAGCACTATACATTTCTTCATCACTTGTCATAATTCCGAGTTCTCGAGAAGTTGATATATCATATCCGAACCACCACATTTTTAGCGGAGCCATGTCATGAGTTCCGATTGAGGTAAATGTTTTTTCCGGATAAAAATGCGGTTGTTTGAAATCCCCCCAACCGGCATCCCAACGTTCTGACCACAAAATCGACATAGAATAAATATTCTTACTTTCGATTTTTTCTAAAAATCCGTCAGGAACATTACCGATGCTTTCACCGACAATCATACATTTGTTTAAGTGACTTTCTATCGCAACAATATTCAGCATATCATCAAAATTATAATAAATATATGTTCCTTGCTTGTTTGCTGCTTCCGGAATTACAAACAAACGCATTAAACACATTACGTGGTCAATTCTCAACGCACCGGCATTTTCAGCAGCGGCTCGTAACATTTTTATAAATGGCAGATAAGCTCTTTCTTTTAACTCAACCGGATGAAAAGCCCCTAAATTCCATTTTTGTCCGGCAGGGAAAAAAGCGTCGGGAGGGGCACCTGCACCCGATGATTTAAGATATGCTCCCTCATCACCCCAAACTTCTGCACTGTCTCGCCCTACTCCGACAGCCAAATCTCGATAAATACCGATTTTCAGCCCTTGTTCTTTTATCGATTGAGCAACTAAATTAAATTGGCGATAAGCCTCAAATTGAAGATATTTGAAAAATCCGATACGTTCTTTATTAGCCGTTTTATATTTTTTCATTGCAGCCGTTGTCGGTTTCAAAAATTCTTTTTCCCAACTTTTCCATCCGCCCCAATGGTCTTGCCATTTTTGCTCGTATAAACACTGAAAAGCAGCTAAATTCTCCAGTTCCTCACCTTTTTCTTTGCAAAAATCTTCAAATTCTTTTTTGCGTTTTTCATTTTTTTGCATACGTGGATAAAACTTCTCCATAAAGGACATTTTAAGAGGATAAACCTCACCATACAGAATCGTTTCCGAAGCATTTAATTGAGAGATTTTTTCTCGATAATTTTCAATATCTTCCGGTTTAAATTCCGGTACTTTTTCAACATCTATATATATCGGATTTAAAAATAAACGACTGGTAGACAAGTATGGGCTTGCTTCTTCAGGAAAACAATGATTAGGAACATTAATCGGATTTAAGCCTATCACATCGGCACCATTTTGACCGCAAAGTTTTATAAAAGATTCCAAATCGGTAAAGTCGCCTACACCCCAATTACGTTTGCTACGCAATGAATATAGTTGCAGGGCATATCCCCACAATTTTGAACCATCCAAAACTTCCGGCTGGTAACAATGTTCGGGGGCAACAGCCAAAACAGATTTATATTCTTTTTCACCGACTGAAAAATATAAGTCATAATAACCTATCGCAAGCGGAGTAGTAATTTCTATAAGAAGTTTTGTATATTTTCCGTGAGTTTCCTCGGTTACATTTACAATAAAAGAAACATTTTCAAAACTTGAGTTTTGTTGATTATAAAGTTTTAGTGCAAAATCACTTTCAATTAACGAAGTTTCAATTACTGCAGTAAAATTAAGTGATTTTTGTTCACGAACATATACACTTTCAAGAACAGACTGCCAAAATTTATTTTCTACCTTTTTAAGCGATTTTTCTATATCTGCTTCAGTATCTGCTTTATAGCCTAAAACATTTGCAAAAAAACGTATTGTATCATCTTCAACATAATATGTTTTTGCATTTAATCCGGCATCATTGTATTCCGTTGCGATGCCTATTTTAGAGGCCAAAAGTCTTAATTTGTCAGTCATATCCTCTCCTTATTTAACTTCAAATAATAAAACACTCCATGCCGGAACTTTAATTTCTTTACCCGATTTCAAAATTTTGGGCGGTGAGAACTTTTCCGAACTATCCAAAAGCAAATTCCATTCTTTATATTCTAATTGCGGAAGTTTCCATTTTATATCATTACTGTCACTGTTTAGAATAAAATATAGAAAACGACTACGATAATGTGCACAACAAGAAACCGTTTTGCGATTTCCGTCATACCAATCAGCATCAATAAATTCTTTTCCTTTTTCGTTATACCATGCTAAATCTTTATTGCCTGTTTCATCAATTTTTCCGGTAAAGAAATCCTTTTTATTGAAAAATTTTAATTTCTTTCGCAATGAAATAACTTTTTTAACATAACGAGCAAAATCTTTATCTTCTTTGCTTATTGCCTCCCACACCAGCCATGTTAAACAGTTATCCTGACAGTAGGGATTATTATTTCCCATTTGCGTATTTAAAAACTCATCACCTGCCAATAACATCGGTGTACCGAAAGACAGCAACAGAGTTGTAATCATTGCCTTGGCTCGTATAATACGATTATTCTTCACAATTTTATCTTGGCATTCTCCTTCTACACCGGAGTTCCAACTCCAGTTAGAATTTGAACCGTCTCGATTTTCCTCTCCATTAGCCGAATTGTGCTTTTGATTATAACTGACTAAATCATTTAAGCTAAAACCATCATGAGCAGTTATAAAATTAATACTACTCCATATATTGCGGTTATTATAATTAAAAATGTCGCTTGAACCGGTAATGCGACTTGCAAGTTCCGCTATTTGATATTGGTCACCTTTCCAAAAACGGCGAACGACATCACGAAAACGATCATTCCATTCGGCCCAACCGGATGGAAACGCTCCCAGCTGATAACCTCCCATTCCGACGTCCCATGGTTCTGCTATCATCTTAGTTTTTTGCAAAACCGGATCTTGTTGAATTGCGTATATAAAGCCGCTTTCGGTAGTAAAATTGTTTTTACGACGGCAGAGCGATGTTGCTAAATCGAAACGAAAACCGTCAATGTGCATTTCTTGCACCCAATAACGCAACGAATCAAGAATCATTCTTACCACATACGGATTTTCTGCATTTAAAGATGCTCCGCAACCGGTGCTGTCAAAATAATAACGAGGATTTTCCGGATTAAGAGAATAATACGACTGGTTATCAATTCCTCGATAACTCAAAGTAGGCCCCATCTGATTGCCTTCTCCGGTATGATTGTAAACCACATCAATAAAAACTTCTAAACCATTGGTGTGGAATGTATCCACCATCGTTTTAAATTCATTAATATCATCACGACTTAAATATGATTGCTCGGGAGCAAAATAATTGAATGTTTCATATCCCCAATAATTTTGTTTTTGATTAGACTGTAAATATTTATCTGCAAAGAACGATTGAACAGGCAATAGCTCTACTGCGGTAATGCCTAGCCATTTTAAATATTTTATTACCGACGGAGAAGTTAAACCTAAAAAACGTCCTCGTAAAGAATCGGGAATTTGCGGATGTAATTTGGTGTATCCCTTTACATGTGTTTCATATATAATTGTTTCAGGAAAAGAGCGTGAAGAAAATCCCTCGTCTTTCCACTCAAAATTATTACTATCTACAACCACTGATTTCGGAACATATGGGGCGCTATCCAATTCACTGAAAGACAAGTCTTTATTCGGACTTTCCGTATCATATCCGAATATTGCTTTATGCCATATTAATTTTCCGACAAGTTTTTTGGCATAAGGATCTATCAAAAGTTTATTCGGATTAAATCTTTTTCCGATTTCGGGCTTATAAGGACCATATACACGATAGCCATAAACTTGTCCCGGCTTTATATCCGGTAAATAAATATGCCAAATATTATTATCATTTTTATCAATAGAATACCTGTTTTTTTCCACACTTCCGGTTTCGTCGAAAAGGCACAATTCTACCTTTTCGGCATTAGCCGAAAACAGAGCAAAATTTACGCCTTTTCCATCATACGTTGCACCAAGCGGATATACATTTCCTTTTTGCGGTTTTATTTCTGCCATCCAAAATCCTCCCGGTGTATAGAAATATTATCTTACGGGCTTAATAACAACAGTGGATAATGCCGGTAAATTAATTTCTATTGAAAACGGCTTGTCATTCCACCCTTGTTGTTGAGCCTGACGTTGTCCGTCATTTTTAACCCCACTTCCCCAGTAATTTACATCATCACTGTTAAAAATTTCTTGATAAGCACAATTTTCGGGTACCCCGATACGATAATTATTTCTGACAACCGGTGTAAAGTTGCAAATTACAATCAAATAATCTCCCGGTTCTTTACCTTTACGAATATAAGATATTACACTATCTGCGGCATTTGAATGTTCAATCCATTCAAAACCGTTATAATCAAAATCAACTTCATATAACGGAGAATTTCCTTTATACATGAGGTTCAAATCTCTTACACAATTTTGCATCCCTTTATACATCGGATGTTCAAGTAAATGCCAACGCAAACTTTCGGCACTGTTCCACTCCCAATCTTGTCCGAAATCGCATCCCATAAACAAGAGTTTTTTACCGGGGTGAGTATACATAAATCCGTAATATGCACGGAGATTTGCAAATTTTTGCCATTCATCACCCGGCATTTTTGAAAGCATAGAGCCCTTTCCGTGAACAACCTCATCGTGAGAAATCGGTAAAATAAAGTTTTCATTAAATGCGTATAACAAACCGAAAGTAAGCATTCCATGATGATATTTACGATGGATAGGATCTTTGTTGATGTATCGCAAAGTATCGTTCATCCAGCCCATATTCCACTTATATCCGAATCCTAATCCTCCCATTGATGTAGGACGAGAAACCATCGGCCAAGCAGTAGACTCTTCTGCACAAGTGCAAGCAGACGGATTAGCACCATAAACGAGCTCATTCATTTTACGCATAAAAGCGATAGCTTCCAAATTTTCATTACCGCCGTAAATATTGGGAATCCACTCTCCGGCTTTGCGAGAATAGTCAAGATAGAGCATTGAAGCAACGGCATCAACACGTAACCCGTCGATATGATATTCTTTAATCCAATAAAGGGCATTGGCACAAAGGTAGTTCATAACTTCTGTACGTCCGTAGTTATAAATTTTTGTTCCCCAATCTTTGTGTTCTCCTTTTCTCGGATCTGCGTGTTCATACAAATGTGTTCCGTCAAATTCGCATAATCCGTGTCCGTCCTTCGGAAAGTGAGCTGGCACCCAGTCCATAATTACGGCAATTCCGGCTTGGTGGAATTTATCAATCAAATAACGTAAATCATCCGGCGTTCCGAAACGACTGGTAGGAGCAAACATTCCCAAAACCTGATATCCCCAAGAAGCATCTAACGGATGCTCTGATAACGGCAAAAACTCAACATGGGTATACCCCATATTAGCAACATACGGAACCAATGTATCTGCAAGCTCTCTATATGATAAAAACTCACTACCGTTTTCCCCCTTGCGACGCCAAGAACCTGCGTGAACTTCGTATATGGACATAGGCTTATCCATAGCGTTGTGATTTTGATTGTTTTGCATCCATTCATCATCATTCCAACGATAATGATTTAAGTCGTATACAACTGATGCGGTCTTTGGTCTGTGTTCTGCATAAAAGCCTACGGGATCAGCTTTAGTCAAAATATAATCTTGTTGAGTTTTAATCTCAAATTTGTATATTTCGCCTTCACCAAGCCCCGGAATAAATATATCCCAAACACCGCATGAAGGATATTTGCGCATTACATGGCATCTGCCATCCCAGTTATTAAAATTACCTATAACAGAAACTCTTTTTGCATTAGGAGCCCAAACAGCGAAACTGACGCCCTTTACACCATCCATAGTAATTACGTGAGCACCCAATTTTTTATACATCTCAAGGTGGTTGCCTTCGCTGAAAAGGTAAACGTCAATATCACCCAATGTCGGAGCGAAACGATAAACGTCTTCAGCTTCATACACTTGACCGGCATCATTTTCTATTTTGAATTTATATGCAACATCTCCAACTTTTCCGAGACTGATTTGAAAGAATCCTCGGTCATCGATTTTTTCCATTTTTCCCAAAGATGAACAATCTTCTTTTTTGATTATTTCAATGAATTTTGCATGTGGTTGAAAAGCACGAATAAACGTGTTTTTACTTCCTTTATCTCTGTGTATTCCGAGAACTGCAAATATATTGTCATGATTTCCGTTGATAACGGCTTCTATTTCTGTTTTTGATAATAAATTTTCCATATAATACCTCTTGAAATAATTGATGAGGAAATAGTCTTGTTTTTAATCTATAAAATCTTATCTCTATAATTGCAAGTTTAATTCTAATATTATCAAAAAATTTTGTAAACTTTCTGTATTGACGGATAAAATTTTATATGTATATTAGGTATTGTTTAACCGAACTTTTTATTTGGAGTAAGTCATGGTAAAATTTAATGAAGATGCTATCAGAGAAGCTGCTTATTTTAACTGGCAAAATGCCGGTTGTCCGCAAGGAAAAGATGAGTACTTCTGGGCAATGGCTGTTGAACAATTCAGCAAGTGCACAAAATCTTCTTGTTGCACTAAAAAGGCAGCTGCAAAAAAGACTGTAACAAAGTCTGCATGCAAGACTGCTGCTAGCAAAACAGCTACTGCTACAAAGAAAAAAGCTACTGCAAAAAAGTAGTTTTATCAGATAGAAAAACAGTATAAAAAGACCTCTCAAATGAGAGGTTTTTTGTTATAAAAATTATGTTTTCTTTTGTGCCATTATTATCCAACCGAAAACTTTTTTATCCCCTTCATTTCGTAGGCGAAAACGATTGATTTTTTCGATAAAGAAACCTTGTCTGATAAGAGAATCTTCTATATATTTTTTGCTATGCAAAAATCTGCCTGAGGCATGTAAAAAATAGTCACTGTCATTTTCATAATTTTCACTTACGCTAAATAAAATTCTTCCGTCTTTTTTTAGTGCTCCGTACAACAAAATAAACATATTATTCAGCTCGCCGAAATAGGTAAAAACATCAGCAGAATTTATCAAATCGTATTCATCATTTTTTTCCGATAAAAATACGTTTAAATCTTGACAATACAAATGAGTATATAACTTTTTTCGTTTAGCTACCTCAAGCATTTTAGAAGAAATATCAACACCGTCAAGCCCGCGGAACTTTGCATATTTTTTCAAATATTTTCCACATAGTCCGGTACCACATCCGGCATCTAAAATTTTCATTTTTGAAAGTTTTACATTTGCAAAAAGCGAATCCAAATATTTTGACATCAAACATGGAACAGAATAGTCTAAACTTTGTAAAACATCTTCAAAATCATCTGCAAAAGCATCAAAAATTTCACGCACAAAAAGACTGTTTATTTGACTGACATTTTCTGCATTTAATATGGCATTTCCCATATGACGAACCACTTGGTTTTCCGGATATTTTTGCAACCATTTTTTTGCATATTTTTTTACATCGGTAGTTTTAGATTCAATCGCAATTTCATATAACAAATAACCAAAATTTATGTGTTGAGAATTTTCTCCGTTTGATAACGTTACGGCTCGCCATCCCATATCGAGAGATAACTCATATTTTTGCTGTTGTTGATATGCTTGACTGATTGAATTGCAAACCCAATAATCTTGAGGATTTTTTTGATATAAATATGCCAAAACTTCAACCGCTTCATCCGATTTATTAAGTTCAATACATATGTTTGCAAGCAAAGCCATTGCTTCTTGTGAATCAGGATACAGTTGAACCGTTCTTCGAGCATAAAAATATGCGGTAGAATAGTCTTTCATATCAAAATAAATTCCGGCAGTATTAAAATTTGCCGTATAAAAATTATGTTGTACTTCTAAAGCTTGTTGATAATATTTCAGTGCTTTCAAATATTTTTTATCACAATAATTGATATTGCCCCAAACGACAAGTGCCGAAACATTTTGCGGATTAATTTTTAGAGTTTTATTGGCATATCTTTTAGCTTGGAAAATGTTTTTAAGTTCATAGTAAATTATTGCCAAATTCGATGTTGCGGTTTCTGATTTTTTATTAAATTTAAGAGCCTTTTTATAATATTCTACAGCTTCTTTTTTTTGCCCCAGTGCATCATAACAATTCGCAATCAATATCAAAAACTTTTCTTGTTTCAAAAAAGAATCGTCTAATTTAAAAAACTCATTAAGCGCAGATGAATAGTTTTTCTTGCGATAGTATTCAAGTGCTTTTTTTTCGTTTTTTTGCATATGACAATTCCCTATTTTTACAAACAAAATAAATATTATCACATTTTTAGTAAAAAAACTATTGACGATTTAATTTTATTAATGTATTTATCTATTCGTCTTATGGGGGTATGGCGGAACTGGTAGACGCGCTAGACTCAAAATCTTGTGGCCTCAGGCCGTGTCAGTTCGAGTCTGACTACCCCTACCATAAGTAAAACTCATCGCAAGGTGAGTTTTTTTATTGTTTCTCTCCCAAAAAGAAAAAGGCCTCGCAATTTTGTTGCGTGGCCTTTCTTATCTCAATAAAATAGCACCAACTTATTTGTTGATATCATCTGGCTTTTCTTTCTTACGTTCATTCATATCTGCAACTACTGCCGCAATGATACAAAATATTGCGAAAAGCACAGCGCACCCTATGACGAACAAACAGAGTGCATTAAGAAAACATACGGCATCCATTTTTGATAAATTTTAATTGTTTTTCTTAAAAACCAATTCCGTTATCGCAACAAAAAATACCGCACCACAAATGCAACAGGCATAAAAAAACATGCCGACTGCATCACAAATACGAGTAATGATATACATAATGGATAGATTTTATTGCTGATTTTATACTACAAAATATATCCAAAGTCAATATTAGCTAATTATGCTCTATTTTTTTGGAAATTTCGCTTAAATGCAAGAGAGAAATCCCCTTTTTCTTAAGTGTCGGCAACCAAGCTTTGAGCGCCTTATAGGTTTGAGCTTTTGGATGACCTATTGCGATTGCATAACCGTTTTTGCGAGCAATTTCTTCGGTCTGATGAAGCTGCTTGGTAATATAATTAAAATCGTCTTTATTATCCAAAAAAACATTACGCATGGTCAAAGAAACTCCGAATCTTTTTGCTTGTTTAGGACCTGCTGATTTGGGAGTAGTTTTCGAATCGAGAAAAGCTATTTTTCTTTTTGCTAATTCTTTCATTACTATTGCCATTCTGTGTTTATCCTCGGTAAATTTACTTCCCATATGATTGTTTACCGATTTGGCTTCGGGAATAGTATCAAGCATTTTTCGCAAAGTTTTCAAAACCTCTTTATCGCTCATAGATGTAAGAAGCATCGAATCGATATAATGCTGCATAACCTTAGGCTCCATGGGCAAATGCGCCATAATTTCATGTCCGTTATTTTTTGCTTTTGATATTTGACTTTTTAAGTTTTTGGCATAAGTTAAAAACGAAGATGTAATAGGGTATTTTAAACTGCTTATATCAGCTGTTCTTTTAGCACTTATCCCCATATCATCAATAACAATGGCTATCATCGGCTGTTGTTTTTTAATGACTTTAGAATCGTGTTCTATAACATCATCAGGAAGTTTTTCTTCATATATATTGTAAACTTCTTCATTACTCAAATTCAACTCATCAACATGAGTTATTTTATCACTGATATCTGAAACATCCACAATATCAGAAGTTTTTTCCTGTAAAGATTTCTCTAATTGAAAAATCTGATAATTTTGTAATTCATCAAAATTAAGAGCAGTTTTTAAAAAATCTTTTTCGGTTTGACGAATTATCGTGTCATCTGCAATATTTCTCTCACCGAATATATGCTTCGGACGAATAACAGCATCTTTTTTGTCTTGCTTAAAAACATAATCTGATAACAATAAAAATATCAGAATCAAACTCAAAGCGATGTTTAGTACAAACATTATTTTTGAGAAAACTCCCTTATTTGAAGAACGGGACGTCTTTTGACGTCTCCGTTTTTCAATATTTTTATATGCTGTTTTATGTTGTCGCAACTTTATATTTTCCTACTTATTACGAAGTGTCGGAAAAGCAATAACATCACGGATTGTGTCAGCACCGGTAAGTAAAATTGCCAAACGGTCAACACCCATTCCCATACCGCCGGTAGGTGGCAAACCGTTTTCCAAAGCAACAACATAATCTTCATCTAACATTTGAGCTTCATCATCACCGGCTTCTCTTTCTGCACATTGTGCATCAAAACGAGCCTTTTGCTCTAGCGGGTTAGACAACTCTGAATATGCACAACCAACTTCCATTCCGCCAACATAGGCATCGAAATGCTCTACCAAACGAGGATTAGAGCGGTGAGTTTTAGCTAAAGGAGAAATATCTTTAGGCATATCCATTACCAAAATCGGTTGGACCAAATTCGGCTCTACTTTCTCATCAAAAAGTAATTGAACAACTTTTCCCCAGTTACTGCAATCAGAAGCATCTATACCGATAGATTTTGCCATAGCTTTAGCTTCATCTACATCCTTTGCCTGCATCAAATCAATACCGGCATATTCATTTACCAATTCCACGATAGATTTACGTTCCCATGGTTTTGACAAATCAATTTCATTTCCGTTGACGACTATAGTTTCGCTTCCGGTAACTTCTTTACATACAAAACGCAACAAATCCGGTATGAGTTCGGCCATGTCGTTATAATCTGCATAAGCTTGATAAGCTTCCAAAGCCGTAAATTCAGGATTGTGCTTTTTATCAATACCTTCATTACGGAAATTACGGCCGATTTCAAATACGCGATCAAATCCGCCCACAACCAATCTTTTTAAGAACAATTCCGGAGCTATACGCAAATATAAATCCATATCCAATGTGTTATGGTGTGTGATAAACGGTTTTGCATTAGCTCCACCCATTATGGTATGCAACATCGGAGTTTCCACTTCCATAAAATCGTGTTGCTCAAAATAGTGGCGGATTGCCGAAGTTATACGGCAACGTTTTTTGAAAATATCACGGCTGTCATCATTCATAATAAAATCGACATAGCGTTGGCGATAACGAGCTTCAATATCGGTTAAACCGTGAAATTTTTCTGGCAAAGGTTGAAGCGATTTGCTGATAATATCAAATTTTTCGGCAGCAATTGAAAGTTCACCACGCGGAGTACGGCGAACAAAACCGCTAACACCAACAATATCACCTACATCCAATGATTTCAAAAGTTCAAGATTTTCTTCATTTAAATGTGACTTATGACAAAATACCTGTATTTTTCCGCTTTTATCTTTCAAGTCAATAAACATACCGCTATTACGAACAGCCATTGCACGACCGGCTACAATAACTCTGTCTTCGGTATTTTCTCCGGCCGGAAGCTCTGCATATTTAGTTTGCAATTCTTCAGCAAAAGCATTCGGTTTGAAGCAATAAGGATAAGGATTATAGTCTTTTTCCTGCAAAGCTGAAAGCTTTACCAATCTTGATTCTCTGTGAATATTTGTTTCGTTTGCCATTAATTTAATTCCTAATTCAATTATTAAACTGCCGATTACTATAAACAACTATATAAAAACTTGCAACCAAAATAAAAAAAACTTGACCTAAAAAAAGAACTAAAGTAGAACATTTATATAAAACATATAACGGAGAAACGATTATGCTTACCCCCAAACAATACAAATTGCTGATGTTTATCGACAATACCATTAAAGAAAAAGGCTGTTGCCCGTCTTATGAAGAAATGAAAGAAGCTGTCGGAATAAAATCTAAATCAGGAATCCACGCATTGATAGAAGAACTTATAGAACGAGAATTTGTACGTAAAATCCCTCATAAAGCACGTGCGTTAGAGGTAATAAAGACGCCTCGTTTCAAACCTCGTGATATAATTGAAGAGGAGAAAAAAATTAAATTAGCATTGCAAAGCTCTTCTGCTCAAATTCCTCTCTATGGAAAAATAGCCGCCGGTACACCGATTGAGGCTATTGCATATGAAAATGAGACATTATCTGTTCCTTTCAATATGGTTGAGAGAGGAGAATTTTATGCTCTGCAAGTAGAAGGAGAATCGATGATTGAAGCCGGTATCATGGACGGAGATATTGCTGTAATCAAACGCTCAAATGTTGCGGAAAATGGACAAATAGTTGTAGCTCTGGTAGAAGAAAGCGAAGCTACCCTAAAAGTTTGGAGAAAGAAAAAAGACGAAATTTGGCTTGAGCCATGTAACAAAGATTATGAAATACGCAGGTTACATCCATCTCAAGTAAGAGTTCAAGGAATATTAAAAGGAATTATGCGAAAATATCATTAATTTTTGTCAAAAATCACTTGATTTTTTTGTCAACCATGTTATGATTAGGCTATATTTATAATATCCGGAGGATTTACAGATGGCAAACGGCAGACCATATTTTAGTTTTGTTAGCAAAAGATATAACGACATTACACAAGATGAAGTGGAAAGAAATTTACATCGCAGACTTCAAAATGCGGAAAATATAGTTGTTGATGAAAATGATAAATATAAAGAAATGTTAGCTCGCAAAAGGAAGATGGAAATTGAGCGTGCAAAAAATCAACTTGCTTTATACGAGAGCAATAAAGAAGTTTATACTGCTTTATATTCTATTCAAGATGCCGTAAGTTCTGAAATTGTTGCCAAAGATAAAAGAAATGATACTCGCACAGCCGAAGCTTTTGCCATTAAAACAGATGATGACAATAATCTTTCTTTAAAAATTAATATGTTACATCCTATCGGTGCATCAATTACCGTTGTTGATGGCAAAGTTGAATTTTCTCCGGAAGATATGACACCTGAAAAAATGGCAGAAATGGTAAGTTTCTTGCAACGCCATGGCATTATAGTTGATACCGACAGCTTAAAACTTGAAAATGCCGATGAACAAACTCAAGAAGCCTTTGAAGGTGCGAAAGAAATTTTTGAAGAAAGAGCTCAAGAAGAAATTGAAAATCTTTATACCAGAACAGCACACAGTGAAGAATATGAAGATTCATATTTGGCTGAAGAACAGGCTGAAATCGAAAAATGGTTTGAAGAAAACGGCATTGAAGATGGAGAAGTAGGAAAAATCAGGCAAATTGATGATCCTGATTTGGTTGATGAACTGAATAAAGATGATAAAGAAAGAGAGGAAGAAACCGGAGGAACAACAGAAGGAGGTACCTCTGAACCTGCTGAAGAAGAAGAAAAAGAAGGAGGAGAAAAAGGAGAAAAATCCCCTCCGAAAAAACCTGCTAAAAAGAAAATGACTGCCCCAGAGCAGTTAAAGGAATTTGATACCAGTATTGAAAACTGGATGAATAAAAATAAAAGAAAAAATTACAGTTGGTACCCCGGACATTCATGGCACGGCGGTTGGAAAACTTTTACTTGTTATTCAAGTGAAAGTGATGATCCTTTACGCAAACCGATAACCGTTGACCCTAAAACCAAAGATATTAAATGCAATTACGAGTTTAAGATTTATACCCGTATCGGCCCTGATGGAAAAGTTGAGATTGCATATTCTCTTCCTCCGGGAAAACGTATTACTGATGACCAAGCGTATCTGTTGGCTTCCGCATTTAAAGATGCCGGTATCAAATATGTAGAGTATGCAGGTATGCCCGATGATGATGAAGCTATTATGCGTGGAGCTTTAGCTAAACGTGCACTTATTCCGGTCGGTCACAAAATCAATGCTGAACGCTATGATAAAATGGTTAATACAGCTAAAGGCAAATTAGATGAAAACAGCCCTGATTTGTATAAGTATAAATATGATTTAGCGATGCAAATGGCTCGATTCATAGGCAAAAAAGGTATTGATTGGAGAAAAGACGAAAATCGAAATAACCCCGATTGTCGTCGTATTCGTTGGGCAGTTGGATCTTATCAACTTTATCCGTTCCGTGATTTATGGGAAGACTTCCATTTGCGTGAAACATTTGAAAAGAAAGTTTCGGAAGCAACTCCGGGAATGGGTGAAGCCAAAAAAACACAAAACGGTGCTCCGCAAGTTATCGGCGCAACCATGGCCGTGGTATCTTTATATCAAATGTTTGAACATGCAACATCTGGAAATAACGGTGAAGGATTTACTGTTAATGATTTGTTGAAAGGAAAAGGCAAACTTACTCCTTCCGAAGTAAATGCTCTTCGTAGTGCTTTAGGCGGAAAAGACGGACCGGAAACGATGGTTCGTGACTTATCTCCAAGGGTTATGATTGCCATTTATGAAGAAATGTGCAAAACGCAAACTAAAGCTGCAGAAGAAGATCTTAATAATCGTTATATTGAGGCATTGAAAATCAATAAAGAAACAGGAAGTAAAAACGATAATTTGGATAAATCGATAATTTCTGATGCTTTGAACAATGCTAGAGCTCGTATTGAGGACGTTAACGGACAATTAGATGACTGCGGATTGAAGAAAATTTACTTAACCAGATTTTCTCTACCTCGTTATCAATTTACTGAAGCCAGAGAACAAGCCAAAAGAGATGGTTTAATCGGAGAAGAAAAAGGCAAAGGCGGAACTTCAAAAACTCCGAAATCTACAGGACGTAGCGGAGGTGCACCAAGAGGAGGTACACCTGGAGGAAAATCGGGCGGCCGTTCATAAAAATAAACAAAAATAAAGCCACGAAAATTATCGTGGCTTTATTTTTTGGCAGAAAAGTCTTTATTGTTTCTTAGCTGTTTCTACTGTTTTTTGAACAGCCTTTTTCTTTTTAACCGGAAGTTTTTTGGTTTTCATTTTTTCAATGGCGGTCTTTGGAATTTTTATATTCAACATTCCGTCTGTATATTCTGCCTCGGCTTTGCTATAATCTAAATCCCATGGCAATGGCACGGTACGTTGAAACATTCCGTATGATATTTCCGAAAAATAATTATCTTTTTTATTGTGCTCAATTTGTTGTTTCTTTTCGCCGCTGATCGTCAAATAGCCGTCAGAAGATATTTGAACTTCTAAATCTTCTTCGTCAATTCCCGGAATCTCTGCTGAAATATTCACTGCTTCTTTGGTTTCGGAAAAATCAATTCTGGGTTCCATAGACCACATATCGTTTTCCGATGGTGTTGAATCAAAAATATGTCTTAAATGATGAATAAGGCTACGAAATTCTCCGCTAGCCTTAACCGGTACATCATATTCTTTGTTATTGGCAATATTTTTCATACTCATTTCTCCTTTGCTATATACACAACAAAGAAATAAGCATCTTCTGTTTATTTTAAATAGTTAATAGTATCTAACTTTGCCTTTAGTTCTTTCCGATTGATTTTTGATATATTTTTCCAATTCTTTTACCGTTAAAAATCCATCGGCATTTTCATCTATTGTTGCAAACTGGTCAGTACTATTTTGATATATACCTTCTTTTTTGGCCTTTCTGATTTGACGACGGTCATCACGTGTCAGTTTTCGAGTATCTTTTGCTCCGAACTCTTCCGGCGACAAACGACCATCATCATCTTTGTCATATTGTGCAATCTGATAAATAGCAGTCTGCATATATTGGCTGACATAATTATCTGCCATTCTGGGTTTTGCTTCTGCAACAGAATATGCTATCAATAAAGCTGAACAAACAACATAAAACTTCTTCATTCTTACCTCCTAATAAAAATTAGAACTTCCGATAAATGACGATAAACCAAAATCAACCAGCTGTCCGTCTTTTAATCCTACCTGTTTATCCATTGCTTTGGCTAATTCCATATTATGCGTTGCAACTAAAGCAGACAAACCTGTTTCTTTTATTATATTCAATAAAGCTTCAAAAACAATATCCGATGTCTTCGGGTCTAAATTTCCGGTCGGTTCGTCTGCCAATAATAATTTTGGTGTATTGGCAAGCGAGCGAGCTATCGCAACTCTTTGTTGTTCTCCTCCGGAAAGCTCTGCCGGACGATGCTTAAAACGATCAGCAAGTTTCATTTTATCTAAAAGCCATTTTGCTCTATCTTCTGCTTCGTTATAATTTTTTCCGGCTATGAGTTGCGGTATCATAACATTTTCTACCGCATTAAAATCCGGTAACAAATTATGATATTGATAAACAAAACCCAAATAATCTCGGCGTAGAGATGTTCGAATTGCATCACTTAATTTTGAGCAATCCTGTTTGTTTAACAAAATACTACCACTTGTCGGTAATTCTAAAAGTCCCGATATTTGAAGCAATGTAGATTTTCCTGAACCGCTCGGACCGATTAAAGCGACAATTTCTCCTTCTTTAATCTCAAAATTCACATTACGTAAAACTTCAAGTTTTTGTGAACCTTGATTAAAACTTTTGCAAATATTTTTTAAGCTTAATATAGATTGTCTACTCATAACGTAAAGCCTCCACCGGATCCATTCTTGCGGCACGATAAGCCGGATATATGGTTGCTAAAAACGACAACAACAAAGAAAGTAATGATATTACCACAACCTCAACAACATCCATTTCTGCCGGTAAACGAGATAAGAAATATATTTCTGCCGAAAATAATTCTCTACCGGATATGTTTTGTAAAAACTGACGAATATTCTCAATATTTTCGCAGAACAAAACGCCTAAAATAACCCCTATTAATGTTCCAACAACACCGATAAATGCGCCATCTATAAAGAAAATACGCATAATCATACCTTTTGTTGCTCCCATGGTACGCAAAACAGCAATATCACGCCCCTTGTCTTTCACGAGCATAATTAAACCGGTGATAATGTTAAATGCTGCAACTAAAATGATTAGTGTTAAAATCAAAAACATTACATTACGTTCAACTTCTATTGCATTAAAAAAGGCCGCATTAGATTGTTTCCAGTCAAACAAATATGCACTATCGCCAACACTTTGTCTGATAATTTCTTTAGTTTGAGACAACATTTCAGCATCTTTTAGTTCTACATCTATATTAGTAACACTATCACCGATACCAAAATATTTTTGTGCTGATGCTAACGGCATAAAAATAAAGTTTGCATCATACTCATACATTCCAAGGTCAAAAGTTCCGGCAATGCGATATGATTTCATTCTCGGAATTGTACCGAAAGCCGTAATTTTACCATTTGGAGAAATAAGAGTAATTTCATCACCGACCATAAGTCCCATTTTTTGAGCCAAACGATAACCGACAATCACATTATTATCGACAAATTCATCCATATTAACGGTAAGCATTCCGTTTTTGAGAGTTTTTCTTTTATCAATATCTTCAACTCTGATACCTCTTACCATTGCTCCCTCGGCTGAACGTCCCGAAGATACCAGAAGCTGCTTTTCTATCATCGGAATAACCGACACAACATTTCCGATAGCATTTATATCGGCAGTTGCTTGTTCATAATTGTTAAAAGGTTGAGATATGTTAGAAATAATGCCGATGTGCCCATTTATACCTAAAATACGGCTTAGTAGCTCATTACGAAAACCGTTCATAACCGACATAACGATAATCAATGTTGCAACACCGAGTGCAATTCCGGTAAAAGCAAAACCGGTGATAACCGATATAAATCCCTCTTTTCTTTTGGCTCGGAGGTAACGTTTTGCCACCATAGTTTCAAATTTGTTAAATATCATCGAAAAACTCCTATATTTATAGGAGATATATATGAGAAAAGTACTCTTTGCAAGTTTTAATTATCTATACTAAAAGTTTTGCCAAGTAATAATGATTATGTTTCAGTAAGTAGTACATTATTCTAAAACGTAGTCGTAATAAAGAAATATTACAATCTCCCTTTGACACCATATCCGAAAGTTGCAATAAATTTTCTTGGATTTTTCCCATACCAAACTTCGTTTTATAGGCATTAAGAATGTATGCTCTAAACAATCGTTCACTAATATATTTTTGTAATTTTTGCACAACATCTGATTGCATTTTGTATTTATCAATAAGTTTATTTATAATCTTAATATGTTCATCAATAAACAGAATATGTTTTTCATATTTTTTTCTCTTATCAATACTGTGAGTTATTGATGACGGACGTTGAACATAGTAAATTAATTCAACAGGAAGAACACTGAATATTTTGGTATTATCCAACAATTCAAATGTATAAAGAGCATCTTCCCCCGGGTTTACGGATTTAAATGTTATTTTTTTTGCTAAATCAGATTTATATAACTTATCCCAAACGACCACACTTCTTTTAAATTCTTTTGATATAACTTTTTGAAATATATCAGATATTCTCTCTATATATGGTATTTTTTCATAAAAACAGCTGTCAACTTTTTCATTAAGCATAACCGATTTGAATTTAAATTGACATATATCACTATCAGTATCTTTTATCGTTCTTAGCGCAAGCTCCATACATTGCGGATGAAGAAAATCATCACCGTCCAAAAACATTATATAGTCTCCCTTAGTTTTTTCCAAACCGGTGTTTCTAGCAGGAGACAAACCTTGATTTTCTTGAGTAATAACAATAAATCTTTCATCTTTTTCGGCATATTGTTGTAATATTTCAAGAGAATTATCCGTACTACCGTCATTTACACATATAGCTTCCCAATCTTGAAAAGTTTGATTTTTTACACTACCCAAACATTTTTCCAGATAGTTTTGAACATTGTAAACAGGGATAATTATACTTATTTCCGGATTTTTATTCATGACAACCTCTTGCGTACAAACATTCTAAATTCAACTTTTAGTTGAAAAAATACAATATCAAACATGATAAGTCAACTTTTATTAGAATTATCAAACAAACACACTTATAAAGATGCAAAATTATAATGAATAACCAGTTGACAATCGCTATTTTGTGATATATAAAGAGCTGTTCAGTTCGGTTAGCAGGCGAAAAGGCATGCCTGTTGCCGGTTAAAGCATCCAAATTTTAATAGAAAGGGAAGCAAAATGCCAAAAATGAAAACTAAAAGTTCCGTAAAAAAACGCTTTAGCGTAACAGGAACAGGCAAATTAAAAAGAAATTTTGCCAACAAGAGACACTGTCTCTTCTGCAAAACACAGAAAATGAAAAGACAAGCACGTGGTACAACTTTGGTTGATACCAATGATGTTAAAATCGTTAAACAATTTTTGCCATATTTGTAGGAGGATAGTTAGATGTCTCGTGTTAAAAGAGGTGTAACGGCTCGTGCTCGTCACAAAAAGATTTTTGAAATGGCGAAAGGTTATCGCGGTCGTTCGAAAAATGTATTCAGAGTTGCTATTGAAAAAGTTGAAAAAGGTTTGCAATATGCTTACCGCGACAGACGTGTTAAGAAGAGAAACTTCCGCAGTTTGTGGATTCAACGTATTAGTGCTGCAACAAGACTCAACGATATGACATACTCTCGATTTATGAACGGGCTCAACAAAGCAGGTATTGAGCTTGATCGTAAAGTGTTAGCTGATATCGCATTAAAAGAGCCCGAGGCGTTTGCCAAGTTAGTTGCGCAAGCTAAGGACGCTTTGAAATAAGCAATTTTTAAAAATGCAAAAAAAAGAGTCTGCTTGAGCAATCGAGCCAGACTCTTTTTATGTTTAAACAACGGGGAAATTTTATGGAAAATTTAGAAGAATTAAAATCCCAGATTTTGCAAAACATTAGTTCTGCAACGGATTTGAAAGCTTTAGATGATGTTAGAGTTTCCGTATTAGGTAAAAAAGGTACCATTACGGAAAAAATGAAAACTTTAGGCTCTTTGCCGTTAGAAGAAAAAATCGCTGCCGGTAAAGCTTTGAATGTTTTAAAATCTGCTGTTGAAGCCGCCATTGATGAGAAAAAACAAGAGTTGGAAACAGTAGAACTCAATCGTAAATTAGCAAACGAAAGAATCGATGTTACTTTGCCGATTAGAAACGAGGTTCAAGGTCGCATTCATCCGGTTTCTAAAATTTATGAAGAAGTTGTTGCCATCTTTGGGCAAATGGGTTTTGAAGTGGCGGAAGGTCCGGATATTGAAGACCAATTTCATAATTTTAACGCCTTAAATATGCCGGCTAATCACCCTGCTCGTCAAATGCAAGACACTTTTTATGTTGCCAATCCGGACAGCAGCGATTTTGATGATAGCTATGTGGTCAGAACACATACATCAGGTATTCAAATAAGAACTATGGAAGCTAAAAAGCCTCCTATCAGAATTATTGCACCGGGACGTACATATCGTAGTGACTATGATGCCACCCATACCCCAATGTTCCATCAGGTAGAAGGCTTGGTCATTGATAAAACAACTAATATGGCTCATTTGAAAGGTTGTTTATACGATTTTGTGAAAGCATTTTTTGAAATTGATGACATAAAAGTTCGTTATCGTCCGTCATATTTCCCGTTTACCGAACCTAGTGCCGAAATGGATATCGGTTGTAAAAAAGGAAAAGGAGAACTAAAAATCGGCGAAGGTGACGATTGGTTAGAAATTTTGGGTTGCGGTATGGTTCATCCTAATGTTCTGCGTGCAGGAGGGATTGACCCTGACGAATATCAAGGTTTTGCTTTTGGTGTCGGTATTGACCGTTTGGCAATGCTTAAATATGGTATTCCTGATTTGCGTACATTTTTCGAATCGGATTTACGTTGGTTGAAACATTATGGATTTGTGCCGCTTGATACATCATCTATGACCGGTGGTTTGAGCAATAACGGAGGATTGTCACGATGAAATTCACTTTATCTTGGTTAAAAGACCATTTAGATACAAACGCAAATATTGATGAAATATCTGCTCGTTTAACTCAAATCGGTTTAGAAGTTGAAGAAATTTTCAATCCGGCAGCTGCATTAGAAGGCTTTATTACCGCAAAAGTAGAAAGTTGCGAAATGCATCCGGATTCAGACCATTTACTTTTATTGGGCGTTAATAACGGCAAAGAAGATTTGCAGGTTGTTTGCGGTGCTCCCAATGTAAAACTCGGAACTATCGGAATTTTTGCTCCGGTCGGCGTTGTTATACCTTGTTACGGAGAAAAACTCGGAATTGGCAAAATTCGCGGAGTTGAAAGCTTTGGTATGCTTTGTTCCGAAAAAGAACTTGGTATCGGTGATGACCATAACGGTATTATTGAACTTCCTGCTGATACTCCTATCGGTATTCAGGCTGCAGAAATATTAAATATCGACCCGGTTATTGAAATAGCTATCACACCTAACCGTGCAGAATGTTTGGGTGTTCGTGGTGTTGCTCGAGATTTGGCTGCTTCCGGTTTAGGAACACTAAAACCTTTAACCATTAATAAAACTCCGGCATCTTTCCCCTGCCCGATTAAAATTAAAGTTAAAGATTTTGATGCGTGTCCCGTATATACCGGTCGTTATATAAAAGGAGTTAACAATAAAGCAGAAACTCCTAAATGGATGAAAGACAGATTATCCGCAATCGGATTACATTCCATTTCACCGTTAGTAGATGTTACAAATTACCTTAACTACGATTTAGCTCGTCCGTTACACGTTTTTGATGCTGATAAATTGTGTGGTAATTTGACAATCAGAATGGCTGAAGAAAATGAAGCATTCACATCACTGGAAGGAAAAGAATATCAACTTGATACTCAAAGTCTTGGAATTTGTGATGAGGAAGGTGTCCAGTGCTTGGGCGGTGTGATGGGCGGTCTGTCAAAAGGCTGTTCCGAAGATACGGTTAATGTTTTGCTTGAAAGTGCAACTTTCAAACCGCAGTGTATTGCAAGAACCGGTCGTAAATTTCAAATAGAATCGGACTCTCGTTATCGTTATGAACGCTGGGTTGATCCTAATTCAAATATCTTGGGCTCTGATTATGCTACTGCTTTGATTTTAGAAATATGTGGCGGTCAAGCTTCTGAAATTGTAGTTTGCGGTGAAGAAAATTATAAATCTGCTCCGGTCGAATTACGCTATGAACGAGTTAAAACTTTGGCTGGTATTGATGTTAGCAAAGATGAAATTATTCGTATTTTATCAGCACTCGGTTTTAATCTTACTGACAAAGGAGAAACAGTTGAAGCAGTTTCTCCGAGTTGGAGAGGTGATATTGAGTTTGAAGCAGACCTGGTGGAAGAAATTGTTCGTATGGTAGGACTGGACAATATTCCCGCCGTTTCTCTACCTAACGATAAATTACCTAAACAAACATTGAGCGATACTCAAAGCAGGGTTGTTACGGTAAAACACGAACTTGCTTTGCGAGGAATGTATGAAACAGTAACTTGGAGCTTTACCGATTCAAAATTAGCTCAACCTTTCCGCAAAGGGAAAGAGCCTGTCTTATTAATGAATCCGATTGCTTCCGAATTAGATGAAATGCGTCCTTCCGTATTGCCTAACCTTTTGTTAGGTGCTCGCAATAATATCGCAAGAGGAGTAAGCGGTTTAGCCTTGTTTGAAGTAGGACCGGAATTTTATGGCCGTCGCCCGAAAGAACAAGGAACCGTTGCTGCCGGTATTCGTTATGGAATGACATCTAAAAAACATTGGTTAGGTAATGAACGTGCTTATGATGTTTTTGATGCTAAAGCTGACGCATTAGCTGCTATTGCTGCCGCTAACGGACCTTTTGAGAATGCACAAGTTACCACCGATGCTCCGGAATATTATCATCCGGGCAGAAGCGGAACTTTGCGTTTAGGTAAAAATGTTTTAGCTTATTTCGGCGAGTTACACCCTGCTGTGTTAAAAGCTTATGACATAAAAGGACGTGTTATGGCATTTGAAGTATTTTTGGATAATATTCCTTTGCCGCGAGGCGGTTCCGGAAAGTCTAAAAAGAAACTTGAACTTTCAAGTTTACAAGCTGTTGATAAAGATTTGTCCTTTGTTGTAAACAAAGACGTTCCGGCCATAAACATTATTACTGCAGCTAAAAATGCCGACAAGGAACATATTGTCGATGTTCGTATTTTTGACGTATTCGAAGGCGGTAATTTGCCGGAAGGCAAAAAGTCTATTGCTATCGGATTAACTTTCCAACCTAAAGAAAAGAGTTTTACCGATCAAGAATTGGAAGGCTTGATGAAAAAAGTTATTCTTGAAGTTGGCAAAAAAACAGATGCTGTTTTAAGACAATAGCAAAGCAAAAACTCGGGATTTTATTAATCCCGAGTTTTTTATTATTTTATTTTTCTGACACTTACCATCATTGAAATTGTATGTTTCTCTTTTGACGGGAGTGTAACAAAACAATCTCCGTTATTAGCCGGCTCAACACAAATAAAGTTTTTATATTGTTCAGGGCTCATTTCGGCATAATCTCTATCAGGGTTCCAAACAACCGTTGTATTTGATCCTGTTTTTTCCAAAGTAATAATTCTGTTTAGTCCTTTATCTTCTATTTCGACCTTTCCGGTATGATTTATAAAAGCTGAGTCAAATTCACTTTTAATTTGCAAATCTTTTTCTAAATCATAAACTTTTCCGTCAAGAGAGCTTTTATATCGGCAACCGGAAAGTCCTTTTATTATGGTATCATCACGAGAAAAAACATTAAAATATGCGTGTAGAGCTTCGCTAAACATAAATTCGTTATCGCCATTGTTAGTCGTTTCGAGTTTACATTCGAGCTTATCCGTAACTTTGATAAACAATTTTGCACTTACATCTACACCATATTTTGCATCAGGTATCAAAAACAGCTCTGCTTCCATTTTTGTTTCATCTACCAAAATACTGCCTACACTCCAATTTGACAGACGAGCAAATCCGTGGCGAGGGAGATTATTATTCAATTTTTCTTCAGCAAAACGAGGCCAACACACGGGTATTCCACCTCTGATAGCTTGCACATTGTCAAATTTATTTAAATCACCCAACCAAAAAATATCTTGTTCTTCACTCTTCGGACGATATGACACAATATTGCCGCCAAAAAGAGAAATTTTACACTCGGCAACAGAATTGCTTAAAGTTATAATGCCATTTTTTTCAACACTCATTTTTTTACCTTTTTTGTTAATCATCATAATAGAATAATTTCTATCATTATCAAAAATATGTTTCAACTTTTTTGTTAACGTGATACTATCTGCCTTGTTTGTAAGGATTATAAAATGGAAATATGGGATTTATACGATAGAGATAGAAATATTATCGGCGAACATATCAGAGGTAAAGAACTGCCGGAAAACGGTTTTCATTTAGTAGTTCATATATGGATAAAAAACTCTAAAGGGCAATATTTAATCAGTCAGCGTTCAGCTAGCCGGAGGTCTAATCCTTTAATGTGGGAATGTTGCGGAGGCTCGGTATTAAAAGGTGAAAACAGCCTAAACGGAGCTTTACGAGAAGCTAAAGAAGAAGTCGGAATCGAATTACAACCAAATGATGGGAAAATCATTTTTTCAAAGATTAGAGAGTATGTGAATGGTGAAAAATTTAATGATATTTTAGATGTGTGGGTTTTTGAATATGATGGAGATATAAACTTAAACAACGCAACAACAGATGAAGTTGAGCAAACGATGTGGCTTTATCCGAATGAAATCAAAAAACTATACGAAGAAAAAAAATTAGTTTGGACATTAGGTTATTTTTTTGAAAAGGTAGATTTATCTTAGTTTCTTTTTAATTTTATCAAAACACATCTGAACACCGACACTAAATTTTTCAATTTTATTTCTCCTTGGTTTGCCCAAGTTAGGTTCTGCGAATTTGCGAAGTTTTTTAATTTTTGATTTTAATTCACTTTTCTGTTTAGCAGAATCATGTGTTAGATCATGGATAGCTCTCCAATATACTTCACCATTATTTTCAGCTATTTCATATATTGTTTTAAAAACATCGGAAATTTGTGAATTTGCCAAAGCATTGTCACTATCAAGCTCACGATATTGACAAACCAAATCTTTCGTACTTGGCAGAGGCTTTTTTTCAATAGAATTTAAAACTCCGTTTACAAGCACATTTCCCATCATTCCTATAAGAGCCTGACTTGATTTTATCGGATTGTTTTCTGTAATCCAATTGTTTTGAGATGTCGGTTTTAGGTCATATAATATTTCTTTTCTTCTGGTAAAATTCCAAATAAAATTATGACCATCAAGTTCGTCTATCATAAAAGATGGTACAACAAAAACCTCTCCCTTTTCTTTTGGAAAATAGCTTATTTGAAGCCGGTTATTATTATTTAGTTGTTGAATATTTCTCTGAAAATTATTTCCGTGTCTAACAACCATATCTTTTGCACAACAAAAAGAAATCATTGTTGATTTTGAAACACCGAGCGGACAATACGGAGCATAGGCAGCACATAGCATTTGCTTTTGGATTCCGGCTCTTTCTTCTTTTGAATATCCCAATTCTTGCATTCTGTGTTGCATCTTTTCTTCCAGCTTTAAGAAACTGTACGCTCCGTGGCAATGAGCGAAAATTGTCAAATTTCTAACCCGTTTGCAAGCTTCATCATAGGGGAGTTTTTCCCCTTTTTCATTAGAAATTCTGTTTTCAAAAAATCTATCAAAAATGTCGTCTATATATTGAGGATTAATGAGTTCTTTATCCGGTCGTTTATTTGAAGAAGTGTTGTTTTTAGACCCTCTGTTGTATTTGTGCATCAATAAATTGCGAGCTTCTTGCTTATTTTCATAAAATTTAACACCAAAGTCATAAACAACTATACAGGTGTCTACCTCTTTTTCACACCCTCTTGTTTCTAATAATTCAACTATTTTTTTTAATTGAGCATTTGCTCCGGAATCAAAACTGGTTCCGTCTCCGGGCAACATTAAAATACAAGGTTTGTTAACATCAGGAGTAAAATCGTACCAACCATAAGGATTTTCTTGAGTTTTTGCACCTCTGGTTTTATATGTACTATTACTTATTTTTTCTTCTGACTGTGGCATTTTATTTCTTTTTCCTACATTGTGGCATTATACACAAAATTCGCTTTTCTGTCAATGTTATCTACATAAAATACAAGCCTCGCAACTGCGAGGCTCATATATTACACATAGTTAATCAGCAAACGAGAATGACCGGAATCTTCATGAGGATATCCGCCTCCATAAGCGGTTACGGTCATTGTGGAGCCATTGGTCAATGTCATTGCAACCTTACCTCTATCAAATGCAACTTTATGGCACTCGTAGAAAACAGGATAGCGAGATTGGATGATAACCAACCATGAACACTGCATCGGATACTTAGCAGGAACAAGATACAACTCGTCGGAACCTCCAACCATCATCGGAGTAATTTTAGTGTCGGCGTTTTTTGTTCCTTTGTAACAGATTTCTCCTCTTGTGATGGAAAAATCTCCAACTTGATAATCACACTGAATTAACATAACGCAAAAAATACCATGTCCTTTGGCATGGGGTCTTAAAATAGTATTCGTAGTAATATGATTTCTATGTCCGGAGTTTAGCCTGAAATAAAAAATAGTCAACTTAATCTTTTTGATTTGATTGTATTTTATTTGTCAAAATATTATTAAAATTCTGCGGTGTTTTAATATAATCAATTAAGTCTTCTACAGTATCAATGTTTGATATATGAAAATTGCCATCAGTTCTGCTTACAAAACGTAAGGCATGAGCGTCTGAATTATAAAACTTTCTTTTTCCCTTTAACTCTGCAGGAATTTCCCTATCTCTTTTATTTTTATGTGTTTCATCGCTAAATAAATATTGTCCGCTATTTTGAAATTCGTAACCGTCGATAATTTTAAACAGTTTGTCCCTTCCGTAACTATCTTCTTCAAAAAGGCGAGGATGGCACAAAATTATGGCATTATGTTGTTTGTTTTTTTGCAAAATATTTACAATATGGTTGCTCAACTTTTTATGATAGATGTTCAATTTGCCATATTTTTCCTGTTCTTTGGAATTTATATCTTCGGCATAGTCAAAAATCTCTTTTATAGTTGCATCGCCAAAAACTAAAACTTCCTCCCCGTATAATGCAAGCTCAATTCCTTGAATACACGGATAGCCAAGATTTTTTGATATTTCTTTAAGTGCTTGTGATTGTTGGCAATATTTATCATAGGATGTCAAAAATCTTCCGTCTTTTGCTCCTTTTTTTATAAAAGTCGGATAGCAATGATCTGTAACAACAAATGCGGAAAAACCTTGTTTTTGGTGTTCTTCTGCCATTTCTGCCATACTTGCATAACCGTCGGAATAATCGCTATGACAATGTAAATTAATTTTCATCACGTTTCTGCCAATATTTAATTATTGTGGTATAGTACCACAGCAAAACAAAAATATAAATAAAAAAGTACCGAACATTGTCGGTACTTGTGATACTTTCCAACAGCTATTCATCAATATCCTTGAGAATTTTAGCTGCTTTTTCCGTAGGGTAATAGTTTCCGTCTTTTCCCTTCACTATTTTTCCCTCTGCAATTTGACGTTCAACAGCCCTTTGTTGCATTTCTACTTCTGCAGGAGAAGGTTTTACTGCGCCGGCAAGAGTTTCTTCTGCAACCGCTGATAAAACAACCATGTTGCCAACTTTGACCCATTTGTCTGAACGTGGCTTTTTTCTGATTTTAGTTCCCATAACATTAAAGATTTTTAGGGGTGAACATATATAATATCTAAATAAGATTACTGTAGTTCGACTTATATCACAAAACATAATTTGTGTCAACAAATCACATCTGCTCAAGCAAGCTTTTATAAAAATTGATTACGGCTCTTACTCTGGGAATATCTTTTGATTTCTTTTTGGCAACCAAATATACCATCGGAGCTTTATCACACTTAAAATTATCTAAACAAACCAATCCTTCCCGATTAAAACGTAATGGCATAATTGCAATTCCTCCGCCACAACGGACAATTTCTGTAGCAGCATAGGTAGAATTTGTTACAAATCTTGTATGTTTTGCCTTTTTTTCAATTTCTTTCCACTCTTTCATAAAATTGCTTAATTGAACTCTGGTAACAATCCAATGGTTTTCAAGCATATCTTCAAAATCTTTGGGATAGCCGTGTCTGGCTAAATATTCGGGAGATGCAAAATATCCGCACTCAACTTTTTTTGCGTATAAAATCACAACTTCATTATTATTGGGAGGTAAAAATGTTATACCAATATCTGCATCCATATTTCGAAAATCGGTATTATCTATAAATGTATTACTTATTATATTAATCTCAGGATAATCCTCATAAAAATCTTTTATACTGGTAGGAAGTAAATTTGTTGATACACTTAAAGGCATACTGACTACGACATCGCCTTTTAAATCTTTATTGAGAAAATCTTCGTTATATATTTTATTGAAAATATCTTCAATTATGTGGGCGTGACGCACCAAATCTTTGCAACGCATTGTTAAACGAGAGCCTTTACTGTCATTAATGACCAGTTCATATCCGACTTCTTCTTCAAAAAGAGCAATATATTTATTTATCGTATCTATTGATATTCCCAATATTTCCGATACTTTTCTTTTTCCGCCCAATTTATCTATTGCCGCCAAAATAAACAAAGCTTGTAAACTTATAAAATTCTTTTTTCTAATCATTAGTCCATACTTATCTGCAAATTAAATCACTACTGTATATTATATTGTTCTAATATGGTAAAAAACAAGGGGGAATATAAAAATATTTGCAAGATGATGAAAAATATATAGTATTTAATTATAATGTTATTAACGATAGAGAAATAAGTTATGATTAATAAAAATGAATTTCCGATTTTAGAATTTGATAATAATAAAAATGCAAAAATTACTCCTCAGCTATTAGAAGAACGACCATATTTAGGAATAGAATACGGGGTAATATGTTTTGATATAAAAACTAAAGAGAATTTTATAAAAAATTATCCGTCGGAAATTATCGGAGAAGTTTGTGGATGCGGAATTGAGCCGCAAAATATTTATAAGGTAAATTTTGAAGAAAATGACATTGTTTTAATTCAGGGAATTATCGGCGGACCTTTAGCTGCCGCAGTAATGGAAGACTTGGTTGCTTTCGGATGTAAAAAAGTTATCGCAGTCGGCAGTGCCGGTGTATTAAATAAAGAAATTGCTAGAGGACATCTGATTGTTCCTACCGAAGCACTAAGACATGAAGGAACATCTTATCATTATGTACCCGCTTCCCGTTATATTAAACACAGCCCCGAAGTTATAAAAAATGTCACTGACTTTTTAGCAGAGAATAAAATTCCTTTCGTTTGCGGAAAAACTTGGACCACAGATGCAATTTATCGAGAAACGGAAGATTTGGTTGCAGAAAGACAAAAGGAAAATTGTATATGCGTAGAAATGGAAAATGCAACTTTTGGGGCCGTAGCTCAATATCATAATATAAAATTTGCTCAAATTTTATATGGAGCAGATTGTCTTGACGGGAAAATGTGGAACCGACGTGACTGGAAAAGTGATGAAATTCGTCAAAACAGCAAATATGAACTATTAAAATTAGCAATGCGGTTAGTAACAAAAATTGATTAATTAAAGCCCTCTTTTGAGGGCTTTAATCTTTTATGCCGAAATAACCGGTTTGGTAATTTTTCTGTATATATATACGGCAATAGGTACCCCTAACAACATCCCCCACATTCCGATAACACTATGGGCTATATATAAGATTATAAGTGTCATAACCGGATTGATGTGCATTACCGAAGATACAATTCTCGGGTTTAGCACATAGGCCTCAAGCATGTGAATCGCAATAATCATAACCACCGCCCAAAGTCCTAAAGTTATACCCCCGCTATTAATTGCCATCAATATTATCGGAACTGATGAAATAAACATTCCCAAAACCGGAATAAGCCCACACATAAATACTATCGTACAAAGTAGTGCAATTCCTTTAACCTCCAAAATGTACAAACATATTGCGGTTAAAATTGTATTTACGGCAGAAATCATAAGTTGAGCTCTAAAATTTTCTCCAACAACTTTGGCAAACAATACAATACTGTCAGAAGTTTCACGATATGATTCTGCCAAACGTGTAAAACGCAGACCACGAACTCCTCGAGAAAAACGAGGTAAGTCCAGCATAATTAAAAAGCTGAACAACATTGCCAGGAAAAACCATCCGACATAATGGAAAAGTTTTTCCATTAAACCACGTAGTATATTCCACGCACTAACCAAGGCTGTTTCAGGTAGCATAATGCTTTTTGCTTGTTCCAATAGAGGAGCCAGCATTTCATTGTCACCCCAATTTGAGTTCACCCAATTTTTCAGAGTACGAATACTGTTAGGTAATTGTTCAGTAAAATTTATGGTTTCAGATAGTAAATGCGGCGGAATAATCGCAAGAAATGCAACCACTCCAAGCAAAAATAAAATATAAACCGTGACTACAATTTTTTTACGGCTCCAACGAAATTTACGACGAATAACGTGAGTTATACTCGAAGTTATAAAGCACATAATAAAGGTAATAAATACCAACCCGAACATATCTCTAAACATGTATAAAAGTGAAAGAAAAACGGCCCAGATGAAATAGGCTCGATTTACTTTAAGAAATTCTGAAATATTAAATGTCATAGCTACAATTCCATACCTAAATTTCAAATATGATAAATTATAGCATTTAATTATTTAGAAATTATTTATCTTTTGACATAAGAAGCTTTTTATTAGTTATACTTATAAACGGAATTCCGCAAAAATAATACGTTGTTATACCTGCTTTGGTATCTTGTTCTGTCTTGTAAACAGAAATACCTCCGATTTTAAATATTTTTTTGTCTTTTTTATTTATATAACTCAGTGAAATAAAAGAAAATATTTTAATATTAATTTTTTGCGGCGTTTTACTTTTCATATTCATTCTTTCATAGTTAATATTAAAAATCGGAATATTGAGAAAATAATATCTTTTCCAATAATCAGATTTTTTGATTTGAAATAAATTAATTTTTTCAAATAAATTTACAGTAATGCTATCATATTGCACAAAATTTTCATGTATAAAATCAAACAAATGTTTAACTGCATATTTAACTTCATCTTTTTTACTATCATACACACTATTCGTAATTGAATTATCGTTAAAACAATAATGATAAACTACATAAGGCACAAATACAGCCTTTTTACATTTTTCTAAAACATGCGGAGTCCATAGCATATCTTCAAATCTGTATCCTTCCGGAAAAAACAAATCATTGTCCAACAAAAGCTCTTTTTTATATATTTTATTCCATACATAATTTAATTTAGGCATATCACATAGATTAAAGATATTCTCCATTGTCCTCGCGACTTTTTGTTTTCTGAAACTAAGTAAAACATTATCTCCTTGAGGTTTATGCCAAACAATTTCTCCTACCGCAATATCGGCATTATTGCTTGCCGCCGCAGTATATAATTTTTTCAGAAAATCAGCATCAATATAATCATCAGAATCAATAAATGAAATATAATTACCCTTTGCTAATTTCATCCCATTGTTTCTGGCTGCAGACAATCCTTGGTTTTTCTGATTTATAACGATAATTCTTTTATCTTGTCGTGCATATTTTTTTAGAATCTTGTAGCTATCGTCAGTTGAACCGTCATTAATACAGATAATTTCGATTTCCTTTAATGATTGTGCTAAAATACTGTCTAAGCATCTGGATAGAAACTTATCAACGTTATATACAGGAACAACGACCGAAATTTCAGGTTGTAATTCACTATTCATTTTATTTATCTTTTCCCGTTAACGAAATGATTTTTGCCTTGAAATAATTTTCTGCTAATTTTTTCTTAAAGGCCTTTTCGCCGTTTTCATATTTATACTCTTCCATCTTATCAATGTATGTCATTTGTTTATATTTTTTGTGGCGCAAATAGGTATATATATTTTTATGATGTTTGGGTATCATATCATATATTTCTTGTTCACGAACAGAAATATATTTCCAAAAATCATATCCGTTTATATTAAAAATTTTTCTCATCGTCTCGTCATGAGCTTTTTTATTGTCTTGCGTTGCCATATACGGAGCATTTTGCAGATAATACCTTGTTCTCTCGAAATTTCTTTCCTCATATAACTCATATTTATCGTGCATCCAGGCATCAAAAACCCCGTTGGCAATAAACTTTAGTTCATCTTCGGAAATTTTACCTATCCGCGGATAAACCGCGCCATCCCAAACCGCATCTTTATAAAATTTAAAACGATTTGTTACATAATTCAAATCACGATTATGTTTCACATAATTTCGGCGTTGTTCAAGACATTGTGCAATATTTGCAGATACCTCATCTAAACAACACTCAACATATTTTGTCGGATATGAATTCCAATTTCTCATTCCCGATTTCATATTCAGATAGTGTTGATATTCGTGCCTGCGAGTGCAGTTATATTTGTCATTGTATACGTTTATAGCATCTTGCAATTCTTGAGTGTCAGCTACAAATTCTCTTATTCTTAACAGGTTATATTCGTGGATACCCATTGACGGCATATTAGGCAAGCTATCTAAATTTCCGATACGATACATATAATCACAATTTTCATCATAAGAAACATGCACGGTATCAATTTTTTCGCTTAATTGAACACTTTTTATATATGCGTGAGCAACACTGTCTCTTTTTGAAACATCGCAAAGACTATCAACGTTTAATGAATTACCGTTTTTATCGGTATATTGCCATCCGCTGTTTTCATAAGTTAAATTATCATAAAATTGCTGCATTGAAATTGTATCTTTACCGACAACAACTTGAGTCTGATTAAATTCCGGGGCATTATCTGTTGCAATATTTCGCAAATATGTATAGCCGGAAATCCCCATTAAAAGGCATCCGGCAAATATTCCTACTCTTTTTGCAACTTTATTTTTCAATTTTTTACCCTTCTTATCATTATTTACATTGAGGTTTATTATCTTTACATCCTGCAATTTTCAATTTTTGCTCTCCTGTCTGCATATTTGCAACAATCGGAATATTTTCTTTTTCCATTAGAGACAACTGATTCATCATCTTATTTATTGAAGGATGATTAAGATAATAAGGATCACATTCTTGATTTGTCGCCTTATTATAATGAATTATGAATTTTTTCAAATCTGTTGCAGTAACATCTCTATAATTTTTTGCTCTATATTGGTATAATGATAGTTCTTCACAAACTCTTTCGTCTATTTCTTTTTGATTAGAGCATGGTTTTAGCGGACCTTGTACATAATCAAAACCGAGTTTTTCACAACCGAATTTTTTCTCTATTATATCAATTCTTTTTTGTGGCGCCATACAATCAATCATCGGATCCGGATTATTTTCATCATATTTAACTTTTTCGGGATTGTTTGCATCCCAAAAAATCGCTTTTAATGGCTGCTTATTGATTTTGATATTGAGATTTTGCACTTCTTTTTCAATATATTCACACATTTCAATTCCGTGCAATTCTTTTGCATATTTTTTGTCTCTGACAATATATTCGATTAACCCGCAATTACTGTCATCCATAAGCCTACAGCAAATAAATCCCATTATTTCAGGATTATCTTTATCCAAATTACGACCGAAAACAGAAAACAACTGCTGACCTTTTTCTCTACCGCTTTTTAAATTATTTAACCAAAGAGATATATCCTCACGTTCACTGGGAATGGGAAATGTATCGTTATATATCCCCTCATAAACAATTCTCAACAATTTTTCCGCATCGAGTTTATCAATAGAATTTTCGGTTTCAAAAGCATCATTAAAATTCACATATTCAAGATTATTTGAATTGAGCGACTGAAACGGTTTTGAAATACTCATAACAAATCTCCGTATTAAATTTTTAATAATAATAGCGTCTACCTGTATTTTGTCAACACCGGCAATATACCAGAAGAAGGAGAATAATCTCCTTCTTCTGGTTATGTTTATCAATTTATTGACATTCCCGCGTTGGCATGAAAAATCATATTGGTTTTTCCGGTAATATATGGAGGATTAACCTCATCACATTCCGAAATTTTAGATTTTTGAGCCTCTGTTTGATTGCAAGCAATAATAGGTTTTATCAATGTCTAAGGAGTGAGTAATCACTCCTTTTTCTTTTTTAATAATGTTTAAAAGAAAAAAGCCTTGATTATCAAGGCTTTTAGATGGTGCCGCTTACGTGACTTGAACACGTGACCAACTGATTACGAATCAGCTACTCTACCAACTGAGCTAAAGCGGCTCTATAAAGATTTAACCACCTCAATAAAGTGATTACCTCTTTCAATAAAGTTTTTATAAAATCCGAAACTCGGACTTGTCGGAGTGAACAAAACCATTCCTCCTCCTCTTTTTTGCAATAAATCATAAGCGGTTGCAACAGATTTTTCCAAACTATCCCCCTCTATTAATGTAAAATCTGCTCTTTTTACATTTTTGCGGATTGTTTCTGCAATTTTCGGACCGGTTTGAAACAGTGTTATAACCGCTTTGACCTTATCATTATCTTCAATACATTTGGCATAATCGGTGTAGTCTTGCAAATTATCCTGACCTCCGGAAATAAGCACTAAATTTCCGCTAAAACTTTTTATGGCGCCGATTGCAGCTTCCGGAGCGGTTGAAATACTGTCATTTATAAATGTAACATTATTTTTTGTTGCCACCTTTTGCAAACGGTGTGGCAACGGTTCAAAATTTTTCAAAATTTCCACAGCTTTGTAAATATCTAAATCTAGATATTTTAATATGCTGAACACACCGGATAAATTATCTAAATTGTGATTACCGCTTATTTTAAGCTCATCAATATTCAATAACTTATCATTTTTATAATATAAATCTTTATCTTCGGCATAAAAAGTATCTTTAGTATTATATAATTTTCGATTAGAAATATCTTTCGTATACTCCATTAATTGTTCATTGCACTCATTAACAAAAAATACTTCATCGCTTTCTTGATTGGCAACTAAATGAATTTTATCTTTGCAATAATTTTCGTGTCCGTTATGCCACTCACTATGCACATAAAACAAATTGGTAAACATTGCAATATGCGGAGAAACAGTCAAATCAGAAGCTTGATAACTTGAAATTTCAGCAACAACAAAGTCATATTCATCATCTATAAGTTCAATTAGCGGACGACCGATATTTCCGCCTAATCCGACTTTATAACCAAGTTTTTTCAACATAAAAGCCAAAGCACTGACACTTGTGCTTTTACCTTTTGAACCGCTGATTGCGATTAATTTACAATTAGGACGATTATGCTTAATTTCATTTAAGCATAAATCAGTTACCGAAGTTGTTTTGTTTTTATGTTTTTGTAATTCTGATTTATAAATACTGACCCCCGGAGAACGAATAATTATATCAACATCATCTAAAACCGGTGCGATTTCTTCTCCCGTAAACAATGGATATTTTTCAAATTCCGAAGGTTTTTCACATATTGTATCATTAACCATTACAATATTATCAGTAACTTTATGAGATAGCAAATAATTGATTATCTCTTTACCTTCTGCCCCTAATCCCCAAACTGCGACTTTTTTATTATATAAATTATTTATTTTCATCTTCTGCCTTCTTTGGTTGAGTTTCTTGCATTTTTGATGATTTCTTGCCACGAGCATAGAATTGGTTTGAAGTTTTGGAAGCAACATCACTACCTTGGTGAACCACCATTTGAGTAAACGGAATTTCAATACCTTCTTCAATAAAACGACGATTTATTTCAAAACGTAATTCACTGGGAATTTCCCACCCTTCCCAAATATCACTGCTGTATCCTCTCAACTCAAAATCTAAACTACTGGATCCAAAGTTTTGAAACAAAACATACGGAGCCGGCTTTTTTAAGACTTTTTTGTTGGCATTTGCGCATTCTAACAATATTTGTTTAACTTTTTGCGTATCGGAACCATAAGCTACACCGACAGGAATCTTAAAACGCATCCAGTTATTTTCGTGAGTTAGGTTTGTCAACGAATTAGATAAAATGGTCGCGTTGGGGATAATTACACTTGCTCGATTGAATGTTTCTATTTCGGTAGAACGAATATTTATTTGCTTAATTTTTCCCTCTTCGCCGTTGATAACTACCCAATCCCCGACTTTTATCGGACGTTCGAATAAAAGAATAATTCCGGATACAAAATTGTTTACAATATCTTGTAAACCTAAACCGATACCTACTGATAATGCACCGGCAACCAATGCAACATTACTTAAATCGCCTCCCATTACCGCTATTGCCAAAAATCCGGCAATTATGAAACCGATAAAACCAAATCCTGAAGCTAAAGAGTGTTTTATTCCGTCTTCAATATCGACGTGAGATAGTACATTTTCCATCAATTTACGACGCAAAATTCTAACCACGGCAAGAGCTGCAAAGAATATGGCAATACCCAAAGCAATTTGAAATAATGAAATTTCAACTCCACCGATTTTAAAACCTAAAAGTAATTTTTTGATACTATGTAGCAAAATATCGGTAGAAACACCCCATAATGTCAATATTGCCAAAACGCCTAACACAACAAATATCGGACTGATAATCATATCTAGCCAAAAGTCCATTTTTTGCAATAGCTGTCTGCGTAAATGAAGTTTTTTCACCCAAAAGTTTAACAATAATATTTTGGTTGTCAGTTCAAATACTGCCTTTCTTAAAATAAGGGTTGCAACTATTATTAAGATAGTAAACAGGGTTCTGTTTATTATAAATTCTGCCAATCTGGGGTAGCCTAACAGCGAGATAACAATTACCGAAACGGCCAAAATACTGCTTACAAAAATAACCCGCAAAGCTCTTTGTGTTTTGCTATCGGTTTCAGAATTATCTTCATCAGACATATCATCATCTGCCGAAAAACTATCTTCCCAGAAAAACTTTTTAATAACCCTTACCAAACAAAATGCTTTAACAAACGTTGATATGAGTGAGATAAAATATAAAAGTTCAACCGAAGAATTTGCTTGATTGGCAATATATTCAACCATTGAACAGATACCGATTAGGAAAAAGCTTAAATAGAAGGCTTTAGTAATAGATTTTGCTTTAACGTCATCCATCGCCACCAAACGCCATTTAGGATTGTATGGAGCAAACACTACCCTTATTGCTGCATTTGATAAAAATATATAAAGAGAATAGTATAAGGCACTTGATAATACCAAACCAAAAAATCCAATAGTTAATATTTGAGTATGGATAGCCCAAAGTAAAAATCCGCCTAATAAAACAGCAGGAATTACACCATAAGCACAAGCCACAAAAAATGCGGCAACAACCTTCGTAAAATATGGCGGTATTCCTTCAAAGTCATGTTTATATCCCAATCTGCGAATTATTTTCAATCTTAAAAAGATACCTATTCCCAAAGCAACGGACACCATAAGCAATACCCAAAATACATTGGAATTTACAGTATCTTTTTGTTCGGAAGAAAGTTCGTTATACCAAGTAATCGGTGATTTTAATATACTAAATCCGAAATTAACAAATTCACCGGTAGCATGTAAAAAGTTGCGAGGATATACTATCGGATCTTGATAAACGAGCAAGTTATTAATCAAAACTTGTTTGCGAATTGTAGAAATAAGGTTTGTTAATTCATCAGTTCTGTGAATTAACAAATCGGCTTCGGCCATTTGTCCTTTTTGATATATAAGTTCTTCGTTATATTCTTTTCTTTTTTGGGCAATATGCGGTAATTCTTCCTCACCGTCTTTAGGCATTTCCCCTAAAGATTCTAAACGCTTGTTAATTGCATTTAAATCTTTCTCGTGGTTGCTTCTGCTTTCATGCAGTTGTCCCCTTGTTGTGCTCAGATAAGAAACATAATTTTTAATTGTTTGAGAATCTGCCGTCGTTGACTTTAATGTTTCTTCAATTACATTAAGTTCTTTGCTTATGGCATTATAATCGGGTTCTACCGCCACAGAACTGACTACAAAAGTTTGTGCATCTATTTCTTTCTTGGCCATATTATCTTCTGCTTTTACGGACAAAGCAAAAAAGGTCAGTAATATACACATAAAATATGACATTTTTTTCATTTTGCAGTCTCCTCTGCTTTATTATTTCATCCATGAACGAATAATTTTATATACATTTCCGGCTACACCAAAACGTAAATTATCAGCTGCACACCAATAACTAAAACCATTTTCTACCGATACATCTTGACGCAATCTGCTGACATAAACTTCTATTTCGCCTTGAACATCATTAAGAGTAACATATCCCCCCTTAACTTTTTTATCAAAAACGATAACATCTTTTGTTTGCTTCATTAATTTTTCAACATCATCAACATCTACGTCGTCTTCACATTCAACATTAACATAAGCAGCATTACCGATAAAAGCAGGTATAAAAGCACAGTTAGCATGAACTTTTACATCTTTTCCCAAAACTTTTTTAGTTTCGGCATTAATGCTCCATTCATATTTAGTTTCATCCCCTATAAAATCTTCAACTTGAGGAATTACATTAAACGCAATCTGTTTTTCAAAAACTTTTTGATTATCTGCCAAACTTTCATTCATAAAAATTCTGCGAGTTTGAGAAAACAACTCGTCCATTCCTGCTTTTCCGTAAACAGAAGTTGAGGTATATGTAGATACGATCAAACGGGTAATGTTATATTTTTTATCTACTTCTACCAAGGGCAATAAAATTTGTGTAACTGCCGCCGACGGAACACTTACCAAATTGCGTGTTGCATTTTTTAATTGCTCATCATTTACACCGGCAACAATCATCGGAACATCGCTGTCACTGAAAAAGTGGGTTGTACAATCAATTACTTTTACCCCTTTAGCCAAAGCCTTGCCGACAAATCTTTTAGAGATTTCCTCACTGCTTGCAAAAACAGCTAAATCAATGCCTGAAAAATCGAAGTTATCAAGATTATGTACATCAATTTCGTCATCTTCTCCGTAAGAAACCGTAGCCCCTAACAGAGCCTTTGGCTCAAGAGCTACAATATCAGAAACTTTATAGTTTCCGTCTGCCAAAAAATTTAATACTTCTCTACCTATGCTTTCTTCTGCACCGATAACAGCTATTTTGCTCATTTTTATACCTCTCATCCCATAAATTTATTATTCTAACTCTGCCAAACGTTGAGCCTGGTCTTCTGCTAACAAAGCATCAACAATTTCACCTAATGCATCTCCGGATACAACTTCTTCCAGTTTGTATAATGTTAAATTAATTCTATGGTCGGTTACTCGTCCTTGCGGATAGTTATATGTACGAATACGTTCAGAACGATCACCACTGCCCACTTGCAATTTTCGGCGTTCGGAATATGCGGAATCAATAGACGTCTTTTGTTGATCATATAATTTTGCACGAAGTTGACGCATTGCTTGTTCTCTGTTTTTAAATTGTGAACGCCCGTCTTGGCATTGAACAACTGTTCCGGTAGGAATGTGAGTGATACGAACAGCTGATTCTGTTTTATTAATATGCTGTCCGCCTGCACCTGACGCACGATAAACATCAATGCGTAAATCCGCCGGATTAATTTCAAAATCCACTTCTTCAATTTCGGGTAAAACTGCAACCGTTGCCGCTGATGTATGAACACGTCCTTGAGATTCCGTAACCGGAACACGTTGAACACGGTGTGCACCGGACTCGAATTTCAATTTCGAAAAAACATCTTTACCGTTGATGCTTGCGGAAGCTTCTTTATATCCTCCGAGGCCGTTTTCGTTAGTATCTAAAGTTTCAAATTTCCAACCTTGTAAAATTGCATAACGACGGTACATTTCAAACAAAACCGCTGCAAACAAGGCCGCTTCATCACCACCGGTTCCTGCTCTGACTTCTAAAATAGCATTCTTTTCATCTTCTTCATTTTTAGGTAACAATAACACCTTGATTTGTTTTTCCAAATCAGGAAGCTTTTCTTTTATTTCATAATATTCTGCAGATGCCATATCTTTCATTTCTTTATCCATTTCGGCATCATTCATCATAGCTTCGGCATCATTCATATCATTTTCAGCTTTTTTATAAGCTTGAATAGCTTCAACCACCGGCAAAAGTTCCGCCAATTCCTTATTCATCTTTACCATTTCATCAGCCGACAATCCGGGAGATGATAATAATGATGAAATCTCATCATATCGATTAACAACGTTGGCTAAATTTTCTGCAAAACTCATTTTTTATTCCCTTAAACATTAAACTACTTTTTATAATAAAAAGCAAAAATAGCCGATAACGACTATTTTTGCTTCGTTCTAATCCACGCTAATGATTTGTTTTCAATACATTATCAATATTGATATTGGTCTTTTTATTCGGTTTTACGACAGGAGTAAGCTCACCGTTAACATAAACTTCCACACCATCAAATTTACCGACAGATAAAATTAACCCTTCTCTTTTGGGCAAAATGTAGTTCTCTCCTACTTTCAAAATTCTGTTAGCATAAATTTTCTTATCGTCTTTAACTTCAAACCAAGTATCTTCTTTGGTAATTCTTATCTCTATACCATTTTTAACAACCGGATTTTCAGAAATTTTCTTTTCTTCTTGTACAACTTCTTCTTCAACTTTGTTGTCTGAAACAGGTTCAATTTTTTGAAGTTCTTTTGTTTCCTCTGTTGCTTTCTCAGAAACCGGAGTTTCTTCCTTTACAAAATATTCAACTTCCGCATTGGTGTTTGTAGTTTCATCGACAACTTCTTCTTCGATTATATTTTCTTCAACAATAGCTTCTTCATTATTGTCAGATGACAACACCCCCCAAAGCAGAGCCAACAAAATTACCGCAACAATTCCGCTTATAACATATATTTTGTTAGGTAAACTTGCTTCCGCCGGAGTTTCTTCATTAATATATGATTTAGCATCATTCGGTTTAGCATTTATTTCTTCACGAAACAGTTGGGTAACACGAGTATTATTCAACCCCAAAAACTTTGCATAGCCATTTACAAATCCTGCTGAATAAGGCATAGGAGGTAACTCTGAATAATTACCCTTCTCAATAGCTTCCAAATATGACTTACGAATACATAATATTTGAGATACTTCTTCCAAACTCAATTCTTTTTTCAGTCTTTCGTGATATAATACAGCTCCAATTTTATCATTATTGGTTTCTTGAGGCTGTATAATTGTCGTCTTGCTTACTGTTTTTTTGGAGGTTGAAGACGTTTTTTTAGGAGTTTTAATTTCTTCAGACACGAATTTTTTCCTTACCATAATTAAACTAACTGTTTTTAACACATCTTTTAATAAATTTCAATACCGTGATCATAGGCATATGAAATTAATTGCGGGCGTAAAGTTGACTTTGAACTTTTTAATAAAAGTTGCATATAATCCGAAAGTTCCGCAATATTGACACTTCTTATCATACTCTTGACTTTGCCAAATGCAGAACCGCTGCAAGAAAGATTTTTATATCCTAGTCCTATCAAAGCCAATGCTTCTATCGGATTAGATGCCATCTCTCCGCAAACCGAACAATAAACGCCATATTCATCAGCCTTATCAATGATCGTTTTCATCACGGTCAAAAAAGGAGCCGACAGAACATCATATCTTTCCAGAAGCTTCGGATTTCCTCTATCACAAGCAAAAACAAACTGGGCTAAATCGTTTGTACCTACGGATATAAAATCAGCTTTCGGCAAAATGTCGTCAAGTTGAAACAAAACAGACGGAACTTCTATCATTAGACCGACTTTTACTTTAGAAGGAACCGGTTGTCCTCTTCTTTTTTCTTTTTCATATTCCATAAACAATGTTTCTTTTGCATCTTCAAACTCGGACAAATCAGAAATCATCGGAAACATAACATACAATTCTTTATCTGCTGCCGACAATAAAAATGCCTTAATTTGTTTACGTAAAATTGCTCGTCTGTCCAGTGTAATTCGAATAGAACGCCAACCGATTGCAGGATTTGCTTCTCCGCCGTATGCCCAATATGGCAAAAGTTTATCGGAGCCGACATCAAGACTGCGGAAAATGGCTTTTTTATGACCGCATCTATCCATTAAATCTTTATAATACGAAACTTGTTTATCAACATTGGGCATAATTTCGGAAGCCATAAACGGAATTTCGGTTCTGTATAGTCCGACACCATCGCAATTTGTCGTTTCGATATAATCAAAGTCTAACGGTAATCCGACATTTATATACATTCCTATCTTTTTACCGTCCAGCGTTTGGGCCGGCAGATTTCGTAATGCGGCTAATTTTCTAGCTAATTGCTCTTTTTCTGCGATTTTTTTAGCAAAATCTTTTTCAACCAAAACCGACGGATTAACAAAAACAAACCCCTCATTTCCGTCTATTGCAACTTTTTGACCGTTTTGAATTTCGGCAAATATACCCTTAATTTTTGCCAAGACCGGAATATTTAATGCTTTGGCTACAATAGCTACGTGCATAGTCGGAGTTCCGTCTTCCAATATCAACCCTTTGATACGATTATAGTCATAATCCATCAGCTCGGCCGGTCCCATCGTTTGAGCGACAAGAATAATATCTTTTCCTTCATAACTTTTTGTTTCTTGACGATCTCCGCTCAAATAAGATTGCAATCTGTCCGCAACATCTCTTAAATCGTGCAATCTTTCTTTTAAGTAGCTATCCGTACTTGCCGATAAACGTTTCCACATATCCTCATACGCACGTTCAACCGCAGCTTCGGCAGCCAAACCGCCATTGATATTTGTTGCAATTTTTTGATACCAACCTTTATCTTTGGCAAACATCCTATACGCATCTAAAATATCTACATGCTCGCCGATACCCAATTTTGTCGAGTTGAATTTATTATCCAAATCTTCGTTCATTTGTTGGTGTGCAATTTGCAAACGACGCAATTCTTTCTCTTTGTCTTCGGCAAAAATATTTGTAACTGATTGACGACGGCGATGAACAACGGCCAAACCAATCCCGTATCCTTTGTTTAGACTGACACCTTTAATTTTTTCTTTTGTGCTTAAACCTCGTGATTTACTGAGGGACTTTTTATATTCTGACATTTCCGGCGAAACAATAATTTCGGCCAAGAACATCGCAATAGTTTCAAGCAACTCGACATCTACATCAGAATATTCGGTTTCTTCACTATAATAAACCGCTAAAACACCTATTGTGCGATTCCACTGTATGATAGGAACACCGATAAACGATTTAAAATCTTTTTCTTCCAACTCGGGACGTAACACAAATTTAGGATATAACCATATATTATTAAGTGCTAAAGAACGTTTAGTTTGAGCAATTTCCCCTATCATTCCTTCGTTAAAACGCACTCTCATCTGGTGTGAGGCATCTTTGGCAAAACCGTATGTAGAAAAGAGTTCCAAGTAACTGTCATCAACAGAAACATAACAAGTTGATGCTGCTGCCTGCATAACTCCGGTAATTGTTTCCAAAATAGATGACAACTTTTGCGAAACCGGAATATTATTTTCCGTAATTTGTCGCAATTGTCTCAAAATGCCCAGTGCTTGTTTTATTGCCGGTGATTGCATAAAAATTGTCCATCTTTTCTAAATTTATGTTGTGCTTTTATTTATATTATTTATATTTAGTTCTATCAAGTTAAAATTTATACATATAAGGAGTAATTTTATGGCTAATAACTATCGTCGTGGTGACAAAGATACTCGTCCTTGGGGAACTTGGGAAGTTTTGGATTGCGGAGAAACATTTTGTGTTAAACGCATAAAGGTTATCCCCGGAGCTAAACTTTCGTTGCAACTCCATCATCACAGAGCCGAACATTGGATTATTGTTAAAGGAACGGCACAAGTAACTTTGGGCGACGAAATCCTGACTAAAAAAACTGATGAGCATATTTTTATTCCGGTAGAAACAAAACACAGAATTGCTAATGAAACGACTGAAGATGTTGAGTTTATTGAAGTTCAAGCCGGAGACAATCTCGATGAAAATGATATTGTTCGTCTTGAAGATGTATACGGACGTGCCTAGTTATGACAAATTGTAAAAAAGGTAAAAAAATGAATTTTTTAGATTTAGGGTTAAGCGAAAGAACAGTTAAAGCAATTAATGAAAGCGGAATTGTTACTCCGACAACCGTTCAAGTCGATGTCATTCCGGCAATTTTGGAAGGTAAAGATATTTTCACCATTGCTCCCGGAGCTTGCGGTAAAACAATTTCTTATGTTCTTCCGTTGATTGATATAATAAGTCGTAACGACGGAACCAATATTTTGATTATGACATCAGATGCAAAAAAATCAGTTATTATCTCTGATACTCTAGCGATGCTAAATCGTTTTCACGAAGAAACCGGAGATGATAACAACGAGCACGAATCCGATGTTATTATCGGTTCTCCTGATTTGTTGTTGGAATTATCTGAAGATAAAAGTATTGATTTAACTAAAATCAATATCTTGGTTGTTGATGACATCAACCTTATCAAGAAGAACAAACAAACGGCTAATATGGAAAAAGTCTTGGAAATGTTGCCGGCTGATAAGCAAAATATTGTTTATACCAATCGTCGTTCTCGTGAAACACAAGATATTTTAGATAAAATATTAAAATCGCCGCAAGAAATTAAGGTAGATAAAAATAAGGAACACGAAGCACAAGAAGCTGCACCTCAAACAGAAAATAAGCAGACTTCTAAAAACGAGCAACTGTTTGATAAGGAAGCTCTTAATTTATCTAAAAAGAACAATACATTTAAGGGACATACTCCGAAGTTTTTGCTTATGCAAGGCGTATTAGCCGAAAATGATGATTAATAAAAAAACTTGTTCGTTTTAAGCACTCAATTTTTTGAGTGCTTTTTTACTATATAATTTCTAAAATTATTGGCTTATGGTCTGAATAGATAAGCCACTCTTCAGAATTTAAAATTTTAAACGATTTAATTCTATTTTTATCAATAAAAGCATAATCAATATGATATCCTTTATCTAAATGACGGTATAAATAGAATGTATTATTTGTTTCATTACCTTGTTTTTGTTCATATATATAATGATATGCAGATACAAGTCCCATATCCTCCAATTCCTTTACCACAGAAGAATGGTCTCTTTTGTGATGCTTATTATCCCACTGTGAATTACTGTTAAAATCTCCAATAATGCACATATTTTTATCATACTTGTCTTTATGTATAGATTGATAAACATAATATTCTTCGATATATCTAACACAAGCCCATACGGCTAATAAGTTAAAATCATTATTTACATTAATAGAAATGAAATGCCTTAAACAATATGGTTCCCAGTTGTTATTTTTTAGATTAATTTGTTTTTTTGCAAAAACACCTAGTCCTTTATTCTTATTATCACCGTACCAAATAAAATTTTGAGAAAAATCAATATACTCTTTATTATTCGTCAATTCTGGATTTTCACATTCTTGAATAATATAAATATCTGCGTTCAATTCTTTTATTATTTTATGTTTTTCTCTAAATTTACCACAGCAGTTCCAACTGACAATTTTCATTTATGTTACTTTAACTAACTTCAGTTTATATTACTAAATAATAACACAGCCATAACTTTACGCAACTTAATTTGTACGTTCGTTTCTGTTTTAAACCATGGTAATAACGGCAATAGAACACCAAACAAACAAAAAAGCTCCGAAAATTATTCGGAGCTTTTCTTTGCATAAATTTGCTAAAATTATTCAGCGTTTTTAGCTTTTGCAGTTGCAGACAAGTCGTCAGCAATACGAGCAGAACGACCACGCAAAGCACGCAAGAAGTATAATTTTGCACGACGTACTTTACCGATACGAGCAACTTCAATTTTTGCTACGTTTGGAGAATATAACGGGAATACACGTTCTACACCTTCACCGAAAGAAATTTTTCTAACTGTGAAAGAAGAGTTTAATCCGTCATTTTTACGAGCAATACAAACACCTTCATAAACTTGGATACGTTCTCTGTCACCTTCTTTAACTTTTGTGTGAACTTTCAAAGTATCGCCGGCTTTGAACTCCGGAAAGTTTTTGCCTTCGCTGAGCTTAGCAATTTGCTCTTTTTCAACTTGTTGTAAAATGTTCATAACTGTTACCTTTTCTTATAAAATATTTTGTTACTTTGTATGCTTAAACCCTTTTAGAGTCAAGATATTTTTTCCATAGGTCCGGTCTTCTTTCTTGAGTGGTTTTCATTGCATGTTCTTTACGCCAGTTTTCAATTTTTTGATGATGACCACCGAGTAATATTTCAGGAACTTTACGTCCCTCCCATTCTGTCGGGCGGGTATATTGCGGATATTCAAGAAGATTGTCTTCAAAACTTTCCGACATTGTAGACATTGCGTTTCCCAAAACTCCGGGTAACAACCTGACAACTGCGTCCAACAAAATCTGTGCAGCCTGTTCGCCTCCGGTCAGAATATAGTCACCGATGCTCACTTCTTCTATCTCATAAGCTTCAATAACACGCTCATCTATACCTTCAAAGCGCCCGCAGACAATGCTCAAATTTTCTTCCATAGTCAAACTCTTAACCATTTCTTGAGTTAAAGGTTTGCCTTTAGGACTCATCGCCAAAATTTTGCCCCCTTTATGATTTTCTTGCAATGCCCGACCTAACACGTCCGGTCTCATAACCATTCCGGCACCGCCACCGCAGGGAGTGTCATCTACAGATCCATGCTTATCAAACGCATAATCCCTGATATTAACAGTCTCAACCGACCAAATCCCCTCCTCTAAAGCTCTTCCGGTAAGGGAATAACCTAAAAAGCCGGGAAACAACTCCGGAAAGATGGTGAAAATTTTAGCTTTCAGCACCTTTTTCTCCTTCATCATCTGGCTCAAATTGCATTGAAACCGCGTTTACAATAATATAACCATCTTCAATATTGACCGTTGGTACATATTCGTGATTAAAGGGTATCATTTCAAGCTTTCCGCTTGATTTAACTTTGATTTCCAGTATATCGCCCGCACCAAAGTTATAAATTCCGACAACCTTACCTGCCACATTGCCCGAAGCAGTCTCGCGAACGTCTAGACCGACCAAATCTGCCTGGTAGAACTCTTCGTCATCGGCAAGAGGTGGAAGTACATCTCTATCGGCAAAAAGTTGTGTACCGATAAGTGTTTCTGCAAGGTTTCTATCGTCGACACCTTTAACTTTAACTCGTAATAATTCTTTCGAATGACCAACTACTTTAACTTCGAACTCTTTTCCGTTTTTATCTGTCAAAATGCCATATTTATCAAGATTGCGGTCAATTTCGGTAAAGCTTTTAACTTTAACTTCACCTCTAATACCGTGAACCCCAACAATAGCACCTAAACAAATTTTGGATTGAGCCGTCATTATTGTTGCCTTTGGAAAAATTATTCAGCACTGTTTGCAGCTTCAGCAGCAGCTTTAGCAGCTTCTTCTTTAGCTTTCATTCTTTCAACAGCTTTTGCTTTTGGAGCAGATTTTTTAGGCTGTTCTTTAACAACCGGAGCTTTTACCAAGCCGAGGTTGCCCAACATTTTAGCCAATCTGTCTGTCGGCAAAGCACCAACGCCGAGCCAATATTTAACTCTTTCAGCGTTGATAACAAATCTTTCCTCATGATCTTGAGGAAGCATAGGATTGTATGTACCTAATTTTTCAATAAATCTACCATCACGAGGAGCTCTAGAGTCAGCTGCTACAACACGGTAAAACGGACGTTTTTTAGAACCGCCACGAGATAGTCTGATACGAACTGCCATTTTTTATTCCTTTCTAAATTAAAGTTAAAATACAACTTCCGTCCTAATGGCTTAAAACGGAAATTTGTTCCCCATTCCCATCGGAAATTTTCCTCCAGGGAATCTTTTCATCATCGAAGCAAGACCGCTCATTCCGCCACCTTGTCCGAATTTTTTCATCATTGAAGCCATCTGCTCATATTGTTTTAGGAGTTTATTGACTTCATGAACTTCTACACCTGCACCGGCTGCAATTCTTTTTTTGCGAGAGGCCTTAATCAAATCTGGATTTTTACGTTCTTTCAAAGTCATCGAAAGAATAATTGCCTCTTGTTTTTTTATCAAATTGTCGCCAATGCCTGTATTTTCAATTTGGTTCTTAAATTTTGACAATCCCGGAATCATTGACATAATGCCTCCTAAACTGCCAAGTTTTTGAATTTGTCTTATTTGAGCTAACAAATCATTGAGGTCAAACTTGCCCTTCATCATTTGTTTAGCCATTTTATCAGCTTCTTCACGATCAATTTTTTCCATCGCCGTTTCAACTAAACTGATAACATCACCTTGTCCCAAAATTCTGCCGGCAATTCTATCCGGATGAAATTCTTCAAACTCATCAATTTTTTCACCGGTTCCCAAAAATTTAATCGGAACTCCGGCAATCATACGCATAGAAAGTGCTGCTCCGGCACGAGAAGAACCGTCAATTCTGGTCAAAACAATTCCGCTGACACCTAATTTTTCATTGAACTCTTTTGCCACATTGCAAGCATCTTGCCCCATCATAGCATCGGCAACCAACAATGTTTCTGCGGGATTTGATATTTTTTTGACTTCAACAAGCTCATTCATAAGCTCATTATCAATATGCAAACGTCCTGCCGAGTCCAAAATCAAAACATCGTATCCGCCTTTTTTGGCTGTATCTAAAGCTCTTTTAGTAATATCAAGCGGTTTTTGTTCTTTAATAATAGGCAAACTGGTGCATCCGATTTGTGTTGCCAACTGTTCAAGTTGTTCTTGAGCTGCCGGACGATACACGTCAAGAGATGCCAACATAACTTTTCTTTTTTTAGCGAGCAATTTTGCCAATTTTGCCGAGGTTGTAGTTTTTCCCGAACCTTGCAAACCCGACATCAATATCACCGCCGGCGGAACTGTATTAAAATTAAGAGCACTTTCATCGCTACCTAAAACCTTAATCAGTTCTTCGTGAACGATTTTAACCACCATTTGTCCCGGCTGAATGGAACGAACAACTTTTTCGCCCAATGCCTGTTCTTTAACTTTGGTAATAAAATCTTTGACAACCGGCAAAGCGACATCAGCCTCCAACAACGCAATACGAATTTCGCGCATTGCCTCGTCTATATCTTTCTCGTTCAGCACACCTCTTGAGGTTATTTTGTTAAATACACTGCCGAGTTTGTCGGTTAAACTGTCAAACATTCTCACCTATATAAAATATTGCACGCCAGTGTGCGAACCCTCGCTGACTGGCGGCACTCCGTAGAGTGGTTAAAACTATTGCTCACAATGAAAAATCATTGAAATTTGCTGTAAGATAGCAGATTAAGTATAAGAGTCAAGAAAAAAATCATTCATTTCTTTTGAAAAGCAAATATTTTTCAATAACCTTATCGGCAAACAAACGACTAACTGACGGCAAACGATTAAGCTTTATGTTTATCGGCTCATTTTCTCCGGAAAAATCATCTAAATCAATAGCATAATCACCATTTAACAAACTATTTGCCAAGCGATAACAGTCAGGACGAGTTTGAGTATTTATTTTTACATAACGACAAATTGCGGTTGGAACGCCGGAAGATGCAGTTTCACAAGCTGCAAAAGAATCAAAAGTGTGTATTGCTATTGTGTTCGGCAACCCTAAAATTCCCGGATATATGTTATTACATTTTTTGGCTTGTATCATAAATTCTTTTTCAAAATTACCGGAATATATTCGCCATTTATCCGGTTGTCTTTCCTCGTCATTTTCGGCAATTTTTTTAGAATTATAGAAATCTATTTCACCATTTTCGACACATTTTTTATATAAAAAATCGGTAACATCGTTTGGAGTTCTGGGGCCGTTAACAATTATCACATTGTAGTTTTTATTTTTGATTTCAAGTGCCTTATTCCATATTTTTTGAGCAACATCAATATCAAAAACTATATCGTCACCTAATGCTCGTCCGCCCAGACAAAAAACCGCGTTAGGTTTGTTATTTTTATATTTTTCCGCTATCTTTTGCAAACGTTTTTGACCATATTTTTGACGAATAAAAGTTTTGGTTAGGTTATGAACGATACCTAATGAAAAAAAGACTTTATCCGTTAACTCCGGAAGTTCTTTAATTTGTTTAAATTCTTGCGTTGATAATTGATGTTCGGGCAAATTTATCAAATCGGCGACCTCATAATTGCCATATTTGGCGGTCATAATAACCGTCATTATATTACCCCATTTTTTTTGCTTATAATAATTTTTGACAGCTAAACACTCGGCTTCGGCATTATAAACAGCCTGTTCTTTTTCTCCTTGTGTCAGCGCCGTAACAAAAAGCCGGGGTTTAATAAGGCGATTTTGAAAATAGTTATCAAAACAGATAAACATATCTTTTTCAAAATCGGAAAACGAAGCATAATCAGAACAACGTAATGAATTGCCGGTTACATTTTGCATAAAAAGCTCCATATTGGTAACAAACTTGGCATTTTTACTGTTTCGACTGCAACGAGCAAGCCAAGTCACCAAACCTTTAATTTGATTTTGTTCTCCCATATTGGGAGTAAACGGAGCAAAAACCGTAACTATATTTTTGAACATTTCATACCTCGCTATGCTTGATTATCGCATAACACTATTAAATCACGGTTAATGAGGAAATTATTTTACTTAAAACTTAGATAAACATACAATCCCGAGCCATCATATTGTTCTAAACAACCAGCTGTAGCTTTAGTTACAGAAACAGGTAGCTCGTTTGCTAAAAATATTGTATCTCCTATTCCTCATATAACGACACTTGACAATACAGAATTTGCATCTCCAAAATCAACACTTGCTAATGCAACACAAGCATTTACAGGTAAATCATGAAAAACTATAGAAAAGTGTGCTCTATGAATACCATCAGAAGAAGAATAATCATCAATAGCAACTTCTCCATTTAACGCATGATAAATTTCCGTAGCTACTGTTGAAGATTTACCATTTAGCATTTCTGTTGGTATTGCCCCAGATTGTATTGCAACAACATTATTTAAGCCTTCATAATTTGGCTGACCTGAATATAAGGTCCTAACATTAGTAATTATCATCACCAATTGATCGAGCAATTTGCCGATTTTAAACTTTTCCATAGCTTTTGAATATCCGGCGATACCTCCTACCAACAAAACACCTATAATCGCCAATACACCTAACATTTCCACCATGGAACGCCCCATTTGATTGTTTTTATTCATAATTTTTCTCTTTTTTGTTTGCTCTAATTAAACGTACCTTTAATTGGAACGTAAAATTTCTTCTGTAAGCCTTGGTTTTGGGTCTTGATTTTTGCTCAAAAAAAGGTACGTTTTTTATTATTACAATTTATTGTTTTTACATGATAAAATTTAATATTTTTCAGACAAACTCACTTAATATCCCCATTTTTTTGCAATTTTCTATGAAAAACATCTATCATTATCCGTGCGAATGAATATCCCCTTTCTCACCATTGCGAGCGATGAAGTATTAAAAAGCAGTCAAATTCCTCAACTGGCCATTGCGAGCGGACGTCAGTCCTTGCGAAGCAATCCAGAAACTATATGTTATAAAAATCAATGGATTGCCACGTCGCTACCACTCCTCGCAATGACAAAAGAAAAATCGTCATCAACCCAGTTAAAAAGTTATGCACAGCACTAACGGGCTTCGCAATGACGATGTGGATAATGGATTGGCACGAAAAATTGAAAATTTTCTCACGATGACAAAAATTTAAATTGGTAACAAAAAACCGCTTTGAAAACAAAGCGGTTTTTATTCATTCTTTTTCTGTTTCAGTTACCAGTTTTTCCAATTCTTCTACGTCTTGTTCGTCAATCTCTTGTGCTTCAAAACGATAAGCTCCGTTAAACCAGTTTCCTAAATCGATGTCTGCACATCTTTTGGAACAAAAGGGTTTATATTGCGTGTCCGTAAACTCTTTTTTGCATATCGGACAACAATATCTTTTTATATCTTCGCTCATTATTCGCCCTTTTCTACTCGACCTGTTCCTTGACAAGTAGGACATTCTTCGCTCATAAGTTCTTGCAAGGTAGGACGTTTACGAACACGAATAATCTCTACCAATCCGCCGTGGCTCAAACCGATAACACGACTCTTGGTCATATCTTTATTCAGTTCTTTTTCCAAAATTTCCAATAATGGCTTGATATAGCGATATTCTGAATGACCGGCAAAATCCACAACAATTTTTCCGGCTAAATTACGTAAACGAATTTGTTTTGCAATTTCATAAGCCGCTTCTTCGTTTAAGCGATTGAGAGCACCACCACCGTTATCTTTTCCGCTATCAACATCAATGGCTACGCAAGCTTTAGTCTCTTCTATGGTCACTCTACCACCGTGTTTCAGAACAACTGTTTTTTCTAATGCTTCGCCGATAATTTCGTCAACCCCATATTCTTCAAAAGGACTGGAGCTGATAACACATTCAATATTATCAGGTAATACATCTTTCAAATTATGATTGTTGGTTATAACTTTCTCCAATGAATTTTTATAAAAATTGATATATTCCAAAATAGAATCAGGTTTGCTATATAACAAATATGGAGCTTGTTCATTGCGAGCCTTAATACGAATATTTTCAAAAGTATCGCGCAGTTGTTTCATTTCTGCGGCAATAACCGAGAAATCCACATCTCCGGCAGCTGTTCGCAATACCCAACCTTCTTGTCCGGTAACCTCATCTTTTACGGCCTCTATCAGTTCCGCAACTTTATTTTTATCTTCAATTTTATTTGAAGCTCCGACATCCATACGATATGGACAATATACGACATAAGTTCCTACGAGCTGAATAGAGCGAACCAAACGAGCATTTTTTTCGGCATGACGTTCTTGAGCAACCTGAACAACAACACTTTGACCCTCAACAAGCTTTACTTCGTTCATACCATATTCATCACCATTTAAGAAAGCTTCTTTACCATCTCCGATATTAACAAAAAAACCTTCTCTATCATGAGCAAGTGAAACCTTTTTAGTAATCTTCCCTAAATATACATTACCGCTTATAGCTTGATTTCCGCTAATAATTTCAATATTTTTTACTTCTCCGCTTTTCAATAAAGCAATTCCTGTTACTTGAGAATTTTTATCATAAATAATGGTATCTATCATTTCACACCTATTCCTCTCAATAAATTTTGCGTTTCAAACAACGGAAGACCTACAATACCGGTATATGAACCGATAATTTTTTGCACATATCCGGCAAAACACCCGTCTATTTTGTATCCGCAACAGCCTATCCACTCATGTCCGTCAACATATTCTTTAATTTCGGCATCACTTAATCTTTTGGTTATAACTCTGGATTCTACACATCTTTGAGATATTTTTCCGTCTTTACTTATAAGACATATTGCACTAATAACTCGGCTTGAACGCCCTGAAACAAGTTTCATTACCGCAGTTTGCTCTTCGTCATTTTTAGATTTGTGCAAAATACGGCTACCGACACAAACGACTGTATCTCCTGCCAAAATATTTTCATTAGGATTTAATGATGCAGATTTAAGAGCTTTTTCTAAAGCCATACGTTTAACATAAGCAGTAGGATTTTCTCCTTTTTTGACCGACTCATCAATATCTGCCGGAGCAACCATTTTAGGCGCATAACCGATTTGTTCAAGCAAAGCCAACCTGTGCGGTGAAGCCGATGCCAATATAAAATCTTTTTTCGACATATTGAGGTTAGTCCTCATTATAAGTTTTTTCCATTCTTTCGTGACGTTCTTGAGCCTCAATACTCAATGTTGCGACAGGACGAGCTTCTAAACGTTCAATACCGATAGGTTCGCCGGTTTCTTCGCAATATCCGTATTCGCCGTCTTCAATTCGGCGTAATGCTGCATTAATCTTTGAAATGAGCTTGCGTGCTCGGTCTTTTGTACGCAAATCGAGAGCCTTATCTGTTTCTAACGATGCTCTATCAACATCATCCGGCTGATTAAGCCCACCTTGACGCAAATCTTCCAAAGTATCTTCCGCTTGATGAACCAAAGATTTCTTCCAGTTTTCTAGTTTTTGACGAAAATATTCTAACTGCATTTCGTTCATATATTCTTCATCGGCTGAAGGTCTGTAGTCGGGAGGAAGAATTATTGATGTTTCTACCATTTTTGCTCTCCTTATTTATAATTTAAGTATATAATAGATAACATATACAAATAATTTTATAACATAATCAAGAAAAAAGAGTCTGTTTTACGCTAAAATCGTATTGTTACCGCTGTTTATTGAAATCTCCATGTAATTTCATTATTGAGTTCATCATGACATAAAGTTTCTGCCTGTACTACCGATAAAGGCATTATATAGGTAGCATTTCTCCATTTAGCAGGAACGCCGTTAACTTTCATAAAAATTAAATTTGAATATTGGTCATGAGCCCAATTTTGAATAGCCAACTCAACGCAAGGTTGTTTGGGAAGTTTGGTAAACCTTATTTGATAGGCTCTACCACTCAAAACGGCATTAACTTGAACAAGTCCGTTAAATTTATGACGAACACCACCTCCTGACCCAACACTAATATCTCCGGGAAGCAAATTTTCCTCTATTAACAATCCCATATTTAGTTTTTCATAGCTTTCAGCTGCGGCAAAACGGACATTAATTGATTTTTGTAATTCTGCAACTTGTGAGGTCAGACGACTGATTTTATACCGATCAAGCATACTGCTAACAACTTTTACAATACCGATGGAGACAGCGGTAATAACTGCGATAAACATTATACTTTCAAGAAGTGTATAACCTTTTTGATTTTGGGTTCTTTTCATCACAACCTCCAAATAAATTTCTTTACTTTTATCAAGTATAGCTTAAATTATATTAAAAAGGAATAAAGAAAGGATTAAAAATGCAAAAAATAAGCATAAAAGTTGCTGTTGCAGGTTTAGTTTCGGTTATCGGAACAAACGCTCATGCAATTGAAAATGAATATATACCTTATGTCGGCTTAAACTATGCCTATAACGAAAGTAGTGCAAGAAATGTACACTCTCACCAAAATTCAGTCAGTGCAGTCATCGGTTCTGTCTATAATAAGTATTTCGGAACAGAAGTTTTTTATCAACAATCAGATAAGGACGAATTGGGCTCATTCAACTTGAAAAGCACTCGTTTTAGTGCTTTCGGACTCGATGCCATTGCTTATTTACCTCTGGGTTGCGAAGGCAGAATCGCACCTCTAGCAACTGCAGGTATCGGAAATTATAATTTTAAACATAAATTTTATGACAGTTCTTCTATAAAAGATTCAGGTTGGGGATATCGTTTTGGAGCAGGATTAAGCTACAATATTAACGAGAAATGGTCTGTTCATTTTATCGGAAGATATATTCATACCGATCAAATAAGCAGTTATGATCACCTGAGCGAATACACCTTAGGTTTTAAATATATTTTCAGAAAATAAAATCTTAAAACTGCGGAAGACCGCAGTTTTTTATTATAAAAATCCTCCGAGAGCGAGGGGTAATTCTCTCGGAGGAGCAGTCTCAGGTGGAATGTATATTTTTAGTTTATTTATTCTTCGTCATCTTCCATCACATCTTCTTCAATAACTTCTGCTTCTGCTTCAGTATCATTATTTTCATTACCGGTATCTTTTGCATGTTTGTCTTTATCGTGTTCTTTGGTCATATCCGGTGTAGCTTCAACACTATATTCTTCTTCAACAACCATTACACCGACAGGCTCACTCGCTTTCATATCTTCAGCATTATTTTGAGCAACAGCCACCCCTACATAATATCCGGTCAGAGCCAAAAACGTAAACATAAACAAAGTGACTATTTTTTTCATTATCATATCCTCTTTTTGTTAATTGGTACATTTGATATGATATTCATTTTTAACAATTCAAGTGATAAAAAACAAAAAGTCCGAAATTTTATTCCGGACTTTCTATCAATTATTTGAAAAATTTTAGTTTATTTGTTGGATAGTTAATTCAACACGGCGATTTTGTGCTCGTCCTTCCGCTGTATCATTGGAAGCAATCGGATTTGTTTTACCCATTCCTCTAACCACCATACGAGAAGCATTTACACCACGCAATGACAAATAATTTGCAACTGCAGAAGCACGATTTTGAGATAATGTATTATTATACGAATCAGAACCGGTACTATCAGTATGTCCTGTTACATAAATAATGGTTTTATTGTATTCTGCCAAAACTTTGGCAACTGAATCTAACACCGAATTAAATCCGCTTTGAAATACAGCTGAATCAGTAGCAAAAGTAATGTTACTCGGCATAATAAGTAAGATTTGACCATTTTCAAGTTGTTGAACTTGAACACCTGTTCCGGTCAATTCCTGGCGAAGTTTACGAGCTTGAACATCCATATATCCTCCAGTTGCCGCACCACCTAACGCACCAACACCGGCTCCGATTAAGGCACCTTTTTCTCCACCGATTAAAGCTCCTACACCGGCTCCTACTGCTGTTCCGATACCTGTTCCCCAAGCGGTTTTTGAAACTTTGCTTTGACCTGTATACGGATCTATGGCACAGGCTGCAAGCATACTGGTCAATAACATAATTGCTGCTATTTTCTTCATTTTTTTCTCCTTATTCATTACTATGAAACAGATTAAATAAAATTATTTAAAAGGGCAAGCAATCTTTTTATTCAAGCACAAAAAAAACAGGCAGTTCTAAACTACCTGTTCTCTAATTGCATTTGCAATATTACTTGCGACTGTAAGCTTCATCGACACAATCGAGCAACTTACGGCATGCGTCGATACCTCCCTCGCGCTGAGGAGAATCCTTCGCAGACTCGACATCTACACGAGAAGCAACCAAATCTATGCGAAGTTTCCGAAGAGCATCCTCATCAAGCCCATTGACAAGCCTCTTAAGATACTCCTCATAGATACCTATTTTGCCATTCAGCTCCGCGGCCTCTTCGTTTGCACGAGTACGGGCGGCCTTTGCCTTGTCCAACTTAGCGTTCTGCGACCAAAAAGCAAAGATAACACCGATGAGAACAACTGCAAGTACAACAACAAAAACTGCATTCATAGTTAAATAATTTATTAAAAGTTAATACTAGGCAATATGGTACAAAAATTTTGTCCACAAGTCAAGTGCTTTATAAAAAAATATCCCGAAAAATTGAATTTCGGGATATTTTTATTCGCAAAGATTATTAGCTTTCGGCAACTTCACAAACATAACGGATTTTTTTGTCAGTCATAGAATTTTCTCCGAAATATGTTTCATGCGGATCTTGGTAATGACCTTCAAACTTGTCTCCACCCATTTTCTTGAGCAACATATTGAGTTCAGGGAGAACCGCTTTAATCGAGGCGTCGTGAATATTTTCCTTAATTTTCCACTTAACACCGTTATAAGCAGGCAGTTTGTTTCGAGCATAAGCTAACGCAACTCGCTTAGTTAAACCGGGATATTCGTCCGTATAATAAAGAATGAACTCTTTGTTTCCGTCTCTACGCAAATACGGAATAAATACTCCGATAGCTCTGGCTTCTGTCAAAACACGGTTAGTCCTGACAAAGCGGTCTTTGTACATATACAAAGCATAAAGAGAGTACTCTTTTCCAAACTTTAGAGCTTCAACTTCTTCCTCAAAAGATTTTTCCGGCTCTGTTTCAGGCTCATCCGGCTTTTCCTCGATTTGCACGGTTGGTTGGGAGGCAACAATTTCGCCGACAGGCTCACTTTCTGTTTCTTCAGCTTTTTCCTCTTTGACAACAACTTTTTTAGGTCGTCCGAGTTTTTTGCCGTTTTTACTGTACCCTTTTTGAGGTATGACCGGTGAAGATTCTGGAGTTTCGGTCTCTCCTTTATCCTTAACCTCTTCTTCGTTCTTAATTACAGGTGTCGTTTGTAACAAAGCACTTGTATCAACCTCACAAAACTCGGCTAATTGCTTCAAAGAAACATAAGCCGGCATAATTTGTTCTTTCACCTGCTTGGCAAAATCCACAAATGCGGCATTTTCTTTCGGAAAACAATCTGCCATTTCAAGCTTGTAGCGATTAATAAACTCGCTCACCACCGCCAGAGCCTCTTCTTTAGACAGCTCCAACTCAAAAATTGCATCAAGCAACTTTTGCATAATTTTCGATTTTTTAACCATGGTTGAAAATTTAAATGAATAAATAATTAGGTTCTATTTAACCTCAATGCTCACAATTTCAAAGTCCTGAAGCGGATACCATTTCTTTATCATATCAGACAAATGAACTGATATCACGTTAAAATCATCTGTTTCAGCCAACAACGACGGAAGAGCATGTTCAATATCTTCTTGATATTTCTTAACCATTCCGGCATGGTCGGTTTTGTAAGTCTTGACTATTTCAAATTCTCCTTGATATTTGTATTTGCTACAAATTTTCATTTCGTAAACTTTACCGTCACACCACACCTTTATCTTATCGGTAATGCTGTATGGTATTCTGCGAGAAAAGAAATCCTCTTTAAAGTCGTAATAGTTATACCGACTATCTTTCCAATAAATTGGCGGACAATATTCCGGCTCACTAAGAAGAACATTTTCATCGTCAAGCTGTCTGACAACAGACGGACGTTCAAATCTGACAAACATCAACAGCACAACAATTACTGCTAATGCAAAAATAATTTTAAACCATTTCATAAGCTATAAATTTTAATAAGTGAAACAATAATCATAAAAAGCGAGATGATTATACATATAAATATAAAGTTACGCAAGATTTTAAAATAACTATTTAAGTAAATAAAATTTGCTTTTATTTATCAGTATGTTATAACCTTTACGATATTATATAAAGAAAGGATTTTCGTATGTTACATGCGTCGTTTTTAATTTTAGTCGGTTTTGTGTTATTGATGGTTGGAGCAGAATATACTGTAAGAGGAGCTGTTGCCATTGCCAATAAATTAAAAATTCCACCGATAATCATTGGGTTAACCATTGTTGCTTTTGGAACCTCCGCTCCCGAATTTGTAGTTAGCATCAGAGCTGCGTTAAGTGGAGGAGCCGGAATTTCTATCGGTAACGTCGTCGGTTCTAACGTCGCAAATGTACTTTTAATATTAGGTGCAGCAGCAATGATATATCCTATAACATGTGAACGTCGTGTTTTCTTAAAAGATTTCACTTTCTTGTTAGCCGTTAACATTATTTTTGTTGTTTTTTCGTTTACCGGAACTTTTGTTATGTGGCAAGGTATAGTGATGTTACTTTTACTCTTCGCTTTTATTTATTACAACTATCGCAATTCAATTAATTCAGAACCCGATGAAGAAAGCACAAGTCCGATTGCTGAAAAAAATTGGCTTTTTGTTGTAGGTGTTACAGTTTTGGGCTTAGCCGGCATTATTTATGGAGCTGATTTATTAGTAAAGGGGGCTGTTGATATTGCGCGCATTTTAGGAATATCAGAAGAAATTATCGGTCTTACCATAATTGCTGTCGGAACATCTTTGCCTGAATTAGCAACCACCATAATGGCAGCAATTCGCCATCAAAACGGCGTAGCTTTAGGTAATGTAGTCGGTTCAAATATATGGAATATTGTTTTTATTATGGGCTTTACTTCAACCGTTATCGATGTACCGGTACCACAACAATTTATATATTATGATATGTGGGTTATGTTGTTATCGACAATCATTCTTCTTCCGATTATGATGACAAAATCTCGTATAAGTAGAATTGAGGGAACATTTTTTGTTATAATTTATGCCCTTTATTTAGTCAGTCAAATTCTTATTTCCAAAGGAATTATAATCTTCGGCTAAATTTTATGACAATAAAAAAAGCGGTTTTAATAACCGCTTTTTTATTGTATTTATTTATTTTTCATCAGGGTCACGGAGAACATAACCACGTCCCCAAACTGTTTCAATATAGTTCTTTCCGCCTGAGGCTTTTTCTAATTTTTTACGAAGTTTACAAATAAACACGTCAATAATTTTCAATTCCGGCTCATCAATTCCGCCATATAAATGATTTAAGAACTGGTCCTTGTTTAAAGTAGAACCTTTACGAACAGATAACAATTCCATAATACCATATTCTTTACCGGTTAGGTGCAAAACTTCACCATTAACACTTACTGTTTGATTGTTTATATTAACCTCAATATCTCCGGTACGAATAACCGAATCTGCATGTCCTTCATTACGGCGAACAATAGCTTTAATTCTGGCTAACAATTCTGCTCTATCAAAGGGCTTTGTCAAATAGTCATCGGCACCAAAATCAAGACCTTTAACCTTGTTTTCGGCAACATTAATACCCGATAAAATCAAAACAGGTGTTGTTTTCTTTGCAGAACGCAAACGCTTTAAAACTTCATAGCCATTAATATCTGGCAACATAAGATCCAAAATTATGATATCATAATCATAATGTTTACCGATATCAAGACCATCTTCGCCCAAATCGGCAGTATCAACTATCATCCCTTCTTTTTTAAGCATCATTTCAATACTTTGAGATACAGCATAATCATCTTCAATTAACAAAACTCGCATTCCGGTTCTCCTTGAGAAAATAACGTAACTGGTGATATCATACATAGGATTTTTTTATTTGTTAACTTTTTTTAGCAAATGTTAACAATTATTAACAACTTTTTTTATATAGTAACTATATATATAATGGAAACATATGAATAAGGAGAAAAAAATGACATTTAAGATGATTGAGTTGCCTTATGAAAAAAATGCTCTTGAGCCTTATATTTCCGCTCAAACATTCGACTATCACTATGGCAAACATTACAAAACTTATGTTGATAACTTGAACAAACTTATTGAAAATACCGAATTTGCCACAATGAGTTTAGAAGAAATCATCAAAAACACCTACGCCAAACCGGAATACACCGCAATTTTTAATAATGCGGCACAAACTTGGAATCATGAATTTTTCTGGAAATCGATGCGTCCTAACGGTGGAGGAGAACCGAAATCGGAACTAAAACAAAAAATTGAGACCTCGTTCGGAACAATTGAAAAATTTAAAGAAGAATTTAAGACTGCGGCAATAACTCAATTTGGCAGTGGTTGGGCATGGTTAGTTGAGGATAACGGCACATTAAAAGTTATCAAAACATCAAATGCCGACACTCCGATTGCTCACAACCTAAAGCCTATCTTAACAATAGATGTTTGGGAACACGCATATTATTTAGATTATCAAAATAAACGTGCAGATTTTGTTGACGAATATATAAAAAATCTGCTAAACTGGTAATTGAATAGAGAGGAATCTCTATCGTTAAATTATTACAAGGAGACTGATATGAAAACATATCTCAGTGGAACTGAAGCCATAAAAGGAAACGATGTATTCAAAGAATTGACTGTAGCTGCAAAAAGATTTTTTGAAGCACCGGAAACACCGAAACGTTTTCCGAAAAAAGGGTTTGAGTTACCTACATTAGTGGCGATGAAAGATTGTCAAAACAGTTAACGAGGTGAATAATGAGTGAATATACAACCGAAAAGAAATTTGTAGTGGCAGAAGGCGATGGCGGTGAGTTGTATATTTTCATTACTGCCAAGTCTAATAAGCCTTCTTCCCCGCAGATTATATATGACGGACGGGACCATGCCGTATTTTTGCGGAATAATGAGCAAAAAATAATTTTAGATTATATTCATCCCGATGTAAGAGAAAAGCTTAGTCGCTCAAAAGAAGTTGTAATCGTTGAAACTTTGCTAGAAAATATAAAAGAAAGTTATTTTGCTGACCTAAAAGTGGTAGAACAAATTCCGGTAGACTGGAATTTGATTGGATTAAGCACTTGGGAAGATGCAGCAAGTGGAGCCATTATATAAAAAAACACTTGCCATAATTATTTTTTTAGATTACAAGTTCTTTATCTTTGACGGTCCCATCGTCTAGTGGCCTAGGACATCGCCCTCTCACGGCGGTAACGCGAGTTCGAGTCTCGCTGGGATCACCAATACAAACGGCAGGTTTAAACAGCCGTTTTTTTATTTTCAAGGCTCTGACAAGTTCTGATGTTTGTTTTTCAAAAACAAACATCTTGGATAGTTTTACGAACTTTAGGGGATTTACTTTGTGTGCTTAATATTATAATCTGTATCAAAATAATAAATTTTGAGAAAATACAAATGAAAATCTTAATCATCGGGCCGCTCGGCGCAGGGAAATCTGCACTTGCTTATACCATAAATAAAAAATATGGCTTATCGCGTTTGAATCTTGATGAGGTATATCGAATTAAAAATGGCGGTTATCGTTCGGAAGATGAACAATTTTGTATTTTAAATAGTTTTCTTAATAACAACTCAAGCTGGGTTATGGAAGGTTGCCAAAAAACACTTTACGAAAGAGTTAAACCGGATTTGATTGTAGATATGCGAATTAGTCGCTTGTTGGCAATATGGCGTTTCACTACTCGTTTTTTGAAAGCTAAAAAACTTATAGGTAAGGATATTTCTCCCGATTTACCGATACAAGCCTATCATTACAGAAAAATAACTTTATCTAAAATTCTGGATTGGGATAGAGCAAACAAGGAAATTAACCAACAGATTGCTGATTTTTTAAGAAATACCAAAATTCCGATTTTAACGTGTAAAAATTTTAGAAGTTATCAAAAAATTTTTGATTATATTGAACGTGTCTGCTCATAACTTGCGAGCAAAACGTTACTTATGTAAGTGCTCCCTTTGGGGAGTGCTTTTTTATATTCTAATCATATCTTTTTATTTTCTCAAATTTCGCTTAAATTCAAGCTATTTAAATGCAAAACACTTGACAAAAAATAGAAGTAATTTTATAGTACGAATATCAATCAAATTATAAATTTACTATGTACAACTTATTTTTACTTTTCGACGAACAACGAGAGATGTTGCGTTCGATGGATACTATCAGGGCTGATGATATCAAAAAAATTGTGCGGGAAGTAACTTGCTCAAAAATCAAGAAAGTAAAAACCGGAAAACTTCGTATTATTAACAAGTTTTTTCCTTTACTTAGAGATTCTGAGCTACCCAATCACGAAGGACACTATGTCTTCTACTCATTTGAAAAGAAAAATATTTTTTCTTTTTCAAAGGCAAATAGGCGAGTATTTATTTGGCCATTAGGGGCAGACAAGATTTTGGCCGTTCCATTTGAAAGTGTTATCTTCGAATATCCGGAGAATGAGGCTAAAGAAAATGTTCTCTTACAAGAACAAGGAGAGGAACAACTTGTATGTAAAAGAGAATATGACGGCAAAGAGCACGAATGTTTTTTCAAAAAAATGCAGATTTTCCGAGAATTTGCAGTAGGAAAAAACGATATTGTATGCACAAAAGACCTTGCTGTTCATTACTACAGATGGGCAAATCCTGATCCTTGGGTAAAAGAAAATTTCACGATTAAAAACTACGAAAAACCAATGTTTTATTTGCGTAATCAGCCACGAATGATTCCTGGTTATAGCGTACAATTATCGTACCCTAGAAGACCTGTTCACTACGGTTTCCATGTTGAAGAATAAATAAAGAAATTTATTTTTTTGTTTATTCATAATCTGTGATAAAAAAGAGGAAGCATCAGCTTCCTCTTTTTTCTTTATCATCTGTTTACAAATACTTTTTTAGAACATACGAAAACAAACTAAAAATATAATTTTACGGAATTATTTGAATTTTGACAATCTTGACCATCGTTTATTTCAATGCGTTTTGCTCCCCACGGATTGCCTTTAATTAGAAAGCAAGAACCGGTATCAATATTTTGTATATCTATATAAAATTCTGCAGTGGAAACCGGAACTACATTCCAGTTAACTCCGTGTAATCCGTTAAAGGACAATAACGAAACATCAATATCAAGATAATTTTGCATAAATTTGCTTTGAATTTCAGTAACCAGAAATCCGATATCTTGTTGTAATTGCATGCGTCCGAGAGCACTATTCATCGTTCCTACACTTTTATAGGCGTTAGCATCAAGAGTTGCCCCAACACCTAAAACTCCCATCATTTCATTCATTTGTGCTTGTGCAGGATTAATTGAAAGCAAAACAGCCAGACAATACAAATATTTTTTCATAATACCTCCTTAAGATTTTATGCGTTTAAGTGTATGATTATTGTATTTTTATGTCAATTAAAATACGGAACAAATGCGACAAAACCACAGATAATAATGTATCTGTGGTTTTGTTTGTTTAGAGTGAAATTCATTTTGTGTTCAAGTTCATTTCACTGAAACGCAGCAAAGACAACTCTTGCTCTCCTTTTACTTTAAAGGCAATCAATGAACAAATAACCTCTCCGCCGATAGAATGATAAACAAGAAACTCCTCATTTTTTTGCGGGCTTCTCAGCTCACCGGCAAAACCATGAGTAACATTCAACTTATCGCAAAAACGATGCAACGCACAAGGATAAATTACATACTGTCTTCCGTTTTTTTGTGTCAAAAGCCACACCGGTTCATCATAGCTTGTTACTTTTAACTCAATGCTTTTTACATTTTTGACAATATCCTTAAACGGAAAAGCCTTTATTACATCCTCCGGTGTCAAAAAAAGAACCGGACAAGAAGGTTGATGTTCAAAGTAACAACGATATATCCAATAGCCTGGAATATTCGTTGTTTCTACATCATCAGGAATAGTAAATACGGTTTTTACAGCTCCGTCCTCAACAATCCAATAATGAGAAGCACTCCACGCATCAACTTCGTTTATTTTACACCCTCCGACGGATATCAGTCCCTTATACTCTTTTTGAAGGTATAACGAGCAATATTCATGATCAAATATAAAATATTTAATCTCCTCTTTACCCGATATTGTAATAGGAACTATCCATTTTGGCGCTTCTTTCGGAAAGGAGTATTCCAACCGGATTTCTTGTTCGTCACACAGTTTGTACTCTCTATCTGTCTTTTGTGAACAGATGAAATCAACCAATGCTAAAATATCTTTAGCGGTTGTAATTGTTTCTACAGTTTTCATATGCTTAAAAATTTATGTTTTATAATAATTCAATTTTTCCGCATTATACAACTTATTTGAAAAAAGTAAAGATTACTTTTGGCGATTAGGCTATGCAAAAATGTGACAAACATTAATATCTTGACAAAAAGACAAAAACAGCTTATACATATATTCATTACAAAACTATTAATACACTTTTATGAGAAAACCAATTGAAATTACTTTTGCGAGTAAGAAATGGAAAGACAAAAAAGCCGCTCTGAAATTAGAGGGAAATGAGGTCTACATTTACGGTTGGAGCATTAGCTATTTTAAGCCCCCGTTTTTTCCGGAAGAAGAGCGACATCACCATGGTCCAAGCTTAAAGTTGGACACTTTGGAGGAATGGCAAGCGGTTTATAAGCAAATCTATGATTATGCAATAAATGATCGACGTAGCCGGAACTTGGAAAAGTATATCCACGAAATGTGGAAAAAAGCTCAAGAAAAAAATGGATGGTTTTCATACCCCTTAGAACAAGAGAGTTCATCCGCATACGATCCTTTTAAATACGATTGGTGCTGATACTCTTGAGGGTAATCACAAAAACAATCCCTAATTTGCAACAAGCGAATTAGGGATTGTTTATTTTATAAGACAAAATGTTGAGATTTCGTTTATGAAAAACTTTTTAAATGAGATAAAGTTCATTTTTACGAAAGAAACTATATATTAACCGCAAACTCTTTTGTTGAGTGGTTTCTGAAAAACAAACCTCAACATATTGAAATTCCATATATCAAACAAAATCAAAAAAAAATATATTAAGACAATTAGCACAAGCTAATAATCGGGAATTTAAAAAGCTTTTATATGATAAAGTTCTTTTTTGCTGACTATAATTGTTTCAAATAGAACTTGATTTTAGTATATCAAAACTATAATCTGAATAAATTCGGAGGGTAATAAATGAAACACAAAACAAATGAAACAATACGAGTTTTAGGCGGATTTTATTTTACTTTAGGATATATTTTTGACCAATTGCAAAATATTTTTCAACAACCGCAAACCGATATTTTTTTAGAGCAACCGATAACTTGCTTTGATGTTTTATCTGCCATACTTGATATAGCATTTATAATCCTCTTTTTTGCTTGTATATCAAAAAAACGAAAGGTTGTCTTCTTACAAAAATTTATAACTAATTTTCCTAAAATATCTGTATATTTATATTACATAGGTTTTATAGGTTATATTTTATGGGCAATTGAGTTATTCGTTATGTTGCCGGTTTTGTTCATTCCTGATGAAGCAATTCAAAAATTCTTGATATATTCTGTTGCAATAATTAATGTTATCGGCACCCTAACTGCTTTTATATTAGCCAGCAGAAAAGTATTCTTAAAAAATATGTCAGATTAGGAGTAAATTTATGAAAAAAGCTTTATTAATTATTGATGTTCAGACATCAGCAGTCACAAAAACCGAGATTGCCGATAAAATAGAAAAATTGCAAAACCAATACAACTATATATTTGTTTCAAAATTTGAAAATAAAAATTCCCCTATTCTAAAAATTCTTAATTGGAACGGATATAATGATGAAAGTCTTGCTTTTATACCACAAAAAAATGCTATTATTTTTTCTAAAAACGCTTATTCGTCATATTTACCTGAAATGAAAAATTTTGATGAAGTACATATTTGCGGTTTTGATACCGATGCCTGCATTTATAAAACAGCAATGGATTTGATAGAAAATAATATTCGTCCGATTATTTTGAAAGATTACTGTTTTAGCGAAAACCAACAATTTCATGATATGGGCATAAAACTTTTAGAACGTAATATAGGAAAACATAATATTATATAAGTTAAAGCTCGGAATTTTATTCCGAGCTTTTGTATAAGAAGTATTTTACGCTCTACCGGTTCGTAAACTCATACGATTTATGTCAAAATCCAATTCATCTATTGCGCGCTGCCATTTATGATTATCAGGAGTTTTGAACAATAATTCAGGCGTTGCATCAATAACCAACCAGTCATTATTAATTATTTCAAACTCGAGTTGTTTCGGGCTCCAACTGCTATATCCCAAAGCTATCAAATTATATGTCGGTCCCACTCCGAAAGCGATATCGTTCAATATTGAAATAGAAGAAGAAACCGAAAACTTATCATCAACAGAGATTGTTCCTTCTTTATCATAATCTTTACTGTGCAAAACAAAACCGCGTACTTGTTCCTGTGGTCCTCCTCTATGCAAAATCATCGGAGCAACCGGAGATATGTTTTCAATATTAAACTGTCCGACTAAATCAGAAAAACAAAATTCTTTTATTTGTTTGTTAACAATGAAACCCATTGCACCTTCTTGATTGTGGGCACATAAATAGACAACAGTGTTTTTAAACCTTTCATCTTCAAGGTTTGGCATTGCAACAAGGCACTTTCCTGTAAGATAGTCTTTTTTCATTTACATCCTCGCATTATACCATTTATTAAACACTATCATATATAATAACACACAAATTAATGTTTTTAAACCTTTATTGAAATTTTGCGATGAAAAAATTTTTACTGACAATTTTATTATCTGTTTTAATCCCTATTTTTCCGAGTTTTGCGGAAGAAGACACTATAATAAGTTCAGAATCGGAAGTTACAGCCGAAAAATTCGATACCGAAAAACTATTAAATGAATTGCTCAAAACCGCAGATTTCTTTGATAAGCAATATCCTAAAGAAAAAATCAATGAAGATATGCGCGATGATATAAAAAAAGCGTTCCCCGGAATTAGTGAACAAGGGGCATACGATATGCAAATGTATATCAGAAGTGGATTAGGGGCTTATCGTTATTTTAAAAACCTATATGACAAATACAAAGAAACACTTTTAACACCCGAAGAACCGGCTATTATTGTTGAAGATGACCAAATTGCCGATTACAAACAAGTTCCTGACTACATTGATGCAGGAGAAGATGCTGTCATCATTTCTGATATAAAAACTATTGTTCCATATACTTTGAGCAATCGTGATCGCAAAGCCGTTGAAGCTAAAATTATGAGAGACGCATATTCGTTCAATAAAAAGGGGGATTTTGACGAATTAATTCATATTGCATCTCGTATAAAATTGGTTGAACTGCCATTTTATGATATTTTATACCCCAGTCCTCTCACCGGTAAAAAAGGTATCGGAGAGTGGCAAAAAACGAAAAATGCTTATGTTCGAATTATAACTGAACAAACCGGTGTTAAAGATGCCCAAAATATTCGCGGATTGATACATTTCTCTCTTCCTGACAATAAAATGATTATCGGAATAGATGGTTTGCATAATCGCCCCAAAATAAATTTTGATAAATCCGAAAATCTAAAAAATTGGAAGGCAAGTATTCCGTTGCCCATCAGAGTTATTACGGAAAATAGAAAAGATTACAGCGGTTTCTTCAAAGAATTGGCAATTCCTGTAACTTTTGAAGTTGAGGATACAGAAAAACCTTTAGTATTAAAGTCGGAAATAAATGTTGATATATGTGATGAATATTTTGAATGCTCAACAGAAACATTTACTCCTGAATTGTTTTTAAATTCAGAATATAAAAGAGAAAGTTCAGTTGCTACTTTTATATATCAAAGACATATGAATATCCCACAAGAAAAATCTGAAGATATAAATATTGATAATGTAAAAATTAAAAATCTTCCGGATGTTGGAGATTTTATAGAAGTAACTTTGACCACACATGAAAAAATATCCGATTTCGATATATTCATTAGTAGTTCCGACAACATTGCTTTTGAAACTCCTCGAATTAATATTGACGGAAAAAAAATAAACGTACGCTTTTTACCGCTAACACAAGATAAAAAACTTGAAAATCACACCTTTGAATTTAGCATTTTATTAAATTCAAAAATAATTGTGCGTAACAACATTGTTCCGCAAACAGACAACAGACCGGATGAAAAACCTCGTTTGTCTTGGAAACTTGTAATTTTAGGCTTTATAGGTGGTTTGTTACTAAATCTTATGCCCTGCGTATTTCCGGTGTTGTCAATTAAACTTTTATCACTGACAAAATTCGGAGCAAGACAAGATGTCAATGTTCGCAGAAACTTTCGCTATACCTTAATCGGCATATTCTCAAGTATGTTTATACTGGCTTCATTTTTAGCAATACTCAAATATTTAGGACATAATATCGGTTGGGGAATGCAATTCCAAAATCCATACTTTGTCATTACAATGGTTTTTGCCGTAATGCTATTTATTCTGGCCATTTTTGAAGTTATCCAATTTAAAACTCCGGAATGGATACAAAAACAAATTAACACTTCAAATCCTGATAATATTCCGCATTTGTTAACCGGTGTAATGGTCGTCCTAATGGCAACTCCATGCACTGCTCCCTATTTAGGAACCGCAATAGGGTTTGCGTTAGCCGGCACAGTTATTGATATTTATTGCATTTTATTGGCTGTCGGATTAGGGTTAGCCTTTCCGTATATGCTAATATATTTGTTTCCCAAATTAATTATTTTAGTTCCGACACCGGGACCTTGGATGAAAAAATTAAACAATTTTATGACATTTGCTTTATTTATAACCCTTATATGGCTAGTATCTATATTACAAGCCCAAACTAATACATGGTATGTTGTAAGATTGTCACTTTACCTCATAATCAGTTTTATCTCCCTGTGGTTAAACTCTTTAAGCGACGAAAACTACTATGAAGGCTTTCAAGATGAAAAACAAAAAATTATAAAAAGAAAGTTCAATATAATTTTTTATTCAATATTTGCTTTATTCTTTATAATTGCACTGGTCGATGGCGGATATAATCATAACAAACACTATGAAGAAGTAAAAAAACAAACGGTTGATACCATTAATTATGACGAAATAAATAAACATATTAAAGAAGGAAAAACTGTAATTGTAGCAGTTGGTGCAGATTGGTGTTTAACCTGTAAATATAATAATTTAATGGTACTTGAAAAACCTTCGCTTGCCGCAAGAATAAAAAACAGTCCGAATATTGAGTTTATAAAAGTTGATTGGACTAACTATGACAAACAAGTTTTAATGTTTATGGAAAAATATAAACGAAGCGGTCTCCCTTTTTATATCTTGTTCAGCCCGCTTGCCCCTGATGGAATTGTTTTGCCGGAAATATTAAGCGATGACCAGTTAAATCGTTTGATTTCCAATTTTACGATTATGAAACCAAATCCTTAATTGCATTGCGAGCAAGGGTATCCACTCTTTCATTTTCCGGATGACCGTTATGCCCTTTTACCCATACCCAACGGATTTCATGTTGCGGTATCAGGCTGTCTAATTCTTGCCATAAATCAACATTTTTAACATCCGATTTTTTGTTAGATGTCTTCCAACCGTTTTTTTTCCAGTTAGGTAACCACTCATTAACCCCGTCCAAGACATATTTACTGTCAGTATAAATCGTAATATTACAAGGTCTTTTTAAAGCTTTAAGTGCATTTATGACCGCAGTCATTTCCATTCGATTGTTGGTTGTTTCTTTTTCTCCGCCGGACATTTCTTTTTCGACATCTTTATAACGAAGAATTACCCCCCAGCCACCTGCTCCGGGATTGCCGGAACAAGCACCATCCGTGAAAATCTCTATTCTTTGCATCTATAAATCTCCTACCATATATTCGGCAAAAAATTCATTTAGCAAGATATTGGCATCCGCATCTTCACGCATTCCTCTTGCAACAAAAGAACGTAATTTATTTTTGGGAATATATATTCTGAAATTACGAGGTGCTGTTCCATCTGCTCCGATGACACCGTCAAGAAGAAAGTCTTCTTCTATATATGGACTAAATATAATTTCCACATTAGCAAATTTTACCGTACTACGAGGAGGAACACGCAATTCAGGACGAGTAATAATATTTAATTGCCCTTCAATTCCGGCAATTGTATCCATTTGATTATAATTTAAAAATCTGACTTTGTTATAATCTCCACCATCTGAGGTCGTAGTACAAGATAAATAAAGCTCTCTGGCAATAACATTGCTTTCATTATGTCCTCTGATGGTAAAACCTATTTTCATATATTTGTCCGGAGGACAGTCAATACTGGCCGGATATAAAATATCAGCTTCACTGTTATCTAAAATTTCCAAATGCTTGTCCGTAATCATCAAATCTATTTCTGCTTGCGGGCGACGACCGAACATTCCGGCTAAAACAGAATATGGCGCCGGAACATTATTTGAGCCGGAACGAATATAAAAAGTATTGCCAACTGTTGTCATCAGTGGGGCTTGTTCACTTTTGGGAATATATGTTGCAACAAAACCATCGCCATTTTCATCAACACTGATTATGTGATTTCTCACTTTATTATGACTTGGGATTGTGCATCCTGAGATGGCATTTTCAAGCCAGCTTAAAAAACGATGAACATTTTGAACTTTCACTTTTGCTCTGGCAACATCGCCGATTTCAATATTACGGGAACACTCAACTCCCCAAACGACAACACCGCCTTCCGAGTTACCGAACCCGGAGATACATTTTGCTAAATTGCGTCTGTCGTCTTTATGTAATGAATTGCCGTTTTTGCCTAAAGAATCTGCTTGTTTGAAGTCAAGAAAAAGCTCTTCGCTTTGTGAAGTTAGTATAAACTCATCAATAGCTTCTTCGCCGAAATAAACCAATTTTTGAAAAATATCTTCCGCTCGCGACATTGTTTTCTCCCGACTAAAAATCAAATTTTTCTTCTGCTACTATAACATTGTGAATATTAATATTATCATAACGTTGTTGAAATTCTTTAAGCAATTCTTCTACAAGATATTCAGGTGCAGATGCTCCCGCCGTTATACCTAAACTGTTAAAAGTATCTGCTATTTCCCAATTTATTTCCGAAACATCATCAATAAGCATTGCGTTTTTTATACCGCAACTTAATGCTACTTCTTTTAATTTATTTGAATTTGAAGAATTTTTAGAACCTATTACTATAATATTTTCCGTTTTTTCCGCCAATTTTCTTACGGCATATTGTCTATTAGTCGTAGCAAAGCAAATATTATTATATAAAATTATTTGCGAATATTTTTGTTTTAAAAAATCCGTTATTTCTTTTGTTTCGTCCGTAGAAAGTGTTGTTTGAGTTACCAGTCCTATTTTTACGTTTTCGGAAAAATTCAGATTTCGTGCTTCCGATAAATTTGCCACAATATGTACTTTGTTCGTATTTTTTACTTGTCCGACCGTGCCGATAATTTCAGCATGTGACTTTTTGCCGAGAACAATAATCTCAGCATTATCTTTTTCTAATTTTTTGATACATTTATGAACATATAAAACCAAAGGACAAGTTGCATCAATTATGTTTAAGCCCATTTCCAAAGCTTGTTTTTTGACATCTTCGGCAACCCCATGAGCAGAAAATATTAATGGTCGTTTTTTATCAACCTCAATTAAATCTTCAACAAATATCGTTCCCTGATTTTTCAAATCTTCAACAACATGTTTATTATGAACAATTTCGTGCCTGACATATATCGGCGCCCCATATTCTTGCAAAGCTTTTTGCACAATATCAATCGCTCTTCTGACACCGGCACAAAAACCTCGAGGATTTGCCAAATAAATATCCATAGTCTAGCCTTTTATAAGATTTTGCACCTCTTCATAACTGATATGATTATCAATATTTCCGACTAAAGTATAAGTAGGTTTGGTTGCAAATATCTTTTGTGCTGTTTTTAATATGTCATCGGCGGTAACCGCTTCTATATACTCAACCATTTCGTCAACCGGCATATAGCGATTGAATAACAATAATTGACGAGCTAATTTTTCTGCAACTGCCGAAGAATTTTCCAAAGACATCAGCATACCTGCCTTCATTTGTGATTTGGCTCTGACTAATTCTTCATCTGATACTTTTTCATTAGTCATTTTCTTGATTTCATCAATCATAACCGGCATCATCTCATTAATTTGTTCTCTGTCTGTTGCCGCTGAAATTCCGGTAAACCCGCTTCCGGTGTAATAGTTAGGAAAACAATATACTGAGTATACTAATCCGCGTTTTTCTCTGATTTCTTTGAACAAACGAGAAGACATTCCGCCACCTAAAATGGAAGTCAGCAACATTGATGAATAATAGTGCTCATCAGCATATTTAAAACCGTCAAATCCTAAAATAATCTGGGCTTGTTCATTATCTCTTTTTTCTGCAAAATATCCGCCATAATATTTTTGTTTATCAATACTAAATGATGAATGTTGCGGAACAAGAGACATTTTGTTTTCGACCATTTTCACAAAATCATCATGTTTAATATTTCCGACTGCACAAACAACCATATTGTTTGCAGCATAATTACTGTTCATATAAGCTCGCAACTCTTTTGAACCGAAACTGCGAACTAATTCGGGAGTGCCTAAAATCGGCCGTCCCATTGCTTGATTTTGATATGCTTGAGCCTGCATATAATCAAAAATAATATCACTCGGATCATCAAAAGTTTGTTTAATTTCCTGAACAACAACTTCTCGTTCTTTTATCAGTTCTTCTTCCAAAAATGACGGACAAGTCATCATTTCGGATAAGACATCTAATGCTAATTCGGCATCATTTTTAAGCATTTTGGCATAAAAAGCGGTAAATTCTCTTGAAGTATATGCATTACTGCGGCCACCGACGTTTTCAATATCTTCAGAAATTTGAAACGCATTACGACTTTTTGTCCCTTTGAATACCATGTGTTCAACAAAATGGGAAATACCGTTAAGGTTTTCAGGTTCATAAGCAGAACCGGTATTTACCCAAATCCCCAAAGATACCGTTTCAAATTGCGGATAATAAAAACTGGCCACCCGCAAACCATTTTTCAGTACTGTAATTTCAGGTTGCATTTATTCTTCCTCTGTTTCTTTTATTCTCTCAATATCAGCTCCGACAGCTTGTAACTTTTGTTCCAATTTTTCATATCCTCTATCAAGGTGATAAATTCGATTGACAATTGTTTCACCTTCGGCAATAAGTCCGGCAAGCACCAGAGCAAAAGAAGCTCGCAAATCCGTAGCCATAACCGGAGCACCATAAAGTTTATCCACTCCTCTGACGATTGCCGATGCGTGTCCGTGAACGTTGATGTTTGCTCCCATACGTAAAAGTTCGGGCACGTGCATAAAACGATTTTCAAAAATTGTTTCCGTAACCATTGAAGCCCCGTTTGCCGTCAACATCAAAGTTAAAAACTGTGCTTGCAAATCGGTAGGAAATCCGGGGTAATAATCGGTCATAATATCTTGTCCTGTTAAAGTACAATCAACTGCATCAACGACTATCGAATTTTCGTATTCTTCAACATGTACTCCCATTTTTCGCAAAATTTTAATCGGAGTTTGTAGAGTTGAGGCTTGTGCATTTATAAGTTCTATTCTTCCTCTGGTAATGGCAGCAGCAACAGCATAAGAACCGGCTTCAATTCTGTCGGTTATAACTTTATGAGTTGTGCCGTGTAATTTTTCAACCCCTTGAACTTTTAATACTGAAGTTCCTATACCGCTGATTTTTGCTCCCATCGAATTGAGCATATTTGCCAAATCTCCGATTTCGGGTTCACGAGCAGCATTTTCAATAATTGTTTCCCCTTCTGCCAAAGTGGCTGCCATCAATATATTGCAAGTTGCACCTACCGAAGCTATGTTAAAAACAAGGTGTGTTCCTTTTAGACGACCATTTACATCAGCATGAACATATCCGTTTTTAATTTCAATTTTAGCTCCCATTTGCTCCAATGATGATAAGTGGATATCCATCGGGCGTGCACCTATTGCACAACCACCGGGGAGAGATAATTCAACATGTCCCTCTCTTGCCAACAATGGACCGAGTACATAATATGATGCTCTCATCTTACGCACATAATCATACGGAGCTATCAATCCGGTAAGTTTAGGGGTGCTATAAGTATAGTTTTTACAAGCATTGTTATTTATAATTTCATCTCTGGCTTCAATTGTTGTGCCTAATTGTAATAACAGCTTGTTCATCGAACTGACATCGGACAACATCGGCATATTAGTAAGTATAACCGGTTCATCAGTTAAAAGAGAAGCACAAATCAATGGTAGTGCTGCATTTTTTGCACCACTGATAAAAATTTTTCCTTCAAGACGTTTTCCGCCTCTAATCTTTAGCTTATCCATTAGAACGTTTCTCCTTTTCCTCTTTTTGTTTATTTATTGCAGCTTGTTGTTTTTTTCTTTTTTCCAAGTTTCGCTGCAACATTTTAGATTCACGCTCAAAACGTTCTTCAGCACGAGATTTCTTTTTTTCTGACATTACTAATTCCTTTTATTATTTCCTACTCAAATATAACAACCGATAAGAGCAATAATCAAGCACAAAAAATAATAATACATAACAAAAAAGAGTTGTCCTTTTTATAAGACAACTCTTTATCGCAACTCCATAGGGATTATTAGCGAGTTTCAACAAAAACAATCGTTGACTCCATTACCCCATAGGAAGAACTTTCCTTGAAAGTTTTCCTCTTTGGCTGATAATCCGGCTCCATAGGTTCGGTAAGATAGAACAAATCTGACTCTTTCCATGTCGCCATCATCAGCTTTTCACCCGGCTCAAGCTTGATTTCCATAGTTCCGCCGAATGTTCTGGTACGCTCCTGCTCAGTGCAAGAAGTTATACCAAATGTAACAGCAATAGCTGCAATTAAGATAAATAACTTTTTCATACTAATTAAATTTAACTGATAAATAGTTTAGCATATATATTGTTTTTTAGCAAGCTTTTTATAATTGTTATAAAAAAATCAACATTTTTTAAAATTATACTTGATTTTTAATTTTAATATATGTATGTTCACTTTTGTTAAGCCGCTATAGCTCAGTGGTAGAGCACGTCATTGGTAATGACGGGGTCGTAAGTCCGATTCTTACTAGCGGCACCATTCCAAAAAAAGCACCTATTGAGGTGTTTTTTTTGCTTTTTGGGGTTGTTTCCCACAAAGTCCGATTTATAAATCCCTAAAACAGCAATTTTGCAGGTATTATAGCCTTACTAAGATTTGTAACTTGTAGAAAAAATAATAAAATACATTGTTTGTGTCTCTTTTATTTGATAGATATAAATTTGTATGTCGCAACATTTTAGTTAGAGGTGACTTATGATAAACAAAATAGTGGAAATTGTTAAAGAATGTGGCATAATTGTCAAAAATGCACAAATACATCATGTAATGCTCAAAAATGAAGACAGAAGAAATTTATTAACTGAGTATGATTTAAAGGTACAAACAATATTACAAAAAAAACTAAAAGAAATTTTGCCCGAGGCCTCATTTTTTGGTGAAGAAGGTGAGCATAACTACGAAAAAAGTGGTTATTGTTTTGTGTGTGACCCGATTGATGGTACGACAAATTTTGTAAAAGGTTGTAACTTCAGCTCGATTTGTGTTGCTTTATTAAAGGAAGGCAAGCCGGTTTTAGGTGTTGTTTATAATCCTTATTTAGATGAGCTATTTTGTGCTGAAAAGGGCAAGGGAGCAACGTTAAATGGCCAAGCCATATATACAACAAAAGACGATTTGGCTCATAGCCTTGTAACATTCGGAACGGGCGTAATGGACCTATCTGAAGTTGATGATGTTTTTGAATATGCAAAGAAATGTTTTAAGGCTTCAATTGATGTTAGGCGCTGCGGCTCGGCTGCTTTGGAAATTTGCAATCTCGCTTGCGGACGGATAGGTTATTTTTGTGAGTTCAAGCTATCACCATGGGATTATTCCGCCGCAGTTTTGATTGCCGAAGAAGCTGGTGCCACTGTTAAAACAAAAGGTTTTAAAAATATTGATGATTATTTTCAAATTAGGCAAATTTTTGTGATGGCAAATGAAGATATTTTTAAAGAAGTTCCGCCTGTAAATTAATACAAACATAATAAAAACAGCTTAAGATTAAATCACTGTTACTTGTATTTTTCATAAAAATTACTCTAATACTCGCACAATATCGTACACCAGTTTTTAAAAAGCACCTATTTAGGTGCTTTTTTATATTTTCAATGATGATAAATTTGTAATCAACTTGAAATGATTTTTTATTGGTGTTATTGTCGCAGCAAACAATGTAATAATATAAACTTTGGAGATAGAAATGTTTGCTGTTTTTAATTTGTGTATTTTTACAAGTGCATTTTTGCTTTTTTTAATTCAACCGTTAATCGCAAATATATTATTACCCAAAGTAGGCGGTTCTCCCAATATATGGAATACCTGTTCCGTATTTTTTCAAATTTCATTATTAGTCGGATATTTATATTCTTACATCGTTTCAAAAAAGCTTTCCCTCAAAAAACAAATTTTAGTACATTGTTGTCTGTTGTTTGGTGCATTATGGGTTGTGAATTTTCATTTTCAAACCGATAGTATTGAGATGTCTTCTCCGATTACTGATACTTTATGGGTACTATTTAAAAATATCTTTTTTCCATTTATGATACTCTCAACCACATCGCCACTTATTCAGCATTGGTTAGCCTCTTCAAATTTAAAGGAAAACAAAAATCCTTATATTCTATATGTATGTAGTAATATCGGTAGCCTTTTGGCATTATATGCCTATCCTTTAGTTTTTGAAAAACAACTGGCAATTTCTTTACAAGGTACAGTGTGGCATATTATATTTGCTGTATTTTTTCTGTGTGTTGTATCAATCGGTTTATATTTAAGAAATTCTCAAGATACTATTCAACATAAAACAAAAGAAAAATCAAAAACAAATCCGATTTGTGTTTTTTATTGGATATTTTTCGCTTTTGTTCCGTCAAGTTTGATGTTAGGTGTTACCAGCCATCTATCAACAGATATTGGCGGATTACCATTTTTATGGATTTTACCATTATCTCTATATCTTTTATCCTTTATCTGGACTTTCTCAAAATTTTATACCAGTGAAATAGCTATACAAATTAAAAGATTATATAAAATATCTGCAATAGTTGCTATCTTCTTGTTTTATAATTTATCATTGAGTTCAGGACTAAGTGATAACATTATGTTTATCAGCATACACTGTTTTCTTTATTTTATTTTTGCAACATATTGTCACGGTATCTTATCTCAGAAAAAACCGGCACCTGAAAATTTGACATTGTTTTATCTGTGTTTGGCTATAGGTGGTGCATTAGGCGGAACATTTAATACTTTTATCGCCCCTCATTTATTCACCTCCGTAGGCGAATATCCTTTTATTGTAGCTTTGTCATTACCTTTTGTATTGAGCAGTCTGGCAGAAACAAAAAATGAATTACTAAAAATCGGAAGAAATATAGCAATATTATCTGTAATAATTGTAACTTTTGCATATATAAACATAAATATAGAAGAAAAAATGGCTCATATCCTATTTTATATAGGAGTAGCCATACTGCTGTTATTTATATTTACTCAAAAGAAAAGTTTTATATTTTTATGCGCACTAAGTTGTATTTTCTCTCAATTATTTATCAAAGAAAATTCTGATTTTTTATTTAAAAAACGCAATTTTTTCGGAACTGTTACTGTAAAAAAAGAAGCAATAATTCCTCCACATCTCAGTACATTAATGCTTTTTCATGGAGATACTTTGCACGGAAGACAAGATATTTTTGAAAACGAAGAAGAAACAACCTATATATACAGCCCCTACACATATTATGGTAAAGGAGCCGCTGTTGAAGATTTTTTCAAAGTATATAAAAAGGAAAAACCATCAATTGCGTGGTTAGGTTTAGGCTCTGGCGCAATTATATGTTATACACAACCGGAAGCAAAACATCATATTATTGAAATTGACCAAGATATTGTCGATATATCAAAAAAATATCGTTATTTCAGATATCTGGAAAAATGTGCTCCGGAAGCAGAAATAACTGTTGGCGATGCCCGTGTTGAAATTCAAAAAGAAGAAAATAATAAATACGATTTAATTGTGGTGGACGTTTTTAGTTCTCACTTTATCCCTGTACACCTAACAACTAAGGAGGCTATCGAAATTTATCGCTCAAAATTAAAAGAAGACGGAGTTATTCTCTTTCATATAAGTTCAAGAGCGTTTGATGTAGAACCAATATTAACCAAAATAGCTGATAGCTTAGGTATGACCTTTATTGTACGTTACAGAGAAGACTTTAGTCATCGTTATCCTCAATGGGGTGTTTTGAGTAATAACAAAAATGCTCCGGAAATTGTGGAATTACTTTCTTTAAAAGGATGGCGTGAAGGAAAAACTGATGAAGGTACTGCATTATGGACCGATGATTTTCATAACTTGTTGTCAGCCTTACGACATTAATGTTTTTTATAAGTAAAAATATGCAAACACACTTGGTTATCGGAAATATATTTTCTTTATTATGTGCAATTTGTATTGCCATGTCTGTAGTAAAGAAAAGCAAAAAGGATTTTATGTATTGGCAAATCGGTTGCACTTTGTTTGGAGGTATTGCCAACATTGTTCTATACGCCTATGCTGCTTTTGTAATCAGTTCTGTTTCTCTAATTCGTGATATTTTATCTTATAAAAACAAACTAACCAAAAATATAACAATCGTTCTTTTGGTTATAAGTATTATTATCGGATTATATGCTAACAATCTTGGCATAATAGGATTGTTACCGATTATAGCATCCGCAAGTTATACTCTTTGCATCTATATTACAAAAAATGAACAACAAATGCGATGGGCCTTGGTTTCAAATTTGAGCCTATGGTTTATCCATAATTTATATATACAAGCATATCCCTCTGCTATTGCAAATATTGTATTATGTATTTGGACGTTTATTCAAATTTTGAGAAATAGGAAGTAAAAAAACATTTTGCTATAATTGACTTCAATATGATTTCATGACATAATTAGATAAGTATGCTGTTTTATTTTGGAGATAAAAATGGCAAATGCAATATTCGCCGATAAAATGTATGAAGAAGAACTGAAAACAGTTCTATCCGATCATTTTGACGAAATAAAACAACCTGTTTCCGTATCTTTGGGATTGCATTTGAATGGTCAAACAGTTGAAGATATTGTCAATTTACTACGGAAAAACGGAATAAATGCTCTTCCTTATTATGATGAAAAAATAAGAGATGATTTAAGTTGTTTTGTTGTTGACGGAACAGGTATTCGTTCTCCGTTTTTTGAAAATTCAAAAGATGCACGAGACGCCACAACAGACTTGTTCGAAATTATGAAACAAAACAACATTGAAACAAGTCGGGCAATGCCAATCACGAGAGATAACTTAATTCACGCAGTTTCACAAGCATATGCGGAAAATGTTATTGATATTGCAAAAAATAACCCAAACGAAGAAAATATTGAACAAACATTAGCTGAATATTTGAGATATGCCAGTGAGAGTATGCCTATTACTTATATCCCTAATGAAAATAGTGAAAGTTTTACATCCTCCGAACATATCTATCGAGGAGGTTTTTTGGGGGATAAACCTTATGCAATAACTTTTAATCGTCGTTATCGTGATTGTGCTTATGGAACTAACCGATTATCCGAAGCGATAAAATATTCCAGAGCTGCCAATTTAGGTAAAGGCATACAATATAAAGAAATCAACGGAATATCTTATGGTTTTGTTTATGAATTTAAACAACAAAAAGGGCAAGCATTTTATGATATGGCTGGAGCTGAACGACCATTTGCCTCTCCGGAAGAAAAACAAACAGCAAATCGGTCAGACTATAGAAAAGATTATGAAACAATTATTATAAAGGACAGAAACCCTTTATCTGCAATATATTTGCGAGTTGGCGATGATTTGGTTCAAATTGCTAATAAAAACGGATATTTTAGCAAAGACGGAATGGATTGGGAAAAATTTGCAAAGTTACATACACCTCAAAACGTCGGAGAAGTGAATGATTATTTAGTAGAAAGAATGAATCGACAAATAGAACAATTTCCAACTTTTAAATATAGTAAAAAATCTAAAAGTTTATTAGATGAATATAATAAAAATTTAAACGTTCTCGGACTTACTTTTAAAGATAAAATTAAAATAACTTCTGCCGGTGCAGAATTGGAAAATATCTCCTTAAATTCGTTAAAAATTTCTCTATCAATGAATAATGTACATTTTACCGGCAATTTATTCCTTAATAATTGTTCTTTATCACCTGAAGTTGATGCTTTTGATATTTCTAATTGTAAAGGTCATATTTGTATGACAAATATGCAATATATCAACATAAAACCCCCTAAAGAATGTGAGAGTTTCACCTTATCATGTGTTAAACTTCCTGAAGGAGATGTTCTTAATTTAAGCGAAATGAAATGTAAAAAGATGACATTTGAAGATGTCGATTTATCCGCATTCAAATCGATAATACTTCCTAAAGAAATGGAAGAAGTAAAATTTAAGTATAATGTAAAATTACCGGAACATATTGATCTTGGTGGAGCAGAACATATTATTTTTGATAAGACAGCAAAAGTTGATCACTCACAAACAAGGCAAGTTACTACATCATATAAAACACAATTTGAAGTTAAAAATGGCACAAATATAACAGCCTTAACCAACAAAATAAGAAATAAAGATGCCATCGGCACTTCTGCACTTAGAACAGCCCAAGAATTGCGAAATAAAATAAAACAAAAGGCAAATATTGATGTCCCCTCCGAAATTAGTCATAATAGTAATAATACAACACAAATAACTACAATATCAAAATTTGCACAATACAAATACATGAAAAACAGTGTTAATGGTGGATAAACAAAAATATATCTATAATACGACAAGGCGCTAACTGACGTTAGCGCCTTGAAGTCAAAACATACAGGCTTAGAGCTTCTTGATATAGTTATCAATACGCTCGGTATTACCGCTGTTATATTCAGCAATAATCTCATCGGCCGTAACAGTTCCGGTCTTGCTGAGCTTGTCCAAAGCATAAAGCTTCGCAATGAAGTGAGGAAGATGTTCAATCTCCCAAAGGCCGGTCTCCGTATTCTTGCGAATGGTTGCACCGACGAACTTCAAGAACTCCATACTCTCTGCTGTTTCTGCTGTCTTAAACTCACTGTCCGGATAGTGTTCCAAAGCATTGAGTTTGTAAACATGCTTCTGAGGCTGCATCTTTGCAGTTCTCGCAAACAGAGTAAGGTCCGTCTCATATCTCGTTCCTGCGATTGTAGGGAACGGAATGAAATCAGCAAAGCCAATCTGAGAAATCAGCGTTCTCTTGAACGACTGATACTCCTGACTAGGCTCAAAATTCATCGCCGAGCAAGCAGTGTAATCCTGTGCAGGGAGCAAAGTCCAACCATTGCCTAACATTTCCTGCCACTTGTCCTGCGGCATAATTGTCACATGGAGTGAGAAAATGTAAGCATCGTCGCCCTCCTCGGTAAGGATAATACCGGATGTAGGAGCCTCATCAATAGCAACCGCACCGTTAAGCAAAACCTCCTTTGAAAGTCGGCTATAGTTAACAGCATCGCGCAAAGAGATAGATGCAACCACATAGTCACCGGCATTCTCCAAATCTGCGATGAACGCAGGGATATCCTCATAAGGGATATGCTCGAACACGTCGTTGCAGAAAACCACATCTGCCTTGCGGGTAAGAGGTGCCGAAAACTTTGGAATACCGATATCGAATCTCTGAACCGTTACATGACCATAAGTCATAATCTGGTCGAGTTCGGTAATCTCGATACTGTCTGCAGCCTGAATATTGGCCTCAAGATACATCAAAAGCGAAGCGTAATTGTAACCGCTGTTGAGCATGTCCATCAAAATTACGCCGGTATCCGAAATTACCTGAGCCAACACGTTAGCCGCTTTGCTCTGACCACAGCCATAATCGGTAATGATAAACGGCTCACTCAAATCGATGCGTCCCATACGGGCCAAATCGAGCAAGTTTGCAATCATCTCCTTTACCAGCTTGTTTGCCGAGCTTCCATATTTTTCTGCACCGGAATGAACCTCTGTGTAGAGTGTTTTCATGTCCAAAGAGTTTTTGAACCACTGACCATTGTTCAAGAAGAATACTTCCTGTTTGTTCTTTTGTTCCATAATGTATTTAAATAATTTTATTAATGTGTATGTTTAGTGAATGGAATTATACTAAAAAAGCTCTTAAAAATCAAGCTTAAAATAGACAAAAAAAATAAAAATTACTTGATTATAAATATAAATAGGATAATATACGGAGGATTTTACTAATTACTCTGCTTATAATTTAATTTCTAGTGCTTATGATAAACTCAAACAGATGGCAACATATTTTAGGAGTTGCCCGAAAAGCAAAAATTTTAGCTGACAGGCTCAAACCAAATGATGAACCATATTCTGAAGATATGTTTTTGTTAGGATTGCTTCATGATTTCGGTTATGAATTTACCGAAAATGGAGAAAAACACGCCATTATAGCCGGACAAATATTGGAACGTTCAGGTTATAAATACTGGCAAGATGTTGTGAATCATTCTGACAAAGCAACAGATAATATGTCTGATGAAACGTTTATCCTTAATTGTGCAGATTTATCTGTTAGTCCCGACGGTAAAGATATAACTATGGCAGAAAGAGTTGAGGATATCGGTAGAAGACACGGAAAAGATTCTACCCAATATCTGATAGCTTTTGAGAAATTGCAAAAATTACAAGCGGATACTCGCTTTAGCAAAATTGAAAGTTATGTCTGATGTTTTTCCTAAAAGCCTTCATTCTCGAAGGCTTTTTGCTTTTTAGGAATTATTATTGACAAACATAGCAGACAGAATAAAATAATGGAAACTTGAAAGATTTTTACAATGAGATGTAATGCCGCAGATATTTTTTTCAAACAAAAACGTTTTGATTTAATTTTTAAGTATCTGTATTTGAAATATCCCAATAACTCTTTTGTTAAAAGCGCCTATTTAGAAAGTATTCGAGCCTTTAATAATTTCTATGAAAAAGCAGAAGACGGAACATTAAAACTTTCTCCCGATGATTTTACAAAAAGTTTTGATGATTTATATTATTCTATAAAGAAAAACGGTTATAATCAGGATTTGGGGAAAATTCCTGTAGGAAACAATGGAGAAATTCAAAATGGAGCTCATCGTTTAGCTATTTGCACTTTTTTAAATTGTGAAATAAAAACCATTCCCGATACACTAACAAGAACACCTTGGAATTATGACTATTTTAAAAAAAATAAAATGAAACAGGAAATAATGGACTTTGGTGCAGAAGAATATGTAAAACTAAATCCACACGCCCACATTGTCAGTATACATCCTAACATTCATATTGAGGAAGATAATAATATTATCGAAATTTTGCAAAAATATGGTTTTATATATTACGAAAAGAATATTAAAATTGACGATAAATCCTTTAAGAAAATAGCATATCTTTTTGAAAAAAATACTTTTATTCAAAATATAAAAAATAAATTTATAAAAACAAATCGAACAATCTCGGAAAATTTACGAACTTTTATTTTTGTGTGTAATAACAATTCTAAAAAAACGGAAGCAATAAATGAAATTAAAAATATTTATACACTTAATGTGCATATCAGCAATAAAAGAAGGGAAGCTGTAAAACTTGCCAAATTATATTATGGTAAAAATTCCGTTTTTACAGCCAATAAATAATTTTACCAAAAATAAAATGCCCCGAAAATTGTTTGCACAACATTCGGGGGATTTTTTACAGAGCAATGATTTTTGCAATAACTGTTAACACTAAAACAGTAATAAGCACAACTGTCCAAGTTACCTTTTCTTGGTTTTGTTGCTTAATTTTTGGCAGTACAAACATTACTAAAACAGCCATTACACAACAATAAACCAAAAGGGCAAATACATCTCCCTCCGTCGCTACCATAGGAGCTCCAAAATCTTTTACCCCTACCAAATATAGGAGTATAAACAAAGACAAAAGCCCCGTACTAGCCGGAGATTTTCTGAAAAAATTAATGATAAATTTCATCTTAGTATAAAATTTAAGTTAGTAAAAAATAAAGTCATAATTATAATCATTTAGATTTATAAATTTATACAAAAAGACCTACAAAGTCAAGCCATATACTTTTGCATGCAGTTGCAAAATATTTTCTCTGTTGACAAAATATTTTTGTCATGTTTAACTCGTTATGAATATTAATTATTAATCAATACGTTTATGAAAAACTTTAAAATTTCTCACGCTCCGTTCGTGAGATCGTCTGCGGAGGAGATAATTCTCATTCAATCCGGCGATATGTTGGCGCAGAAGTTACATATACTATGGTACGGGTTTAACTCTAAAGAAGGGCAGCTTTTGTTAGCTCAAAGTGGTTCTGCCGAGTTAATCCGTTTGCAAACAATGCTTTATGGTAACGTTTGGTCCCAAGAAGCAGCCGAATTTTTGTATATGCGACATTTGCTTGAACGTCCGTCTGATGAAGAAATTTTAATGGCAGAAACAGGGGTCAAATTGTGGTTGTATAATTCGCTTATGGGAGAACGTAAAAGCGAAGAATACTACGGAAAAATTCAAATGCAAGGTATGTCTTATGGCGTAAAACCATGTCAAACAGCTTCCGAAGATGAACAACTCCAATGGTTCAAAGAAGGCGACATTGAAAAAGTATGTTCTTATGTCGGCTCATGGAAAGGTAAAGCTGCCATTCTTTTCTTACAAACAGCTCCTATGGAAGTTATCATTAAGAACTTACGCTATCGCAAGCTAAAGTCAGAAGAGCAACAACTGGCCTTGATTGAAAGAGATGTATCCGACAACAGCAATGTTCTTTTGTGGTATTATTTTTCACAGAACTCTGCTTTCCTTGAAGCTCAAAAGAAAATTCAGGCTTACGACCAAAATCTTTGGCAACGTATGCTCATTGTCAATTATGGTTGGAGTAACGAGTTTGAAAAAAAATTCGGCAACCTAAAGAATTGGCAGGAAAAACTGTCTTCTAATTTCTCAATTCTGGCACATTGCCCAATTGATGAAATTATGAACACCTTACACAAAATTGCTTAAGAGCAATTTATGATACCAACCTTACAGCTACGTCTGTAAGGTTTTTTATTTGTTTTGTTTAGATTTCAATTCTTCCATACGAGAAGCAAAACGATGCAATTTGAAGTCTTTATGCTCTTCTACCATTTTATGTATATTGTATATGGTTTTAATTTGAGCAAGAGTTATCTCTACATCTGCCAGTTCATCGGCTATATCTTCAATATTGCCTCTGTCGCGCAATTCTTTACATAGTTCTTTGGTAAGTTCGGACATTTCTTCGATAACCATAATTTTTTGCGATGTTTCGCCAAAAAATGCTATTGCATCGTTATATATTTTATTTTCTTGTTCTTTTTCCATTGCTATTCCCTACTCTTCTTTTATATGTTTTTGTGCTTCTGTAATTTTTGCTTTATAGTGCATTAAGGCCTCGAAATTCTTCGGAGTCCAGTTAACGTTTTTGTCTTCTAAATCAATCCATTTGAGCTCTTTTTGTTTGAGTGGTTCAACAACTTTAAGCAAAGACAAATCGGTAGGCACACAGATAAACCAGTGTAGTTTATATTTATTGTTTCGAGTAGAACCCAATTTTTTTACAACATCAACATTTAGATTTGTTTCTTCTTTAATTTCACGATGCACAGCGGCATTTAGAGTTTCTCCCGGCTCAACTTTTCCTCCGGGAACGACATATTGCGTATCATCGGTACTGATTAATTTATTTTTTTGAGCTGTTTGGGCTAATATTTTATTTTGATTTATGATTACGGCACAAACAACATCTTGATTATTTCCCTTCAATCGATTGAAAATTTCCCAATAAAAAAAATCTTTTAGTTTTTGAAATAAATTCATAAATATCTCCAATATTTGTATTTAAAATATAAGTAAGGAGGACTGTGTCCTCCTTATCTGTTTATTTTTTTGCAGTAATATCTAAAAATGGTACCGGTCCTGTACTGTAAAGATTTTGCGGTAATTGACCATTCCATTTTTCAGCTTTTGTTAACTCAACTAAATTAGCATTTTGTGATAAAGCTTTAGATTTTTCGCGAATTGCTTCTGCTTCAGCCAAACCCATTTGACGGATAGCATCAGCCTTTGCTTTTGACTCTACTTCAATGGCATAAGCATCAGCATCTGATTGGGCTTTCTTTGAATCTGATTCTGCTCTTGCCTTAATCACTCTTTGTTTTCCTTCTTCTTCAACACGAACAGTTTCATTTTGTGATTTTATGGCTTCTTGGGTAGCAATTTGTTTTGCTTCAATAGCAGCTTCAAAAGCACTTGAAAAAGCAATATCTTCAATAGAAACACTTTGAATAACTACATGTGAACCTTCTAGTGCCTTCGATAATTTTTGTTTAATTTCTTCGGTTACAACTTCACGATTATTAATAAACTTATCAGCCTCCACCTTACCTACAACATCTTTTACCGCACTCATCAATGCCGGCTCAATCAAAGTACTGCCATAATTCAAACCGATACGTTGGTACAAAATATGTGCATTTGCAGGGTCAACAAAATAGTTCACAGTGATGAACATCGTTGTTTGTTGAATGTCTTTAGTATAAGTTTCAAGTCTGGTCGTTTTCTTCTGCAATCTGGTGTCCATTGTAACAATATTGGTACTAATCGGATTGTAAAAATACAGGCCTTCCGGTAAAGAATCTGAAACAACTTTACCCCAAACCAACTTAATTCCTCTATGACCGGCATTTACCTGTTCAAATCCCATAAAAGATATGGAAACTAACAACAACATAATAAAAATGCCGATAATGATATGACGTCTATTCATAATTTTTATTCTCCCTTTATTATTTCTTTTAAAAACTTGCGTCCCTGTGACGTTATGACTAATACCGGAAAAAATATTAATCCTAATACACTACGTTTATTTTTTACAATATCTTTATTCATCAAGTTGATGATTAAAAACAACAATCCTAAAACATAAAAGATTACGATAAATCTTAAAATTATAATCCCCATTAATTCCTCCAAACAACAAGTTTAGGGTATTTTAGCATATTAAAAACTCAAAACAAGCAATTTTAGAGTTTAAAATAAACTTTTAACATATTCTTATTTTCAATTCGTTGATATTGCACATCATCCGCAAGTTTTTTTATCAACAATATCCCTAATCCGCCAACTTCTCTATCTTTTATATCCACACTTATATCCGGCATTTTTTGTTCAAGCGGATTAAATTTTTTGCCGGTATCAATAAACGAAATACAATAGAATTTATTTTCCTTTTGAGCTGTAATCGATATTTTTTTATTTTTCAAATTATCATACGCATATTGAACGATATTAGAAAAAATCTCTTCCGCAGATGTAACTACTTTAAATTGATTTTTCTCAACTATTTGATGTTTCCGCATATTGTTTTTCAGAAAATCTACAATTTTTTTAATATTGTTTAAATCAGCAGCAACTGTTAAATTTTCAATATTTTCACCCTTATATACAAACTCAAGCATTGTTATATCATCTGACTGTGCGGTATTTTGAGCAAATTTATTTATGCTTTTTAAAATTGTATTTAAATTTTCTCTCGGATTAATTTTATTTTTTTGTAACACCTTAAATAAACGTTTTTCTCCGAAAAATTTTGAAGATAAATTTTCAGCTTCAGTAACTCCGTCCGTATATAAAAGGATGCGATTGTCAGATAATATATTGAATTTATCACTAACGAATTTTATATTTTTTCTGATACCTAAAACAATATTTTTATGAGTTGATAAAGAGCTATATTCAAAACCATCAAATAATAATGGCGGTATATGACCGGCATTTACGCACCGAACTTCCCCTTTAGATAAATTTATAACAGCCATAAATACGGTTACAAACATACAACTGTCATTTCCTTCGCAAAGTTCATTATTTGCTTTATAAAAAACATCTGCAATATCAATTTTACTTTTAGCTATATTTTTTATAAGTGTTTGAGCTTTCATCATATATAATGCAGCAGGAATACCTTTTCCGGAAACATCGGCAATGACAATGGCAAAATTATTGTCATCTATATAGAAGAAGTCATAAAAGTCGCCCCCTACTTGTTTTGCCGGTTTCATTAACGCATAAATATCAAAAATATTATTTTGCGGAAAATCAACCGACAACGCAGAATTTTGAATATTTCTTGCAATTTCAAGTTCACTAGCATTTTTTTGTGTTTCTGCAGCATTTTGTTTTTCTTTTTCGATGTGTTTTAGTAAATTTTTGCGCATATCTGCCAATGCTTTAGAAATTATTTTTACATCTTTTGAAGATGGTTCTTCTCCAAATACTTGTGAAAAATTACCGCTGCCATATAAAGAAGCAATCATTCCTAATGCCGATAACTGAGTGGTAGAATGTTTACATATTTTGTTAATAATCAACAATAACAATATAATTGATATAAACAAAGCAACAAAGACAATATATTTAAAATGATGAAGCGGTTTTAGAAATTCGTTTTGTTGATATATTAAACAAAAGCTCCAACCGATAGACTTTATCGGAGCATAAAAAACTACGATCTTCTCGTCAAAAACAGTTGACGATGATATTTCTTTTTGGCCTGTTTTTCCCGCTTTCAGCTCATTACCGATATAATCAAGTTCCGGTAAATTTATTTTTTTAGCTAAATCAAATATTGTCGTTTTTAATGCAATATCTGGATTAGGATGAGTTACATATAGCCCTAAACGAGATAAAAGCAGTAATTTTCCGGTTTCGTAAAAAGAAAAACCATTAACACTGTCTCGGATATTTGATAAATTAACAGTTATGGCAACCAAACCGTTAAAAACCTTACTGTCCCTAAATTTGAAAGGGATTAAAGCGGTAATAACCGTTTGGTCGGTATTTTTATCTCCATAAGGTTCCGACCAAAATATTTTTTCTTCTTTCGGAACTTCCGTAAACCAAGGAAATTTATCATAAAAATCACCGATTTCTTCTGATTTAAAATCAATTTCTCCGTTTTTTTGCACAAAACTCTTATATAAAATACCGTTCGTCACATTTTCATCAGGAAATACATATATCCACGCATTAGAAATTTTCAGATGTGTGGTTGTCAGTGCTGAATCTAATAAGGCTTGAAAATAGATGGCTTTATCTTTTTTTGCTTGAACAAGAGTGTTTTTAGTATTTAAAATTATTTGTTCCGTACCTTCAATTAAATTATTAAAATCAAAAACATAAGATTCGACAGTTTTTTGAGCTACATCTTCAATTTGTGATTTTATAATCGGTTCTGATTTTTCAGATATAAAAAAAACAAGCCCTAAAAACACCAAACCGACACATGTCAAAATACTGACACTCAGTTTAAAATTTAAGGACTGTTCATTCAGCCACGATTTCAGGCTCTTTATCATTATTTTGTTTCTAACATACTTTCAAAACCGGTACATTCAAAAATAGAACGGATATCGTCTGAAACATTAATTAATTTCATTGTTCCGTTTTGCAAATCTATAAATTTTTGAAAAATCAAAAAAGCCCGAAGTCCTGCAGAAAAAACATATTCTACGTTTTGCATATCAAATATTAAAGTCGTAACTTTATCTAAATTAATACTATCCACCAATTTGGGAGATGTGTTCGGATCAAGCCAACCGGATAATTTGCAAGTAAGTATTCCGTTATCTTTTATTTGTTCAATTTTAAGTTCTTTTGTTTCCATAAAATATTTCCTCAATAAATTTTTTTATTATCGTATATAAAGCAATGATTATTGTCAAGAAAACCGTTGCAAATATTATACTCTTTATGTTATTGTAGTTATGGTATAAATTTAAGAGAAACAATATGCAAAAATTTTCATTACATACTCATACAATAGGTTTTGACGGACGCAATACCGAAGCGGAAATGCTGGCAAGAGCTGAAGAATTGGGATGGTCTCATATAGGTTTTTCCAATCATTTTATTGTTCATAGAGCAATTAAAGAAGCTCCGATGTACCAATATGCGGTTAAGGGAAATTATCATAATATATACTCTTCATCTTTTGATGAAGTAATTGCAAAGTTTGAAGAGCACTATAAAAAAATAGATGAGCTTAAAAAAGAGAGTGATATTAAAATATTAAAAGGTATGGAGGTTGATTTTTTTGCATATCCGGAATGGCGTGAAAATTTTGAAAAAGCAAGAGCTCATCTCAAACCGGATTATCTTATCGGAGCAGCACATTTTATTGAGCATAATAATACACTCTATAATTCTCACGATTTAAAGGCATCTTCTAAAGCGGAACAAAATCAACTTTTGTATCGTTATTGGCAAAATGAACGTGCTGCAGCACAATCGGGACTATTTACGTTTATGGCGCATTTAGACTTGATGAAAAAAGTCGGGCTGGGAATTGAGCCAGAGTGGGCAGAAGAAGAAAGAAAAACCATAGCAACAATTAAAAATGTTGGCGTGCTTGTTGAGTTAAATACAAGCTATTTTAAATTTGGTAACGAGCCCTATCCCGGTCAACGTATTATGAAAATGTTGGCACAAGAAAATATTCCCGTATTGATCAGTGATGATGCTCATGCAGCTTCTCAATTAGGCGGTAACTTTGCCATAGCAAAAGAAATGGCAAAAAACTGCGGAATAACTCGTTTTGCGGAAATAGCCGAGAGCAAAGAGAATAATAATATCCGTATTCCTATAAATATGTTATCAAAAAACCGATAGTTTAATCTGTTGACAGAAGCACTATTTTTGTATATAGTGGCACATATCAGCAATAGAGGATTTTATGCTACTCAAGGATATTGTTTCCGTCGGTGAAGATGTTTCCTATAGAGATGTTTTATCTGACGATTTTTTCTCAAATTATCCCTACACCAGAGATAATGGTGAGTTTTTGAGCTCTCTAAAAAAATATCACAAGATTGATAAATTAGATGCTTCCTCTCTATTTGAGAGGATTGTTGCTTTGTCAGAGATGAGGAAAACCTTATTATGCGATGATTTATATTCTAAAAACATTGCCTTGAATATAGATAGAAAATTAAACCAATTAAAATTTCTGAAAAAAATGTTTGATGAAGGTGTACTTCGTGACAAAAAAGAGCTTTACAATCCTGAAATTGAAGCCTTATTTAAATCTAAAGATATGTTAGACCTAAAAAATGATTTAATTTTCGATTTTGGAAATAATGTATTGTTAGGAAAGTATGTTTTGGAGGCAATAGACCCTGCTCACAGATTCACAACCGTACGTTATATAGAGCCATGGCAAAACCAGTCTCAAAAAGTGCCCTTTTTTCTTTATCTGGAAGAACATTGTAAATATGATTTAATTCCACAAATTGAATATTTTTCCGATGAAAAATTGGCAGAAAGTAAAATTACTATAAAAAACGGAAAATTATATACTGCAAACGGTGAATTATTGACAACCGATGATCGTGAATTTTTATTTGTACTAGGAAAAGATAATAATTTTTATGGTTGTTATAGTCAAAAAGGAGTTAAACACACCTCCCTTTCTTTGGGAGATAGTATAAAATGTGGAGGAGCAATCACTGCCAAAGAAGGAGAAATAACCTCAATTAATTTAGATAGCGGACATTATTTTCCATCGTTGGTTCACTTAAACAAATTTGTTTATTATTTGAAGCAAGCAAATGTCAATCTTCCTGATGAAACTCCGGTTAATTATCATGAAAACTACGTACGAAAATGTATAACACTAAAGAAAGGATTAGAACGATAATGTTAGTTGAAAGGCATGCTTCTTGGGTAGCATTAAATAACGTCGTCGGATGTCCTAATAATTGTATATATTGCTTTTTGAATGAAAAAAAATCTTGTGCGCCTTTACAAGTTACAGATGCCAAAAGTGCTGTTGAAACTCTTTTAAAATCAGAATATTATAACAAAGATGATGCAATTTGCATTATGCCGAATACCGATATTTTTGCAACCCCCTCAAATATTAAGCAATTTTTTTTAGTATGTAGCGAATTAAAAAAAAGAAATATAAAAAATTTGATAACAATTATTACCAAAAGAGAAATAAACGTTAAAAATGCTCAAATAATTGCGGCATTTCGACAATATTTAAACATTTGCGTATATGTAAGTTATTCCGGCTTAGAACCTGATTTTGAAAAGGGAATCAGAAAAAATAATGAAGTAGAAGCAATAACGTCTATGAAAAATTTAAAATCATATAATATTCCGTGTATTCATTATTGGCGACCGCTACTTCCACAAAATTCAGATGAAAAAACATTGCAACAAGTATTTGATATTGTTAAACGTTATTGTATTGCTTCTTGTATGACAGGGTTAAAATTATATAAAAATATGAGTTGTCAGTCATATTGGCCTGAAGCTCAAAAAGCATTTGACAGCGGCATTAATCCTGAGTGCTTTGTTCCCAAAGGTTCTTTTGATAAAATTGTAAATCTGGCAACAAAAAATAACTATCATGTTTACGTTGATAATGTTTGTCTAATGGCAGAAATTATGAATAAGCCCTGCTCATATGGTATATATAAAACATATCGTTGCGAAAAATATAATATATGCAGTAAAAAACAAAGACAGATTTGTGGAGAATTTTATGGTTTTAAAAAACCTCAAAACATCGAAATAACCGAAGAAAAATCGTTAAATGATATAATTAATATTGCTAAAATTCAAAAAGCACATATTAGTGGAAATAATAAAAATTCAACATATTGGCAAAGTTCATTTACAAATAAGGAATGGCTGGAATTATGAATGATTGTAAAATTTTAAAATTAAGAAAAAAAGCTTTTAGATTGCAACAAATGTTTATAAAGAGATTTGACCAGCAATGGGGATTAAGAGAATCCGTTGAAGAACTTTCAATACAAATCGGGCATTTGATACAAAGTATGATTAATAATCAAAAATTCAGCATATCTGCAAAGCCTTATAACCAACCAAATCGTTGTTTACAAAACATAAAAGATGAGCTTTGTGATTGTTTTTTATCAATATGTTCTATTTGTGAATTTGCAGATATTGATACGGATAAACTAGATATAACAAATACGATAAAGAATGATAAATTAGAATTAGTTGTTGAACTCTCTTTGCTTTCTGCTCAATTACTTGATTCTTGTCTTATATTGCAAGGTATAAAGCCTGGATTTGACAGAGATGAGCAAAAGATATTTTTGACAACATATTCCTTAATTATACATAATCTTGAACTGTTAGCTCAACTTGAAAACACCGATATTGAAGCCGAATTTGATGCCATGATAGAACGAACATTAGATTTTTTGAATAGGAAATAAGAAATGCTAAAAGTTTATAACAACAAAATGAGACCATTATATAATGAAGATAAAAAAATTGTTCATAAAGACGCTTTATGGCATAAGGTTGTAACAGGAATTCTATTTAATCCTCAAAACGACTGTTTATATTTTCAAACAATTTACCCTAAAGAAAGTTATGGTTTTGATCGTCCCGATTATATAGATTTTTCAATCGGGGGGCATGTGGAAGATGACGAAACTGTTGAACAAGCTTTGTATAGAGAAGCTAAAGAAGAAATAAGTATAGATGTTAATGATTATAGCTTTTTAGGAATAAGAATTTGTAATTGCGATCCTGCTCCAAATTATAGAATAAGAGAATTTCAATTTTTTTACGGATTAAAAACTACACAAATGTTAAAAGAAATGAGTTTTGAAAATTCAGATAATGAAGTTAAATCTGTTTTAGAAATTAATATTGATGATTTTTTATCAATATTAATGAAAGAAAAAAGCACAATACCTGCCAATGAAATGCTTTTAGACAAGCAAACCAGAACAGGAACTTATTCCGAAAATGTTTTAGTATCAGCCAAACAAATAATTCCGGACTATTTTAATGATAAAAGTATTTTAGAGAAAATCTTAACAATAAAATCAATGATGGAATAAACTGATGAAAACTATATTGTTTATATTCGGAACCAGACCTGAAGTTATAAAAATATTTCCAATAATAAAAGTGTTAAAATGCTTTCCTAATGACTATAATGTTATTTTATGTAACACTGGGCAACAAAAAGAATTATCTGCACAAGCTTTGGATATGTTTAACATTGGTGCCGATTATAATTTGTCGGTAATGAAAGAAAATCAATCTTTAGAAGAAACACAAAATACAATTTTAAGCAAATTATCACAGCTACTGAATAATATAAAAACCGATGCTATTATAGTTCAAGGTGATACCTTGTCAGCGTTTTGTGGTGCTCTTTCGGGATTTTACAAAAAGATACCGGTTTTTCACGTAGAAGCCGGATTACGAACAAATGATATAAGAGAACCTTTTCCGGAAGAATCATATCGAAAAATGATTTCTTGTATTGCAACGTTACACTTTGCACCTTCAAATTTTTCTAAAAAAAATCTTTTAGAAGAAAATATATGCAAAAAAAATATATATGTAACCGGCAATACAATTGTTGATACTCTTAAATTTATGGATGATTATTTTTCCGAAAATGCTATTAAGAAATTAAAAAATAAAGGAATTGACTTTCAATCAAAAAATATACTGATAACAACACATCGTAGAGAAAATCAAGATGAAAAACTAATATCAATATTAAATGCAATAAAAAAATTATCTGAAGAAAATGTTGACCATAACTTTATAATACCGGTACATCCCAACCCCAATTTTAAAAATGTAATATACAACAAATTATCCAATATAAAAAACATTAAACTTTTTCAGCCATTAGATTATGATGAATTAATATGCTTAATGAAAAAATGTTGTTTGATAATGACAGATAGCGGGGGGATTCAAGAAGAAGCATCATCTTTAGGTATCCCACTTGTAATTATGAGAAACAAAACCGAAAGGCAAGAAGTTCTGAAGTTACCTAATGTAAAATTAGTAGGAACAAATATGGAAACAATATATGAAAAATCAAGAAATTTACTTGAAAAACAACATAAAATCACATCTAAAAACAACCTAAAAACTATATATGGATGCGGAACAGCCTCAATAAAAATAGAGAAAATTATAAGAAATTTCTTTAATTAAATTTAATGTTATTGTCATTACATATTGCAATATTTTTCGCTATGTGTTAGCATAAAAACAATAAAAAATTTGTAATTTTAATTCTGTTCATTATTATAAAAAGCTTTTGGTTATATTGATATTTATATCATATCATGCCTCATTGTTTTTTGTAATAATGAACATAAAATTTGGTGTATATGATACTTTTCAATTCAGCTCCGGCAGCAGTCGCAATTAATAGTGCAAATCGACTAGCAAATATTGCATGTCAGACAGCACATCGCAGACTGAGTGAAACTGCAGAGCAGCCAAAAGAAACACTAGAAAAGACAAAGAAAAACAATATAAAGATAAAAGGAACTAAGAAAGAATTTATTGTTCTTTTCATACTGTTAATAGCCTTAGCTTTTTCGGTATGGTTACTTATTCAATGTTGTTTGGATTTGTTTGCCTAGTTGTTGTTTTTGGGGTGGAGCTTAGGCTCCCCCTTTTTCTTTTAGCAAACACAAAAATTACATTCCTCGTTTTATGACATCTTTTCCGAATTTTTGTTCTAAATCATCAATAATTCGAGAAAGTTTATCATCATCATGTTTTAGAGTTTCAAACAAAGATTGTTGTATTTCTTCATTATAAGATAATTTTTTTAATTCTACCCCCACACTACGATATAACAACTTCGGACGATATAGTTTATTTAGGAGCGATATTGCCGTATTTCGCAAAACAAAATCCGAATTTGTTGATGTTTCTAACTTTGAATATAAAACAGAAGTGCTAAAATCCTTGGTTCGTAATATAACTCCGACTTCTCCGCAAAAACCGTTCCATTGTCTCAATTTCCGAGAAGCATTTTGTATATGATATTTTAGCTGTGAAGATAAAAATTCTAAATTATCACTAAAATCTTCAAAAGATTTCGTATCTTGAATAGATTGTGGAGCATGCGGATTGGCATCAACTGATGAAGTTGAAATTCCCATAAGTTCAAATTTCAAATTTAGTCCGTTTACTCCCATCGCCTTTTTTATCCACGTATTATCTTGGCTAACAAAATCGCTAATTGTAAAAATGCCGTTAAATTTGAGGTTTTTCGCACTTTGAGTTCCAATACCGCAAATATCTTCAATATCGATATTTCCGATAGTTTCCATAATTTTATCAGGGCGAATTATAAATATTCCTCCTTTGTTTTTTGCCTTATCACTTGCCAGTTTGGCTAAAGTTTTGGAACAACTTAATCCTATTGATACCGGAACATTGGCTTTTTCCCAAATTGTTTTTCTTATACGGGCAATTAATTCGGTGTATGATGTTTTATAAATTTCATTCAGTCCGGTTAAATCAACGTACGCTTCATCAATTGATACTTCTTCAACATCGGGAGTAAATTCTCGAATAATATTCATAACCCTATGCGAAATTTCTGAATATCGCTGATGTCGAGCCGGAATACAAATTGCTTGCGGGTGCGTTTTTTGTATCTGAAAATAAGGTGCTCCCATTTTTATTCCTATTGCTTTTGCTTCTTTTGAACGAGAAACAATAATCCCCTTATTTCCTCCTCCGGTCATAACGCATACCGGTTTATTGTGCAAATCGGGATTATCTACCCGTTCGCAAGATACAAAAAAAGCATCACAATCTATTAATCCGATAATTCGCTGTTTCATCAACAATGTTCCATTTTTGTTCTATATTAAAACCCAAAAAATAATTGTCAATACATAACAAAAAAAGGCGGTGCCAAAATGCACAGCCTTTTATTGATTTCAGAAAATAAATTTCCTACGGTCTTTCAGCACACAGTTTTTCGATGTACTCGATAATTTCTGCTGCCGTCGGCAACTCTTTGCCTTTGTAACCATAGGATACAAATGAACGAGGAACATTGTACAAGGTCCACATCTCAACAGTAGCGTGACCGCCAAATTTTTCGGCCAAATGATAGTTTACGTAGTCATCGCCGCTGTTTACGAATTTCAGCTTGCTACAATCTGTAGGATGCTCGTGCAATACATTGTAAACATCCAAACAATCAGGATTCTTCTCTCGTGTGATTGTGACCAATCTTGCAGGGTAACGATGCTGGCTAGATTTTACGTGCACGACACAATCTGAGTGATACTCCGTAGTAGCGCTTAAAGCCTGCTCCAAAGAGGCCAGAAAAGTTTTGAAAACATCTTCCGGAATGTTATTCTTGTTCATAAAGCGTGAAGTTTTAATAGTTAATATTAATGATCATTAGTTGATGACCATAGTACATAAAAACGCCAAAAAGTCAATATGCTTCACTTCTCAATTCTGATAAAACATTTTTGGATGGAGTTAGTTTACTTAAGATACTTGTCTAAAATAGTAATTATTTACTAATTTTTATATTTATCTGTTCAGCAGTAGTCATACCTTCTCTGACTTTTTCTGCCATTAAAAACAATCCTTTACCGTTTGATTTAGATTGCCACAGCTCACCAATTTGCTTTTTCTCCCGTGTATCAGCGTTATCAATTAAATGCTTGCCCTTATATTCAACAACCAAAATACGACCATCATTTAACATAGCCACAAAATCGGGATAAAATTTATCTGTCGAAGTTGGCAGCCAAAACGAGTTCGGATGTCTTGCAACATTTCTTATCCAATATTTAACACTTGGATTAGAATCAAGAGCTTTGGCACATTGAAATTCTTCACCATCAACTCCTCCATCAAAATTCGGAACATTATTTGAGCCTAAGTAATGTTTAGAAAACTTATATCGCCCTCTATAACAAATTTCATTTTCATACATATTGTCGAAGAACTCAAAACCATTATCAAAATTCAGTTCAACACGTGCTTGTGGGGCAAATAATGATGTTTGATATGATTTTTGGCGAGCAATTGCATAAGCTGTTTGAATTTTTGTTTTCAGTTTGTTTGCCAATGCATATTTAGCAAGCATCAATTCAGCCAATTTAAGCCCTCTATGCTCTATTAAGTAGTTGACAACATCGGATAACCATTTAACCATTGTAGCTTGGGAAAAATAAGAATCTCTGAGTTGTTTATCTAACCATCTAACTAAATTTTCAGCTGTCCAGTTATCAACACTCATAAATGCCATTTCATATTGGTCTTCACCTGTCGGAGAATATTTTAAGCTATGGTTATCAATATCAATCATAAAACCATTGCCTTGTTTCGTTATTGCAAACTCATTTTCATTAAGTTGATATGGGGCATAATCGTTTAAATCCCAATCAAAATACTCAAAAACAATCTCTGGGTCAGCTAATTCAAGCTCGCCCTGCAATTCAACCATCATTTGCGGAACTTTGAATTTTTCACCATTTTTAGCTGGTGATGGTTCTTCTTGTTCTTTCTTATAATTAGCAAATTTATTTTCCAATTCAAACTTTGCACTATCATCATTCAGCACAAGTTTTACCTTTTCGATATCTTCTTGCGTAGTTTGAGGCGTAAAAGTAATACTTTGTACTCCATCATTTTCTCTCGTTAGTTTAATTGTTGCTGGTAAATCCTGCGTCTTTATTATTGTTTCTTGTTTTAATATGACTTTATTTGATTGAGGATTGCTACTGAACAAATCGTTTGAAATTGTTTTTTGCTCTATAACACTTAGAGCCTCATCGTCTGAGAATCCTTTATTTTCGAGTTTTTTAACAATACAATCAGTAGCCACACCGAATTTTGGCGACAAAACATAAGCATAAGCCTTGTTTAATGCTGATATAGAACGACTTTTTGCATAAGGCATACGCATAACACGACCGAGCAACTGTTCGACTGCTGTATCGCTTTGTACGTTGGCTAAGGAACACAACACATAAGCAAAAGAGCAGTCCCAACCTTCTTTTAGTGCTTGTACCGTGATTATGTAACGTATCGGACAATTTCTATCAAATACATTAACTCCATCAAGCTCTTTTTGGTCACAAGTTGCAATAGCAATTTGTTCTTCGGGAATTTGTTGTACGTTAATCAAATTATCTTTAAGTTTTTCGACCGTTATTTCTCCTTTAATATCTTGGGCTTGAAACAACAAAATCGGGCGCAGATATTCTTTTTCGTGTCCTGCAGCTTTTTCTAGTTCATCTCGTTTTGCAATAGCTTCGGTAACAGCAAGCTCCCAATTATTATGTTCAGTTAATGCAATCGGAAGTTTTATCATTTCTTCTTCTTTAAGTTCCGTTGCATACACATTATAAAGCGTGTTGTTTTGCAACCTTGGTGTCGCTGTTAATTCAATAATTGCCGAAGGATTAATACGCCCTTGCATTTCTGCGTTTAAGTTAGTAACCACATTATGTGCTTCATCAACAATCATAATAGGTCTTTGGGCGTATAATAAATTTGCAAAAGAATACTTCAATTGACCGTTTTCATCTCTTTCCATACCTTCTTGAGCTGTAATATGCGTAAAGTGTGGCTCTAAGTTTTCATTATGTTTATAAACATTGTATTTTGCGGTATCTTTTTTCGTAAAAGATTGAATTGTTGATACGACTATACATAAGTTATGTTCTATATCAGCTGGACGAATATTAAACTTTTCATCAATGTCAAAAACCTTAACGTGACCACCGAATTGCTCGTCTAATACTTCTCTATACGGATGCCTTGGATTTTTCAAAGCTTCTGTAGTTTGCCCACGTATCGTATCAGATGGCGTAAACCATAAAACTATCGGAAATTCACGCTCCATCCACATTTCACTAACGATTTTAAGGGCGTGGGCTGCTATAATTGTTTTACCACCACCTGTCGGAACTTTTAAGCAAACCCTTGGTGTATTCGGTATTGTCGACCATACCGTATAAGGACTTTTTAATTTACCCAAACGATAACTGATTTCTGGCTCTGAAACAATATTTTCATAGGCTTGTTTATGACCGCAGATACGAGCTTGTTCAAAGAACTTGCGTAAAACATTAAGCGTATTATTTTGATAGTTTTTCAGTTGCATAGCTAGCCTTCCTCTAACTTTTCCCTTTATTTTTTATAAAAATTTTTGATAAATAGTTTATAAAAATAAGATATAACATCGAATTAGAAACAACAATTGGAATAACAAAATATTGTTTCCATAATTTTAACCCGTATATATCAATACTCTCAGGATAAAGTAATAAAATCATTACAGAAAAAATTGAATACTTAAAAGCAAACAAAAAATAATTTTTTATTCTATGTTTCAAGCTAATTTGCTTATTTTCATCGTCTTTAATATGATACAAAGAGTCAATAAAGGCAGAATTAAATAATATTGAAAATCCCGTGCACAAAAAACCAACAATAACAGATATGAAGGTTATAATTGCTGAGTAATCATACTTGCATTCCTTTATATCTGAAGCAAACAAAATAGTAATAGTTACCGAAGATACAAAAATAAGTGTAAATAAAATTTTATCTATTTTAATCATCTTTTAACCCCAGTTTCTCTAATATTTTTGCCTTTACTTCTATATCACTCCATAAGCCATTTTCATTTTTATCTAAAGTAAATGATATTTTTTGAACAAACGTACCAGAATTAAAAATCTTATCAAAACCTTGGTCATCAAGACCTCTAATGATTACTTTATCAATTCCTTCATCATTCCTCAGCCCATTTATTGCATTTTTTATTTTTTGGGATAGTGGACGGTGGTATTTAGCTTCAATAGAAAACTCCTCTGGTTCCTCCATCCCATAATTATCTGCAAGTACTTGATTTAAATTATTAAACTTTGAAAATAAATCCCTCTTAACAGATGTAAATGATATTTTTTCAACACTTGATATAATTTTATAAAATTCATCAATATCTTTATAAATATCTTTAATACTAACTTCTTTCTCTATTTTCTCTTTTAATAAATCAGCTATAAACCCTTTTTGTTTGATATTTGATAGATATAACAAGTTATCTTCCAAGTCATAAAGAACAAATAACTGTTGTTTTTGCTCCACCATATTTTCTGTTCTGGGATTCTTTTCATTTTCAAAATTTGCTATATTAAGTACATTATCTGGTCTTGGATTAGGTGAACCATATCTTGCATATAGCCAAAAATATTTTTTTGTTAGTTCCGTGTTAATTGTATAATAGGTTGGATTGTTTGGATGCTGTTTAATGTACGGAAATGTCTTTTCTATAGATTTAAACTCATTTTTTGATGGTATTTCATCATCTATAAGCAAATGTTGGACGGTCAAATTAATTTCTTCTGCCATCATCTACCTCGCTTTGATGTCATAAGGGGTTTGTTTAAATTCAATATGCAAGGTTTTTAGGCGAGCTGGAGAGATACGAGAGCTTTCACCATAAATTACCAGTTTTTCGTATGGTTGATGCTTCATATCGTCTAAAATCACGTTTAAGGTCTTGTTGGTTAAGACATTACCGCCATCAACTCGTTTATCTTTTAAGATACCATTATAAAGCAATGCATATGAAATGTTATCAAAAGTTCCAAGATATGTTGTTTTTTCTGCTGGTTTGTTGAATGGTGTTTTTGTTTCGGTAAACCATATATGAGCAGATAAGTTTTCAAAACTAATATTTTCGTTGATACAACCATCTGCATCAAAAACTTGTTCACCTAGTTTATAAAACCGAAAACCACCACCACCTTGCCAATTAACAGATTTTGAAATGCCACCTTGTTCCCCGTCAATAACAGCTTTCAAACGTGGTACACAATACGTTATGGCGTGGTTACCCATTTCTATACCAATATAACGACGCCCCATTTTATGCGCCACTGCTGCCGTAGTTCCTGAACCAAGAAAAGAATCAAGCACTAAATCACCCTCATCTGTAGCTAAAGTAATAACTCTTTGGATTAATCTCTCCGGTTTAGGGGTATCAAAAGGATTTTTTTCGTTAGGAAATAAAGCTTTTATTTCGCGTTTTGCTTCCTGATTATCTCCACATTCATCTCGTGTCCATAATGTTGTTGCAACAACACCGCCTTTAACTTCGGATATAAATTTCTTTACACGAGGTGCATTATTTCCATCTTTTCCAAACCAAATTCTGCCGTCCGCAACCATTTCATTAAATCTATCTTTAGTAAATAACCAACACCTACCTTCCGGTGGAAAGACAGAACGTCCACTTGGGGTTATTATTTCATATAGTTTTTCTTCTACGACAGGTCCGACAGTACAATCTGCTGATGTCCAAGGACCTCTTGAGTCATCATCAGGATTTTTGTAATTTTCGCATTGCTTGTCACTTCTTGGAAGTGTATTCAGTACGAAATTTACAGGATTTTTACAATATACCAAAATCGCATCATGCGAACGAGAAAGCGTCTTTTTTAAATTTACGGGAGCAAAAGCTCTTTGCCAAATTACTTCATCAACAAAGCATTGCCGACCAAAAATTTCATCACACAAAACTTTTAGATAATGACTTTCATCCGCATCAATAGAAATCCATATAGAGCCATCCTCTCGTAAAAATTCTTTGAGTAACTCAAGTCGTGAATACATAAGTGAAAGCCACGTTGAATGTTCTAGGTTGTCATCATAATGTTCAAATGCTGAACCTGTATTATAAGGTGGATCTATGTATATACACTTCACTTGACCTGCATAAAACGGTAACAATGCCTTTAACGCTTCAAGATTATCACCTTGAATTATCATATTTTCTTTGGTTTTATCACCATAACCAAGCTCTGGCACTTCTTCCAATAAGCGGTATGGCGTGTTCGTCGCAGTCTTTAAGGCATCATCTCGCCCTAACCAGTTCAATATAGGCATATAAAATCTTTCTAAAAATTATAACTAGCAAAATTTTACACGATATATTAGAAAATGGCAAAAATTGTTATCATTTTTCCACACAAATCAAGGCAGATAAACAACGTACCTGCCTTAAAATGCACTATGTTTCATTATTCGGTAGGGATGCCGGTCAGATAATTATCAAAATATCCTTTTATCAGCACAACCGGAGTTCCTTTTTCGCCGGAACCGGTTGTTAAATCGCATAGCGAACCTAACAAATCGGTTATTTGACGTGGCGTTGTTCCTAATGAATAGTTGTCACTACCTTTGTTTTTTTCATCTATTGCCTTTTTGATGGCCTCTTCCAAATTGCCTTGATTATTGTCGGCAACGGCCTTTATTTTTATTTCGTTAGGCATTCCCTCTAATCCTGAAGTATAACCTGGAGATACGACCGGATCGGCAAATTCCCAAATTTTGGTTTTCGGACATTTGAAACCACCATCGCCGTAAACCATAACCTCTATGTGTTTTCCGGTTTTTGCCTTAAATATTTCTTGCAAAGTTTTACAAAAATTCATCGCATCACGTGGAAACAGTTTCAATTTGTCCTTATCCGAAAAATTAGAACCGAGAACTCCAAATTCGCTCCAACCTCTGTTTTCTGACGGAGTATTGCATATTTCATCAAGTGTCATAACGTCTCCGCCGGCATCAACCAAAATCTTTTTATGACGCTTGCGAACGTGGATACTGGCAACAATCACTTGTTTTGTATATTTCAAAATATCTTTAGGATTATTGAGTAAAACAACTTTTATATTCGGCGAAACAGCTTCATAAAGTTCAATATAGTCAGTGTTGGTTATCGGGTGTTTATATGTACCGAACTTATCACGGAAATCTTGTTTTTCCATAATATCCGAATATGGATTTATTTCCGAATTGAACAAATCGTCTTCATCCATAATTGCATTACCTACTTCATCTGCCGGATAAGACAAACAAACATAAACTGTCCCTTTAACTCCCTGGGCAATACCTTCTAAAATTTTGGCAAATCGATTGCGAGATAAAATCGGAAAAGCTACGGCTACATCTCCTTGCGGGAAACGAGAAGAAACTTCGGTTGCTATATCACTTAATTTAGCGTAATTACCTTGAGCACGAGCTAAAAATGATTCGGTTATTGCTACAATATCACCATTATTTAGAATAAGCGGCTGATATTCTGACTTAGTGGCTTCAATAATCGTATCACTGATAATGTTTGCAATATCTGCGCCTTGTTTGATAATCGGCATTCTAACGCCGTAAACAGATGTTCCGATGTAACGTGTCGGCTGATTGGTCATAATTTTCTCCTTTAGTGCGTTATTACTTAAAAAAGCTAACATAAGAGCAAGATTTGTCAACAGTCGGACAACGTTTTCCTTATAATTCAACTATGTCAAATTTTTATATTGTAAAATTTAATAATGAGAATAGAATTAGTAGAATTAAACTTGATGAAAGGTTATAGTATGAATTTGGTCGGAGAATTGTTGGGGTATATAGCAGGAATTTGCACTGCTATATGTTTTTTGCCGCAAACAATAAAAACGATTCGATACAAAAATGTCGAAGGGTTATCATGTGCCAGCTATGTTATATATGTCATAGGTATAGTGTCGTGGATTTTATACGGAATATATTTATCCTCAATTCAAATGATTGTTTTTAATTCGATATCGCTAATATTTACAGCAATCATATTGTTTATGATTATCAAAAATCGAACACAGAAGAAATAAAAAAAATTTAAAGGGTTTCGCAAGCGAAACCCTTTTTCGTCGGTAGTTCTGAGACTAGAAGTACCTCTTCACAATGTCTTTGGCTGCAACCTCGGCGTCTTCAGAACCGTCAACCTTCAACATCGAATCTGCGAGCAGTGCGAGGAAGTTCCACTGGCCGGCAGTGTTGTTCTCATACTCGGCCAAACGCTTCTCGATGACTGCGTCGTCCTTCCTGATGAGCGACAAACCACCGCAACGGGGACACTTGCCGTCATCAACGCTGTGCGTACATTTGCAATCCTGACAAACTCTTCGCTTCGAAACTCGCTGCATAATCAGAGGAATCGGGGTATCACGCATGAGAGCGATGACACGGTAGCCCTTACCCTCGAGCAATGATGCCAATGTCAAGCGCTGTGCTTCGGTGCGAGGATAGCCGTCGATGAACTTGAGTACCTCAGGCCCGTCGAGACTCTTCTCAATCAGCTGGCTGACAATCTCATCCGAAACCAAACCTCCCGAGCTTACAATCTGTGCAATCTCCTGACCAAGCGGTGTTTGAGCTGCAATCTCAGCACGCAGAAGGTCGCCGGTAGAAATGTGTCCGATGTTCTCTTTGCTTACGATGTTTCTGTTTACGAGCTCGTTCTCGATACAGTCCACAAGGAAACCTTTGCCGCTACCTGGAGCGCCAAAGATGATAACAATTGTTTTACGCATAAAAAAATTGAATTTAGGTGAATAATATGGATAATTTGTATTTTACTGCTGTAAAGACTATCTCTTTTAGTCTTTTTTGTCAAGTTTTTTAAAAAACTATTTAAGGTAAAAAAAAAGAGGCTCAATTGAGCCTCTTTTTAATTAGTGTTGGTTTTCAAGTTCTTCCATCACCATTTTCTTTAATGTCACATTATCCATTTTACCGGTTGCAAATATCGGAAGTTTTTCCATTTGCAAAATAACTCTCGGTAAATACAACTCTGACATACCGTTTTGTCTGATATATGTATGCAAAGCTTCTTGAGTAACATTAGGATTATTGGTAACCAAAACAATTTGTTCACCTTTGCTTTCGTGAGGAGTAGCAACAACTCCGTACTGATATTCGTTATCAGTAGAATATGCGTTGCATACCATCTCATTTACGGCATTTAATGATACCATTTCACCACCAATCTTTGCGAATCGTTTAATACGATCCTTGATGAACATAAACCCGATTTCATCAACCTCAACAACGTCACCGGTGTGATACCATCCGTCTTCTAAAGGAACTAATACTCCGGGATTGTCCGGCATAATATAGCCCATCATAATATTCGGGCCACGTACAACCAACTCACCGCCTTTATCAATGCCGGGAACCGGTTCAATTTTGTATTCAATAGCCGGCAAAATTTTACCGATAGAACCGAAGCGATTGAAGATTCGATTGTTTGCGGTAATAACCGGAGAACATTCGGTTGAACCATAAGCTTCGGTAACACGAACACCTAAACGCTCCATCCACATATTGCGAGTATCAGGTTTAACCGCTTCTGCACCACCGTACATAAAACGTATGTTGTGGAAATCGAACGGGTGAGCAATACGACCATAACCACGGAAGAATGTATCTGTTCCGAACATAATTGTTGCTCCGATTTCATATACGATTTCTGCAACAACACGGTAGTGTAACGGAGAAGGATACAAGAAAAGTTTTGCACCTTCAAACAATGGGAACAATGTGCTCACAACCAAACCAAAACTGTGGAACATCGGAAGTGCGTTGAAAACGATATCCGTCATATTCAGCGTTTCGATTGTAGATAATTGTTTTACGTTTGATATAATGTTGGCATGGCTCAATACAACGGCTTTAGGAGCTCCCTCTGAACCGGAAGTGAACAAAATCACAGCCTTGCGATTTCCACCTCTCTTGTGAGGAATACGTTTAATTTTGTAACGCAAATAAGCATTAATTTTTTCCCACAAACCGATTTCTTTAGCCATTTTTTCAAGATAAACAACTTTAACGCCTTCTTTTTCCATGGCTTCAACTACATCTTCCAGTTTGCCCATTTTAACAAACATTAATGATGTAATCACTAACTTAACCTCTGCAGTTTTGCACATAGAGAGCATATTTTTAGCCCCTACAGAGAAGTTAAGCATAACCGGAATACGACTATATGCTGTTAAACCGAAGAATGCACAAACAGCAGCAATAGAGTTTGGCAACAACATACCGACATGTTCTTCCGGCTTTGTACGGCGTTTAAAATATTTACCGATAACAAAAGATTTGATGATAATGTCACGATATGATTGCGGTTTACGGTTGATATCTTCAACAAACTTCGGACGATGAAACAAACCTTTTTTAGCATGAACTTTTGCTGCTTTCATCAACATCGCAAACAATGAAATATCGTTGTTATAGTTAACTTCAAAGCTCATTTCACGCAGAATCATATACACTTCATTACTGATGTGGTCACGTTGACGACGCAACTCATCTTTCAACTTGAACGGACGAGGTTTGCCGACAATAACTCTGATTTTCGGGTGCGGACGATGAGGCAATCTACCTTTTGTTTTTGAAAAATATCCGTATTGCGGACCATCAATCCAAACCGGTATCAGCGGTGCTTTTGATTTATCGGCGACCAATCCCGGTGCTTCGTAAATTTTCATTAAACCACCGTTTTCGGTAATTCGTCCCTCGGCAAAAATCACGCACAAACGACCGCTGTCAACTTTAGCAATGAGCTCTTTGATATCTCCCGGTTCAATAGGATTGAAAGGAACAACATCAGCTTCACGCATAAGAAAACGGATAAATTTGTTTCTGTACAAATGTCCGTTAAGGGCAAAAACCGGATTTCCGGGCAGAAATGCAAAAAGGATAACCGGATCCATGTAGGATACGTGATTTGAAACATAAACACCCTTTTTAGGGGTTTGTTTTTCATCAAAGTCGAAAGTAAATCTAACCTTGAAGATATAGAATACGGCTCTTAAACAGAACCTTACAAAATTTCGCAAGACATTAATCTCCGTTGTTAAAATCTGTCCTCACTCTACTATCACGTATAGCCTTTTGTAAAGAAAAAATTAACTTTCCATATCATTTTTTATAACAATCGCATCATAACATATTGTATTTATTTGTTTTTTGCAAAAATATTCAATGGGATAAAAAAATATTCTTGCTTTTTAGTATTTTTTTGCTAAAAGCTTGTCTGTAACATTTTTTAGTTTTATGTTGCGACTGGTTATTTTAAGGCTTAAAATATAATCAATAATAATTCAACTCTTGAGCCTCCTTTCGCAAAAGTGTTACTTATGTTCAACTAAATTTAAACTGTAATTTACAATGAAAAAAATTTTGACTTTGACTGCTCTCGGAGTGGTTCTTGCATGTTCAAATGCTAACGCATCTGGATTTTTCTTAAAAGAACAATCTGCTGCCGCACAAGGTAATGCTTATGCCGGTGCAACTGCCGGAGCAGAAGATATTTCTTACTCTTTCTTTAACCCGGCCGGTTTAACTCGCCACAAAGGAACTCAAATTGAATTAGGCGGAACATGGATTTCTCCAAACTCTTCTGCTCGCAATTCAAATAACGAATTTGGCGAACATAATGACTACATGGGTAACATTGTTCACCCTGCAGCATCTCCAATGGCTTATTTTTCTCATCAAATTAATGAAAAATGGACAGCCGGTCTTTCTATGAATACCCCTTATGGTATGATTACCAAGTACGGCGATGACTGGTCCGGTCGTTTTCATGGTACATTATCAAAAATCATCAGTGCAACTTTTACTCCGATGGTAGCTTATAAAGCTAATGATAAATTGTCATTCGGGGCAGGTTTACAAATTCAATATATTGAAGCTAAATTACGCAATGGTGTAAGAAAAGACCTTCAAGTTGCGGTTATTGAAGACAAAGCTACATTACAAGGTACTACTGTTGACCTCGGATATCAATTAGGTGCTTTATACGAATTGAACGAAGGTACTCGTTTCGGTATCGGATATCGTAGCCAAGTTCGCCACAAATTACAAGGCGACATCGAATTTGACGGACTGTTGGGTGCTATGGGCATGAATCAAGATATTTCTGCTCGTTTGACAACTCCGGCTTCTTTAACTATTGGCGCATATCACGAAATCAATAAAGATTGGGCTATTATGGCCGAATATAACCGTGTATATTGGTCAAGCTTCAAAAACTTGGTTATTGACGGGGACAAGAGCGGCAAAGCCTTGAGCTTTACCTCGGAACGTTGGAAAGATACATCTTTCTATGCTTTCGGTGTCAGCAAACAACTCGACGAACAATGGAAATTGCGTTTAGGTATTGCTTATGAACAAGGTGCTGTCGGTACCGAATATCGCACCCCTCGTATTCCTGACAGCAGCCGTCTTTGGTATTCTGCCGGTCTTGAATATAAATATAATGACAAGTTAACATTTAATGTAGGTTATACTTACATTGATGCTGATAAAGCAAAAGTTAACTTGCGTGGAGACCATACCGGTGATGCCGATCGCGGTGCATTCAGTGCAAACTATTCAAACAAAGTTAACATTCTTGCAGGTTCTATCACCTACAATTTCTAATTTTATCTTTGTGAAAAAAAGCCCGTTCTCTCCTGAACGGGCTTTGTTGTTATAAATAATAAAAATTGTTTGACACTACTGTATTCAATTTATAATATGACTTTATATTTAAGGTAATTGTACGGATTTGGATTTATGAAAATAATGTTTATTCGCAACCGCAATGTACTCAATACAAAGTGGTTGGTTCATTTTGTTAACGCATTAGCTCAAAATCCCGAATTTGAGATTAGTGTTGTTTGCGATACATATAAAAAAGTGGGAACAGGTTTGGAATTTGTACCGCAAGTTAATTTTATTAATTTAAGCGGAAAAACCGAAAATAAATTTATGAATATATACAATCGTTTTCGTTGCAAGGCTATTCCTCCATATTTTCGCTATAAAAAAATCATAGAACAAATAAAACCCGATGTTTTAGTTTGCTATTTTCCGGTCGACTTATTCAATGTTACCAGATTTCAAAATCATAATATACCGATTATTCAAATGATACACGGATTTCCGCCGGAAATGCTTGCAAAGTTTAAGAAAGGCGGCAGCATCACCAAAAATTATCGGATGAAATCTTTTGCAAGAGTAAATGTTTATCAAGTTTTGTTGGATTCATTTGTAAATACAATCGAAAAATGTTTTTCCCCAAAAAAAGTTGTCAGTATTGCAAATATGGTTAATCAGGTTAATCCCGATGATTATGCTGACTTAAACATTGAGAAGAAAAAAATTATATATATTGCTCGTATTGAGAAAGATGTAAAACGCCCCCATTTGCTAATTGAAGCTTTTGGAAAAATTGCTAAAGATTTTCCGGATTGGAAAGTAGATATTTGGGGTTTGCGTAAATATCCGCAATATGAAGCAGAAATGATGGATATTGCTAAAAAATACAATATTGAGCAACAGGTAAAGATTTGCGGATACAGTAATAATACGTTAGAAGTATATCAAAATGCCGATATACACGCATTTCCGACTGCTCACGAAGGTTTCGGATTGGCAATTGCAGACGGACAAGCAACGGGATTGCCAACAATCGGCTTTAGATATGCTCCCGCTGTAAATGAACTTATAAAAGATGGCAGAAACGGATTTTTGGCTGATGACATTGATGATTTTGCAAATAAATTGGCTATATTGATGAAAGATAAAAAACTTCGAATTGAATTTGGCCGCAATGCTATTGAAGATACAAAAAAATATGCTCCTGAAAATATTATTGCACAATGGACTGATTTGTTAAAAAAAGTTGGAAATAAGGAAATTCAATAATGCCTAAAGTTTCTGTTTTAATGCCAGTGTATAAAACCAACCCGCAATATCTAAAAGAAGCGGTTGACAGTATATTGGAACAAACTTTTACAGATTTTGAATTTTTAATTTTGGATGACTGTCCTTCTGATAAAACAGTAGAAGAAATTATAAAAAAATATGATGATAAAAGAATAAAATATTTAAGAAACGACCGGAATATGGGGATTTCCGATTCCAGAAATAAATTAATAGATTGGGCATCGGGTGAATATTTAGCAGTTATGGATCATGATGATATATCGCTACCTACTCGTTTGGCAAGAGAAGTAGCTTTTTTAGATTCACATCCGGAGACGGGAGTTGTTTCTACAAGATTTGACCAATTTCCAGGAAAACATAAAAAGAATAAAAATCCTCGTTTTGACAAAGACATAAAATTAGCTTTAATGAGAACTTGTGCCGTTTTACACCCGGCTTCCATGATCAGAAAATCGGTATTGACTAAAAACGGTATTCGTTATGAAAAAGAATTTAGCCCTTCCGAGGATTATGCTTTATGGTGTCGATTAATAAAATATACTAAATTTTATAATATTCCTGAAATATTGTTCAAATATCGCAGACATGCGACAAATACTTCAAAAATACAATCTGCAGAAATGACTGATACTTCTCATCGTATACATGCTTTTGTAAAAAGAGAAAATCCGGAGCTTTATCAAGAATTTTTAACTAAAGCAACCAGAACCAGACGTTTCTGTCTGTTCGGAGGAGTTCCTATTCTTACGTTCATAGACAGAATGGAACACCATAGAGTTTTATTATTCGATTTTATACCTCTCATTCATGCAGATGTTGACCATAGCCGCACAATTATATCTTTATTCGGATTTTTACCGATTTTGTCGGTTAAAGCAAACGAATATAAAACAAAAGTTATGTTATTTAACCTTTTGCCGGTAGTAAGTTATAAAAACTCTATAAAATTGCGCTAATTAAAACGAATATCCTCGCAGAAGTTCAGCTACAGACATTGCTTTTTTGCCTTGTCTTTGAATTTCCGTTACTTCAACAGCCCTATCTTTAGCACCGATAAACAGTTGTTGTCCTTGTTGCCAAATTTTGCCGATTTGATTTTCGATATTCGAAACTTTAGCTCGCAAAACCTTAAATCGTTCGTCTTTATGCTCAAAATAGACTGCAGGATAAGGATTAAATGCCATAATTTTGCGACATAAATCTTCAGCTGTCATTTCGGTATTGAGTATGCTCTCTTCTTTTTCCAATTTCGCAGCATAGCAACTTAAAGCATCATCTTGTACTTCAGGAACAATGTTGTCCCAATCTTTCAGAACCTTAATTGTTAATTCGGCTCCTATCTTTGCTAAATCATCGTGCAAAGATCCTCCGGTTGTTTCCGGTGTAATCTCAACCTCTCCTTTTAGGAGCATATCTCCGGTATCAAGGCCGGCAGCAACTTTCATTATGGTCACACCGCTTACCTTATCTCCGGCTTCTATACTGCGTTGAATTGGTGCAGCACCACGCCATCTTGGCAACAAAGAGGCGTGAATATTTATACATCCTTTAGGATATGCGTCTAGAATCGGTTGCGGTAAAATCAGACCATATGCAGCCACAACAGCAATGTCTGCTTTTAAATCGGCAAAACGTTTTTGTTCTTCTTCGTTGCGCAGGCTTTTAGGAGTGCGAACTTCTATCCCCTGCTCTTCTGCCCAAGAATGTACCGGTGTCTTTACTAATTTATTTCCTCTGCCTGAAATTTTCGGTTCTTTGGTATATACAGCCAATATTTCGTGTTCTTTTGCCAATTCTTTAAGAGCAACTAGAGCAAAATCGGGAGTTCCCATAAAAACTATTTTCATTATTCTTCTTCCTGACGCATTTTTTGCAATTTTTTCAGTAGCATCTGACGTTTTAGGCGGCTTATTCTGTCAATATAAAGAATACCGTCCAAATGGTCTATTTCGTGTTGTAGTGCTATTGCCAACAAACCTTCTGCCATAATCTCGGCTTCTTTACCGTTATAGTCTAAGTATTGAACTCTGACCTGTTTATAACGACTTACTTCGGCACTTTGATCCGGCACGGATAAACATCCTTCATATTGACAACTTTCTTCGTCGGAATGCCATATAATTTCCGGGTTAACCAAATAAATCGGGTTACGTTCTTCTCCTTCATCCGGATGAGCAACATCGATGACAACTATTCTTTTGGAAACGCCTACTTGAGGAGCAGCAAGACCTACACCAACGGCATCATACATAGTTTCAAGCATATCGTCTAAAAAACTGCGAATTTCATCATCAACTTTTGCAACTTTTTCTGCTTTTTGCTTCAATACCGGATGAGGATATTCATAAACTTTTAATTTTGCCATATAAAACCTTTATTATCTAACTTGTTTTGCAATTTGATCTAACAAAGCATTAACCATTTTCGGCTCGTTTTTGCTAAAGAAAGCATAAGCCATATCAACATATTCTTGAATAACGACTTTTGTATCTACATCTAACGTATGCACTATTTCATACATTGCACAAAGCAACAGAGCTTGTAAAGTTCCGTCACATCTGTCAAGACTGCGACCGCCGGTCAAAAACATATTTAATGATTTTTCCAAATCTTCTTTATCGGAATGAACTCCACGAACCAAGTTTTCAAAATATGTTTTATCCATAGGCTCTACGGCAACTACTTCTTCTCCGCCAAATTCATTATCGGCAAGAACATAACGTCCTACTTCACCGTTTGTAAAGTCTCTGATAACTTCTTCTACCGGAAGCTGACTATATGCAATCATATATGTTGCTTGAACTGCAGCCAAACGAGCAGATGTTTTCATTCTAATTTTTTCAGAAACAAACTTTCCCATAATTTTATTCCTCTTCTTTTGATTTGGCTTTTGCCAATTCATCAATTTTATTCACAAATTCCTCAAAGTCACTGGGTTTACAAAAATCTTTATAAACCGAGGCAAAACGAATGTATGCAACCTTGTCTAAATTAGCCAAAGCATCCATTGCATATTTTCCGATGATTGTCGATGATATTTCTGCTTCGCCGGAACTTTCTAAACGACGTTGAATAGATGTTACTATCTTATCAACACGTTCCGGGGTTATCGGACGTTTGCGCACCGCAAGTTGTATTGAACGAGCTAACTTATCACGGTCAAAACGCATTTTTTCGCCGTTTTTCTTAACCACCACCAATTCTCGCAACATAACTCTTTCAAAAGTAGTAAAGCGAGAACCGCATTCGGGACATTCTCGGCGACGTCGAATACAAGCGCTATCTTCGGTAAGTCTGGAATCTTTTACCTGACTTTCAAGAGAACCACAAAACGGACACTTCATTTATATATTACCCTTTAACAATTCATCTGTAACTTTATACAGTTCTGAAGAATATCTTGCCCCTTTTATAAGTAAAATATCATTATTTTGCAACAGTTTATTTTGTAAAAAGTCTGCTAAACCATCTTTATTATCAAAATAATATTGCTGTATATGAGCAGGAAGTTGAGCAAGCATATCTTTCATTTCCGGTTTAATTCCGATAACAATATCTATATTGCTCTCCGCAACAATTTTTCCGACCGATATATGTTGTTCTTTAGAAGTGTCTCCCAGTTCCGCCATTTTTCCGAGAACGGCAATTTTTCTACCATTGCAAGGCAATTTTCCTAATGATTTTACAGCAATTTTCATTGCTTCAGGTTGTCCGGAATAACTATCATCTATCAATGTATAAACACCTCCGTTTGATAATTTTAATTGGTGTTTTTTACCTCTGCCATCCAATGCGCCAAAATTTTTAAGAGCTTTTGCAGCTTTGTCACAATCTAATCCTAAAGCTTCAACAACACGGAGTGCTGCCCAAGCATTATATTGTTGAATTTCACCGTCTTGTTCCAGTTCTAAGGTTCCGTCATAATGGTTGTTTCTTCCAAATTTTATGACCTTAGCTCCGTGTTCTAAAGCTCTTTTTTCCAATATATCGGCAAAATTGGTATCTTCATTTATTATGGCCACACCGTTTTCTCTTAATCCTTCAAAAATTTCGGCTTTAGCTTCAGCAATACCTTCAAAATTTTCAAAAAACTCTATGTGCATGGGATATACATTAGTCACCAACGCAATATCCGGTTTTACGTAGGAAACAAGTTTAGAAATTTCGCCTTTTGAACTCATACCCATTTCAATAACCGCATATTCTGCATCCATATCTATCTCTAACAGGCTTTGCGGTACTCCGATATGATTATTATGATTTCCACCGGTTGCATAGGTTTTTGCAAAAACTGAAAGAGCAAATTTTATTTCTTCTTTTGTTGTTGTTTTTCCGGCACTTCCCGTTAGTCCTATCACTTTTCCTTTGAATAAGGAACGATTATAAGAACCTATTTTTCCATAGGCATCTACCGTATCATCAACGACAATTTGCTTTTCTGCCGGTAAATTTTCAATCAGATGCGAAACAACTGCAAGTTCACAACCTTTTTCAAAAACGTCTTTAACAAATTGGTGTCCGTCAAAATTTTCGCCTTTAATAGCAATAAATAAGGCTCCTGATACAGCTTTACGGCTATCGGTGATTATTTGATTTATTTCTGTTGATATAACTTTTGATTTTGATTGTAATATTTCAACTAATTTTTCTGAAGATATATTTAACATTTTAGCCCTCATTAATTTTCTTTGGCTGATATATTACTTTACAAATATGAAAAATTGTTTAAGGGGGCTGAATTTGCCCCCTTTTCTTAACCGAATATTGTTTCTAACGTATAATCTCCATGAACAAATTTTTCGCCATTGACAAACCTATATTTTTGTTCGCTTAATGACTTAATTTTGTTCATATCATCTTGTCCCAACGCAACATATTGAGCAGAAAAATTAGCTTTTAATCTTTCTTCTTTTGTACTTTTCGGAATTACGACCACTCCTCTGTTTATGTGCCAAGCAATCAGTAATTGAGCCGGAGTAATTTTGTTCTTTTCAGCTAATTCAATAATTATCGGATTATTCATTAATGACGGTTCATCATCTTTTTTATCAATTCTGTCGCCGGAGCCTAATGGTGAATATGCGGTTACCGCAATCATATTTTTTTTACAAAAATCAATTATGTCATCTTGCGGCAAAAACGGATGACTTTCAAGTTGTAACATTGACGGCATAATTTGAGCATTTTCAATAAGCTTGCTCAAACTTTTTATACCAAAATTTGATACTCCGATAGCTTTTACAAGTCCCATCTCTTTTGCTTTTTCCATTTCCACCCAAGTTTTTTCCAGCGGAATATCTTTGAGTGAAATCATATCATCGTCACTTTGCGGCAGACCGGTTCCTTTTCTTTGTGCAATAGGCCAGTGCATAAGATATAAATCCAGATATTCGAGTTTAAGTTCTTTTAGTGTTTTTTGTAAGGCCGGAATAACATCTTCGGGCGTGTGAGAATCATTCCATAATTTTGAAGTTACAAAAATATCTTCACGTTTGATATCTTTTTCATTGATTGCATCTAAAATTGCTTGTCCTATTTCTTCTTGATTTCCATAAGCTGCCGCACAATCAATATGTCTGTACCCTATCTTGAAAGCCCAACGAATTGCCTGATATACTTCTCCCGGTTTAGATTTCCATGTTCCAAGCCCCAACATCGGAATATCACAGTCATTGTTTAATGTTAATATTTTCATATACACAACTCCTTTTTTAACTTTTTCTAAATTATATTTCTATAATTTTCGTATCAAACCAATAAATTATGGTTCTAAATATAATTATTTGAACTTCGTTTTGCAATATTATACAAACATTTTGAGGATTATATAATGAAAAAGAATATACTTTTGGCAGGTATCGCCTGCTTGTTAGCTAGTACGGCAAATGCCGACGTTAAACCTTATGTAGGTGTTGACTATAACTTCTCTACTCTTGACTGGTCTAACGGATATAACAGCTTTGTTGAAGATGATTACAATTCTGCATCTTTGGTTGTCGGAGCAAAACTCAATCGTAACTTTAGTTTGGAAGCATTTTATCAAATGTCACAGGCAGAAAAAAGAAGCGATATTGATTGGGCTGATACAAGTAGCCGTTTCACTGCTTATGGTTTAGATGCTCTCGGTCACTTGCCTTTAGGTTGCTATGGCAAAGTTGAAGTAATCGGCGGTGTCGGTATCGGTGAATACAGCTTCAAAACAAGAAATACCTATACAGGTGTTATTAGAGATCGATCTACGGGCTATCGTTTGAACGCAGGTATTCAATATAATATCGACGGAAATTGGTCTGTTCGTGGTATGTATCATCATACATACAATCAAAACTCCTATGTTGATGCAATGGACGAATTTTCTTTAGGTTTGAGATACAATTTCTAATCTGAAAAAGAATAACAAAAAAGCCTCGCAAATCGCGAGGCTTTTTTGTTGGTTTAGCTACATATTAAGCAATATCTTATCCTTTTCTTTTTTGAACTCTTGCTCACTAATAATCCCTTTTTCTTTCAATATCGATAATCTTTCCAGAACATCTAAATTGCTTTGAGGTATTATCTTTTCATTAGGTGTTTTCTTTTCAACCCAATTAGCAGGTTGCCAAACAAGAGATAAAATAATCGCAATAATCCATGTGATACCAATAAAAATTCCGCACCAACTCAAAGTTTTTATGGTATTCAATTCACCTCCGGATATCCCTCGGCTTTCCGCTATTTTTATAGGAACTTGCACCAAAAGATAGTATATAAGAACGGTTATTATAAAATATATAATTAATATCATTTTATTTTACCCTATTTTTTATCTTTTAAGACAGCATAACCTTGTTTTATTTGAAGAAATTGGTACGTCATCGCCCAAACATTTATTAAACTTAGAAAAAGTATAGTCTTTAAAATGAAAAAAGGAAGATTGATATAAAGAATCAAACTTATAAAACTTAGAAAAAACATAGCTATTAAAATCCGCTTAAATAATAAATCACCTATATATTGTGATATTTTTGACAGATAATACAATACTCCCCCTAAAAACGTATTAATAACCACAAATCCTATAATCTGTTTATAACCTACAACCGAATGCAGTAGCAGAATTTCAAATGGACTAAACATAGAGTTATTAAAACTAGAATATACGAGAGTTGCAACATGTTTTAGTATTCTCCCCATTAAAACAGTATAGATTAATATCATAAAAAAAGATATTCCTACATTTTTCCAATTTATTCCTTCTTTTTGATTACTATTCTTTTCTATGGCATTATGGCTTTGAGTTTCAGACATCAACTCTTTTTTCATTTTGTTAAATTCTTCTTCACTAATAATACCCTTTTCTTTTAACTCATTTATTTTTTCTAATTTTTCAATATCCATTTTTCAACTCCTAAATATAGTTATTAAAGACAACTCAGCACCAAAAGAACCGTCCATATAATCAAATACATTTGACTTTCTTTCAGCAACTTTGACCTTTCATACAAATACATAGGAACAAACCAAGCATTATCTAAAAACTTTTCCTCATATCCGCACTTTTTCAACTCTTTGGCATCAAGATAGCTGAATATGATATTGATTATAACCGTTACAAACCACCAGTTACCAATATACGTTGAAGTTAATCCCGCAATAAATCCTTTTAAAAAAGCACCTATAATCGGAGCCAATACCAATGCCCAAATATAATTTGAATCAATTTTTGTTTGAGAATTGATTGATTGTTCTTTTTCTTCAGATTGCACAATATCATCGCAGGAAAGAACTTTTATCTTCTGCTCGATAAATTCTTCTTCCGTAATAATACCTTTTTCCTTCAACTCGTTAAGTTTTTCCAGTTTTTCGATATCCATTTGTTTCTAACTCCTTTTATATTCATATAAAAAAATGCTATCTTGATTAGAGATAGCAGGAAGTTAGAACCTATTAATTGGAAATAGTGTAGCTTATTTGATATAAATATATCTTATTAACTACCTTCCTGCCATTGCAAAAAGGTAGCTTTTTACATCTGTAATTAAACAGACAACCAATTAAGAGGGTTCTAATCCTCATATCAGTAATCAACTGATACAAGGATAAGTTATAACACCGGTTATTTAGAGTCAAACAATATTTTGAAAAAAAGTCCTTGATATTTCTATCAAGGACTTTTCTATTTGTATTTTATAAAGAACTATTCTGCTTCCAAGGCTTTCAATACCGCTTCGGAAAATTCGGCATTGTGATAAACATGTTGAACATCTTCATCATCTTCAAGAGCATCAATGAACTCTAAAAACTTACGAGCAGCTTCAACATCATCAATATCAGCTTTTGCTACCGGTTTCCAATCTAAACGAGAAGCAGACGGAGTTCCGAATTGTTTTTCTAAAGCTTCGGTCACTAAGTTCAAATCTTCCGGCAAGGTTTCGATTTCGTGACATTCGTCATCGCTAACCACATCATTTGCACCGGCTTCTAAAGCACTTTCAAACATTTTGTCTGCATCGGTTGCTTCTAAAGGATATTTGATATATCCGATATGTTCAAAATTAAACACCACCGAACCGCTGTCACCTAACTGACCGCCTCTTTTACCGAAAATAGTGCGCACATTACCAACAGTACGATTTTTATTGTCGGTTAATGCTTCTACGATAACTGCTACTTTGTTAGGTCCGAAACCCTCGTAGCGCATAGAAACATAATCATCTCCACCGGCAACCTGTGTTGCTTTGGCGATAGCTCTTTCGATGTTATCTTTAGGCATACTTTCGGCACGTGCAGCCTGAATTGCCAAACGCAAACGAGGATTTTTATCCGGATCAGGGAGACCCGTTTTTGCAGCCAAAGTAATATCACGAGCTAATTTTGCAAATACTTTTGCCTTTTTGGCGTCTTGAGCACCTTTACGATACATAATGTTTTTGAACTGGGAATGTCCCGCCATTGTAAAATCTCCTACAATCTATTTCTTATTTAACGATAATCATATATTCTAATTTGGAATCATCTGCATAGAATACCTTAATTCTGATACCGGCAATTTCAATAACTCCCGGTTTGTTTTCAAAACTGTAATTAATAAATTCTCCGGTTTGTCCGCCTGCATCATACTCTAACAAAGAGAAAACCATCGCACCTGATTGGATACCTTGATATTTAATTTCAAATCCGGTAACCATATCGCTTTGAACAATACGACTTTTGGTAATCGGCTCAAATTTGAAATTTTCAGGCGTAATCATAAATTTGCCGTCAATCATTACTAACTTATCGGCACGGATAGTAGCAATATGATCTTGGAGAACATAATTTTCATCTGCTAAAAACACATAAGTCGGTTTGCCTGACGCTAAGACATAATATAATTTATCTTTTATATCAACTTGTCCGATGATGTCATACTTTTTACCGCCTTCAATTTCTGTCGGAGCAAGACCGGAAATCAACTTTGCATCTTCGGGAGCAACCAAAGATTCTTGAACATAGTAGTTTTTAGAATAGCTCTTGGTATCTACAATGGTGTAGCCCTTAAATGCTGTCAACAATTTGTTTGCCTTGAAGCTGGACTCTTGTAGCACCTCTGTTTTGAGGAGCTTTTCACTTTCTCTGTCCAAATATTCTATCTGATAACCGGAAAGACCGGCAACAACATCCGAACGCCAAGGAAACACATCAAACTCGCCGGCATAAATACAACCGCTCAAGCACAAAACCATACTTAATATTTTTAAAGCTTTCATATCTTTTTCTCTTCAAAAGTTTTTATAATTTTTAACTTTTATATACTATAAAGTTTATTTAGTAAACAACAGATTGTAACTTATAGGTAATTTTTTATGACAAATACATACGGAAACAGTTGGCAAATAATTTTTTCTCCTCAAGATGTGGTTGATGAAGCATTTGATACTTTTGCGGAAAACTTTTTTGATGTTGTATCTATTGATTATACCGATGACGAAAAAGAACAATATATCGGTTATACTCATAAACAACCCGATGAAGAAGAAATGAAAACGATAGCGAAAAACTTCGGAATCGAATTACCGGAGTATGAATGTGTATTTATTCCGGCCACAAATTGGTTGACGAAAAATGTCATTAAATTTCCGCCGATAGAAACCGAAGACTTTTATATATACGGAAGCCACGAAGAAAAAGCTCCTCAAACTTCAAAATTGGCAATAAAAATATATGCGGCAACAGCTTTTGGCTCCGGACAACATCAGACTACTCGTTCTTGCTTAAAAATATTGAGTTTATTAAATGCCAAAGGATATAAAGCTCAAAACATTTTAGATATGGGATGCGGTTCCGGAATTTTAGCTTTAAGCGCTTGTAAATTGTGGAATGATGCCCAGGCTCTCGGAGCTGATATTGACGGAGAAGCGGTTGCAGTTACCTTACAAAATGCCAAAGACAATGATTTGTCGGAAAGAGTGCACGCTGTGGAAAGTAACGGATATTCAAACCCTCAAATTGTTGCAAGAGCCCCGTTTGAACTTATTTTTGCCAATATTTTAGCTCGTCCGTTGATTGAAATGGCAGAAGATTTGGCAAAAAACACTTCTTTGGGCGGCTATGCGGTTTTATCCGGTTTTATAGAAGAACAAATTGATTGGGTAGTTGATACATATAAACAATTCGGTTTTGAACTGGTTGAAATTGTCAAAGATGATAATTGGCGAGCTGTTTTAATGGAGAAAACCAAATGAAAATAAAAGATATTCAAAAGCAAATGGATGTCGATGCCTTAATAATTTGCCGAAACAATCATTTTTTGGGGCAGGATATTTTAGCAAGCGAAAATAAAATAGCCGAATTGACCGGATTTGACGGTTCTGCCGGAAAAATAGTTATTACCAAGAAAAATACTTTTTTGTTCGTTGACGGCAGATATGAAATACAATCAAAACTTCAGACTAATCCTAAAGAAGTTACCGTTATTGTGGAAAATCAAAACTATAATTTCAGAAATTGGATTAAAGATAATCTTAAAAATAAAAAAATAGGCTATAATCCTTGGCAAGTATCAATTTCAACATTTAAGGATTGGAAAAAACTTGTTGCCGATGCCGATTTTATACCCCTGCCGGAAATTATAAAAACGCCCCGAGCCACGGCATTTGAACACAAAATTGAATTTTCGGGAATGAATAGCGAAGAAAAAATTCAAAAATGTATTGCTCAAAATAGTGCCGATGCTATTTTCATCGGTGCTGCCGATAATGTTTCATGGCTCACCAATTTGCGCTCAAATGCTTTGCCCGAAACTCCTATTGTCAGAGCATTTGCTCTTTTAACGGCAAATGGAGAAATTTCATTATTCGCAGATAATTTACTTTTGCCGGCAAATTGTTCAATACCAAAATATCCGTTAAAAAAACTGGAACAAGTATTTAAATCTTTATCCGGCAAAAAAATAAACGCAGATTTTAAATATACTCCTAATATTGTTTTTGATATTTGTAAAAAACATCAAATAAACATCGTTAACTCTCCGGATATTTGCACAAACGAAAAGGCTCAAAAAAATCCCGTTGAAATTCAAGGAATAATAAATGCCCATATTCGTGATGGAGTTGCACTATGCAAATTTTTATACTGGTTAGATAAAAATAAAAAAGAATTATCCGAAACAGATATTGTAAAAAAACTTTATTCGTTCAGAAAAAAACAAAAGTTATTTCATTCGGTAAGTTTTGCAACAATAGCCGGTGCCGGTATTAATTCGGCCATCGTTCACTATCATCCTACGAAAAACAATCAATCAAAAATAATTAACGACTCTGTTTTATTGCTAGACAGTGGCGGACAATATTTTGACGGTACAACAGATGTCACACGCACCATCGCAATAGGAACTCCGACTTCTGATATGAAACAAAAATTTACGATGGTTTTAAAAGCGCACATTGCCCTGTCTTCACAAAAATTTCCTCGCAATACTTCAGGAATTCGTCTTGATGCTATTTGCCGAAGTATATTATGGAATTTCGGACTTGATTATAATCACGGAACCGGACATGGTGTCGGGTGTTTTCTCAATGTGCATGAAGGACCGCAAAGTATGAGTGTGTCATCGTCTTCATATCCGATAAAACCCAATATGGTACTTTCGATAGAACCGGGGTATTATAAAGAAAATGAGTTCGGAATAAGAATTGAAAATTTAGTTTATGTAGCTGAAGATGAAAAAAACAACGGATTTTTAAAATTTATACCTCTTACTCTTGTCCCCATTGATTTTAGATTAATCGATGAATATTTACTTAATAACGGAGAAAAAGAGTGGATTAACCAATATCACGACACTGTTTATTCGGTAATTGCTCCTTTATTAAGTAAAGCAGAACAAAAATGGTTAGAAAAGGCTTGTTCTCCGTTATAATTTAACGGAGGAAAATATGTATAAATTTTTCATTGTCATTTTGCTGATTTGCCAAGCTATGGTCGTAAATGCTCAGTTGCCTCAGTATGAAGGCAGTTATAATGATAATCCGACTTTGCAAGAATATTTTGACGCAGCATATCCTCATTATGACAAATCTATAATTTATATTTTTTATAATAATGAATATTGCTATGGCTGTCCGCAAGCAATTGATATGTTAGAAAAATTGTATTATGAAAAATATGCCGATGAATATGATTTGTATATAATAGATTATCAAAATGATCATGAATACAATTTTATTTCTACTTATAATCTTTCTCAACCTTTAGAAGTTGTTTTAGTGCGCATTCAAGACGGCTCAAGTTTCGGATATGAAAAAATCGAAAATCTGCAAAACAGAATTTACGATAAAATCGCATTTGATGACTATATTGAATACCGCATCAACAGTTTTTTGGGAAATTAACAATTACCAAGAAAACAAAGGCTGTCCGTTAGACATTTTTATTGCCTGACTTTCCATCATCGTTGCAAAATTGAGTTTTCCGCTCTTGATTGCACCACGAACCTGACATCCCTGTTCAACATTGGGATTTGCAAACAATGAGCTTAGATGTAACTTTTTAGGCACACCATATAAACGTTGGTGTAAACAGGCCAAAATACTGGTAGAAACCAAATCATAGGCCATATCTTCCGATACGGTAGAAGCAGCTGCATATTTCACAAGAGCATTGATGGCATCAGGAACAGAATTTGAGTGAATCGTTGTTAGCACCAAGTGTCCGGATGTTGCCGCTTGCAAAGCTTCTGTTGCAACCTCAGGGGAACGAATTTCGCCCAACATAATATATCGAGGACAGCTACGCAAGGACGATTTTAAAGATTCTTTCCAGTTACCATTTTGCGGAGTAGTTTGTTTGCACAATCCGAGTTCTCCATTAGGATTTTTATAAACTCCGTCAAGCGGTAATTCAATCGGGTCTTCAATAGTAAAAGCGTAACCTCCTTCATTTACCAGATAGTGTTGAAGCAAAGCCGCAAGTGTTGTAGATTTTCCGGAACCGGTTGCACCGGCAACCAAAATCATACCCGAAGCACGCCCTAAAGACATTAGGTGGCGCATCACCGGAGCAGGCATTCCTAGTTCTGTAACTTTCGGAATAGTTAAAGGCATTTTACGGACGCAATATTGTACACCTTTCAATGCAATGGTTCTTTCAACACGATAGCTATATTTTTTGTATATAATCAAATAGCTGGGAACGTTTTTATAACCTTTTTCCACTGCCGATATAAATTCATCATAATCATCAAACATAACCTCTTTCAAACCGTGAGGAGTTTTTCCGCTCCACATATAGGCTCTTTTACCGGGGGTAATATACAAATCTGAAAAATTTACATCATTAATCATTGCCATTGTCATAAACTCCTTTTATTCGGCTACATAATAATTGTTTGCAATAAAAATAACAAGAGAAAATTTATTGACAATCACAAAAGATGTTTTATATCAGCTAATTAAATATTTTAGGAATCTAAAAAATGCAAAATATGACTTTGGGCAACCCGTTGCGGTTGATAATCACATTTTCTATTCCATTGCTGATTAGCAATTTATTTCAGCAATTATACAGTATTTCCGATATTATATTAGTCGGTCGTCTTATTGGTGTTAAGGCGTTGGCTGCAGTTGGAGCTGCTGCTCCGGTGTTTTTCCTGTTAATTATGGTCAGTATCGGATTTACAAACGGTTTAACGGTTATTTCTGCTCAAAGCTTCGGAGCTAAAAATTATCGCCGATTACGTCGCTCAGTGACTACGGCAACAACGTTGAGCTTAAGCTTTACCGTAATTTTTAGCGCAATTATGTTATTGTTTTTGGATTTTACGTTACATTTGATGAACGTCCCCGAAGAAATTTATCAAGATACAAAAAAATTCTTATTGGTAATCGGGTTTGGCGGAGTGATGATTGTTGCGTTTAATTTGTTGTCCGGCTTTATGCGTGCACTCGGGGACAGCAAGTCCCCTCTTTATTTCTTAGTATTTACAACACTTATGAACATTCTTCTTAATGTTGTATTTATCTATTATATGAAAATGGGAGTTGAAGGCTCTGCATTAGGAACGGTTACCGCAATGACTTTATCGGTAATATGTTGCCTTATTTATATGAAAAAGCACTTTCAAATATTGAAACCTGAAGCTTCTGACTGGAAACTCGAGTGGAAATTTTGCGTAGAACATTTAAGAATTGCCGTACCGATGGCCATTCAATTTTCAATTATTGCCATAAGTGCTGCCGTAACTCAGACAATATGTAATAAATTTGGTTTTGAAACAATAGCCGCAATGACCGCTGCAATGAGAGTTGAACAGTTAGCGGTTCAACCTATGGTATCATTGGGTATCGCAATGGCAACTTTTGTAGCGCAAAATTATGGAGCAGGACGAATCGGAAGAGTTCGCCGAGGTGTATTTGAAAGTTCAATGATTTCTGTTGCGATGAGTATTGTTTTTGCAATTTTAATGTTTTGGGGCGGAAAATACGTTATCGGTATTTTTGTTACCAAAGAACAACCGGAATTGATAGAAACAGTTATATCAATGGCTTTGACTTACTTGAATATAAGCATTTTATTCTATGTATTTTTGGGACAAATTTTTATATTCCGCAACTCTTGTCAGGGAATGGGAAATTCCATAGCACCGATGATTTCAAGCATTGTCGAGCTTTTGATGAGAATTTTCGCAGCAATTTATTTAGCCTCCAAATTCGGTTTTGTTGGTTTGTGTTATGCCAGCCCGTTGGCTTGGATTGGTGGAGCATTGGTTGTTAGTGGCGGATATTTTTGGACTATCAAAAAAATAAACCGACAAATACATAAAAAACGTTGGTCTATGTATAATTTACAATAAACTGTTGAGATTTGAATAAAAAATATATATATTTATCTCAATCACAAATATTTACGAGGTCAAAAATGAAAAAGATTTTTGTTGTATTAGGCACTGTATTATCTGTTGCCGCCTGTGCTAATAACTATGATTATGAATGTGCAGGATATGTTGAAGAAGAACAATGCCCTTGCGAAGAGCAGCCTGTTTATGAATGTCAACAACAACCGCAATATTATCAGCCAGCTCCGACATATACACCGCAACCTTGCGGCAGTTGTCAGGGCGAAGTTCGTACAAAACGTGAGCCGGTAGAAGTTATTTATAAAAAGACAACTTACGGAACTGTTTATGAACCAAGATATTTTGAAAATGTATCTTATGAAAGACAAACCGTAAACGGCGGATATTATCAAGCTCCGCAACAAACACAAACTGTTGTCAAAGAAACCGTTTCCGTCACCGAAACACAAACTGCACCGGCAGAACCAACTCCGGTACCGGCAAAAAAATATAATGGTCCGGTAGTTATCGTTCCGGTACAAAATTAGTTTTATTTTCAAACGGGTTCTAAATTGAGCCCGTTTTTTTATAAAAAATATAATTTTTTTATTGACAACTATATTTGTATCATATATAAGGCTTTCCAGAAAGTATGCCGACATAGCTCAGTTGGTAGAGCTACTGATTTGTAATCAGTGGGTCCGCGGTTCGAGTCCGTGTGTCGGCACCACTTCTTATACGCACCGTTAAGGTGCTTTTTTTTGTTTTAAATTCATAGTTCGACATTTAAGTAAAGCCATAAAATCATTTGATTATTACGATTAAATAGGTTATTATTCGCCTACTATTGAAATTATTTGTTGAACTATTTAAATATTGTCTTATGGGAACTGAATACATCTTTTATTTAATTATTCTGGCTGTTCCTGTTGTTGCTGCCGGAATAGCTTTAGCTCCTCTTTTAAAAGATTTATATGAGCTGATACAAAAAATATCGAGAAGAGAAAAAAGAAGTAAAAAACCCTAAAAACTTTGTGTTATGAGCGTAAAAGTAATTACAGGACAAATTGTATGTCAACCTGTGGTGATAAATGATGAAAATGAAGCTCTTGTACTGGTAGTCGTAAAAAGTAATGAGCAATATACAGAATTGCATTATACCCGTCATAGATCTAATTTACACAAGTCTTTATCGTGGAATTTTGCGCATTCAACGTTTTCAAAAATCGCCACATCTTCTATTGGCGAAACCGTTGAAGTAGAAATATCGCATTCTACAGGTGAAATTTTTAGTTTTAAGAACATAACTCGTGAAAGCGTTATGTGTAAGTAAAATCTAACTAAAAAACCCCTCGCAATTTTGTTGTTGTGAGGGGTTTTATTTGTAGGTATTATCCGACTTTATTGTCAGATAATTAAACAACTCTTTTACTTATCAGAGTTCCATTGTCATCAGTTTCCATAACTACCAGATATCCGTTTTTCAGATTTCCAACAGACTTAACTTTAATTTTCCCATTAGTGAAGTCTTGTGTAACCGGAGCATATAATCTGACAAATATCTCATTGTCCTCTTCTTTTATTATACCGTTAACATATTGAATAAAAATCAGGTTATGATTTTCATCAAAAAAATCTTCCTTACCGGCACTCAAAATATCCAACGTATAAACTTTATCAGGACTTGCCGTGTGTTGAAAAGCATATTCCAAACACAGCACAAACAACAAAATAGTAATTAGAATCAGAAACGGAAAACTCTCTGAAAAAGTACAATTATAAAACAATAGCATTGCAATAAAAAAACCGTCCACCCAAAAAATTATTTCAAGTGTTCGGCATTTTATATGAAATGCACTTAACATAATCACACACAGTCCAAATACATGAAGAACTGCCAATAAAATTGAAACTCCAAAGACAATAATATCAAACATAGCTAAATAATTTTAAGATTGTCACCATGCTATGTAACAAGTTCTATATTGTCAATTATTTTCTATATAGCAACAAAAATCCCTATAAAAAAAGGTTTGTGGGGCGTAACCACAAACCTGTTCTTGTGCACAGAACGATTAATCATCACTATCGCTGACATAATCGCTATCAAGTCCGAGAGCTGAACCAATCTTTGCAATCGGCTCTACAATCATAAGTCCTGTTCCTGTCATAACACTCAAAACACGAGCGCCGAAAGGAAGGGGATCTTCAGTGTCCACTGCAGCTTTGAAAAACTCAGGGAACAACCAACCGCTTTCGTCTTTTTCTTTCATGATGTGTGAAGTTTTGAAAGTTTATATTAATCGGAATAATTATAATTTAGGATATTTGTACCCTACTCTCAAAGTATAAAAAAGTCAATCGGATTCAGCTTTTCAGACATAAAGTTTTTTTGTTTATAACTTTGTATATATCATTTTGATTTTTTTATATTCTGTTATTTTGTATTAATACAATTTTATGAGGAAAAAATGATTCTAAATACCGGATACGAAGCTATAATCAGCGGGCTTTTGGGGGTCTTTATAGCACAAGCCCTCAAAATTTTAACCCATTATATGAAAACCAAAGAAATTGATATCGGTATGTTATCAAGTACCGGAGGTATGCCCAGTTCTCATAGTGCCGGAGTTTGCGCACTAACAACATCTCTCGGACTGATTGCCGGATTTGATTCTTTATTCTTTGCACTCAGTAGTGGCTATGCTCTGGTCGTTATGCATGATGCTGCCGGATTGCGTAAAAATGCCGGAGATATTGCACGTATCGTTAATCAAATGATAAAAGATTTTTATAAGTCTGACATGAAAACCAAGTCTGCTCAGTTAAAAGAATTGTTGGGACATACTCCCAAAGAAGTAATTGCCGGTTTCTTTTTAGGCTGTATAATTGCTGTAATATTACACTATTCTTTAATGATGTAATTTAAGCCTCCTTGCGGAGGCTTTTTTTTTGAAAGTGAGTTAAGTTAAAGTTATTTATGCAAGTTGCCAATTAGATTGAAGTGGTTCCTTCTTTAATATTTCGACTAATTCCGTTATCGTCATTTTCGATGGCTCTTTTTTTTGTACGGTAACGGCCATCGGAGCTTTCTCATCAACATTAGGACAACCGGTAGTGATAACTGAATATGCAGGAGCTAATAATGCTCTGAAAGTTTTGGACTCAGCATGATGAAATCCTTTTTTTTCACTCCATACTCGGCAAGAATTGCTGCCGGATAAAGGACTTCCTGTCATGCTGTAAAAATATACATCATCTTGTTTCCATGCGGTATGTTCCCATAATATCAACATATCGCCAAGATGAAGCTTTACACTCGGAACATACAAAGGGAACACACCAAAACCGGTTATGTTTATATTGTAATATTCGGGGGTTCTAATTATCAGATATTTGTTTTTTTCAATAAGTTGAATATTTTCAAATAATGCTTTCAACTCATTATCTTTTGTGTCAGGTGCACTGACATAATGTGTCACTGTCATTCTCTTTCTCCTTTTAGTCCGCTTTAAAGTGGGACAAGTTGGTTATAAATTCACTTTCGCCATTATTAGTGGCACACAAAAATATATTTGTCAAATAAATTTTTAATATATATTCTATCTGTCGTAGCCACTTTTCGTTATCGGTATAATTTGGCGGTTGTTTTCATCTGATTGCGGGCGACGACAAGTCATTACAACCATGCTATGCGGCTTTATATAATATTCCGCTCCCGAACTATATTGAAAAATATCTTTTTCACTATTTGATTTTGATGTATCAAACACAACTTGCCAATTACCATGATGAGGAGTTGCCGGTAAATTAACTTTCATTATTGAATCGGAATTTCCGGACATCATAACAAAAAAATCATCATCAAAGCGATGTCCGGTTTTATCTTCGCCATTAAGAACATATCCCAGAAAACGATTATACTTATAATCCCAATCGCTTTGTTTCATTGTTTCACCGTAAATGTTTACCCAATCCCATGCCGGCTTGCCGTTAGGCATAATATCGGGGGTTGCATTTTCGATGCTGCTAAAAATAGGATGTTCTTGGCGAAAAGCATTTATTTTTCTTTCAAAAACATACCTCTCTCTTTGCTCTTTGCTGAAATTTTTCCACTGTAAAGGAAAACTTTTGGCATATCCGTTATTATTACCATTTTGTGTATGCCATAATTCATCACCGCTCAATGTTAAAGGTACTCCTCGTGCCAATGTATTCATTGCATGAGCTGTTTTCGTTTTTATAAGGCGCTGAGCATCATTTTGTGAAGGACTGTAATGGTTATCATTAGAACCGTCTTGGTTATTTTCGTTATTTGCAAAATTATTTTTTTGCGAATATGTGGCCCAATCATATTGGGTCGCTCCGTCATGCTTGGTAAATATATTAATTTTTCCGGCGGCTTCACTCCCCGACATGTGAAAGGCAAGCTTTCCGATTTGTTCATAATCACCTCGGATAAATCGTCTTAGTGTTTTTTCGTGTTTATCATTCCACTCACTTAAGCCGGTCATTTGTCCTAAATAATATCCCCCACAGGCACTCCACGGCTCTCCGCTTATTTTAACTCCCGTAATATCAGAAACTTCTCTTATTACTTGCATAAATTTGCCGTTTGCATCAAAAATCAAATCATTATTTAATGCACAATCTCCAGCTAAATCGAAACGAAAAGCATCAACACCGCAAGTATCTGCAAAAAACATTAAACTGTTTTTGATTAAACGGCTTCCTTGACCAGTATTAGGATTGAATCCGTTTTTACAACCGGTAGTATTAACAAAGCTATATCCGTCTTTGTTGTCAAAGCGATAATAACCTTCCGCATCTAACCCTTTATAAGACAACAAAAAATCATCAATTCCAAATTCTCCGGTATGATTAAAAACCATATCCATACTGACTTCAATTCCGTTTTTGTGAAGCTTGTTAACAAGTGCTAAAAAATCATAAATATTACCATATCTAGGGTCTATTGCATGATGATTTATCGGATTATATCCCCATTGATCAGACAAACCTTTTGCTTGCTGCAGTTGCCAATCTGCCATTGTAGGCGTCAAAGGCATTAATTCTATTTGATTATAACTTAACGATTTTAAATAATTGATGGTTTTTCCGATTGCAGAAATTTTTCCCCTGTCCTGTATCGGTACATCGGGATGTAGAGCAGAATAATTACCGACATGCAGTTCATAAATATGCGTTTTACCCCAATCTATATGCGGTTTTTGATATAAATACGGAAATTTTTTTGCTAATTCTTCCTTGTCTAAAAAGCGAACTACACCTTTTGGAGCAACAGGTGCAGAATTAAGATTATTAGTGCTTAGCAACACGTGTTTTTCATAATCGCTTATATCGTGAAGACTTCTGGTCAGTTCATGAGCATACGGATCAACAAGTAATTTATTATAATTAAAAAAATGGCGAGCATACGGATTATATTCTCCTTGAGTTCTGTATCCGTATTTTTGTCCTTCAAGTTTTCCGGGAAGTTCTGCATGCCAATTTCCATCATCATCACGCATCATAGGAACACGAACTTCTCGTTTTTCATCGGGAGTAAAAAGACATAAATCTACCTGTTCGGCCGCAGGAGCACGAACACAAAACTCTGTTTTGTTTTTCTTGGTTCTAACTCCTTGAAAATCTTTTTTCATTGTATCCTACTCCGATTGAACAGTATGATAATGCTTTATTTTATCTCTTTCAACCGTAATTTGTTGAATTAAAAAAAAATGGGGATATTCCCCATTTTTATTGCATTCCATAATGTTCGACAACATAGTCCATATCTTTATCTCCACGTCCGGAAAGATTGACTAATATTTTATAGTCGTTCGAGGTTTCTTTAGCCAATTTCATTGCATAGGCAACTGCATGAGCACTTTCCAATGCCGGTATAATTCCTTCAACTTTCGGCAACAGATAGAATGCCTCCAAACATTCTTTGTCGTCTATTTGCACATATTCCGCCCTTTTTATACTATGTAAAAATGCATGTTCCGGACCGACAGAAGGATAGTCTAAACCGCTGGCTATTGAATATACCGGTGCAACTTCACCATTTTCATCCATAATAACTTTTGACTTAAATCCATGCAATATTCCGTCTTTTCCAAAAGCAATGGAAGCGGCATTTTCTCCTACTTTATCACCTTTTCCAAGCGGTTCAACGCCATAGAGCTTCACTTTTTCATCTTCTATAAACGCACTAAAAATTCCGATTGCGTTACTTCCTCCGCCGACACAAGCAACAACTGCATCGGGCAAAGCACCGGTTTCAAAAATCATTTGTTCCTTTGCTTCTGTTCCTATTATTGATTGATAATCTCTTACCATTGTCGGAAAAGGATGAGGCCCGACAACGGAACCTATACAATAAAAACTGTTTTCATAATCTTGAGCATAAGATTCAAAAGCACTGTCGATAGCTTCTTTTAGAGTTTGTTGTCCCTTATCTACCGATATTATCTTTGCTCCCAACAACTGCATTCGCAAAACATTCGGCTTCTCTTTTATAATATCTTTTTTACCCATATGGATTTCACATTCCAACCCTAAATAGGCTGCTGCCGTCGCCATCGCTACTCCATGCTGTCCGGCTCCGGTTTCTGCAATCACTTTGCTTTTACCCATAAATTTTGCTAATAAAACTTCGCCTATACAGTGGTTTAATTTATGGGCTCCGGTATGATTTAGGTCTTCTCTTTTTAAATATATTTGTCCTCCGCCAATTTTTTTACTTAAATTTTTAGCATGAGTAATCGGGGTCGGGCGTCCTTGGTAAGTTCTACGAATATATTGCATTTGCTCTAAAAATCGCTGATTGTTTTTTATTTCGTTATATGCTTTTTCAATTTTATTCATTTCGGCCTGTAACTGTTCGGAAATATACGAACCTCCGTAAATACCGAAAAATCCTTTTGAATTTTCCATTTCTTATAATCCTATACACATTATTGAAAATTGATTGCAGTTGTAGGTAACTAACCTTTTAAAACAGATAAAACGGTGCATCAGCACCACCAGAATTTCCATGGAGCAACTTTTATACTTGAAATAAATATGTTCAAATCATTATCAATCATAGTATCTATATTAAAACCTATTGAGCAAAAATCAAGGTATAAAATAAAATCTATTGAAATTTTATAATTCCTATGCTATTTTGACAAAAAAATATACCTTAGATTTATTATGAAAAAATATGTTGATGTAGCTTTAATCTACGATTTTGACGGAACTCTTGCCGCAGGAAATATGCAAGAGTATGGCTTTTTAAAAATGTTAAACATTGCACCCGAAATTTTTTGGAGCAAGTGCGATAAGATGACCCAACAAGAAAGTGCGGACAGTAACTTGAGCTATATGCGTTGTATGCTCGAAGAGGCTAAAGCTCGTAAAGTTGCTTTTCGTCGTGAAGATTTTGTTAAATGCGGAGATGATATTACCTTCTTCAAAGGTGTTGAAGAGTGGTTTGACAGAATCAACGCCTATGCTTTGCAAAAAGGCATCAGACTCTCACACTACATTATCTCATCAGGGTTGGAAGAGATTGCTCTTGGTTCTAAAATTGCCAAAAATTTCAAACAAATATATGCCTCGTCTTATATGTATGACGAATACGGAGCCGCTGTTTGGCCTGCCCGTGTCGTAAACTATACCGACAAGACACAATATTTGTTCCGCATTAACAAAGGATGCCTCGATCCTTTGGATAAGAGTGTAAACTCGCCAATGGCTATTGAGGATCGTCCCGTTCCATTTAGTCACATGATTTATTTTGGAGACGGTGACACTGATGTTCCTTGTATGTCAATGATTAAAAGGTTGGGAGGATACTGTATTTCAGTTTTTCAGCCTTATAACAAAAAAGCCAAAAGTAGAGCCGAAAGGCTGTTTGAAGAGGGACGTGTCAATATTTTTGCCCCCGCAGACTATTCTGCCGGAAAGAAAATTGACCGATATGTAAAAAATGTCGTCAATAAGATTGCGTCCGATGCTAAATTGACAAACTTTTAAGCTTAAACACCGCTCTTAAAAAGAGCGGTGTTGCTATTTTAAATTTTAGTTATATAATCAGTCAAAAAAAATGAGGATTTAAATATGACTAACCGATTGAAATATGCGTTATTGGCAATAGTTTTTATTCTTGGCTATACCAGTCTTTCCTTTGAACTGATTATCTTACGACAACTAATTAATTTTGTCGGTTCAAATACATTAATTACATCTATTGTCATCACTTTTATTTTGCTGTTTATGACAATCGGTTATTATCTGGGTTCTACTATAAAATTCAAGACAAATCTTGTTCGCAATATTATGCAAAAAATGATTATCTTTCTAACCGCAATATTTATCATTTCTTGTTCTTATTATCTGATGGAAATATTCTTTAATGTAATGTATTTAGGCGGAATACAAAGTTTTTTGTGGTTGGTAATTACCTATTCTACAATATTTTTGGCGGCACCTTCGTTGTTTATGGGATTTATTACTTCGGTTATCGGGCGTATTATTCACCGTTATGACATAAACTATACCGGACGCTTTATGGCTGTTGATACATTGGGAAGCGTAACCGGTTCTATTGCTACAACTTTAATTTTTATGCCTTTGTTATCCGTATCTGCAACGATTATTATATTAGTAATTTTAAGTTCAATTGCTCTATTTTTACTCAGCAATAAAAAACAGTATAAGTTCTGCATTGCTTTATCTGCATTCTTCATTGTTTGGGTATCTGCCGTAAATAATGAAAAATTTATGACCGGAGAACAAACTTTGATTAAAGATGATGCTATCTCTCGTTTTGAAATTGTCGGAGAAGATATAATCGATGGTGATGTGAAATCTTATTTGATGCAAATTAATGGCTCTCGTTCATCTAAAATATCCGAATATAAACACCTAATGTTTGAATATGTTAATTTTATTAATGACAATTTTATAAATACTCTGCCTAAAGATAAAACTCATGACATTTTAATATTGGGAGCCGGAGGATTTACAATTGGTATTGATGATAATACAAATAATTATACTTATCTGGATGTAGAAAAAGATTTGCAAAAAATTTCAGAAGAAAAATTTTTACATAAGCCGTTAGGCAAAAACAAAAAATTTATCGTTCAAGATGCTTACTTATATATGATAAATAACAAAAAAACTTATGATATGATTGTGATTGACGTCTATTCGGCAAAACAAAGTATCCCGCTGAATTTTGTTACGGCAGATTTTTTCCGTATGGTAAAAAAACAACTCAATCCTAACGGTATAATGATTGCCAATATCATTACTTCTCCCAGTTTTGAAAGCTCTTTTTCTCGTAGAATTGACAATACGTTACGAGCAGTTTTTCCGCAAAACCTAAGCAGATTTCCATTGTGGTATAATGCTCCGACAACTAATGTGGAATATGTATATCATCATTTACCGGAAGACAATGCTATCTATACTCTCAATAAAAGTTCTGCAGTTTACGGACAATAACTCGACAAAACAGTTGACAAAAAACATAAATGTTGCTATATTCATCGCAGTAACCTTAAATATTAATATATTATGATTTCAAAAAACTTTCTCAACATTGCTATGGCATATGATGTAGTGATGTTTGACATCTACGGTGTGATTAACACAAAAGAAGGTATCATTCCGCAGGCTCTCGAGATACTGAAAAAACTCAAACAGCTCGGTAAAAAGGTGTATCTGGTTTCAAATGCCTCTAATTTAGCGGCACATAGTGAAGCGAGATATGCCAAGAAAGGTCTTCTCAAGGGTGAACATTATGATGACATTGTCACTTCGGGACAATTTGCTTATGAGCAAATTCAGGAAGAAAAACTGCCTCTTAACGGTAGAAAGTATTGCGTATTCGGAACAGCAAATTTTAAGCGTCCGGATGATTTAATTCCTGATATCCTGAAAAACTCATCCTATGAGCTTTGCGACATCAATGAGGCTGACTTTGCTTATTGCGGAGTTCCTCAGATTGATGGCAAAGACAGAACTGAGATTTATGACTTTTTGCCGGAGTTGATGAAACTTTTACAGCTCGATATTCCTCTGGTTGTGGCTAACCCTGATGAAGTAGCCAGTGAGGACGGACGTTTTGTTATAAGACAAGGAGCCATCTGTATCGCTTATGAAAAGCTGGGAGGTAAAACCGTCGTTTACGGCAAACCCGATGCAAGAATCCTTGGACGAACAATCGGCGGCAATGCTAACAAAATGATGCTTAACGCCTTAATGGTAGGCGACACACTGCGTACTGACATTTTGGCAGGTAATCGTTTTGGTGTTGACACATGTCTTACTCTCAAAGGCGGAGTTACGGAAGAGATGATGAAAAGAAACGGTATGGAAATTACCGAGGAGAATCTTCGCAAATATATCTCTGACCAAAATTCCGGCGTACCGACTTATGTTGTCAACAGTATTTGGGAGTAACGTTACTTTCATTAAAGAAGCTCTTGGTTGTTCCAAGAGCTTCTTTTTATTTTATATCAACTGATACATTATCAAAATCTTCTGAAATTTTTATATTTTTTCCGTTTTCAAGCAAAATAACGATACTTTCCAACACTTCTTCATCCGTATCATCCATTTTTTTTGAAGTTATGCAGATATCTTTTATTCGCTCATTTATTATATCTTTTTCAAAAATACAAGATACATCAAAATAAAGTTTTTCGTTTCCCATATATTGGGCAAATTCTTTTATTTTTTTACCTTTCGTTTCAATAACTGTTTCTATGTCTATTTTGTTAAGCCCCAAATTATAACGATATGGCGACCAAAGGGATATTTCGAATTGTTCTCCGCCGATTTCAAATATGATAATCCAATCCCATATCAAACAATCTCTTCCGGGGTGTTCCCGATAAAAATGTTTAGCTGTTTCATAGTAGTCACGATTATCTTCTTTAATTTGGTCGTAGTCAGCCCAAAAATCATTTACAAGAATCTTGTTTATTTGTTTTCCTACAAGCTCTGATTTTATATTTTCTATAAACTCATAGGCTCTATCAACGGGAAATCCTGCCCCAAAACGATAGTCTTTTTCATAAGTCGCATTTTTTTTCAATCTATCCACCATTATAATATGCCTTATACATTGAATGATTATATTAAAACTTTCTAATTCTACATTATAACTTTCGGTTTATTTCTCTGTTGAAAAATCACTCATTTTCTGTTTTTCCGTCGCATAAGATTTTTCATCCATTTTTAGCAGAGTTGCCTTATCAACCCCCATAATCTCAGCAACATCATCCATAGTCTGACCGGTTGCTTTAGCTATTCTGTAGAAAGATACCGGATGATCTGATTTTTGTTGAACTTCTTGAGCCAAACTTATCATATCTTCAGGATTATGATTTAGCATTTTAGAAGCTAATGCCCAAGAAACAAGATATTCATGAGGATAGCGATAGTCTTTTGTTGCATTTCTGCCATCTTCCAAAGAAGCCTCTTCTGTTCCTTTGTTACCAAAAGCAGATAATGCTTCAAATAAGTTTACTTTTTGATATGACGCAACCTCTCCTCCGGCTTGTTCTGATGATTTTTCAACTATTCTGCCCATTAAATTATCCGTATCTTCATAAATGTGACAGAAAGGGCTTATGGCATAGCATTCACCATTTCCGTCCCAAATATTAATCATATAATTGTCATCTTTTACTTTGGGCATAGGAATAAGTTCCATTTTTTCAGGGTTAATCGAAATATCATCTATTCCTAAATCGCTCAATTCTTCTCTCATTTCTCGCATTACGTTATTTTTGCGAATAATTTCCATATCGCCGGTTAATACTACATTTTCACCATTTGAAATAACGTCATCTTTCTTACCGACCAGATTTATCCTTTTACTTTTTGGGGTACGTGCAAACTCAAAATGTCCTGTACGTTCGGCTAATCCGCCTAAAGCCCCTAGTCCGTCCGGTTTTCCCTGCTTATTTTTTCGTTGAATTAAACCGATATGAACATCTGAAAAACGCTCTTCAAAAGAATTCCCTGAACGCAGTTGACCGCTATAAAGAGTAACATTCGCTCCACTGCTCAAAACTGCATTTCTTATATTTTCATCTGCAAGGAGTGTTGCTCTTTCTTCGCCCTTGCTCAAAGATCTTATTTTTTTTAAAACTTCATCTCTGGTCATTTTATTTCTCCACTGAAATAAGTTTAAGCACTAACATTTACCGGAGTCAAATAAAAAAGCGGTTCTTTTTTAAGATACCGCTAAAAAATTGATTTATTTTTTATTTGCTTTGCAGATATAACAAGTGGTTATCAACCGGAGGAGCCGGATTTACGCTCAAAGATTTTTGTATCTCAGGCTTTGGCGACATCGGACTTGGTTCCGAATTATGGCGTGGCCTTTGTATCGGAGCACCTGCGGTAGTATAAGAACAACAACCGCTCATAACAAACAAAACACTCAACAAAGCAATCAACTTAAAATAATTCTTCATTTTGTTCAAATTTTAAGGTTTATAATAATTTTAGTTTCGTTGCATTATATATAAAAAAGCTAATCTGTCTATATTTGTTTTAAGATGTATCATAAAAATCGTTATTAATTTTAGCGAAGGAGAAAATTATGATATACGGATATATACGTGTCAGCACAGATAAACAAACAACCGAAAATCAATTTTTTGAAATAGAAAGATTTACAACAAAAAATAACATAACTATAGATGCTTGGATAAAAGAAACAATCAGTGCTTCTCAAAAATTAGAAAAACGAAAGTTAGGTTATTTATTAAAACGATTGAAAAAAGGTGACATTTTAGTATCTACCGAATTATCTCGTTTAGGACGAAATTTGTTACAAGTGATGGCAATTTTATCATATTGTATGAACATCGGCTGTCAAGTTTGGACCATAAAAGATAATTATCGTTTAGGTACAGATATTCAATCTAAAGTATTGGCTTTTGCTTTTTCTCTGTCGGCAGAAATTGAAAGAACACTTATCTCTTCTCGAACTAAAGAAGCACTAGCAAGAATAAAAAAAGACGGCAAAAAATTAGGCAGACCTTTTGGCAGTCTCGGGAAATGTAAACTTGATGATAAAGGAGATAAAATAAAAGAAATGAAAGAAGAAGGATTATCTATGAAAGCCATTGCTATAAATCTAAAATGCGGTAGAGGTACTCTGTACAGATATTTACATAAAAATCCTCTACCTTTCTAATAATTTTATTGCCCCTCTTCTGAGGAGCTTTCTTTTGACATTTCAAAATATATGAAGTAATTTGTGGCCATAGGTATAAATAAAACGGAGTTTTTTTATGAGTCAAATTACAATTATGTATATTTTACTTGTTTTAGCGATTGCAAGCGAAGCTGTAGCAACTTTTTATTTAAAATTATCAGAGCAATTCACAAAACCTATACCGACACTAATAACTGTGGTCGGTTATGTGGTTGCCTCTTATCTTTTAGCGATTGTAGTAAAAATTATTCCGGTGGGAATTGCCTATGCAATATGGTCAGCTTTAGGAATTGTTCTTATTTCCATATTCGGATATTTTTTCTTGGGAGAAAATTTAGATACTCCGGCATATATCGGTTTAGCCTTAATTATTGCCGGCGTTATTGTATTAAATGTATTCTCCAATACAATCCAAGGATAATTTTATAAATTGTTACAACAAAAAACACCGCAGTCATAAAAGACAGCGGTGTTTTTGATTATCTTTTCTTATGGAAAAAATTTTTTATAAATTTTTCATAAGATGATTGAACAAGAACATACAGAAGCGGAATTATGAATAGTCCGGCAAATGTTCCGATTATCATTCCATAAAATACGGGAACACCTATTGCTCTTCGACTTTCTGCAGCCGCTCCGGTTGCAATAACCATTGGCCACACACCTAAAATGAACGAAAAAGCGGTCATCAGAACTGCACGGAATCTTTCTTTTAGACCTTTTATTGCCGCATTTACTATAGTTGCACCTTTTTCACGTTCTTCCTTTGCAAATTCCACTACTAAAATGGCATTTTTACTGGCCAAACCAATCAGGAGTATCAAACCTAATTGTGCATAAATACTGAGCGGAAGTCCGGTAAAAAACAAACCTATCATAGCGCCATTCATTGCAACTACAAGCGATAGCAACACAGGCAAAGGAACAACAAAGCTTTCATATTGAGCAACCAAGAATAAATAAGCAAATATAATAGCTAAAGCAATAAGATATCCTATTTGACCATGAGTATTCTTCTCTTGATAGCTCATAGATGACCACTCTATATTATATCCTTGCGGAAGTTGTTTTATCAAATTTTCAACCGCTGCCATTGCTTGTCCCGTACTTGATTCTTGATTTTGAACAGCATTGATTGTGGCCGCCGGATATTGATTGTATCTTTCCACTACACGAGGAGCCAAAATTTTATGAAGTTCAACAACTCCACGCATAGGAACCATATTTCCCTCTTGGTTAGCAATATACAATTCATTGATATCATCAACATCTTGACGATATTGCCAATCAGATTGCAACATTACTTTATTAACTTGCGTTCCCAAATTGATATCATTTACGTAGGAAGAGCCTAAATAGCTTTCTAATGTAGAAAATATATTCCCCATAGGAACTTTCATACTTTCCGCTTTAACCCTGTCTATATCTAAAAAGATATTAGGTGTATGAGCGTTGAAAGATGAATAGGCATAAGCTATTTCAGGAAGTTGGTTTATATTTCCCAAAAAGCTTTGTAATGCTGCTGCCAATTTTTGATAATCTGTATTTTGGCGAGATTGAAGACGAATATCCAAACCTCCGGCCATACCCAATCCGGGAATTGCCGGCATTTCAAACAATGTAAATTCAGCTTCGGGAAATGCCATTAATTTTGAGCGAATACGATTTAGTATTGCCGTTGAATGTTGAGAAGGTTCTTTTCTTTCACCCCATGGTTTCAAAACAATAAATGACATTGAAACATTTTCGCCTCGTCCCCCCATTAAAGTAAAGCCGACTACATTTGAAACGCCCTCAACTCCACTTTCGGAACGAATTACTTCGTTTGCTTTCATAACCAATTCCGTGGTTCGTTTTTTAGATGCCCCTTCCGGGAGTTGTAAGCTTAAAACAATTACACCTTGGTCTTCTTCGGGAATGAAAGATGTTCTTGCCGTTGAAAATAACAAATAAGCAAGTCCTAACAGCAATGCAAATATTGTCACGATTACGGAAATCTTTTTAGCAACAACCGATACAGAAACAGCATATCCGTGAATTGACTTATCAATAAACTTATTTACCTTATACCAAAAACCTTTTGTTTTTGCTTTATGTCTTTTCAAAATTAGCGAACATAACGCAGGAGAAAGGGTTAAAGCATTTAATAAAGAAAACAAAATTGCAGTAACAATAGTTACGGAAAATTGTTGATATATTTTTCCGGTAATACCATCTAAAAAGCCGACCGGAATAAAAATAGCCATCAAAACGCATGAAGTCGCAACCAATGCTCCCGAAATTTCGGACATTGCCTGATATGTTGCTTCCTTTGCATTCATTTTTGTTGTTTGCATTAAATATACCACTCGCTCAACCACAACAATCGCATCATCAACCACCGTACCGATTGCCAATAGCAGAGCGAATAAAGTAAACATATTAATACTATATCCCAATGCCAACATTACGGCAAATGTTCCTAATATCGAAACAGGAATTGTCAATGACGGAATTAAGGTAGATGCAAAATCCTGCAAGAAGAAATAGCAAACAGCTACCACCAATACCAAAGTCATAATCAAGGTTAAAACAACTTCTTCAACGGAAGCATCAATATATTTTGTAGCGTCATATCCGAATAAATATGTCAAATCATCCGGGAAAAAAGCAGAAAGTTCTTTCAAAGATTTTTTAATATTATCCATTGTTTCGATAGCATTGGCACCTGATGACAAATTAACCGCTATCGTAATTGAATTTTTGCCGTTGTGCATACCTGATATTGCATAGTTTTCCTGACCTATTTCTACTTTTGAAATATCTTTTAAGCGAACTAAACCACCTTGCTCGGCTGTTCTGATAATAATATTTTCAAATTCTTCAACCGTTTTCATTCTTCCGGTTGTTTGCAAAGCGTAAACCATAGGATTATTAGAGTTGGTCGGAGCTGCTCCTACTTTTCCTAAAGTCGGCTGATAGTTCTGACTTGAAATAGCTGAATACACATCGTTTACAGTAATATGCAGTGCCGCCATTTTATCAGCATTCATCCAGACTCGCATACTCAATTTTGAACCATAAACATTGAGATTTCCTACTCCGTTTATTTTAGCTAATGTTCTCTGCACATTATTATATATGTAGTCGCTTATTTCTTGCTCCGAATATGTATCATTAGGAGACAGAAAAACAATAAAACCTAAAACATTAGATGATTCTCGAGCAACGGTAATCCCCTGTCTGGTAACTTCTTGCGGAAGCTTTGAAGAAGCTTGTTGGATACGATTTTGAACTTTTACTTGAGCCATGTCCGGATCAACACCGGTCTTGAAAGTAACAGTTAGAGTATAGGCAGAATCTTCTGATGTTGAGCTCATATAAAGCATATCTTCAACACCATTGATTTCATCTTCAAGAGGAATACCTACCGTTTGTGCAATAACCTCTGCACTGGCTCCGGGATAATTTGCACGAACAGAAATTTGCGGCGGAGTAACTTCGGGATATAATGCTATCGGAAGTTTAAATAAAGCAATCAAACCTATTAAAACAATTACGATAGATATTACAAACGAAAAACGTGGACGACGAATAAAAAAGTTTGAAAACATTCTTAGACTCCTAACCTATTTATTTGCGGAAATATCCGTTACACTAACTTCGGAGCCATTGCGAATTTTTTGCAATCCTTGTATGACAACTTTTTCATCTCCGGAAAGTCCCGATAAAACTATTTGCATATCATCAATTACATCACCCAATTCCAAATATTGTTGGCGAATTTTATTATTTTCCGCAATCATGACATAAGTGCCGTTTACATCGGCAGAAAGTGCCATTTGAGGAACTAACAAAGCTTCCTTACTTCCGCCAAAACGAAAATAAATATCAACATAATTTCCGGGAACGAGTAAATTGTCTTTATTTTCAGAGTCTATATAAACAGGAATTGTTGCCGTTGTTGCATTGACCTCATTATCAAAAAATAAACTGTCAATAGATGCTGTTTCGGTTTTTCCGTTAGGCAAAACAATATCTATACCTATATTTTTAGATTCTTTTGCTTTTTGCATAAATGCACTACGTTCTTTATCTGATACCGAAAAAGCTATACGTATCGGGCTGGTTTGAACAATTCTGGCTAATTTTTGAGTACTTGAACTGACTAAATTTCCTTTTGTTACCAGAGCTTTGCCGATATAACCCGAAATAGGAGACTTTATTTCCGTATGTTCCAAATTGAGTTTAGCTTGGTCAAGGGCAGCTTCAGCTTGTAATAAATTGCTTTCGGCTACATCTAAATCTCTATCAGACATATATTTATTTTTATGAAGAGACTTTATACGATTATATTCATTTTTAAGTTGTTTTACGGCTGCCTCGGCAGATTTTAAATCTGCTTTGTAACGACGTTGTTCAATAATAAAAATATTATCATTTTGATTAACGTAGGCTCCATCTTTGAACAAAATTTCTTCTAAATATCCCGAAACTTGCGGCACAATATCAACACTGTTAATGGCTTCTACTTGAGCTATATATTTTTTCTTTGCCGATATATCACTTGTTTTTAGTCCGCTAACCAAAACATGAGGTATTTCATTATTATTCATCGGCACATAAGCAGGGGCAAATTTACCGTGTAAATACCAGCCTAATGCACAACATAATAAAGAATATCCCAATCTCCAGAATATATTTCTGTTCTTGATTTTTTTTACTTTCATCGTCGCTACCTTTCCCGTTAAATAAACTATCGGAAAATACGAAAACAAAAAAACAAAATCAAGATAAAAAAAAACACGTGTAACTTTTATAATGATATTATTTTCGAGGAAGACGAATAATTATATTATAAACCGCACCCGAAGGCAAATAGCTTGACGACACCAAAAGCTCATCATTTTCTTCTATTTGCAAACAATCCAACAGCGAATTTTTATCAGCAGAAAATAACATTTCCTGTTCTCCTCTATCAGCCATATATGCAGGATGCCACTTTTTCACCCATCTGGATATGCTTTGAGCAGTAACGCCTACTATCGTCGCTATCTTCCGCATAGACATACCCGACAAATAGAGACTATGACAAACAAGCTTAATATATAACGGTTTTCCGGCAGGTGAAATTTTGGTAAATTGGTAACCGCAACTTTTACATTTATGTCTTTGCCAACCAAAAACCCTACCGCAACGAACAACTTTAGTATTTCCGCATTTCGGACATTTTATATTCATTTTTACTCTCCTTACACTATTATATCATTAAAAAAGTTACATTCAATGTTTTTATACTCTCAAATCAACTTAATTGACAAATCGTTGTTTTAAGAGTATTATGCCGAAAATTTTAGCAAACGAGTTATGATATGAAAACAGTCTATTACCTTATGATGGGTGCAATGTGCAGTTTACTTTTTAAGCTACGCCTTATAAAAGCTGACACATACCAAAAGTATAGAAAACTTTACTACAATAAAAAAATGGCTATAACTTCTGCCATCCATAACTTTTTTTTGAAAAACAAAGTTAAACAATATTTTAATTTGAAAACAAAAAGTAAAAAGTTGGTTGTATATACTTGCCTGACCGGTGGCTATGATGCGTTATATATACATGATTTCTTAAATCCGGAGTGTGATTACATTTGTTTTACCGATGATGAAGAGATGATTGCTAAAAGATATGTCGGACAATGGAAAATTGAACCGTTACGTTTTAGCGAGCTGGATAATGCCAAAAACAATCGCTGGCACAAAATGCATCCGCATATTTTATTCCCTGATTATAAGAACAGTTTATATATTGATTCAAACATTAATTTCAAAACCGGAAAAATTTTTGAATATGTTCGTTCAGTTCCAAATCGTAGTTTTATTGCTGTTCCTCGTCACTCGAGAATCGATTGCATTTATGATGAGGCTAAATCTGTGGTTAGAATAGGTTTAGATACTCCGGAAAGAGTAGATCCGTTAATTGAAAAATATCATAACGAAAACTTTCCCGAACATTTCGGAATGGGAGAAAATAATGTTATTTTTCGCAGACACAATAACGAAAAATGTATAAAGCTTATGGAAGATTGGTGGGAAATTTTCAATCAATATTCAAGAAGAGATCAGCTTTCTTTATTCTATTTAATATGGAAAGAAAAGGCCAATTATTCGTTTTTCTCCCCTTATTCTTTCAAAAAAGATCATAAAAATTTCAAAATATATAAACACAAAGGATAAAAAATGAAAATTTTGGTTACCGGAGGAGCTGGTTTCATCGGCTCAAGTCTTGTTGACTGTCTTTTAACCGATGGGAACGAAGTTGTCGTAGTCGATAATTTTAATGACTATTACGACTTATCAATAAAAGAAAATAATATTGCACATAATCTGCAAAGAAAAGATTATAAATTATACAAAGCTGATTTAGCAGATAAATTAGCTATTCGTAAGATTTTTGCTGAAAACAGATTTGATGCGGTAGTTCATCTAGCCGGACGTGCAGGAGTTCGCCCTTCTATCGACAGACCTGATGATTATATAGAATCTAATATAACCGGAACAATTCATCTTTTAGAATTGATGAAAGACTATCAAATTAAGAAATTGGTTTTTGCATCTTCCTCTTCTGTTTACGGAAATTGTAAGGAACAGATTTTTAGCGAGGATTTAAAAGTAACAGAACCAATATCTCAATATGCAGCAACAAAATCTGCCGGAGAACAATTTTGTTATACCTATCATAAATTATATGGAATAAATGTCGTTTGCTTGCGTTTCTTTACAGTATATGGCCCTCGTCAAAGACCTGATTTGGCAATTCATAAATTTACAAACTTAATCAGCGAACACAAACCCATTCCGGTATATGGCGACGGAACAACCAAACGAGACTATACTTTTATTGATGATATAGTATCCGGCATCAAGAGTGCTATTCGTTACAATGATACCGGATATGAAATAATTAACTTAGGTGGCGGAGAACCGGTAAGTTTATCACGAATGATTGAAGTGATTGAAAATACTTTAGGAATTAAGGCCATCATTGATAGAAAGCCAATGCAAAAAGGCGATGTTGACAAAACAGTAGCAGATATTTCGAAAGCCGAAAGATTATTAGGATATAAACCACAAACCAGATTTGTGGACGGAATTGCCAAGTTTGTTGATTGGTGGAAACAACAAAATTCTAAAAAAATCGATGAAGCTGCATAAAAAATCGAGCCTAAACGGCTCTTTTTTTTACAAAAAATATTTACAAAATTATAAAATAAAGATATAATTAGACAAAATATGAAGGAAATATGATGAAGAGTATTGAGAACAGAGTAGAAGAGCTAAAGAAAGGCATTATCGAAAAGCGTCACGAAAAAGAGGCTAAAGATAGTGTTGCAAGCACTTCGAAAGCTTCTGCATTTAAAACTACTCTTTTTACCGGATTGTTATTTCTTGCAACTTCTTTAGGATTAAAGACTTCAGCCCAAACAATAAGCGGACAAAATAACGCTGAAGAGCCGTTAACAGAGAAAATAACCAATAATGACAGCACAATCAATGATACTGTTGATTTTGTAGCCAATGTTGATTCTGTTTATAATCCGGATGACAATATAAAAACAAGAGCTGCCGAATTGGCATCTGATGTTGATTTTATGGTTAATTTTTTAATAGAAGAAGGTGAAAATCGTTTTTCTAATTTCAACTTTAAAAATATACCGATGAGTGAAGAAGTTCTTTCAGGCTTGGAAGAAAGTGATTTTTGCAACACATTGCAAAATGTCGGAAAAAAATGTCGTTCTAATTCTAATGGTAAACTTTGCTATCACGGAACAAAAGATATTCTGCGCTCTGTAGGTATCTCTCTATATGGAAGACACGCATATATGGCTTCATCACAACTTGAAAAACTTGATGAATTTGTAGAAGTTGATTGCACTTATGCAATGTTGAAGCATTGCCCGAACGGAACAGTTGTTGTTCAAGAAAAAGGAACGACTGCAAGCGGTCATATTTTTGTTATCGGGGAAAATAATCAGGGCGAAAAAGTTCAATGGTGTGGCCGAGAATATAAACTTCCGGTAAATAATCGTCGTGGTACAACCGGCCAAAAATATGGAAAACTTCGTGTGTTTATCCCGTCAGATTGTATAACCAGTTTTGATTTAACCGCTGATTTATATGAAAAAGGTTGTTTCAAAAATTCGGTAGAGGATATGTTAATTCCTGCTATCAAAGAACAAGAGAACGATTTAAAGAACAGAAAAGTTATTACTACAAAAGCCAATCCCTTAAAAGACGAAGGAAGAATCTCTATAAAATTTGATGAAAAATATCGTATTAATACTCTCGCTCACGAAAATAGTAGAACCCAAACTAAATCTCAAAATCAAAAAAGCAATAAACAACTAGCTGCTTTATATCGAGCTAAAAAAAATACTTATAGCTAGTTTTCCTTATCTTGTTTACAAATGTTAAAATATCATATATATTTTATATGGTATTTGTATTTGCGGAGTATGAAGCTATGGATAAGATATTCAGATATATAAAAAACGGAGAAGGTATTGGAGCCAAATATTTATTAGTTTATGCTTTGATTGTCGCCATCACTTACGGAGCGGCATTTAAAGTTTTAGGAAATATGGCTACCCCTTCTTTGCAAAATATTACCGATCAACTTTTCCCTATCAAAATTGAAAACGGAGTTATTGTTGAACCGGCAAACACAATTAAAGATATAAAACTTGATGTAGAAGGATATGATATCCCCTTCATTCTGGATACAAGAATTGATACTGTTGATACAAATGGCTTAAAAAGCGGGATATATATTTCCAGAAAATCCGTTTATGCAGTCGATAAGGACCAAGTAAGAGTACATAATTTCAAAAGCGATATGTATTTACCGAAAGATGACTATACCGGTATTTTCAAAAGTTATGCAACCGGTATTGCTTTAGTTTTCGCCGTCATGGTCTTTGTGAGTTTTTATGTAATGTATTTGGCTCTCTGCTGTTTTTATGCATTTTTTGCCAATATTATTGCAAAGCATGTAAGAGTAAATATGGATTATGCCGCAAGCATGCGTTTAAGTACCGTAACCTATATTTTTACATCCATAGTCTTTGCTATATTGAACGTTTTGCGACTCAGCACAAATTCTTTGGTATTCTTTGTTGCCATGATTGCTTTACAAATAATCGTTTTGAAGAATATGAAAGAAAAAACAAAAATCAAACGTTCTATTAATAAAATTTAATAAAGATAAGGAAATTATATTAAAAAAGACACCGAGTTAAAACCGGTGTCTTTTTTTTAATTTTCGTCATTGCGAAAAATTTTTAATTTTCGTGGCAATCCACATTCCACAGCGTCATTACGAGGAGTGAAACGACGTGGTAATCCATAGAGGTTATAAGGCATATATTTTCTGGATTGCTTTGCAAGACTTCGTCGTTCGCAATGACGAGAAAAGAGTTAAAAGTGCGAGAAATGGGAGAAACAAAGTTTTGCACAGGAAAATGTTAAAAATTTTATTGTGCAAAATCAATGTGTTGCTGATGTGCGTGTTCCGATTATATGTACATTTATTTTGAACAAAAATCAAGGCCAAAAACCAAGCCTTACAGAAGAATTTTTTTGACTCAAATAAATGTACGTTTAAATAAATTTAATATTAAATAGAGGTTCCTCAATGAAATACAATATGTTCCCCGTTCTTTTAGCCACCACATTTTTATCAACTAATGCTATTGCGCAAACTGTTCCGGAAATTAATGCCGACTACCTGAATAGTCTGACCGGAGAAAAAGTTACTTGGCAGGATGCTTCCGCAAGCGGAGAGGATACAGTACAAATCGGCGATAAATATTATAAATACACATATAGTAAACCTAATAACCTTGCTACTGTTGATAATCTTTCACAAAGTTATGAATATACTGATGTATCAACAAATGTATATCATTACAGTGATATTATAAATATTCCTGCAGATAATAACGAAAGTATCTTAAATAATCTTTTTGAAAGCAATAATATAAACTTTCGAGTTACACAGACTAAATATGGTGGATATTTGTATGTTTATGGAGGACTTGTTTATAACGAAGGAACAATCAAAAATATTATATCCGATTTTGTAAATAACTCTGTTAAAGTGAAGAAAAATTCAGGCACATGGAATTGGGTATATGGTGGAGTTATCTCAAATGGAGGAAATATTGAAAATATAAAAGCTGATTTCATAGGTAACACTATAAATTCGTATGCTGCAAAAGGTGTAGTAATAGCAAATATAGCTAAAAACAACGATGTTTTTATAAACAATATAGATGGGAATTTTATAAACAACGGAGCAACAGGGACTGGAGAAGAATATCATGGAGGTGCTATTCATAATGCATCTTCATACAATGGAAACTATAAAGCTGTTATCAATAATATCTCCGGTAATTTTATAGGGAATTATGTTGATTGCTACTGGGATACCGCCTATGGCGGTGCCATATATAACGAAGGAGAAATAGGTAATATCTCTGCAAATTTTATTGGCAATTATGCTTCTAATTACGACAATATGACAGATGGCGGGGCAATATTTAATGGAGGCATAATAGGCGATATAGCCGGTAATTTCACAAAAAATCATGCAGATGGTAATTCACCATGGGGAGGGGCAATCTCTAATTTAGGGATTTTCGGAAACATTTCAAGTGATTTTATAGGAAATTATGCTTATGGAGAAAATGCAGCAATTGGCGGAGCTATACTTACTGTGGGAAGCTTAACTTTTGAGGAAACAGAAATTAATCTGGGATATATATCTGGAAGTTTTACGGATAATTTCGTAAAAGTCACAAAAGAAGGCGGATTGGCTTTCGGAGGAGCTATTGCTCTTTATATGGGAGGAGATTTGAAGTTTTTAGCAGATAATCAAACAAATATATTTAGCGGAAACTATGTAGAAGATGCTGATGGCAACAGAACAAATAATGCTATTGAAGTTTTATTTTTTAACGATGTCGGACTTCCTACTCCTAATCTTAATTTTGAAATCAAAAATAATGGTACTTTTCTTTTTGATGATGAAATTGATGGTTTGGCGGCGGATGATAATACAGGCGAAATGACTAATAACACCGGAGCTTATAACATCAACATCTATGGCGATGCTTACAATACTTCAACAATGGATGAAACTAATACAATCCGCTTTAATGATTTAGTTAATAATGTTTATGATTTCAGTCTTGATTCCGTGCAAATGGCATTGGGTAAAAATGCGGTTATAAATATCGTTCATAATTACGTTGCACAAAACAATCCGTATCTTCGTTTAGATTTAGATGCCGTAAATCGTGAAGTCGGTCAAATCAATATCGAAGGCGATGTTGACGGAACAACAAACGTAATTGTAAATGTTCTTCAAAACAAAGAAACAGCAAAAGAAGAAAGCATTGTTTTTGCAACTGCTAAAAATGATACTCTCGGCGGAGAAGTTTCTTTCACTGTTTCTCGTGTAATCGGCAGTCCGTATATGTGGAAAGTCAACTATGACACAACCGAAAAACAATGGGGATTATATTCAACCGAAGAACAAAATCCTGATTATGAAGAAGACAATCCCGATAGACCGGACACACCTGTTCAACCACTCGGACCGATTGAAGTGGCGCCGGAAGTTATCGGTTTTGAATCCTTGACTTCTTCCGGCTTAGCTCAAACCAACGGAATGGTTTATAATATTATGCGTAAAGTAGGAATAAGTAAATTATATTGTAAAGGTTGCGGTTTCTATGACTATAACTGGGATGGCGAAGCTTTCCATAATGCTTGGGTAGATACAACCTACAACGGCTTAACAATTGAAGCTCCGGTAGAGATTGATGCTAATGTATGGGGTATTGAAGCAGGTAGTGATTTACAACATGATTTTAATAACAAACTCGGTATTTTCGCATCATATCGTCAAGGTAACTACGAAATGGATGGTAAAGGCGAGAAATATTACTCAAATATCGGTTCTGAAATCGACATTGATAGCTATTTAGCCGGTTTATATTATCGTTATGACTATAATGACTGGTATGCTTTCGCAACCGTTTACGGCGGTATGCAAAATGCCGAAATCAAAACCGATGACGGTATATCCGCTGATACTGATGGTTTAGAGTTGGGAGGAAGTATTGAAGGCGGATATAGCTATGCTATAAGCAGAACCTTATCGGTAACCCCGAGTTTAGGTGTATTCTACTCACAAATCAGTTATGACGATGCAACCGATAACGTAGGTAAAACAGTAGAATATAACGACTTGAAACAAGTTGAATTAGAAGCCGGCTTGAAGTTGAGCAAAGCTGTATATACCGACAACGGAGCCGCCAGCATTTATGTAAAACCGAGTGTGGTTCAAACACTTGTAGACGGCGATGAAGTCACA
>JAFTWG010000016.1 GCA_017465405.1 Alphaproteobacteria bacterium
CTTAAATTAATTTAATCCTGCCTGTCATTACTTACTCTAAAGAATTTACTCTAGGTTCCTTAATATACAGACTTTATATTCTTTCTAAACAAATATACCGTCCGCATATCCTCTAGTCTTATTTACTATCTTATTATAACCGGCCGTTTTCGGCCGCCGCCGCTTTGCGTTTTAACATCGCGTCGGTGAAAGCGGTTATAGATTGTTCTGCTCCAGATGTCAACATAAAATTTTAATTTTTTTTGTTTTTTTAAACTTTTTTTCTTAACCCATTGAATAAATACATTTTTATTTTATAGCTTTTTATATACGGTAATCCGATTTGTAACATTTTACACATATATATAATATATAATACTAGCTAAACGAGTCGAAAAAATAAGACTCTTTTATTTTTCAATAATTCTGTTATAATACGTTTTGCAGTACTAAACATGTAATAAAAAAATGAGATTTACTTTTTTTACATTGGGCGGAATGCAGTTATGGGAAGACATGTTCTTTTATCAAGGATGGAGAATTCAAAAAAACTGCATTACCGGAAAATACAGACTCCTTGATTCTTGGGACATAAGACGAGAATCGGGAACTCTTATGAAATGCCAAAATTCATTCATACATTATATAGAAGTATTTCAACTTTTACGCCCTAAAGAAAAGGCTGTTTTATTTCTTCATGGCTTCTGCGGGACAAAAAACTCGTTTAATGAAATGGTTAAAACTTTCGAATCGGGAGAATACACTCCTATCGCCATTAATTATCCCTCAACCAGACGCTCTTTCCATAGCATTGTGGAACAAGTTGAATTTTTATTGAAAAATTTGAAAGATATTAAGGAAATAAACTTTGTTGTCTATGGTTTTGGGGGATTAATTTTAAGAAAAATGTTTTCAAAATCATCTGCATGGAAAAGAAAATTTAAAATAGGCAGAATTATAGCTATTGATGTCCCGAATCGAGGAAGTGGCATAGGAGAAGCAATCAATCGTTCCCTTTTTCTAAAAAAAATATTTGGTCCCGCTACGGAAATTTACGATTCGGACTTTGTTGACACATTAGCCCCTTTTCCCAAAAATGCAGATATTGGGGTAATCACGACATGGAACCCGATTCTTCGAATAATTTCAAGTATTTTACCACAAAAATGGAAAGAAAATTTTGCATCACAAAAAGACTCGCACATAGATAACGCAAAAGAGATTTTGCCGGTCAAATATTTTTGCCTCAATCCCTGCAAAAACAAAAAGCTTATAACATACTGTATTAACTTCATAAAAAACAACAAATTCAAATCTCGCTAAAAAATAAAAAAACTGTAACATTTTTTTGATAATTTTTATGCTATACTGGTATAAATAGTAGTGGGAGTATTGAATGAAAACTATTTTAATCAATGTGGGCATATTGTTGGGACTGGTACTTATGTATTATACGGATGTATTGTCCTTGTTCGCTTTTAAGTATTCTTTCCTTTACTCTCTGATACTGGTGGCGGTATTACTGTTAATAGGATTGAAAGTGTTTGGCAATCCCTTTAGACGAGGAAAAAACAATGACTAAAACTATGGCAAAAATATTCAGTTTCGGACTTTTGGTATTGGGATTGATGATGGTGGATGTAAAAGGTCCGACATTTGAAACCAAAACTTACAATTCGTACACGGTTAGCAGTATGAACTGGGAAAGTTGGAGCATTGGCGTAAATCAAGCTGATGCAGGATGTTGCAGTGGTTTGAAAAAATGGGTAAAGAAGCAGGTTAATAATGTAAAAAAAGTGGTAAGAACCACATATGCGGCCGTTTCTGAAGGGACACGTAAATTTCTTAACAACCCGACCTGCGGATTATTAAATATTAATACAGGACTAGGAGATCGTGTAACTGCTACGGTAACATCATTATGTGGAGATGCGTGTGCCAGAGCTAATGCAGAATACGCCGGATACGACGACTGGCAAAATGCCAAAGCGGCTGATTTGGAACACGCGATAATGAATGGGGAAGGTGTATATGTAGAAATTGATGGTCAAAAAGTTTATATGACCACAGGAATGACCGTGGCTAGCGGCAATATGGAAGGATGTATGCCTCTTCCGGTTAAAATAAAAGATGTAGAAACCTGTATATTCTGTCCGTTATTTAAAGTGCTTTACAATGCTTCTGAAGCAATGGCCACTATGTCTTATAAAACATTGGCAGAGGCGTTCAAAATATTGTTAGCAATCGGCTTGGCTTTATATTTAGCATTTATTACCCTAAAACAAGTAAGTGCTTTTACCAAACAAGATGCTCCCAAATACATTTCAGAAGCTTTAACTATTTCTTTTAAGGTTCTTTTGGCGTGGTTAATTCTTTCAAAAGGAGAAGAATTATATCGTTTAGTTCTACAACCTTTGCTTTCTGCCGGAATAGAATTTGGTGCTGCATTCCTCACCCACCAAGAGATGGGAACAGCAACGGTTGATGTAAAAAGCTGTATTTCCAGCGGCGGTTTACCTGCTGCTTCAGGTATAGTTTTTTATTCTAAAGAGCTTTATACTCAAATTGATTGTTTCTTAAGGGCTGTAGCAAAAGAAATTGCCGTAGCTCAAGCACTCGGTAGTTCTTTAATGTGTGTTGCTACGGAAAAGGCAGCTACTTTTATCGGAAGCTTTCCTGATTTAGATATGTTACTTAGCGGATTTTTGATGTGGTTATTCGCTTGGCTTATATGTTTAGCCTTTGGTTTCTACTTAATTGATAGCGTAATCCGTTTAGGTATTGTTGGTGCTATTATGCCATTTTTAATAGCAGCTTGGCCTTTCAAAGCGACATCGGGGTACACCAAAAAGGGATGGGATATGTTTCTCAACGCATTCTTCACCTTCGTATTTATCGGTTTAGTTGTTAGTGTTAACGTTGAGTTAATGGCTAGAGCTGCTACCGGAGGCAAAGGTAGTACTCAAGAGATGTTTGATTTATTCAATGGAGATGATATTGATAAATTGGAAGAGGTAATGTCTATCGGAGGATCAGGATTACTCTTTATGTTACTATGTTGTATCTTTGGCTTTAAGCTTTGTGCAGAAGCGGCATCATTAGCTTCTGATTTATCCGGAGCTAAAAGTGGAAGTATCGGCTCTCAAATTGGTTCTGCTGCTGCAGGTGCTGCTAAATGGGGTGCCGGAGCTGCTTGGAAAGTGGGTAAGAATGCAGCATTAATTGCCGGTGATGCAATAACCGACAGTGAAGGTAATTCTGTAAATGAAATCGTTAGAGATAAGGCTGAACAAGGACGACAAGCTTTTGGAAAAGCAGGAGCAAAAGTTCTTGGGAAAATGGGTTTCAGCAGATTTAGCGATTCTGCAAGCGGACAGCTTAATAATAAAGGTATGGCAGAAAATACAGGAGGAGGACAAAACCCGAATGATGATCCGAGTCCGGATGGAGACAATCCGAATCCGAATTCAAATCCGCCGCAAACACCAAAAGATCCGCAAACTCAATCGGATAGACCTGATGGAAATAATGCTCGTACCAACGCAGAAAGAGAGCAAGCAGAAGCAGCAGCGGCTGCCGCTGTTGCCGCTCCGGTTGCCGCAGCATTGAATCCTGAAAACCAAAAGGATAATGATAGGGATGATAATAGAGATACATCAGCTGCATCTGAAGAAGCTGTAGCAAAAGCGGAAAATGCTGAGGCCACTCACGAAGCAGAACAGGAAGTTACTTCTACAGTTTCCAATGCTAAAAATGATCTGTCAGAATCAGCAACGCAAATGGCAGAGGCAGCTAGTGATAAAGCTGCGGATAAAGCAACAAGTACAGCTAGAGAGCGTGTCGCTGCCGGTATTGTTTCTCGTATGGATAAGGCTGACAGCAGAAGAGCGGCGGAAGCAAGAGACGAACAGAAGAAAGATTCGAAGAAAAATGATGAAGATCAGGCAAGAGAAGCTGAAATCAATCGTTTAAGAACAGAAATATATGAGCTCAGAGAACTTCTACGTACATCAGGCGTTGACCCAATGAATGCAAATAGTGTCGATGTGGATAAATTGTTCAGATTGGAAGAAGAATTAAAGAGACTCGGTGTTTCTATAGACTAACCATAAACAGAGGGAATCACGATGGAAAAAAGAATTGACATAACAAAAATATTGAGGGTTATTGCAATATTTTCCCTCGTATTCTTCCTGTTTGCTTGCGGTGATACCAACAAAGTAAGCACTGCTACCGATACCGGCAACGGAGAGATTACAAGCGAAGACGCTATTGAAGAGCAACATAGAGAATGTTGGCAAGCAGCAGTTGTCGGAACCATATATAGAACAACAGGTCAGTTAACCATGTCCATGTATAATAGGTTAACACAAGGGGCTATGGCATTAATGATGGTTGCATTTGCTGTATGGTTGGCCTTTAGAATGTTGAAGCACATCAGTTCTTTTACGGAAGAATCTCCGGCAGAAGTTTGGACTGAAGTTATAAAGAAGTTCTTTGTATGCCTTGTTTGCGGAATATTAGCAAGTTCAACAACCGGTGTTTTGTTTGTATTGAACTCTATCATCTTCCCTGTCTATAACGCATTTTTAGAACTTGGAAGCGCCATGATCGGTCATGTTTCTAACTATAAGGAAATATCTATTTTGGGAACGACATGGGATGTTCCTTTTACCCAAAAGCTGCAGATGGAACATGATATATTATGCAAAGCCGGAACATTAGGGGCGGCTTCTATAGATGGTGGTTTTCCTAATGAGCCACAAAAAATGATGGAATGTTTGACTTGTGCAATCAATGAGAGAATGAATTATGGAATAAAGCTCGGATGGATATCAATGTTGCTGCCGGGTGTAATGGCAACTATTTGCGGATTTATTTTGGTATGCGTATTTTGTTTCGTAAAATTAGGGTTCGCATTTTATTTAGTAGATGCTATTTTCCGTTTTGCAATGATGGTAATGATACTCCCTCTCTTGATTATGGCATACGCATTTAAACCAACGGCAAAATGGACAAAGACAGGATTTTTAACAATTATTAATTCTGCTGCATTTATGATGTGTATTGCATTGATAATGATTATGATTTTTGCGGCAACACAGCAAGTTTTATTAGAATACAAAGACGTATTTTTGAACAAATTTTCTCTTGCAAATATAAGTGTACCATTCATTATGCTGTTATTAATTTCGTTTTTAACAGTAGAATCTTTAGGTGTTGCTAAAAAGATAGCTGACAAATTGATTGGTGGCGGCGGAAGTGCTAACTTCCAAAAACAAGCAGGAAAAGCATTGGCCGGTATCGCCAAATGGGTTGGAGCCGGAGGTATTAAAGCTGTAGGAAGGAAGATTTTAGAAAAATCATCAAAATTACGAGATGTAGTTGGCGAAGCGAATTCGGCTTGGGGTGGAAAATGATGGTAGGAAAGGATGCGGACATGATAATGCACAAGAACATATTAAAAAGTGTCAAATCGGCATTTGTCGTGCTGTTGACTTTGCTTTGCCTATCTTTTGTATTCGTAAACAAAGCTTCTGCGCAAGCAACAAATATAGCGACAAAAACTATTCAAGTTAATGGCCAAAGTTATACAGTTCGAGTTTTGGAATCTAATAAAGAAACAAAAATACCACCACTAAGTGAAGCTGATTCGATTCAATTTATGGCCTGCCCCCAAATAATGGTTGATTATATATACAAAAGCTCTTGCTATCCTTGTAAGGTGGTAAAGTCTCTTGTCAGCGTATTTTTAAATGGTTGTAAATATCTGGAAGGCACATCTAAAGAAGCCGGGCAAAAGTTGTTGATACTAGGTTTTATGTTGTGGGTTGCTTTCTATGTTATGAGGCAAGTAAGTTCATTTAAAAATATTGAACCGGCCTCCATGGTTAATGACTTACTTATTATGGCATTTAAAATTCTATTTGCTTGGGTAGTTATCGTAAGAGGTTACAGCCTTATGGTGGATTACGTATTAGTTCCTTTCTTGGGTTGGGGAGTAGATTTTGGAACAGAGCTGGTGGTGGCAGCAACAACGGCAACCGGACTTGACATATCAGGAACTCAGGTTGAAAGTTCATATCTGTTAGGACCTGACTATGACGGTATACTGCCTCCGCATATTCTTAATAATATAATGACATATATTGCGGCAGTTGATGGTACCGTAACCAATCACTTAAAAATAGGACATATGGTTATGTGCCACTCGACTCACGCCGGAGCATGGGGATTCCCCGAGTACGGATTATCAATTCCTAACTTTTGGATGTGGCTGTGTGGTGCCGCTATCTGGTTTGTCGGCTTTTGTATGACATTTTCTGTACTGTTTTATCTTGTAGATATGTCTTTCAAATTGGGGTTTGTACTGGTTGCCCTTCCGATTGTAACAGGATTATGGCCTTTCGGAATGACCAAAGGAAAGTTAAAAGCTTGTTTTGATATGCTTCTTCATGCTGCGGGAACGTTTATATTTTTAGCAATGACTACTGCTTGCGGACTAGTATTGGTAGATAGCGCCATAGCGGTAGGACAAGGAATTATGGAAAATACTATTACAGATTCTGTTGTCAGAGCTCAAGGAACACAAAAAGTACTCGATGCTATTGAAAGAGGAGATACCGAAGCAACAGCCGATATGTTTTCTATATTCAGTTCAAGCTTCTTTATACTGGTGTTCGCATATTTGTATGCAATAAAAGTTATAGGCTCAACATTGAGCGACTATGTTGATGTGTTCTTTGGTAGCGATGCGTTGGGTAGCCCTATGCACCATAGATTTACACAATCGGTAGCTTATGCAAAAGAACAAATCCAAAAAAGACTTAAAAGAGCAAAGAATTTGGCTAAAGCTAGTTTGAAAACGGCGTTGATGGATCCATTAGGAGGTGCGAGTGCGGCGTCAGATGATGGAGAGGGAGAAGACGAAGGACTGTTTGATAAAGTTGAAAAATTCAATCAGAAACTTACTAACTTACAAAAAGGTAAATTTAACGAAGAAGAAGGCACCAAAAAAGAATCTAAAGCTGATACAGCTATGTCCATGACCAATATGAAAGCCAAAGACGGGGATAAGATGGATAAAGATGCTGGAATTAAAGGCGGAAAAGATGACGGAAGCAACGCTGCAACGCAAGCACTTGAAGCTGCCGGCGAAGGTTTGGAACAAGCAGGACAAGCAATCAAAGATGCGGCAAATGCCGTTCAACAAACAGGTAAAGCAGTTGATGCTGCTGGAACGGCGGCCGCCGTTCCAACTCTCGGTACGGCTAAAGTTGCCACAACTGCAGCTCGTGTAGGAACAGAAACTTCTGCGGCGGCAACAAAAGTTGGTGCAGAAGCGTTGATTTTGGCAGGTAAGACCTTAAAGAAAACAGCAAAGGTACTTAAGAAATTTAATAAAGTTGCGAAGAAAATACAAAAAGTAAACAAAAAAGTACAAAAAGCGGCTAAAAAAGTTCAAAAAGGAGTTCAAAAAGTACAAAAAGCAGTAGGAGGAGGTTCTGATGAAAATAAAGAGAATAAGAACAATCAGGATCAACAAAATCCTATAAAAAATCTGACAGAAGGATCAGATAAACAACAAATGAGAGAAAACAGCGAACAAGACGGTTTGGTCGGAAGCATGGCTAAAACAGCTGCAGGTGGTAATAAAGACGAAAAATAGACGAGGAAGCAATGACTATGAAGATTACAAAAATTCAAAAATTTTCACAAATAGCACTGGCATTTGCTGTTGTGTTTGGTATTGCTTTCCTTTCGACGGAAGCATTGGCAACTAATTCTAATATACTGAAAATTACCGGAAAATTGGCCGAATGCAAATATCCTCAAAAACGAGGCGGTGGAGCATGTTTGGAAAAACAAAATGCAAAGTCATGCTTAAATACTACTCCTTTTAGTCCTATCGGATATGGTGTAACTTCTGAAATGTGTGCACGAGGTAAAGATTGGTGTGCAAGAAACGATCCTACGAGAAAACACAATCGTTGCCGAAACGTAGACAAAGGTATCGTTAAAAACCATGAAGGATATGACTATGGTGCGGCTTGCGGAACTTCTATTTTTGCACCTTGTGACGGAACCTCTACGTATAACGCCAGTTCATCGACAAAACCTATTAAATTTAAATGCGACCCAATATGTGGAAAAGATTATGAATATACATTTCACCACACACAAGGAGCAACCAGAAACGGGCATTTCAAGAAGGGTGAACTCATTGGACGAAGTGGTAATGCAACAGGGTATCCATGCCATATGCATATTGAAATCAGACAAAATGGTGTGATTCTCGATCCTATGAATCCGGGGTTTGATGATGAAGTATGTTCTTGTATGAATACAGAAAAAGTCAGTAGATTAGAATGTTTTAACGGACAGTTTGTAGATGATGGAGCTCCGGTTGATTCCGGTTATGATATGACTCTTTCAGGATATAGCTCATATATGGAGGACAAATCCAGTATCATGTTCAATGATCCTGATTGTGTGTATTCTAATGTTATTGCAGATTATGAACAGGCGGGTTGTATCTTCTGCAAACCATTTTTGGTAATGTTTAATGCAGCAAGCAGAATGGCGAAGGTTTCTTATGATAAACTTGCTGAAGCTGTTAAAATTGTAGTTCTGGTTGCTTTCGCTATTTGGTTGGCATTTAATATTTTGAAATTTATTTCCTCTTTTGAAATAAAAGAACCCAGAATGCTAATAAACTTGTTAATAAATCAATCTTTTAGAGTATTGTTGGTAGTACTGCTTTTAAGTGGACCGATTGAAACTATTTTGGGTATGACTCTCGATCCGGTATTTTTAACAGGACTTAAAATAGCTCAAATTGGAGGAGGATTGGTTGCCGGAGAAAATCCTGCAGATTGTAATTTAGGAGAATTAGCAGTAATCGGTTCGGATCAAGGAGGATTATCGCCGGAACTCGGTAACGGAATTATTTGCACAATTAAAAGTATTCAAGATCAAATTATGGATGTTTTTGCCATAGCACGTGTAAGTTGGTGTTTGAGCTGGGAAGCTGCAATCATGTTCATTATTCCTCATTTTGGATACTTCTTTACAGCAATTATTTTCTTTGTTGCAGGTGTATTGCTATTGTTTATATATCCGTTTTTACTGGTAGACAGCATCTTAAAAATGGCGATAGCTATATCTATTTTCCCGGCGGCATTAGGAGCCTTTGCGTTTAAGGTAACTTCTCAATATTTGGAAAAAGTATGGAATATATTCCTAAATGCAATCCTTACATTTATATTCCTAACACTAATCATTTTGATTATCACTACAATTGCAAAGCAATATATGACTGATATAATAAGTGAGGATATAAAGAACGGGTTGTTGATGTCTATCTTATGGTGGACAGTCGGAGCAGCAAAAATATTCTTTGTTCTGTTCCTAGGCTGGGCTGTTCTTGGTGAAGCTAAAACCTTTGCTGACAACTTTGCAAAGACCATAGACTTTACCGCTACTAACAAAGCAGGTATAGGTAGTGCTACCGGTTCTTCCGTAGGTGCAGTTGCTAAATGGGGTGGTAAAAAAGTTGGAAAAGTTGCTGTAAAAGGAGGCAAATTAGCAGGAAACATTGCTAAGGAAAAACTCGGTTTCAAAATGCAACAATTCCGCGCCGAGGATTATGAAAATAACGGACAAGAAGCTCGTGATGAAAACGGCGAAGTTATGAAAGACGAAAACGGAAATACTATGTACGAAGAAAACAGCCTTAAGACTAAAGCTGCTTCGGCATGGAATAAAGTTTTAGATAAAGGGAAAACACCGGGCAAAAGGAAATTTGGCAGATTCCTTAATAAGATAAATGATAAATTACATTCCGAAACTAAGACCTATCGCAGTTTTGAACGTGATGATAACGGTAATGTAATGGAGACAGTTACAAAAAAATATGGCGATGGCTCAACGGAAATTACTCGTTCCGACGCTTATGGATCTATTACGGAAAAAACAGATGCAGACGGAAAGAAAACTACATCGGTGACACCTAATAGAGCTGTTGGTAAAATAATGAATAAACGAGGAAAAGTTGATAAAGAAGCTTTAAGAGCTTTCCAACAAAACTCTCTGTTTACTGAAAAAGAGAAGAGTATGATACTTATGAATCAACTTGTAACAGCCCGCATGGATAATTCAATAAGTGAACAACTTGCAAATATGCAACATGAGGGACAGGAAGTAACATCAGGGGTTGATGAAAACGGAAACGCATATATCAACATTTCTCAAACCAACAGTGATGGTTCAACGGTTACATATACTGCAAACTTCAGTAATGACCATGAAAGTGTAATGACATCCGTTGAGTTTATGGATCAACATGGCGCAGGAGTATCTTTGGTTACCGATGGTATTATCCAACGCAAAACTAATATTTCTGTCGGAGAAAATGGAGAACAAAAACGTGAGGATATGTACTCGGTATCTAATGAGTACTCCAGATTGAGCCCATATCCGGTATTTACAGATGGAAAACTTTCAGGATCCATTCCTAAAGATAAAGTTATGTTTAGCCAAGAAGAACTGAAAGCATTCGGAAATCAAGTAAGGACTAAAGGCAATGGAGTTTATTACTTTAACGAATTTAAGTAAAAACCTTGGCAAAAATTAACGAAAAATAGCGAGAATATGTTTATTCTCGCTATTTTTTTACACAAAATTGTCATATTTTTGTGTAAAATTTCTTGATTAATAAGAAAGTTAGATTATTATGTTGTTAGTTAATAGTAAATTTAAAATCAAAGGTGATCATTATGGAAGAAATTATTTTCCCAAATCAAATCAGAATGTATAGAAGATTACGCGGTCGTTCAATGCAAGAATTAGCCGATCATTTGGGTGTGAGCTTATCTGCTATTTCTAAAATTGAAAAAGGTTATCGCAGAATTGATCAAGAACAATTGGTGAGAGTAGCTGAATTGTTAGACTGTCCTATGCAAGATTTGTTTGTAAATGAACAAAACTCTCAAGAAGAAGTTGTTCTATCTTGGAGAAGGGAACAAGAAAGACGTAATAAAATTAACGAAAAAGCCGGATTGAAAACTCTGGGAGCCGGATTGCGTCAAATTCGTAATGAAAAGAATCTGACTTTGATTGAAGTTGCCGAAAGTTCCGACATGACTTTGTCTGTATATCATCGTATTGAAATGGGACAAAGAGAAGTTTCTGAAAAAGAAATGAAAAATATTGCAAAATCTTTATCTATGTCTGTTGAAGAACTTAAAGATGCAATCAAAAAACTTGAAGATAAAGGCGTTTTGGAAGAAATTATTCAACGTAATGATTCTAAATATAAACTGTTATCTAATCCTCGTGGTGCTATTTCAGCTTTTGAAACAACTCCTCGTGATAATCAAAAAATATCCGTTTATGGGGTTGCCGGAAAAGACGGTAACGTTATCATTGATACAGACACCGAAACAAAAACAGTTGTTCGTCCGGGTAATTTGTTTGGAAAGAAAGATGCGTATGGTGTAAATCTTTGTGCCCGCCGTTTGGGTAGCCTTTTGCCAGCTCGCTCTGTTCTTTTGGTTGACCCACAGGATGTGGTCAGCGTAGGTGATATTGCCGTATATTATGTGGAACCTAACGAAGTCAAAATCATCAGTATTCGTGAAGATGATAATGGCAAATTATATGGTATCAGATGGAATCCTGACGAAAAAATCGAATTAGATAGTAATGATTTAAGTAATCTGCATAAAGTTGTTGCTATTTACCTGTAATTTACTTTATTATATATATAATAGGTTTGGGGTAAATAAAAGGATAGAACTTTGGCTGATGAGATTGTAAATGATGCAACATTCGGACAAAATAAAGGCGATGAAGAAGAGCCGATTATTGTTGCACAAAGATTTTTAAACATTTTTCGCCAGTTGCATATTTTTAGCGCTGAACGACGGGAAGTTTTTAACCAAATGATTTTGGAACAACCTCCTGCAGTACAGGTTTTGTTTAAAAATCTGCCCGGAGGTTCTATCTTACAAGATTATATAGATGAGTTGCAAGGTAAAAAACCTGGCGAAACGCGCACATCTAAATCAAATAATACCGAAAATATATTACAAAATGCCGTATCAGAAAATGCGGAATCATCTTCATCTACTCCTGCTCGAGGCGGAGAGATAATAAACAGTGATGCTTTTGCAAAAATATTGGCTAGTAGTTTAGCACAATCTAATGCAGAAATTATCAGAGAATTGCAAAACAATCGTTCATCGGAAGGAGTGACTGCAGTTCCTGCAACGGTTCAAATGGCAGATACAGGTCCGTTAAAACTCACCGCAGATGAGGCTTTTACCAAAACTATTGCCAATGCGTTGGCAGAAGCTATCGCAAACTCTGATCAAAAAAGGCAAGAAGATAATAAAATTATTGCTCAATCATTTCTTGAACTACAAGAAAATCTGAATAAAATGATGGAGCAAAACACGCAGTTAAAAATAATATCAAGTAGCGATGCACCGGCTGAAGCGGCTTCAGCATTTCAATTAAAGAATGTTGTTGACGATATGGTGAAAGCACAGTCAAAATTCTTGAAAGAAACTACTCAAAATCAGAAAGAAGAACTTTCTTCGATTATTTCGGTAGCAATAAAAGAAAGCTTAAAATTATCAACTCAATCTTTAATTGATAGTTTCAAACAAATGGATGGAGACGGCCCTACTCCAATAACTTATGCTGCATCTTCACCTAAAAAACAAGCCTCAATGGGCAGCGTGGAAGAAGCAATAAAAGCTCAAGGAAGAGAGTTTTCATCAATTATTGCTGCAGCTTTGCGCGAAAGTCAGCAAAATTCAGCACAGGCTATAATTAAAACCATCGAGAGCTTAAAAGGTTCTACCGTCACAAGCGGTAACTCACCTAAAGTTGAAGATATTATGAAAATGCAGGCTGAATTATTCAGAGATATTGCTAAGGCACAAAATCAAGAATTTTCAGCATTGATATCAACAGCTTTGCAGGAAAGCCAAAAACAATCGACTCAAGCTATTATTGCAGCATTAGGACAAATGCAGGGAAGACCTATGAATTATGTTCCTGCCCCACAAAATTGGGGGGGTGTTGAAGATACTTCAGCATTTAATTATAATCAAACCGAACAAAATCCGTTTTCATTAGCTCCGGCTTCGGTAATTACTCCCGAAAAAGATTATTCCGAGCTCGATACAGAACTGACGATAGCAGAAACAGCGGAAGAAACAGTTGTCGGAAGTGGCAAGAAAAAGAAAAAGAAGAAAAAGAAAAATCGCAATAATAATGTTGATGCAGTTGAAACGATAGAGAACGACATCGTTGAAGACGAAACTCCTTTCCTGGCAACACCTGTTCAAAAGAAGAAAACTATCGTGTCTGCATTACCTGAAATGCCTGTCGTAGAGGACAAGCCTTTTAACAATAGCGAAGATTGGGGTTTTGGAAGCTACGAGAGCAATCAATCCGACAATACACAAGATGATAATTCTTGGGGACAGGCGTTTGCAGAAACATATCAAGCTGAAAGTTCCGAAGAATCTGCTGATTGGAATTGGGATTATCAAACGGAAGACCCAGCTTCAAACGAGGAATATGCAGGAGAAGGACAAGATTGGGAATGGGACTATGAATATGAAGAAGTCCCGGAAGATGAATATATTGAAGGAGAAGAAGGACAAGATTGGGAATGGGATTACGAATATGAGGAAACTGAAGAAGAGCCCAGTTATGGTTTTGTTGACCCTGAAGCAGATTTACCAACCTACCAAGAAGATATTGTTCAATCTTCCGAAATTATTCTATCAAAAGATTTTGAGCTGATTTTATTGGGTATGGATGATGAAAACTATCGAGATCCGTATCTCGAAAACAATGAAAATATAGGATATTAAATATTTTATAATAATTTTGTGTTATACGAAGTTATCAATATAAGGAGCAAAATATGGAACCGAACAAACCTGCAGCACCTATCAACAAAGCTGATTTATGGTATGTTGATAATTATATTTTGTTAAAAGACTATTATGACCGCACCATATCAAGAATTGCGGCTCGTTGTGTCAGAAAAGGTAATATAGCTATGGAAGACTATCCTTTCTATGGCTACATTCTTGATGTTTTAGAAGAAATCAGCGAAACCGGAGATTATATTTTAAGGCATCGTGAACTATATCCTTATGTTGAAAGAAAAGTAGCCGGAGGAATGAACGGTTTTCATCGCACATTGATGGAATATAAAGAGGAACTACGCAGAAACTCTACTCCGGATATGATTAAGAGTGATGCTCGCGAAGTTGAAAAAATGAAAAAGGCACTTGAAGTGGTTGATAAAGCCGAGGATCCTACTGTCGGAGCCGGCATGGGCATGGAGCAATTAATGGAAAAACTGCTTAAAGATGACGATGAGGCAAGAGCTCGTGTTCAAGCAGAATTTCAAGAAGCCAAAGAAAGAAAAGAAGAAGATAACAAATAAAACTGTTGAAAGAAAATCAATATGTTAAAAGAATTTAGATTTTACAAAACATTACTAACCATCGTTGCCGTTACTTTAGCGGTGGTCGGTTGTCAAACAACAGAAGAAGAAATTCCTGTTGTTCAAGAAAAGGTTGTTGTTTTAAATCCTAAAGCCAGTGCAAAAATTATTCAACCTATCGACCCTAATATGATTAGAACAACGGAAGGTGCGAGTTCTCTTGATTTAGAAATGCCTTTGCGTTGCTATGTAAACTGGAATACACAGCAGATGATTACAACCTTGCCGTATAACCTAAAGGCTTTTAATTTGACACGTAACGGTGTGGATAACCCTATGCCTCGCTTTGAAGTTACCGGATTTTCTTTTAAAACAATGCCGGCAGAAAAAGCTTTGTTGAAATTAACCAAAGAAGCCGATATAAAACTTGTTGCGAAAGATGCTCCATATGCAAGCATTTCTGCAGAAAATTTGAGAGGTGAGCTTTCTGACGTAATTAAAATGATTACCGATGCAGCTGAAATATATTATAGCTATAATGCTGAAACAAAAACTTTGACTATCGGGAGAAAAACCAACTTCACTCTTTATACACCAAAGTCAAGACCTATCATTTTAGCCCTTTTAGATGTATTGAGAGGTTCTGGAATCACCAATGTTACAACAGACTGGTCTGATTATTCACTTACTTTTGATGGTGATTATGAATTACAAAAGAAAATTCAAAAATTGTTGACCTATTTTGAAGATAATCCGGTGTTGATCGCATATGATGTCAGTATTTTTAAAATTTATCCCAATCATAAAGAAGATGTAGAATGGCAAGATATGTTAAAGTCTTTTGAATTTGGAACAATTAAAACTGCCAAAACGGGTGTAATCGGACGAGTATTAACGACATCTAACGACATTAATATTAACACATTACAAAGCTTTTTAGGAAGTAAGGCAAGTGTTGTTCAGGTTTCTGAAGGCAAATTTGTGGTTCCGAATTTATGGATGGCTCGTTTTGATATAGGAAAATGTGCAAATACAAATCTTCCGGAAAAACAGTTGTCTTTATTAGCAAAATCGTCATTAATGCCCCAAAACAGAATTTTTTCTGATATTACTCTAGAAGGCACAGACGGACAAATTACACAGTTTAATATCAGAAGTAAACTTGGTGAAAACTTCCTTATTATTGGTATCCCAAATGAAATTTTGGGTGTCTCCGATAAAAAATCCGAGACAATTGTTTTCATCGTTCCAAGAATAATTCGCACTATAAAAAAACAAATAACATCAGTTAAGGAATAATAGCGAGGACAAAATGGAAAATACGCAAAATCGTCCCAGATTTAAAAAAGTTAAAAGACCGATTAAGAGACCTGTAAATTCTGCTGAAAATATGGCTGTTCCGGCAAAGGCAACAGAAAACCCGTTCAACAGAAACACAACAGGAGGCGGATTTAATCTTGATTCATATTTAGAAAATGACAATTTGCCGGCAATGCAAACAAATCCGGTACAAAATAATTTCAATCCGCTTTTTATGGAAGAAGAGGAAGAAGGGCCGAGAACATTAAAAGACAGATTAATGGTCGGAAACTTATTTACCAGCACTGCAATTATTGCAACAGCCGTAATTTGTCTTTTATTCGGTATCTTTTTTGCAAAAGTATTTATGGCACCGCCGGCAGTTGAACAAAATGGTCTGCAAGGAGTGGTAGTTAATGCAGAAGTTCCTAGAGGAAGAGCCAGATGCGGAAGAGCAGAAAAAACTCAAGGTTGTGTTCTGTATATTATGAATCCGCAAAGACAGGATTTGAGCGGACGTGATTTTTATGACTTGGCTGCTCAGTTAACCGGACGTCAGAGATTTATGATTGAAACGGGAAATATGAGATATGCAAGCACCAAAATTCAACCTGGTGGTATTGCTCAAATAAATATTCCTCCTTTGCAATAAAAAAACTCCCTTGCGGGAGTTTTTTTATTGCAAAGTTATACTTTTATAAAAATATATCTTGTATTATATATAGGATGTAGATATACTCTGTTTTGTATGAAATAAAGATATCAATAAAGATGAATTTTTTACTTTCAAAAAGCCACCAGCTCGGGCGTTCAACAATTGAAATTCTGGGAGTTCTCGCCATTGTCGGCGTGTTAAGCATTGCCGGAATAAGCGGTTATGCCCGGGTTATGGAAAAAATGAAAATTGATAACACTATAGAAGAAATTTCAATGGTGATAAGCACCATTAAGAATTTTTATCAAAGTCAAGGGAACTATTCTGCATTGGAAAACAAGTCTATTATTTCTTGGGGTGTTTTACCGCAAAAAATGATTACCGGAAATGACACATTAGTAAATCCTTTTAATGGCGATGTAAAAATACGCTCCATAAGTTATGATTCCGGATTTGTAATTGTTTATAACGGCTTGCCTAAAAATGCTTGTGTAGCAGCTGCTTCAATGGACTGGGGAAACGGTATAACTCATTTATTTGTTTCTCCCAGTGGTTATGAACTGCCTCGTAGTTTTCCTAAATATTTAGATAATGGAGAACATGATGCTACCGAGTTACCTTTGCCGATAAGCCACGCAACGAAAGATTGTTGGTGCACTCACTCAACTTGTGGTCTAGCACTATTTTTCAAGTAATTTACTCTATTTCAATATCTAGCAATTCACATTTAAAAATATCAACATTATCAAAATGTTGATTTATTTTTGTAGCACAACCGATATCAGCAACCGGAGAGATAGGATTAGGATCACAAATATATGCACCAATATCAATATTATTAAAGTCTTTGAACATTTGAAAATGACGAATTGCTATAAACTGTTGTTCGTCAATAGAATAAGACAGGCTAAAAACTCCTTTGCTGTAATATAAGCGGTATCTTATTTTATCAAAATCTGAAACTAAAGGAATTATAACGGAATCAGAAATACCTAACCAAGTTACGGATAAAAACAAAAATAATTCTTTTTGAATTTTAATAACTGATATTTTGCACCAGTTTTGATTATCAATTCTGCCCATTAAACCGAACTGGCATAATTCTTTTATTTTTTTAGGCTTTTTCCACTTTACCGTTAGTTCAAAATTGCCCGAATATTGAGTAAAAAAGAAGTGCCCATCATCTTTTTTTATATTATTGCGTTTATCCTGCCAAAAATCTGTTTCTGATTGGGCTTTTATAATCAATGCGCCGGAACTAAAACTAAATTCCGGCTCATTATACCAATCAAAATTTCGAATCGTATCCAAGTTCATTAAAAATTCCTGACATTCTCATCCGGCAATTTTTCAATAGCCTTTTCAAGCTCAGCATTTTTTTCTCGGGGAGGGATGATTTTAATAACCATAATTTGATCTCCCACCCCTTTAAAATTATTCAATCCTTTACCTTTCAGACGTAATTTTTCACCACTTCCTGCATAAGGAGGTATTGAAACAGCAACTTTACCGTCAATAGTCGGAACAATGATTTTGGCTCCCAAAATCGCTTCTTTTAAGCTAATTGGCAAATCCATAACTACATTTTGTCCATCAAGACTGAAATAAGGATGTTTTTCAACATTTAATGTTATCAAAACATCTCCGGCAGCTCCCCCCATGTGCCCCGGTTTTCCAAGTCCTTTTAATCTTAAAGTTTGACCATCAACAGTCCCTGCCGGCACTTTAACATTGATGTTTTTGCCGCCGATATTGACCTGTTGTTCTGAGCCTTTTACCGCAGACAAGAAGTCTATTTTCATAGTATAGGCAATATCTTCACCTTTGCGAGAACGCCCTCTTCCTCCTCGTGCACCGGCTCCGCCAAAAGCTGAAAAAATATCTTCTCCGAAAATAGATGAAAAGTCAAAATCAGCTCCATCTCTTCCGCCGGCAGATGATGTATAATGGAATCCGTTTGCTCCTCCAAAAGGATTTCCACCACCAAAACCACCTCCGAATCCGGCTCCGAATCCGGTAGGTTTGCCTTCGCTATCTATTTCATTATTATCATACTTTTTTCTTTTAGCTTCATCGCCTAAAATATCATAAGCAGCAGAAATTTCCTTAAATTTTTCTGCTGCAGCCGGATTGTCCTTATTGACGTCCGGATGATATTTTCGAGCAAGTTTATGGTATGCGGTTTTAATTTCCGCTTTACTTGCTGTTTTACTGATACCTAATATTGAGTATAAATCTTTTCCCATTTGATAACTTTTAATCTGATAAATTTTATATTCTTTTAGATATATAGTTTTTTATTTTATCAATTACAAGCGAACACAATCAAAAGTTACACGACGAGAATTTCCGTTATACAAATTTATTTTACGTAGTACCGCCGTACGATTTCCTCTTTCGCTGCAATAACGAGCAGCCAGAGGCATCAGTTCATCTACTCTTATATCTCGATATTCGTAAGTAACAAAATTATCACTACCGTTTTTTACAGCAATACGACGAGCGAATGCTTTATATTCATTTTCGCCCACTTTTACCGGAGTTTTCGCCAGAGTTTCCTCATCAACGCAGCTCGGATTTTGTTCAACGACATAATATTTGACTTGCTTATTTTCTACAACGTCAGCAGTGGTTGGGGTTTCTGATATATTAGCCATTTTATTTTTATTGCATAACATACAGCTTTGACAACCGCTTAAAAAAAGACAAATACCTAAAACAAAAACATTTATTTTTTTCATTTTATTTCCTTCTTTTAATCTAATAAATCATATAATTGTTTACCGGCATCTTCTAATATTTGCAGAACTTTACGATTCTTTGAATTTTTAATGCGACCATTCTCCAATTTTTGAATCATATCATATAATTTACGATTAAATCTTTCATTTTCGCGTAATTTTTCCATTTTTCTCAAATGTTCTTCATCATTAATTTTAAAATCAGCAACAGCCTTAACAACCGCAAGGTATTGAGCTTCTTTACTTGCACTGTATTGAGCATTTACATCTCCGGCGGCGAGAGTCACCGCAGCCAAAATAACAGGTAATATCTTCATAGTTTTCCCTCACTCTAATTTTGTTATTGAGTTTGTTCACAGTATTAATATAATACAAATAAAAAAAATTTACCAACAAAATTAGGGTTATGACAATGAAAAAAACTATTTGGGCTTTATTTGACGATCGTATGGGTAGCATCGGTCAAGCAAAAGGCATTTTACAAGAACTTAAAAATGATTTTGATATTGTAGAAAAAAAGATTGTTTATACAAAATTTGCAGCTTTACCAAATTTTATAAGAGGCAAAAACTTTTTAATCGGAGTTGACACAAAAGCTTCTGACAGCTTAAAAACCAACGATTATCCTGATGTTGTTTTATCTATCAGCCGCAGAACAGCTCCGATTGCTCTTTGGCTGAAACGCAAATCAAAAGGAAAAACCAAAATTGTTCAACTTATGTTACCGGGAAAATACGGATTAAACGAAATGGATTTAGTTGTGATTCCGGAACACGACAGAGGAAAAGTCGAAGGCAACAATTTAATGTATATTACCGGCTGTCCTCACCGTATTACCGAATCGTCTTTGGCTGAAGCAAGAGAAAAATGGGAAAAAGAATTTGCACATTTGCCTCGCCCATTGACTTCTGTTTTCGTAGGTGGCTCTATTAAAAATAAGCCCTTCACCGATGAAAATGCTAAATTGTTGGCAGAAGCTATTGCAAAAGTTCAAAATCAAGTTAGCGGTTCGATTTTGATTACATCTTCTCGCAGAACCGGAAAAGCTGCCGAAGATATTATAATGGAAAAAATAAAAGATATTCCGTCATATACATATCTATGGGGTGAAAAGAAAGAAAACCCGATTATGGGTTTTTATGCCTGTGCCGATTATATTATCGTTACCGGAGATTCTGTATCAATGGCCTGCGAATCGTGCGGGACAGGAAAGCCTGTTTCAGTATTTACCGGAAAGGGGTGGCTCACATCAAAGCACTTGCGTTTTGTAAAATCTTTGGTTGACGGCAAATACGCTATAAATGTCAACGAAGGTAACATTGCCGATTTTGAACCGGCCGGAAAATTAAATCCCTCGGTAGATGTAGCGGAAAGAATCAGAAAATTATAAACAAAAAAAGAGCAAGGAAAACCTTGCTCTTTAATTTTGAGTATTACCGACTTATTTTTTGTCTTCGTCGGTAGATTCAGTATCCTCTGTTTCGGTGTCTTCTGTTGTTTCATTAACAGCCTCTGCAACCTTCTCTGCAATCATCTTATTACGATTGAGGAAGATATCACGAGTTCCGCTAATACCAAGCATTACACCTAAACCTGTCAGCAACTGTGGCCACTCAACCGGGTCAATGTCGAAATAAGGATAAATCATACAGTTGTTGAAGTAGCCCATTGCTAAAGCCCAACCAATTGCGACTATCCAATAACGTTTACCCAAGGAGCCGACTTTGCCGTCTACCTTTGTTGTTTTGTCATCGGGTTGTTTTTTCAAGCCGATGTCACGAGCACCGCTGATAGAGAGCATCACAGCCAAAGCTGTCAATAGGTGACTCCACTCAACTGTTTTGATGTCAAGATAAGGAGCCAACACACAGTTGTTGAAAAATCCTAAAAATAGGAACCATCCGATTGCCGGAATCCAGTAGCGTTTACCGGTTACAAGAATCTTTTTCATATCTAATAGTTTTTTAAAAATCATTTATATAATAAGCAATATAATGTTTTTCGTCTTTTTTGTCAAGTTTTATATATTGGAAATTGTTGCATAAATGCAAATATATTCATAATATATGGAAGAGGAGACTTTTTATGGATAACTTTACTTTAGCATTTATTTTGACATCTTTCGCCGGTTTAGCAACTGGTATCGGCGCATTCATGGCGATGTTTGCAAAAAAGATTAATACACGATTTTTATCCTTATCAATGGGGCTATCTGCCGGTGTAATGATATTTATATCTCTTGCGGAACTTTTGCCGGAAGCTCAAAAAACGCTATTTATAAAATGGGATAAATTTAGTGGAATAATTGCGTATTCTTCATTTTTTACCGGAGTAATCTTAACCGCTATTATTGATATGATTGTTCCTAAAATGAAGAATCCTCACGAAGTACATCGCTCTAAACACGATTTAGATGAATTGAAAAAAAATCGCCATCACCCTCAACAACTTTTAAGATTGGGTATTTTTACGGCTATTGCTCTTGCTTTACATAATTTTCCTGAAGGTTTGGCCGCCTTTTTATCAGCAATGTCTTCTCCGACAATAGCTCTTCCGATTATTATTGCTATCGCCATTCACAACATACCGGAGGGAATTGCGGTTTATGTGCCGATTTATTATGCAACCGGTAGTAAGAAAAAGGCCTTTATATATTCCTTTTTATCCGGATTAGCCGAACCGTTGGGCGGTGTTGTCGGATATTTTTTGTTAAAGCAGTTTTTTGGAGAAACAATGTTTGGTATTACCTATTCTATGGTAGCCGGAATTATGGTTTATATTTCTTTTGATGAATTGCTTCCGACAGCAAAAGAATATGGTAATCACCACTTATCTGTTTTGGGCTTGTTTATGGGAATGTTGATAATAGCAATAAGCTTGGCGATATTATAAATCCAAGGTAAATGATGTTTTAGAAAAGGAAAACCCTCACAACATAACGTTGCGAGGGTTTATGATAGATAAAAGGAGTATATACAAGTCCTTTATTTTTCAGCCCACGTTACCACTTTCTTCCATAGGTATTTGAGGCCTTCTACAACTAGAACAAAAAGCACACACATCCAAAATGCTACGGCAATAGCTCCTAGCACGCCGAAAATTACTCCTGGTACTACCCATTTGCACAATATTGAAATAACGCCAACGGGGATACATAATGTTAATGCGGTGATTGTTACTAAATATGGGTTGTTATCCATCCATAAAATGAGTTTTTTAATTGCATTTCTCATAAGATTTAGGTTAATTTATATATAATTATTTTTAGGTTGATGCAGTTATAGGTTATTTTTTTACAAAAATCAATACTTTTGTCTAATTTCTTAGAAAATTGTTGCATTTGTTAAAAAGCATCTACTATGTGGGCAGAATATTAATTTAAGTAGCATAAACTAAAGGGTTTGAGAAATATTCTCAAACCCTTTTTTTGAATTGGTGGAGCTAAGGGGGATCGAACCCCTGACCTCTTGAATGCCATTCAAGCGCTCTCCCAGCTGAGCTATAACCCCGTGGTCAAATTTAATAATAGGTCGATCGCTTGTTCAAGCGCCTTGGGTGTCTAACCTCTCTGCGGTTGCTGTCGCTTTCCTTGCTCGGCAAGACAGCCAAGATGTTGCAGACGAAAACCACCCGTTGGGGTCGTTTTCGCTTAGCCATCCCAGCTGAGCTATAACCCCGTGGTTAAATTTAATAATAGGTCGATCGCTTGTTCAAGCGCCTTGGGTGTCTAACCTCTCTGCGGTCGCTGTCGCTTTCCTTGTTCGGTAAGACAGCCAAGATGTTGCAGACGAAAACCACCCGTTGGGGGCGTTTTCGCTTAGCCATCCCAGCTGAGCTATAACCCCGTAACCTGCTTTTTTATAGTAATATTTGCCTGTATTGTCAAGTTTTATTTAAAACAACAAAATCCCCTTCTGTAATAAAGGGGATTTTATAATAAGCTACAAAACTACTTATTCAGCAGAGTTGTATTTGTCTTCAAGCTCATCGATAAAAGCTTCGAGTTCTTTACTCATCGGGTAAATCATCACCGGACGGGCAACAATCTCATTGATGATACTCTTGTTAGGCATTACCTTGGGAGTTACATCTTTGCGTTCATCGTATGACTTTCCGCATTCAACACAGAAAAACTTTGTTTCATCTCCATTAGTTTCGATAGAAAACTTGAGATTACCTTTTTGAGCTATAAATTTCTTCATAAAAATTGGAATAAAAGTTATTAATTGCTTTTAATCTACCTATTTATATTTTGTTGTCAAATATTTTATTCAGCAGTCCATTTCATTAAAAACTCTTCTTCCCCTGTTGTCTCATCAATTTGTGTTCCGCAAACCTTAAAACCGTGTTGCATATAAAAACGCATAGCTTCGGTGTTTTTGCGATAAACTTTCAAATCCAAAGTTTTATGTTTACGGCGCAAAGAATTGATCAACATTGAGCCTATACCCTGCCCTTGGTGTTTTTTATCAACGAATAATGCTCCTATATGACTTCCGTTTTGAAGGCTTACAAAACCAAGTTGTTTTCCGTTATTATCCCAAACATAAGTTTTTGATGAGGGAAGATATACATTGCGAACATCTTCGGCAAGGTTTTTCCAATGATTATCATTTACAAAGTTATGCGAATCAACACTACAACGCAGCCAGAGCTTTGTCAGAGCTTCCGCATCTTCAGACTTATATTTTCTCAACATTTATTTAAATATCCAAATCATCCACAAATTTAGCACGTTCTACTATAAACTTAAAACGTAGTTCCGGATTTTTGCCCATAATTCTCTCCACTTGGCGACGGGTTTCAAAGGCTTCTTCTTTTCCCTCTTCCGTTCCCGTATCCGGTAACATAACTCTTAACAACGTGCGTTTTGTTTTATCCATTGTTGTTTCTTTTAACTGTTGGGCACTCATCTCTCCCAAACCTTTGAAACGGCTAATATCAGCTTTTGCATTCCCTTTCAAGACTTTTTTTAAGATATGCTCTTTATCATCATCATCAAGAGCATAATAGTTCTTGCCTCCGGCCGCTATTTTATAAAGCGGAGGGGTTGCAATAAACAAATGTCCGTTTTCGATAAGACGAGGCATTTGTTGATAGAAAAAGGTCATCAGCAACGATGTAATATGGGCCCCGTCAACATCAGCATCGGTCATGATAATTATTTTTTCGTAACGAAGATTATCTTCTTTATAATCATCTTTAATTCCGCACCCGAGAGCTTCTATCATATCTTTAATTTCTTGATTTTGAGCAATTTTATCAAGAGAAGCGGCGGCAACGTTTAATATTTTTCCGCGTAAAGGCAAAATCGCCTGTGTTGCTCTGTCTCGTCCTTGTTTTGCAGAACCTCCCGCAGAATCTCCCTCAACAATAAATATTTCGGTATCTTCAGCAGAATTACGAGAACAATCGGCAAGTTTTCCCGGAAGACGTAGTCTTTTAGTCGGAGTTTTACGAAGTTGAACTTTTTCTTCTTTCTTTTTGCGACGAAATTCTGAACGAGCAATAACATAATCCAGCAAAGCGGAAGCATTTTCAACATCGGAAGAAAGCCAGTGGTCAAAAACATCTTTTACAGCTTGTTCAACCAATTTTGTTGCCTTGCTTGATGTTAATTTATCTTTTGTTTGTCCCTGAAATTCGGGATCACGAATAAACACTGATAACATAATGCAGGCATCACTTAAAAAGTCTTCGTTCGTAACATTTGAAGCCTTTTTAATATTTGCCATTTCTCCATATTCTTTAAGCCCGCGTAACATTGCAGACTTAAAGCCCATTTCGTGCGTTCCTCCTTGCGGAGTAATGACTGTGTTACAATAAGAATGGCAAAATCCGTTTTCGTCTTCAGGCCAAGTAACCGCCCATTCTACCTTTCCTTCATCATTGGCAAGTTGAGACTCGCCGGTAAAAGCTTTACGGTTTACTGTTGTTCTACTGCCAATTTGATAATTTAAAAAATCTTTCAAGCCGTCCGGAAAATGCAATTCATTTTCAACAGGAGTTTGCTCTCCTTCTCCTATAAGTTCGGGAGCACATTTCCACATAATATGAATACCTTTGAACAAAAATGCTTTTGAACGAGCCATACGATATAGTTTATTTGGCACAAAGCAACAATTTGTTCCAAATATTTCCGGGTCGGGACGGAAAGTAATACTGGTTCCGCGACGATTAGAAACAGGTCCTACCAACTCCAATGGCCCCAGAGGTTTTCCTTTTGCGTAGCATTGGCGATAAAGCTTTTTCTCTCTTGCCACTTCGATAGTCATGGTTTCGGACAACGCATTAACAACTGATGAACCTACACCATGCAAACCTCCGGAAACTTTATATGCTCCTCCCCCGAATTTTCCGCCGGAGTGAAGCATTGTCATAATAACTTCCAATGCGGATTTATTCGGATATTTAGGATGTGCATCAACCGGAATACCACGTCCGTTATCAGTAATTGTTAAAGAATAGTCAGCATTAAGAGAAAGCTCGATTTTAGTTGCATAACCGGCAACAGCCTCATCCATTGAGTTGTCTAAAATTTCTGCTGCCAAATGGTGTAAAGCTTGTTCATCCGTACCACCGATATACATACCCGGACGAGCACGAACGGCTTCTAATCCTTCCAATACTTGAATATCTTGAGCTGAATATGAGCTTGTAGCGGTTGTTCCGCTTTCAAATAAATCCGTCATCTTTAACCTTTGAAAACTTTATAAAATCTGCCCATAAATTAGACTAAAACTCTATGCTTGGCAAGGTATTTTTATAATTTACCCAATAGAAACAATATATCTTATATTTTCTGGATTGCCGTGTATAACTTTGTTACCCGCAATAGCAAAAGGACACTCAATAATGTTCGTAGGACAACAAAAAACCGCTCTGAAAACAGAGCGGTTTTTCGAGATAAAGAAAATTTATTTTACTTCTTCAAAGTCTGCATCGACAACGTCATCTTTCGGTTGTTCAGTTCCCATATCAGGACCTTGAGCACCATGGTTATCAGCTGTTGCACCTGCTTGTTTATACATTGCTTCACCAAGTTTTAATGATGCTTGCATCAAGCTTTCGGTTTTTTCTTTGATCATGCTTGCATCATCAGCTTCTAACGCAGCTTTAAGAGATCTGATTTCTGTTTCGATTGCATTTTTATCTGCTTCGGAAATTTTATCAGAATTTTCTTTCAAAGTTTTTTCTGTTGCATGAACCAAACTTTCTGCTTGGTTTTTAGCTTCAACAACTTCTTTTTTCTTTTTATCTGCTTCTGCATTTGCTTCTGCATCTTTTACCATTTTTTCAATGTCGGCATCAGACAAACCACCACTGGCTTGAATACGGATAACTTGTTCTTTATTTGTTGCCTTATCTTTAGCAGAAACATTAACAATACCATTTGCATCAATATCAAATGTAACCTCAATTTGTGGCAAACCACGTGGAGCTGGAGGAATTCCCACCAAGTCAAATTGACCAAGCAATTTATTATCTGCTGCCATTTCACGTTCGCCTTGGAATACACGAATGGTAACAGCGGTTTGACCATCTTCGGCAGTAGAGAACACTTGGCTTTTTCTTGTTGGGATAGTTGTATTTCTGTCAATCAAACGTGTGAATACACCACCTAATGTTTCAATACCTAAAGATAACGGTGTAACGTCGAGCAATAATACATCTTTTACATCGCCCATTAACACACCGCCTTGAATAGCAGCACCTACGGCAACCACTTCATCAGGGTTAACACCTTTATGCGGTTCTTTACCGAAAATTTCTTTTACTTTTTCTTGAACTTTTGGCATACGTGTCATACCGCCAACCAAAATAACTTCTTTAATCTCTCCTGCGCTTAAACCGGCATCAGCTAATGCTTTTTTACAAGGAGCAACTGTGCGTTCAATCAAATCATCTACCAAAGATTCGAGTTTTGCACGAGTCATTTTGATATTCAAGTGTTTTGGTCCGGTTGCATCTGCGGTAATAAACGGTAAATTAACATCGGTTTGAGTTGCAGAAGAAAGTTCAATCTTAGCTTTTTCAGCAGCTTCTTTCAATCGTTGCAAAGCTAATCTGTCATTCTTCAAATCAATACCACTTTCTTTTTTGAATTCATCTGCCAAATAGTTTACGATTCTTTGGTCGAAGTCTTCACCACCCAAGAAAGTATCACCATTAGTCGATTTTACTTCAAATACACCATCGCCGATTTCCAAAATAGAAATATCGAATGTACCGCCACCCAAGTCATAAACAGCAATAGTTCCTGTTGTGTTTTTATCTAAGCCGTAAGCTAATGCCGCAGCAGTCGGTTCATTGATGATACGCAACACATCTAATCCGGCAATTTTACCGGCGTCTTTGGTTGCTTGTCTTTGAGAGTCATTAAAATAAGCCGGAACGGTAATAACAGCTTTATCTACTGTTTCACCTAAATAAGCTTCGGCATATTCTTTAATTTTTTGCAAAACGATTGCAGAAATTTGTGAAGGAGCATATTTTTGTCCTTTAACTTCAACCCAAGCATCGCCATTGTCACCGGGGATAATTTTGAAAGGAACAAGTTGTTTATCCTTTTCTACTTCCGGAGAGTCAAAACGACGACCGATTAAACGTTTGATTGCAAACAGGGTGTTTTCCGGATTGGTAACTGCTTGACGCTTTGCTGCAGCACCAACTAAACGTTCGTTGTCCGTAAATGCGATAATGGAAGGAGTTGTTCTTGCACCTTCACTGTTTTCCAAAACCTTAGCATCTTTACCATCCATAACGGCAAAGCAAGAGTTTGTTGTACCAAGGTCAATACCGATAACTTTACTCATATTTTTTTATCCTTATATATGTTTATCATTTCTATTTGGTTATATAGGGACGAAAAAAAGCCGATGCAAGAGCAACGGCCTATTTTTTTATAAAATTTTATATTATTTTTTTCTATTCGATATCAAATCCTGTTTTTCCGCTTTCTATAACCGAAGAAACAAATGCAAAATCGTTTTGATTGCACGAATAAATTCGATATAAAATATCACCGACAGCAACATTATCACCTACTTTATGGAATAAATCGATTCCAGCACCGGCATATTGTCCTGCACCTGCCAAAACAGCGATTCGTCCGATTAGAGAGGTGTTAATTCTTGCAATTTTACCGGCTTTATCTGCAACAATATCACGCGTGAGATGTCCAAGTTGTGTCGGTTCTTTTTTTCCTTGTTTTTTTAATATTTGTTCAAATGAATCAAAAGCTTTTCCGCTTTTTAACATTTCTTTTGCAACTAAATATCCTTGTCCGCCTCGCAATTTGGGATCAAATTCCAAAATTCTTCCCGCCATGAACAAAGCTTTTTCTTTTAAGTCATCCGGAGCATCTTCTTTGTTTTTGAGAACTTTCATTACATCTCTGGCTTCTAACGCTGCACCAATTCCGTTTCCGATAGGTTCACTACCGTCCGTAATGGTAATATCAACATTAAGCCCTATCATATCACTTACATATTCTATAAGCTTTCGAAGATGCATAGCTTCTTGAGATGTTTTTATTTTTGCTCTTGAGCCGACGGGAATATCAATTAGTAAATGTGAAATTCCGGTTGCCATTTTTGTTGCTAACAATGAAGCGATACTACGCTCTTGAGTGGTCAAACTGTTTTGATTTTCGACAGCTGTAATTATTTTATCCGCTTCGCAAATTTCTATTTTATCAATATTGGCAATTGCAGCTCTTTTTTCGGCAACAATTTTCTTAAAAGTTCTGATGTCTATATCTGTATTTGCCAATACATTCATTGTATCTAAAACACCGGTACAAGAAGAACCTGTGGAATTAACTGTTTTAGGCATAGGAAGTCCGTATGCGGCAATAATAGCGGCAATGATTAAATCTATCTTATTACCAGGAATTTCATCCATACAATGATAATCGGTAACTATTTCCTCGTTTCCCCAATCCAAACTCTGATCACCACGTAATGCTTCAGTTAAGTCTAAAACCTCGGATGGTGTAACAAAAGAGCCGACAGCCACCAAAAACGAAGCAATATCCGAATTTGAATATCTGTGTGCGGATATATCATTAATGATAGCCTCGTAGTCTTTAGCACTTAAAATATTTCCGGCAATTTTTCTTTTAACCGCTGCCAAACTTTGAGCGGGAGGAGTAAGGGTCAGTGTAATTTTAGAACCTTCAGGTAATCCTGTTTGACTAAAAGCTTCCGTATTCAAACCTAACTCGTCCGGACGGACAATTTTGTTATTATCAACAATTTGTAAAAATGCAAAAACAGGCTGATGTCCGCCATGTATTTCTATACGTGTCAATGCTTTTATATTATCAATTTTGTATATTGAACAATCTTTATGAATATAGGCTATATTTTCGCCAAAAGATCGTATTGGAACATGTTTTAATACAAGCATGGACTTACTCCTTATATAGTTTCCGCATTGCGGCAGGCATAGCCAAAGTCTTTAACTATGCCTGTTTTTTGGTTTTTGTTGCTTTTGATTCGGAGTTGTTGTCTGTATTAGACATTAACAAGTTCAAAATCATAGCTAATTTATTTTTCATTTCTGAACGATGAACAACGATGTCAACCATTCCGTGTTCACGCAAATATTCTGCTCTTTGGAATCCGTCAGGAAGCTTTTCTCTGATTGTTTGCTCAATCACACGCGGACCTGCAAAGCCTATCAAACAACCTTTTTCAGCTATGTGAATATCTCCCAACATTGCAAAAGAAGCCGAAACACCTCCGGTTGTAGGGTCTGTCATTATCGAAATAAAAGGTAAACCATTTTCTTTCACATAGTTTACGGCAGAAGCTGTGCGTGCCATTTGCATTAAAGATAGTATACCTTCTTGCATGCGCGCACCACCGGAGTTAGATACGGTAATCAAAGGTATTTTGCTTTTAACGGCAATTTCCGCGGCTTTAACAATTCCTTCACCGACTGCCATACCCATAGAACCTCCCATAAACGAAAAGTCTAGAGCTGCAATAACACATTTAACTCCGCCTACCGTTCCTTTGGCTACTTTTATAGCGTCTTCGTTTCCGGTTGCTTTTCTGTATGCTTTAAGTCTATCGGTATAACGTTTACTGTCTTTAAACTTCAATGGATCTTCAGGAGGTTGTGGTAGTGCAACTTCTGTATACACACCATTATCAAACAACATTTTCAATCGTTTGTTCAAATATAAACGAAGGTGATGATCACATTCAGGGCATACATACCAAGTTTTTTTCAGCTCTTTGGTAAACAGCAATTTTCCGCAATGTGGACACTTTAGCCACAAATCATCAGCTATTTCTTTTTGAGCTGTTTTTTTTATTTTCGGACGTACAAAATCAGAAAGCCAATTCATACAAAATACCTTTTCTTATTACAAACACCAAAAATCATCTTGTTTGGGTTTGCGCTTAAATAAACCGCTGAATTGTTGCTTTAATTTATCCAATCCGCTTTCTTTCGGAGCAGCCGGCTCAGAAGCTTTTATGTTTTCAAGGTTTTCTTTTAGTCCTTCAACCTTTTCTACAAGCTTTTGTTGCTCGGCATTCAATTTGCGGTTTTGACGTTGTTGATTGCGTAAAGCCATACGAACCGGAGCATAGGTCATCCAAGAACCGATTTTTCCGATAATATAACCTAACAAAACCAAAAAGATGATAACAACACTTAATGAGGCTGTTATGTTAAATGAGAAAGGCCACAAATTAAGTGTTACGGTTTGATTGTTCATAAAAGCAATAACACAGATAATTATAACGAGTGGTAATCCCACAATCAATTTAATAAAATTCATTTTTTGAGCCTTTCATTGCTAAAATTATTGATTCAACAAGTCATAAAGACGTTTGCCAATTTTGAAGTGAGGAATATTGCGTGTTCCTACTTGCAATTTTTCGCCGGTGCGTGGGTTTTTAGCTGTACGAGGAGAACGTGTGCGCACGGAAAAAGCACCAAAACCTCTAAATTCAACTCTTTCACCATTAGCCATAGCTTTAATTATGCTGTCAAAGATAACAGTAACGATTTTTTCAATATCTCTTGCTGTTAAATTTGGATTTTTAGCAGCAATCTTGTAAATTAATTCAGACTTAGTCACTTCTTTTTCCTTTTCTGTTTAAGTTAATTTATTTGTAAGTTAACGTTTTTTATTTGATAAATCAATAGATGTCTTGCAAAAAATGTTAATTATCCGGCATTTTTTTGTTCTATAAGCACCCTCGTGTCATTTTCTCCAAACTCAATTTCTTCAATTCTGTCAACTCTACGAGCTATTTTGGATGAAGATATTTTAATTTCCCCAATATCTTTACCTGCTAGTTCAAAGTGTTTTGACAAGTTGTCAACTCTTTCATCAAGGCGATTAATATCTTCCATTAAAACACCAACTTCTTTTTGAATTAGTCCTGCTTGTTCTCTCATTCTTGCATCTTTTAATACGGCTCTAACTGTGTTGAGAGTAGCCATTAATGTTGTTGGAGATACAATCCACACCTTTGAACGATAAGAGGTTTCTACAACATCTACAAAACGAGAATGCAGTTCTGCATAAATACTTTCAGCCGGCAAGAACATCAAGGCCGATTCTGCTGTTTCACCGGGAATAATATATTTTTCGGCAATATCTTTTACGTGCTTTAAAACAGAGGCTTTAAAGAACTTATCAGCTTCTTTTTTCTCTGTATCATTACCGGCATTTTGTAAGGCTTGATAACTTTCTAACGGAAATTTAGAGTCAATAACAATCATTCCCGGAGGGTTCGGCAATTTCAGAACACAGTCAGCTCTTTTTTGATTACTTAATGTAAATTGAAAATCATAAACCGAGGGAGGAAGAATGGAAGTTACTAAATCTCGAAGTTGAATTTCGCCAAAAGCTCCTCTTGCCTGTTTATTGGATAAAACTTCTTGCAAAGATACAACTTGTTCCGACAATGATGATATCTTTTTTTGAGCCGCATCAATCGTTGCTAACCGTTCTCTTAATGCTGCTAAAGTTTCATTTGTTTTTGCTGCGGATTGTTGCAATCCGTTTCCTACATTTTGTGTAACTTGAAGAAGTTTTTCATCAATTATTTTTAATAGCGAAAGTTTTTGTTCTGAAATCGCTGTTGCAATTTTGCTTTGTTCTATAGCGTTGTGTTCGGACATTTGTGACAATCTGCCGACTAACTCTATCTGAGTTTTTGCCATATCATTATTGATGCTTCTGTTTCGCAACAACATACACATCATGACAATAACACTGACGAGCAACAAAAAAACAAGAGAAATCAACCCTATTTCATAATATGACAGCGATGGCATATCTTAACCTTTTATTTCTTCAAAATTTATATGGTGTCCCATTTCATAGATTTTTTCGTTACGTTGTTTTTTCAGTTCATCTCGACCTAATTGCATTAATTCTTGCAAATGACGATAAATGGCTTCATCTACTTTTTCCATTGTTGCCATGGTATCTCTGTGAGCACCACCGATAGGTTCAGTTACTATTTCATCAATAACACCAAGAGTTTTTAAATCTTGAGCAGTCAGTTTTAATGCTTCCGCAGCATCTTTTGCCTTGTCGGCCGAACGCCACAAAATTGAAGCACAGCCTTCGGGAGAAATGACCGAATAAATAGAATTTTCCAACATTAAAATTCTGTTGGCTGTAGCTATTGCTATGGCTCCGCCTGAGCCTCCCATGCCGATAACAACAGAAATAAGAGGAACATGAATTTGCAAACATTTTTGAATTGAAGAAGCGATAGCTTCCGCTTGTCCTCTTGCTTCGGATTCGATACCAGGATATGCTCCGTCAGTATCAACAAAACAAATAACCGGCATATTAAATTTATCTGCCAAATCCATCAATCTCTGGGCTTTGCGATATCCTTCAGGTTTGGCCATGCCAAAATTATATTTAACTCGAGTTTCTAAATCTGTTCCTTTTTCCTGTCCGATTACGACAACAGATATTCCGTGATAACGGCCGATCCCGCCAATCATTGTAGGATCATCGGCAAAAACTCTATCCCCGCAAAGAGGAACAAAATCTTCTATGAGTGCTTTTACATAATCTAAACATTGAGGTCTGCCCGGATGTCTGGCAATTTGAACTCGTTGCCATGGTGATAAGTTGGTATAAGACATTTTTATCTGCTTTTCTAGTTTTAATTGCAAGCGATTCAACTCTTTATCAATATTTACATCGCTATCTTTCGCTAATGCACTAACTGTTTTGATACGTTCTTCAATTTCTATAATTTTCTTTTCAAAATCTAAAACTGTTTTCGTTTCACTCATGTTTTTATCTCTTCTTTTTATCAACATTATCGTATGCAATAACACAAAATATAAAAAATTTCGACAATTATTTTTGTTATATGTTAATTGCTTTGTTATATGATGTTTATAAATATTTAATTGAAAAGTGCTATTAATGCCATTAATATGAATAAAATTTTATTTTTTGTCGGAGAATGAAAGTGCTTATATTTAGTTTTTTTGCAGCAGTTTTAATCAGTGTATTATGGCTTGCGGGGGTTGTTTTTTGGGCTAGTGCAAAATTAGCAGATGTTGCGATATCTGCCCTTGCATTAAACGAGATAGCCGTTTATGGACTTATTATGTTATTGCCCGTATTTATGATATGGTTTTTATGGGCGATGTTTTACGGATTCTGTCAACAACTTTCACTTCAAAAACAAATAGCGAAACTGTCTTTGCAAATTAATAAAAATCAAGAATATACAGATGTTATTGCTCAAAACATAATAAAAGGGGCTCAACAGCATTCTCACGCTTTTGCTCTCGGAAAAATAGAAATGTATATAAGGGAAACAAATGAAATTCTTGCAGATATATTACAGAGATACCATTTGTTGAATGAAAAAAATATGATAAAAATATGGGAAACCGTAAAATTAGGAAATCACTGGGGATTTGCCAGAGCATTTATAGATTTGCGAAACTCAATTCCTGATTTTGAAGATAAAATAACATCTGCGGCTCGAAAAGAGAAACTTTTATCGGGAAGTCTTACGGAATTTTGTGCTCGCTACACTAAATTGTTGCATTTATTAAAAGAACATGATGAAGAAAATATTATTCAAGAAGTTATTGAAACAGGTGTATATGGACGCGTATTTACTATGTTCGCCCCTATTGTGCAAAAATTGCAAGAAATACCGGAAGAAGATACGAAAAACGCAGTAGAAGAAATTGTATCGGAACCGGTGGTTTTAAAGGAAGAAGAGTGTTTCTTTAAAGAAGATTTTATTGAAAAAATTGATTCGGAAACAGAAAAAACTCCGGTGATCGAGGATAAAAAAGAAGAAAATAAAATGCCGGACATTAAACTTGAACAACAAGAAGATATGCCTGAATTTATTTCTTCTGCAAAAGAGCTTAAAGCGGATAAAAAAGCCTCTTTTTCCAAAAATGAAAAGAAAGGCACTAAAAAATCTTTCTGGAATAAGTTTTTGAAGGAAAATGAAAAAGAAGATGATGAAGATGATTCGCAAATAGACCCGTTGTCACTTGCTTTAAGGCGCAGTTTTGGTGCTGAAGAAAAACCGCAAAACTCAGAACCTGTGCCAGAAGAATCGTCTAAGCAAGAGGATAACATTCAAATTCCTGTTGCGGTTGAAGCGAAAGAGGAAGAAAATGAGGATAAACAGCCGGAAAATAATGAGACAACACGTTTCGCCTTTGCCAATACAGATGAAACCCTAAAAAACTTGCAAAAAGAATGGGCTGAAATGCAAAAAGCAGATTCAACACCTTCAAACAGTGAAGCAGAAAAACAAAATGATGAATAAATTTTTGCTGATATTGTTTTTTGCCATAGTTCCGTTTTGCGTTCAGGCCGAAATTTCGAATAAAATTGCATTGTATGGTGATGCAAAATATAACGGGGATTGGAAAAATTTTGAATATGCAAATCCTGATGCTCCAAAAGGCGGAAGAGTTGTTTTGCCTGCTTATGGAACATTTGATAATTTCAATCCTTTCATATTTAAAGGGATAGCCGCTACACAAGTAGTAGATCTGACGCTCGATTCTTTGGCTTTTACACCTGCCGACGATGTTACGGTAGCATATCCTTTGTTAGCAAAGTCATTCGAATTAACTGAAGACTATGTAGGTTTTTTTCTTGATGAACGAGCAAAATTTAGTGACGGCTCACCTGTTTTGGCTGATGATGTTATTTTTAGTTTTAACAGTTTAATTGAGAAAGGAGCTCCGCTATATAAAGTCTATTATGCAGATGTTGACCGAGTTGAAAAGGTTGGTGAGCGCCATGTTCGTTTTTGGTTTAAACCTGAAAGTAATAATAAAGAATTGCCTTTAATCATTTCGCAAATGAAAATTTATTCTGCCAAAGACTGGGAGGGTAAAGATTTTTCGAAACCGATACTAAAAGCTCCTATCGGTAGCGGTCCGTATATATTGGAAAGTTTTTCTCCGAACAAATATCTGATATTTAAGCGTAACCCTAATTATTGGGCGAAGGATATTCCGACCCGTCGAGGTTTTTACAATTTTGATGAAATCCGTTATGATTATTATCAGGATACGACTGTAACTTTGCAGGCTCTTTTTGCCGGCAATATAGATATGAGAGAAGAATATATCGCAAAAATTTGGGTTACCGGTTATGATAACGAATTAGTGAAAAATGGCTCAATAATAAAAGAAAATATTCACCATAATAATACTGCTCGTTTGCAAAATTTCGGTTATAATCTGCGTAAGCCTAAATTTGCAGATAAAAAAGTTCGTGAGGCAATCGACTGGGCATTTAATTATGAATGGGCAAAAGAAAATCTCTTTTACAACCAATATGAACGATTACACAGTTATTTTACCAACAGCGGAATGGAAGCTAAAGGATTGCCGCAAGGAAAAGAATTGGAAATCTTGAATCAATATCGTGATGAACTGCCGGAGAGTATATTTACACAAGCTCCGACTAATCCTGTTTATAAGGGGATAGTATCTTCAAGAGAAAACCTTCGTCATGCGGTCAAACTGTTAAAAGAAGCCGGATATGATTTTGTTGATGGTAAAATGACAAATTTGAAAACAGGAGAACCTTTAGAAATAGAAATTTTAAGCAATTCTGCAAACGGAAGTTCTTTTACTCGAGTTATGCTTCCGTTTATCAGTAATTTGGCAAAAATCGGCATAAAAGCAGAATTTCGTAATTTAGAAGTAAATGTTTTCAAAAACAGATTAGATAATTTTGAATTTGATATGGCTATAATAACTTTTCCGATTAGTCAACTTCCAGGAAATGAACAAAAAGAATTTTGGGGAAGTCACGCTGCAGATATAAAAGGAAGTTATAACCTTTTGGGAATTAAAAACCCCGTAATTGATAAAATATTGGATCGGCTTGTTAAAGCACAAACTAAAGAAGAATACATGGCCCATATAAAAGCTCTGGACAGAGTTTTGCTTAACGGACATTATATGATAATGCAATGGTATTCTCCGCATCAGAGAGTTGCATATCGTAATCGATTTGGGCATAAAAAAACGAATTTAAATGTAGGTTTTCAACCGGATACATGGTGGATAGACGAGGAAAAATAAATGCGTAACTATATAATAAAACGTTTGCTCTTAATTCCGGTAACCCTTTTGGGAATATTATTAATAAATTTTGCTATAATCCAAATGGCTCCGGGAGGACCTGTGGAGCATGTTTTGGCACAATATAGAGGGATGAACACCGATGCAAAATCGCAACTGACTTCTTCGGTGCAAATGAACAGCTCAACAAGTCGCTACCAAGGAGCACAAGGCGTGCCCGAAGAACTGGTAAAAGAGTTAGAAAAACAATTCGGTTTTGATAAGCCGGTACACGAACGTTTTTGGAAAATGATAAAAGATTATGCTCGTTTTGATTTCGGACGCAGTTATTACCAAGATAAAACCGTATGGCAACTTATTGTAGAAAGAATGCCGGTGTCTGTTTCTTTAGGATTGTGGTCAACATTGATAATCTATCTTATCGCTATTCCGTTAGGAATAAAAAAAGCTGTAAAAGATGGTTCAAAATTTGATGTGTGGTCTTCGGTTGCGGTGGTAATCGGTTCTGCTATTCCTGTTTTTTTATTTGCGGTATTTTTGATAGTGTTTTTTGCCGGTGGTACATATTTTCATCTCTTTCCGCTACGGGGTTTAACTTCAGATAACTGGGAAAGTCTTTCTTGGCTCGGCAAGATAACGGACTATTTTTGGCATATTACTTTGCCGGTTACGGCAATGGTTATCGGAGGTTTTGCAAGTCTGACGATGTTGACTAAAAATTCTTTTTTGGAAGAATTGAGCAAACCGTATGTTTTAACGGCGAGAGCCAAAGGATTAAGCGAAAATCGTATTTTGTACGGACATGTTTTTCGCAATGCGATGCTTATTGTCATTGCCGGATTTCCCTCGTTATTGATTAAAATGTTGTTTACCGGTTCGCTATTAATTGAAGTTATATTTTCTTTGAACGGTCTTGGATTGTTGGGTTATGAAGCAATTACGACCAGAGATTATCCGGTAATATTCGGTACATTATATATCTTTGCCTTATTGGGATTGGTCTTAAAACTGGTCAGTGATATAACATATTCCCTCGTTGACCCACGTATAAATTTCAGCAAAGTTTAGAAATTTGTTGTAACAATTTGTAACAAGATGTTAGGAGTATTTTGTCTTAAATTGTGGTATATTTCCGCCCAGATTAAATCTGTTTCAACAATTTACAAAAGGATTTTATAAATGGGAAAATTAAAAGTTGCAGTTATCGGTGCCGGCATGATGGGTAAAAACCACATTAAAACATATAAAAATATGGCAGATGTGGAATTGGTCGGTGTTTATGATGTGTTTCCCGAAGCTGCAAAAAATGCTGCAGAAATGTTTGGAATTAAAGCTTTTTCTTCTATGGAGGAAGTTGCAAAAAATGTTGATGCAGTAAGTGTTGTTACAACATCTATTACCCATGCTGATGTCGGTGAATTTTTCCTTAATAAAGGGATTCACTGTATGATGGAAAAACCTTTGGCTACTTCTCCGGAAGGTTGTCAACGTTTGATTGATGCCGCTGCAAAAAACAATGTAATACTCTGTGTAGGTCATATTGAACGCTTCAATCCGGCTGTTGAACAGATGTCAAAAATTTTATCTGACACATCAAAGATTCGCTCATTGACAGCACAAAGAATGTCAGCTGCTTCAGGACGTATTACCGATGTTTCCGTTGCTATGGATTTGATGATACACGATGTTGAAGTTATCCAATCTTTGGTTAAATCTCCGGTAGTCAATGTTCAAGCTGCTTGCGTAAAAACTCCTGACCATCCGGAAGGAAAAGATTATATTACAGCTTTGCTCGAATTTGAAAATGGTGTAACCGCAAATATTACATCAAGCCGCATCACACAAGCTCGTGTTCGTACATTAACAGTTACAACCGACACAAACTACATTGATATGGATTTCATCAATCAAAGCATTAATGTTCACTCTCAAGGTCGTATGCCTTATGTCAACCAAGAAAGCATTCCAGAATGGATGAATTACGGCTTGAAAGGTAGTGTTGAACAATTATTTATTCCGACAAATCAACCTTTGTTGGCAGAATTGAACCACTTCGTAAAATGTATTAACGGAACAGAAACTCCTCGTATTAGCGGTCAAAATGCTTTTGATGCTTTGAAAGTTATCTGGGAAGTTGAAGCAAAACTCGGTTTTATCTCTGAAAGCGAATTTGCAAATTACAATATTAAAGCCGCTGCCTAATTGTTATGTCACAGCGATATAAGATTGTTATAGAATATGACGGAACCGATCTCTTAGGTTGGCAAAAACAGCTCGATGGTCCGAGTGTTCAGGAATATTTAGAAAAAGCAATCTATGGTTTTTTACAACAAACAACCGAAGTGTATGGAGCCGGCAGAACAGATGCCGGCGTTCATGCTTTGGCACAAGTGGCACATTTTGATTTAGAATTTCCGGTTGACGAATTTAGGATTCGCGAAGCAATGAATGCTCATCTGCGAACAATGGAAGCCCCTGTTTCTGTTCTTGATGTTGAAGCAGTAAGCGATGACTTTAATGCTCGTTTTTCGGCGAAAGGACGCAGTTATATTTATCGTATAACGAACCGCCGAGCTCCTTTAGTATTGGATAAAAATCGCAGTTGGTGGGTTTATGTTCCGCTCGATGTTGAAAAAATGCGTGAAGGGGCAAAGTTCTTGCTCGGGAACCATGATTTTTCGTCATTTCGCGCCGCTAAATGTCAAGCAAAATCACCGATAAAAACTCTTGATAAAATAGATATCGAACAGACCGATGAAAACATAACATTTTATGTTGAAGCTCGTTCATTTTTACATCATCAGGTTCGTAATATGGTTGGCACTCTAAAAATGGTTGGTGACGGACATCTTGAGCCGGAAGATGTAAAAAAAATTTTAGAAAGTAAAGACCGAACAAAAGCTGGTCCTACCGCTCCGGCACAAGGATTATATTTGAGCAAAATAATGTATTAATTTGTTGTTTTTTTTGTGTCATAAGCTATACTCAACATATTAAATTAACGGAGAGAAAAATGACACACATAATCAAAATTTGTATGGGCAGTTCTTGTTTTGCTCGAGGTAATGCAAAAAATTTACAGATAATTCAAAACTTTATTGAACAGAATAATCTTGATGCCGAGATTGAACTTACGGGACTTCGTTGTTGTGATAACTGTTCAATCGGACCTAATATCAGTATTGATGGCGAAGAATTTCATAATTTGGATCAAGGTTCCGTACTTGATATTTTAGAAAACAAATTCAGTAAATAGGTAAAAATATGTCTAATCGTGAATATCCGTTATATACCATCAAAAATAATTGTTTGGATTGTTACAAATGTGTGCGTCGCTGTCCGGTTAAGGCAATAAAGATAGAAGACAACAGTGCGCAAATTGTTCCTGAATTATGTATTGCTTGCGGAACCTGTTACAAAGTTTGCCCTGCTAAAGCTAAACAGGCTCGTAATGATTTGGTTAGAGCTAAACATCTTCTTAATTCCGGAAAAGACGTATATGTATCGTTGGCTCCGTCTTGGATTGCTGAATTTGAAGGTATAAGCACTGAGCAAATGATTGCATCTCTTCGTCGTTTAGGATTTAAAGGAGTGGGAGAAACTGCGGTCGGCGCAGAAGAAGTATCAGCAAGTATTGCAAAAATTTTGGAACAAAACAGCCGTGGTCTCTTCTTATCAACCGCTTGTCCTGCTGTAGTCGAATATATCAATAAATATATGCCGAGTATGAGCCGATATTTCACGCCATTACTCTCCCCTTTATTGGCGCATTGTCGCCTGATGAAAGAAAAATTAGGACATGATATCGAGGTTGTGTTTATCGGTCCGTGTATTGCTAAAAAATTGGAAGCTGACAGACATTCTGATTTATTAAGCTTAAGTCTTACTTTTGCAGATTTACACCAATGGTTGAAAGATTCCGGAATAAATCCGACAGAAATAAGAACCAGTGTCTATGATAAATTTACATTACAAAAAGCCGCTGAAGGTACGGCCTATCCTATTGAAGGAGGAATGATAGAAACTATCAAACCGTATACATCTTCCCAAAAATCTTATATGACACAAATATCCGGAATCAAGCATATTCGCAAAGAACTGGAAAATCTTGATATTGAAACGATAGACAGACCTGTGTTTATAGAGTGTTTAGCATGTCCGGGCGGATGTGTCTGCGGACCTTGTGTAAGTAGTAAAAAATCCGGATTCGGCAAACGAATGGATGTGTTGAAAAATTCCGATTTTTCAACAATGGCAGGAAAACGCCAACCACAAGTTAATATTAATGAAGGATATGACACTTGCCCTATTGAAAATAAAGAGTTTTCAGAAGCAGAAATTAGGAAAGCTCTTAACTTTATCGGCAAATATAACATAGAAGATGAAATTAATTGTAATGGCTGCGGCTATGATACGTGTCGCAATTTTGCCAAAGCAATGTTGTTAGGTAAGGCAGAGCCGGAAATGTGTGTTTCTAATATGAAACAACAAGCTCAACGTAAAGCAAATGCGTTACTTCGTTGTATTCCTTCCCCGATTGTTATTGTTAATAACGACTTGAAAATATATGAATATAATGAAAAATTTATCGAAAGTTTTTGGTCGGACGAAGAACACAAAGAATTATATAAAAAAGAAGATTTAAGAGGGGCAAATCTCAGAGATTTTGTGAGCTTTACCAATTTGTTTTCTGCATCAATCGATTTAGAACAAGACATACGAAAGGAACATATCAAATTTAAAAATCGTTTATACGATGTTGTTGTTTTCAATATTGATAAAAAGAAAATCGTCGGTGGCATCATTCAAGATGTAACGACGATGGAAATGAAAAAGGAACAAATTGCCGAAAAAGCTAAAGATGTTATCAAGAAAAATCTGGCAACGGTTCAGCAAATAGCATGTACCTTAGGGGAACACATGGCTGAAACCGAAATTTTGCTTCGTTCAATAGCACATGACTATGCCGATACAGACGGAGAAGATTATAATGGATAGTTCTTTTTTTATCGACATCGGTTCATATCAAACGCAAAAAAAAGGCGAAGATTGTTTTGGTGATACGGTCTATGCAAAAAAAATTCCTGAAGAACAAAGAATTATTGGTATTTTGTCAGACGGTTTGGGAAGCGGTGTAAAAGCCAATATTTTATCATCCATGACTACTCGTATGGCGATGAAATTTATGGAAAATAATACCGATTTGCAAAGAGCATCAGAAACGATGATGGATGCTTTGCCAATCTGTCAGGTTCGCAAAATCAGTTATGCAACTTTTTCAATTGTCGATAGTGAACTTGAGGGAAAAACCCGAATTTTTGAAATGGATAATCCCCGATATATTTTTATTCGTAACAATCGTCTTTTTGACATAAAAGGACGAGAATTTTCTTCGCCTAAATGGAAAGACAGAAAGATATCCGTATCTCAAATTAACAATTTGCCCGAGGATAGAATTATTGTTATGTCGGACGGAGTGACACAGGCCGGATTGGGAAATAAAAAATATCCTCTGGGTTGGGGAAGACAAGGATGTATAGATTTTGTTCTTAAAGTTTTGGAGCAAGATCCGTATATTTCATCTTCTGCCTTGGCAGAAAAAATTGTAAACGAAGCTTTAGAAAAAGAGACAGAACATAAAGCCGGTGACGATATCAGCTGTATGTGTCTCTATTTCAGAAAGCCTCGTAAATTGCTGATTGTTACGGGGCCGCCGTTTAACGATGATAAAGACAAAGAAATTGCCGAAATGGTCACCAATTATGATGGAAAAATTGCAGTTTGCGGCGGAACTACGGCAAATATTATTGAAAGAGAATTATGTCTTAAATGTGAGATTGACAAAACCAGTTTTGATACTAAAATCCCAATGGCTTCTAAAATGGAAGGCATAGATTTGGTGACGGAAGGAATTTTAACCTTGACCGATGCGTATCGTATGCTAAAAGAAGGGGTAGATAAAAACTCAAATACGGCATCTGTCAGACTGGTTAAATTGTTTTTGAGCAGTGACAAAATAGACTTTGTTGTCGGCACAAAAATAAATGTTGCACACCAAGATCCTAACTTGCCGATGGAGTTGGAGATAAGACGTAATATTGTTAAAAAAATATTCAGACTGTTGCAGAGTCAATATCTGAAAGAAATTTCGGTTCGATACCTATAGAAAAGGATAAAGACATGGAAAAAATAAAAGTAAAAATCTGTTGCGGAACATCTTGTTTTGTTATGGGAGCAGCACAAATTCAAATGTTAGAATTTGATCCGCCGGCAGATATCAAAGATAAAATCGAAATTGAAGAAACTCGTTGTATGAATCATTGTCATAACACAGCTTCAAAATATAATAAAGGTCCGTTCGTTGAAGTAAACGGAGAGCTTATTGAAGAAGCTAATTTTGAAAAAGTTGTTAACAAAATAAGAGAAATTTTAAATCAGGAATAAATAGAAAATGCTAATACCCAAGAATAATGCGAACCAAATGAGGACTCGCATATTAGTTAAGATTGTTGAAAAGTTTTTGCAAGGTCGTTTTGCCGATGCGGACAGAATACCTTTAGAATTGCGCCCCAAGGGTGAACCGTTCAGCCGTTGTTGTATATACAAAGACAGAGCAATTCTGAAATATCGTTGTATGGCAAGTATGGGTTTTGCTCCCGAAGATGAAACCGATGAATTGACCTCATTGAAAGAATATGGTGAAAAAGCCCTAGAACGTAGTGAACATGCTCCAAACAAATTGGCAGTTATTACCGATGCTTGTTCAGCTTGCGTAAAATCTCGTTATATGGTTACCGATGCCTGCAGAGGTTGTTTTGCACAACCTTGTCAGGTTAACTGTCCTAAACAGGCAATAACCATTGTAAACGGCCGTTCACATATTGATGAAACAAAGTGTATTGCTTGCGGACGTTGTCAAGAAGTTTGTCCGTATCACGCAGTAATCCGTGTTCCTATTCCTTGTGAAGAAGCTTGTCCGGTCGGAGCAATCAGCAAAGACGAATTCGGTAAAGAGCACATTGATGTTGAAAAATGTATTTTGTGCGGCAAGTGTTTACAATCTTGTCCTTTTGGTGCCGTAGTTGAAATGTCACAAATTGTTGACGTTATCAAACACATTCACGAAGGAAACAAAAAGGTTGTGGCTATGCTTGCTCCTGCCGTAATCGGACAATTCCCCGGAACAATCAATCAACTCATCGGAGCATTGAAAAAAGTAGGATTCGCAGATGTTGTAGAAGTTGCGGCCGGAGCCGATGTAACGACTCGAAACGAGGCTGCAGAATTTATCGAAAAAATGGAAAATGGCGAAAAACTGATGACAACATCTTGTTGTCCTGCATATTGCAAAGCAGCCGAAGTTCATATTCCGGAAATTAAACCTTTTGTATCCCATACAAAAGCACCAATGTATTATACTGCGGAAATGCTCAAAAAAGAACAACCAGATTGTGTTGCAGTTTTTGTCGGACCATGTTTGGCAAAACGTATCGAAGCAGAAAAAGATCCTAACGTTGACTATGTTCTTACATTTGAAGAAATCGGTGCAATGTTGGTTGCCGGAGGCATAAATGTTATGGATTGCGAACCGGAAGATTTTGCAAAAATCTCAAGTGCACAATCTCGTCGTTTTCCTGTCAGCGGTGGTGTTGCCGGAGCGGTTGCATCATTAGTTGAAGGAAAGGCAGACTACAAACCGACTGCAATTAATGGTTTGAGTAAAGCAAACATTAAATTGTTAAAACAATATGCCACAAAAGGCTGTGATTTTAACATGATAGAAGTGATGTGCTGTGAAGGCGGATGCGTTGCCGGTCCTGGTTGTGTAGCTCTTCCGAAAAAGTCAGCTATTATGGTTGAAAATTATGTTAAAACAGGTCCAAATCTCAAAGAAATGGATGAATAGTTTTACGTTAAAACAGCAAAAACCGCTCTGTTTTTGGAGCGGTTTTTTTATTGGAATGAGATATGTTTAAGTCTGCTAGTTGAGATATTTTTTAATTTCTTTAGTATCCTTAAAATGTTTAATTTGGTTAAAAACTTTATCGGCAAAAGCCTTTTTAGCCATATAAGTAATAAATAATGGTTCTTCCAATTTGAGTTTTCCGAGAGTGTCTTCCAAAGCTTCAAAACTTTGATATATTTTATTGAGCAACAAAATTTCTTGAGCAGTATTTTGTTCGATATATTTATTATTGTTTATATTTTTCATTGTTGTTCTCCACTTGTTTTTATCTTGTAAAAAAATATAAACACAATTTTTTTTATATGTGTAGGGGTAAAAAATCGTACTCGGTGTACGAAAAATTCGTACACCCCGACTACTTGAAAAAAGATAAATATCTTTATAAAAAAGCAAAAATAAGTAAGATTAAGGATTTCAACAAAAAATGGCTAAATTTTTCTTGTGTAAAATCAAGGTATTGTTGATGTGTTTGTTCCGATTATATGTACATTTATTTTGAACACAATTTTTCCTCTGCAAGCCTTGTTTTTGGGTCTTGATTTTTGACTCAAATAAATGTACGTTTAATTATGTTTAAACTAAACCGGAGATTTCCCAATGAAATACAAAGCATTCCCCCTTCTTTTAGCCACCACATTTTTATCAACACCCGCAGTTGCACAGACTGTGCCGGAAATTAATGCTGATTATTTGAATAACCTGACTTCAGATAAAGTTAGCTTGCAAAAGGTTGAAGCTGCCGGAGAAAATACCATAGAAATTGACGGTAATTACTATCAATATACGTATGACACCCCTGAAGGATATTATGAAGTAAAAAATGGATCTAAAGATATATCAAATATCAGTTTTTCAACATCTTCTTTAGATGTGTATGCGGGGCTAGGTGTTAATGTTGGATATGATAGCGGTAATTATGGTAATATAGAGAATAAATCTTTTATAAATAATAAGGTAACAGGAACTTTCACCTATAATGGGGGAAGCTCTAGGCATTTATATGTTTTTGGAGCGGCGGTTGCAAATAGGGGAGAAATAAATGATATTGTTTCCGATTTTATTAGTAATTCGATAGATGTTATTAAAGGCGGAAAGGGGGATGTTACTGCTTCTGGTGGAGCTCTCATAAATAATAAGATTATAGGTAGTATAACAGGAGATTTTATTGATAATTATGTTAGTAGTCTAGAATCTTTTGGTGGTGCTATTTGTAATGGTTGGTCTTGTGATGAAGATTGGGTAAATATGGGAGCGCCTAAAGCTAGTATTGGTGATATAAATGGCGATTTTATAGGTAATTATGCTATGGCAACGGCTTCGAGTATGTATGGATCCTCTGCTAAAGGAGGAGCGATTTATAATCATACGAGCAGAGCAGATGGAGGGGCAACAGTAACTATTGGTAGTATCATAGGTGATTTTATTGGCAACTATGTAACATCAGTTTATAGTGAAGCATCAGGGGGAGCTATTTATAATATGGCTGACTATCTTGGGACGGCTACTATCGGTAATATTCACGGTAATTTTATTGGCAACTATGCTCAAGGTTATTACGACTTAGGAGGAGCCATTTATAATTATGCAAATTCAAGTGCAAAAGCAACAATCGGTAATATAATAGGAGATTTTATAGGAAATTATGCTAGTAGAGGAGGAGCTATTTATACTAATTGTGCAGGCACAGCTTCGGCTATAGCATCTATAGGGGATATAACAGGAAATTTCATTAATAATCATGCAAAATATGATGGAGGTGCAATTAGTAGTTTTTCAGGAGAAATAGGAAATATTACCGGAAATTTTATCAATAACTATGTTATATCAACAAATGAAGCTGAAGGGGGAGCTATTTATGGTGGAAAGTTAGGAAATATAACCGGAGATTTTATAGGAAATTATGTGAGCAGTTATTCATCGGCTATGGGCGGAGCTATTTATTCATCAAATAAAATTAGTTCTATTAAAGCTGAAAATATCAGCGAAAATAGAGCTATCTCTACAGATGATTCGGCAAAAGGCGGTTTTTTATATAGTGAAGAATATGGTGCTGTAAAAAATATATCCGGAAATATATATAATAACTTTGCTCAAGGAAAAAGTGCCGAAGGCGGCGCTGTATACAGTTCTTCTTATTCCGATATTATAAAAATTGAAGCAACTGTTGATAATGACCCGAATTATGTTATTGGTCCTGTGTATTTAACGTTGTTTGCGGAAATAACTGAAACACAAAGTTTTAATGATGTAAACTTTGACAATAATAAAGCTATCGCAAGTGACGGAAATGCTGTAGGTGGTGCTATTGTTTTTGCTTCTTCTATAGGATTGGAGGATAATGTATCATCTGATGAAATTAGAGCTGAAGATGGTAATATATATGGTCCTGATGGCAATATTATTACCTTAGAAGAGTTTGTTGAATTATACACCGATTTATTAGTAGAACAATTAGGCGGTTTTACAACTTATGAAGAAGCATTAGCTGCTATCGGAGGAGTAGATCAGAAATCATTTGAAATAACAAATGCAACTTTTACAAATAATGTTTCGCAAGCAGATAATGGTATAGCTATGGGTGGTGCTATTGCTAATGCTGTGGATGGAGTTTTAACTAACAGTTCGTTTGCTAATAATAAAGCAATAGGTAAAGCAGCTTTAGGCGGTGCTATATATAATAGCGGAGATTTAACAATCGTTGCTGATAATTATCAATCTGTTTTCAGCGGAAATATGGCAAATGATAAAGACAATGATATATACAACAGTAGTTCATCTACCTTACTTCTTTCTGCTGTCAATGGCGGAGAAATTATCTTCAATGATGGTATTGATGGTGACAAAGGCTACAAACTGACAGTAGAGGGCGACGGAGAAGTTATTGTTAACTCTACAATCGAAAATGTCGGAGAATTAAATATTAACGGCGGTAATCTTACAATTTCGTCAGCTAAAAGCAATCAAGAAAGACGTGTTGTGCTTTCTAGTATAAGCAACAAAACAGCCAGTTACAGTTTTAATAAAATTAACATGGTTGGTGGTAATTTGAATTTAGCCAACTTGGTAATTGATGAAATCAAAACATCAGGTCTTTATTCTGATAACGGAACATTGCATATAGACGTTGATCCGGTTAAAATGACGTCAGACAAGTTGAGTGTTGACGGTAATGTTGAAGGAACAACAAAACTCGTTGTTCATACGGCATCAAACGATGATCTCAATGGTAAAATTGTTTTTGCGGAATCCGTAAACGATAGCACGGGTAATGAGAAATCTTTCGAAATCTCTCGTGTATATAAAAGTCCGTATATGTATGAAGTGAAACATCAAAGTTCTTCTGAAAATGGGAATGAATGGTATTTTGAATCTGATACTGAAGAAAATCCGGATTATCAACCACTGGGACCAATTGAAGTAGCGCCGGAAGTTATCGGGTTTGAAGCGGTGACATCTGCCGGATTAGCACAAACCAATGGAATGGTTTATAATATTATGCGCAAAGTCGGTGTAAATCGTTTGTTCTGTCCGGGTTGTGGTTTCTATGACTATAACTGGGATGGCGAAGCTTTCCATAATGCTTGGGTAGATACAACCTACAACGGCTTAACAATAGAAGCTCCGGTAGAGATTGATGCAAAAGTCTGGGGTATTGAAGCCGGTTCAGATATTCAACACGATTTGAATAATAAACTCGGTATATTCGCATCATATCGTCAAGGTAATTACGAAATGAACGGAAAGGGAGAAAAATATTACTCCACAATCGGAAGTGAAATCGATATCGACAGTTATTTAGCCGGTTTATATTATCGTTATGACCATAATAACTGGTATGCTTTTGCTACTGCTTATGCCGGAATTCAAAGTGCCGAAATAAAAACCGATGA
>JAFTWG010000032.1 GCA_017465405.1 Alphaproteobacteria bacterium
AGTGCTAACGGCACGCACAAGTTTACTGCGTGCGATAGCTTATTAAGAAGCAGGATTTTAAATGGGTACAGGGAAAGCCAATCCGATTGAGTGGTAGAGTTTAGCCCCCCTGTATTCGACTTTAGGAAAAAATGCCCGAAAGGGCTTACAGATTACGCCTTGTTGTAGTAGCTGACAGACAGCAGAGTATATAAATGCACTATGCAGATATAGACTTCCGTTATAGGTCAGCAGTATTAACAGAATGCTAAAAGCTTAGTATTACCTTTTAGCATAATTTGTGTAATTGTGTAATTTTTTGTTTTATATGTGATTTCTATCCAGATTTTAGAATTGAAAGGAGTTTTGTTAGTAGTGAAATCACGCAAGTATCAATTAACTTTTAATAACCCACAGGAACACGGATGTTCCCACGAATTTATCAATTCTGTAATGAATGAAAAATTCAATTTTACTTATTATTGTCTTTGTGACGAAGTGGGAGAAAACGGCACTCCCCACACACATTTATTTTTCTATTGTGAAAACGCAGTTCTTTTTGAAACTGTTAAAAAGAGATTTCCCACGGCACATATTGAAAAAGCCAAAGGAACAAATCAAGAAAACAGGGATTATATCCGCAAAGAGGGTAAATATCTGAATTCTGAGAAGAAAGAAACAAACATAATCGAAACTTTTGAAGAATACGGCGAAATGCCTATTGATACCCCCACAAAGAACGAAAAACAATGTGAAACTGTTCTGCGAATGATTGATGAAGGCTTAACAAATGCCGAAATCATCAGAGCTGTACCGAGTTATGCAACAAAAATCCCCCATATAAATACTATGAGACAAACTTTGTTGGAAGATAAATATTCCAAAGAATGGCGTGATTTAGATATCACATACATATACGGAGAAACAGGCACGGGAAAAACCCGTTCTGTTATGGAGAAATATGGATATGATAATGTTTATAAAACTACTAACTATCAGCACCCATTTGACGGATATAACGGAGAAAATGTAATTCTTCTTGATGAATTCAGAAGCTCTATACAGTTCGGAGATTTGTTACAATTCCTTGACGGCTATCCCTGTAAGTTGCCTGCCCGATACACGGATAAAGTTGCTTGTTATACTAAAGTTTATATTATCAGTAATATAAAACTAAGTGAACAATACAAAAACATACAAACAGAGCAACTGCAATCTTGGAATGCCCTTATAAGAAGAATTAACACTATTCTTCAATACAACTCAAATGAAATAATTGAAGAATTCCCAGATGATTATATTATCTGATTTGGGAGGGTTTATATGTTTGATGAATATAAAGATGTTTTGTCAGTAAATGAAGTTTGTGAAGCCCTCTCAATCGGCAAGAATTCATTGTATGAGATGTTACATAACAATATTATTAAATCCATTAAAATCGGTAAAAAGTATCTGATACCGAAAATTTATCTGATTGACTTCATAAATCAATACAGATATTCTGAAAATGTGTTATAATTAGCTTGTAATGACAGGTTACTAAAAGAAAGGAGTTACAATGACAGGAAGCCTGCAAGAGAAAAACGGCAAATATTATGCCGTCATAAATTTAACCGATATTAACGGAAAGCGTAAACAAAAATGGATATCCACGGGTTACGAGATTAAAGGAAACAAAAAGAAAGCTGAACAATTCCTGCGTAATACAATAAAGGAATTTGAGCTTAAAGAAAATTTGATACCTACGGATATTTTGTTTAGTGATTATGTTAAACATTGGCTTGAAACGATTGAAAAAACAGTTGATGTTATTACTTTACAAGGTTATGAAAGTGTTGTTAAAGCTCACATAGTTCCTTATTTTGAAGCAAAGAAAACTAAGCTTGCCAAAATGAATAAGGATATTATACAAGAGTATATTGACATCAAACACCAAAACGGCAGAGTTGACGGAAAAGGTGGACTTTCTCCTAAAACACTCAAAACACACCGCCTTATTTTAAATTTAGTTTTAAAAGAAGCTGTTAAAAATGATTTGATTGGTAGAAACCCTTGTGAATTTGTCAATGTTCCAAAAATGAGGCGCAGAGAAGCAACATTTTACACCATTAGTCAATTGGAAAGTTTGTTCAATGCTGTAAAAGAGGAAGCGTTATATCCATTGATTTATACAACAGTAATCTATGGTTTAAGAAGAAGTGAGGTTTTAGGTCTTAAATGGGATAGTGTTGACTTTGAAGCAAAGTTGATAACCATTAAGCATACAGTTGTAAAGGTTAGTGAGGTTGTCGAAAAAGATGTTACAAAAACAGATGCGAGCCATCGTTCGTTTCCCTTAACTGATGAAGTAATTGCGTTTTTAAACGATTTGAAGAACAAAGAGCGCGCAAACAAAATGTTGTTTGGAAAAGAATACATTGAAAATGACTATGTATTCAAATGGGATAACGGACAGCCGTATAGTCCGGATTACATAACGCATAAGTTTGCTGATTTACTTAAAAAGTACAATTTGCCCCATATTCGTTTTCACGATTTAAGACATTCTTGCGCAAGTTTGCTCATTGCAAAGGGATTTACTCTTAAAGATATTCAAGAGTGGCTTGGTCATTCTGATTTTAGAATTACTGCAAATGTGTATGCTCACTTGGATACTTCAAGAAAAGAGAATATTGCAAAATCAATGTCAAACACATTCAAAACCGACTTGTGTTAGAAAAAGCGTTAGAAATTGAAAGCAATAAAAAAAGAAAACCTATCAAACTCTGAAAGAAATCAAGAGTTATCAAGGTTTTCGAGTGGTCCGAGTGACGGGACTTGAACCCATGGCCTCTTGGTCCCGAACTTTGAGCCGCGTGTTTTATGGTGCTTTGCTTTTTCTTATAATTCCTTAAAATTCCTTGAATTATCAACGAAAAATAGCGTTTTAAAAATTAACAGCTTTATTTATCAAAGTATCAACAAAATCAAAAATGTTAGAAAAGTGTTAGAAATCTGTCATTACAAAGCAAAAGCTACCGAGCAATCGGTAGCTTATTTTTCTGCATTTTCGATAGCTGCAATTAACTTGTTAATCTGATTTAACATCATATTCAATGCAAATTTTGTTTGTGGGTCAGCTTCGGCTATTTTCTCTTTCAGCTCTTCAACCTCTTTTTTGTAAATATCAAGCTGAGCTTGTTGGTTGTTTTTGTCTTTGTTAAAGTTATCAACTTGAACGAGAACATCAACAGGGATTTCATACAACTTTGAAAGTCTGACAAGTATTTCTGCGGGCGGCTCACTTCTTCCGTTTTCATAACTGCAATATGTCTGATAATTTATCCCTATAAGCTCCGCAACCTCTTTCTGTTGCAAGTGGCTTAACAATCTGTATGTTTTTAAACTCTCTGTTATAAGCTCCTTGCGCTCCTTTACAGAGTAAAGATTATTATAGGCTTTTAATTTTTCATACATCTAAAATCACCTCTGAGTGAAATTATATCGTAATCAACAGAGAAAATCAATATGCAAAATGTATATTTATGTGAACATTTGGTAAACAATTATGCACCTTTGTTAAGTTTTGATGAATTTGTAGATTTTCTATTGACAATGTAAATTGCATATTGTATATTGAATACATCAATTGCAAAGTGAGGTGTTGAAATGACACAGTGCTAACGGCACGCACAAGTTTACTGCGTGCGATAGCTTATTAAGAAGCAGGATTTTAAATGGGTACAGGGAAAGCCAATCCGATTGAGTGGTAGAGTTTAGCCCCCCTGTATTCGACTTTAGGAAAAAATGCCCGAAA
>JAFTWG010000033.1 GCA_017465405.1 Alphaproteobacteria bacterium
ATAAGTTTCTTTCTGACTAGGATTGCCGCTATAGTTATACTCTATACGTTCTCCGTGCAATTCTCCGCCTTGATATTCTTCGGTCAATATAACTCTATCTGAATTTTGAGCATATTCCGTATAGGTACCCTCTTTTTTACCGTCTTTAATAGTATAAACAGCCTTAAGAGATCTATCTTCGTAATATTCTCTGTGTTCACCATCGGGTAATCTTTTTGCCATAGAAACCTCCAAATCATATTTTTGTACATATTTATTGTTAGTTTTGCACATTTTTGTCTAAAAAGCAAGTTGTTTTTATATAAATCTACATACATAAAAACAACTCTTGAACGAATCGCAAAAATATGTAATAGTGTTCGCATTGAAACCTATTATAAATAAATTATACTCACTTAAAATAACAATTACGTTATGAAAACGAATGTATCTAAGCAGCACGTGATCGACACAGTAAAGATGTCTATCACTCTTGAGGAACTCAATTTCCGCGGTCCTCGTCTTTTGAACATGTGGCTCAAGGGCAGAATTTACCTCCCCGAGATTACTCCTGAGTCTGAAGACAAACTCAAGCGTTTGGCTTTTGACTTGAAGGGTAGCGAAAAGTTCAACCGTGACCTGTACATATACGATGCTTATATGAAGAACATCATCAAAAAAGCTTCAGAAAAGCTCGATTGTCAGGTTGACTTTACGCTCACTGCCGAAAGTACCGTTAACGACCTCTGCGATTGCTTCCTCAAAGCAATGGAACACAAACTCACAGACTAGTTTCTGTTGAATGCCATAAGTCCTTTTCTTGTATTAAGAAAAGGACTTTTTTATTAACAAAAAAGCCCCGAAAAAATTTCGGAGCCCTTTTGCTTTTTTATGAAAGGAAAACTATTCTTCAGAAAAATTATATAATTCTTCTACAGAAACTGTTTTTTCAGAAACACTTACCTTACTTAATACATGTTCGATAAGTTTTTCTTCCATAACCGGAGCTTTTAAAGCTTCAACAGCTTGAGCATTTTTAAGATAGAAATCAAAAACAGCCTTTTCCTGTCCCGGATATTTTTTAGCTTCATTCATAATCGCAGCATTGATATCTTCCGGAGTAATCTTTACTTTAGCTTCTTCACCAACTTCTGATAACAACAAACCGAGTTTAACACGACGAGTTGCAATCTTTTTATACTCTTCCATCAAATCTTTTTCAGGAGTATTCTTTTCGTGTTCATCAAGTTGATTTGATTTTTTAGCGCGTTGATATTGTTCTTCAATGGTTTTGAACTCTGCTTCCACTAAACCGGCAGGAACTTCGAAATCATAAGCTTCATCAAGCTTGTCTAAAAGTTGACGTTTAATTTTCATTTTAGAAGCATTTTCATAATCGGAAAGAATACGTTTTTTAATATTTTCTTTCAAAGATTCCAAACTCTCTTCACCGACAGATTTTGCAAATTCATCATTGATTTCAATTTCTTTAGGTTGACGAATAGCTTTAACTTCAACGGCAAAAACAGCATCTTTACCTGCCAAGTTTTCAGCATGGTAATTATCAGGGAATTTTACTTTAACATCAACTTTATCACCGGCTTTAACACCCATTAATTGGTCTTCAAAGCCCGGAATAAATGTGCCTGAACCGAGTTCTAAAGGATAACCGTTTCCTTTTCCGCCCGGAAATTCTACACCATCAACAGAACCGACAAAATCAATTACTACACTGTCGCCTTTTTGAGCAGCATATTCTGCATCTTCAACCTTAACAGTTTCACGACGAGAATGAACAATGTAGTCCATTGCTTTTTTAACTTCTTCTTCAGGAACTTCTGCCATTAATTTTTCAACTTTGATTTTTGAAAAATCACCGAGTTTGATTTCCGGTAACAATTCAGCAGTAATATCAAATTTAATATCTTTACCGTCTTCAAATTTCTCAATTTTCACATTCGGTTGCATAGCCAAACGCAAATTATTTTCTTTAATAACATTGTTTGTTGCTTCATTGATAACTTCGTCAAGAGCTTCACCCAACACAGATGAACGATATTTTTGTTTCAACATTTCTTTCGGAGCTTTGCCGGGTCTAAATCCCGGTAATTTGATTGTTTTTGCTAAATTGTTGAGTTTATTTTCTACTTTTTCTTCAAAATCTTTATTTTCAATAGTAACTGTATATTTTTTTTGTAAGCCTTCAGCTTTTAATTCTTTTACTTTCATCTGTTTATCTCTTCCTTGTTGAAACATATAAGAATGGTGCGGGCGAAGGGACTTGAACCCCCACGGCTTTCGCCACCAGATCCTAAGTCTGGCGTGTCTACCAATTCCACCACGCCCGCACTGAACTTTAGCTGATAGTATATATTTTTTTTTATAAATCAAGAATAAAAATCAAAAAAGTGGATTAATTTTTAAGCTTTTTCTTGCAAATTGGCAATAAATATGCTTTTATCCGCCTAAAATGTTAAATTTAATGAGTTGAAACAATATGACAAACAAAATAAATCCTCGCAAAACTTTTGCGATTATTTCACACCCTGACGCAGGTAAAACAACTTTAACCGAAAAACTTCTGCTATTCGGAGGTGCAATTCAACAAGCCGGTGCGGTTAAGGCTCGAGGCGAAAACAGACATGCTCGTTCCGACTGGATGAAAGTTGAACAAGAACGTGGAATTTCCGTTGCTTCTTCAGTCATGAACTTTGAATATAATGATATTACCTTTAACTTGCTTGATACTCCGGGACACGAGGACTTTTCAGAAGACACATATCGTGTATTAACCGCCGTGGATTCCGCAGTGATGGTTATTGATTCAGCTAAAGGTATTGAAACACAAACTAAAAAATTGTTTGAAGTTTGTCGTTTACGTAATGTACCGATTATTACTTTTATAAACAAACTTGACCGTGAAGGACGTGATCCTTTTGAGTTGTTAGATGATATTGAAAAAACGCTAGCTCTTGATGTTACTCCTGCGAGTTGGCCAATCGGTATGGGAAAAGACTTTTTAGGATGTTATGATCTGATTAATGATCAACTGATTTTGATGAACAAAACCGGTGACAAGTCACAGATTAATGCTACTATCGAAACTTGCCAAGGTTTGAATGATGAAAAATTGGATAAGCTTCTTCCTGCTCACGCAGTAGAAAAATTGCGTGAAGATGTGGAAATGGTTAGAGAACTATGTCCGGCATTTGATAAACAGGCCTATTTAGACGGAGCGCTAACTCCGGTATTTTTCGGTTCGGCAATCAATAATTTTGGTGTTAAAGAAGTTTTGGAAGGATTGCACGAACTGGCTCCGCAACCTTTACCTCGTCCGGCAGTTGAGAGATTGGTTGATCCGAGTGATGCCAAAGTCAGTGGCTTTATTTTCAAAATTCAAGCCAATATGGACCCTAAACATCGTGACCGCATCGCTTTTATGCGTATTTGTTCCGGACATTTCAAAAGAGGAATGACATTACATCAAGTTAGAGACGGAAAATCAATAAAAGTTCCAACCCCGGTTATGTTTTTAGCACAAGAACGAGAATTGGCCGAAGATGCTTTTCCCGGTGATATTATCGGAATTCCCAACCATGGACAACTCCGTATCGGAGACAGCTTGACCGAAGGGGAAAAACTTCACTTTACCGGTATTCCGAGTTTTGCTCCCGAATTGCTCAAATCGGTGCGTTCTCTCGATCCGCTGAAATCCAAACATTTAGGCGATGCTCTAAAGCAGATTGCAGAAGAAGGCGGAGCCAGTGTATTTAAACCGATTATCGGTTCGGAATGGATTGTCGGTGTTGTCGGTGTATTACAATTCGAAGTTATGGCAGATCGCATTAAAAACGAATTCGGATTGCCGGTTATGTTTGAGCCGACACAATATTATACAGCTCGTTGGGTTTCTTGTGAAGATAGGGATATGTGGAAAAAATTCTGCGATACTAACCAGATGAATTTAGCTGAAGATAACAACGGACAAGATGTTTTCTTGGCTCGCAATGCTTGGCACTTAAACAAAATCAAAGAAGATTTTCCGAAACTTGTATTGAGCAAAACCAGAGAACAAACTTTTTAGCAACAAAAACCTCTCCAGAAGGAGAGGTTTTTTAATATAATATAGAATAAACTATTTTTGATTCTTTAAATATGTATTATATTCCGTTTGAACTTGCTCTTGCCCGAAACTTTCTGCTGTTCGTTTGTTATATTTTTCAACATTCATTACATAGCGAGCTCTGTTTTCATCAATAGAAATAACTTCTTTCCAGTTTTTCCAACCGGTTATTTGAGCCGCTAAATCAAGAGCTTCATAATGTGGTATATCCAGCATTTTTTTCAATTTACGAGCCTTTTGTTTCAACATTTCCATATATGCTTTCAAAGCTCCGTTTTGATAATTTGGTAATTGATTATATATTTCTTCAATATAATGAGCCGGAACAAATTCGGTTCTAAATTCCATATTGTAAAAATATCTTGATAAATCATTTTTCAAATCACTTGCCATAATTGATTTTTTGTATTCATCATCAATAAGTAAACATCCGTTTTCAAATAAGATATATTTACCATCATAATATTTTCCTTCTAAATCGGAAAACCATATAAGGCTTAAGCATTTAGATTTTTGATTAAGTAAATCGGCGATATACCTATTCATTTTTATTTTTTCTTCGTCTGAAGAAAATTCACCAGTCGAATGGTTATATAAATTTGCATCTTCCGGAGAAATATACCAATCGTACTCTTTGGCCTTTTGATATATTGCATCTAAATATTCTTGAGGAATAACCTCTGCCTTAAAATATACATACTGCGGATATTGTTTTCTGAATTTTGATATTTTTCTGTTATCATATATATTGTTGTAACGATCATATTTTTCAGAAACAAAAAAGTGACCATCATCAAATAATGCCAGATAGTCACGGCATTGCGGAGCAATTTTTTCAAATTTAGAAGCAGTAATACAAATATTATTACCGGAGAAAACCTTTTGTAAAAATTCTTTTATTGAGGGCAAGGATTGTACTTCTAAATCTTGTTTCGGATCTGTTTTTTCAGTACATATTCTGGAAACGTTTTCCATAAATATAGAGCTGTATCCGCTACCTAAAAGGTCGTTTGTTTTTTTTATTGAAGTTACTTTATATCCTTTATTCTCAACGATTTTTACAAATCTTTTAAGCATATCGTCATTTATATTCCATTCATGATACAGCGTTCCGTCTTCAAAGAGAGCAATATCCATTCTTTCAAGAACAAACGGTGACATTTTGGAAGTTATTTGACCAAATTTATTGTCTCGTTTTAAATCGAAATATTCTGACATAAAATTTCTGGACACGAGAATATCACAAGATAGACACATCCCATGTTTATCAATTAATTGTTCATAAATGGCTTTATTTGGGGAATATATTGCAGTCATTGTTCCATCTCCTTTGGTGGAAAATCATATTTGATGCCTGCCTGTCAAATTTCCACACTAAAGGGATTAAACAATACAAAACGAAAAAGATTGTCCCATCCGGGTTCGCCTTGGGCAGGCAACAGGTTTCAATCATAACCTAGTGTTATTAAAACATATCTAATCGTAAAAGTCAATGCTGATATAACAAGCATAGGCTCAACAAATTAAAATACAATAATATACATAAAAAGTTGTGTATAAAATACAATCATAAATTGACTTTTAATATTTTCTATTGTATAAAGTGCAAACAAAAGAAAACCGAAGTAGTTATTTTTTATTGAACAAGGGATTAAAAGCGGCAACCTTTTGTAAAAATAAGTCTTCTGTCGGCCGAGCATTATCAGAAAGTGATAGAATAAAAAATCTAAATATATCTGATATAAACAAACACAGATATGTCAGTTGTATAGGTGCACAAGATGGTATAGTTTCTGCAGGTACTACATTTGCAGGAGGTCTACTAAAAGAAGGAAATGATTTGAAAAATAAAATAATTAATGCAGAAAATAATCCTCACTACAAAAATAAAGTAGGGATAATTTTAGATAGTTTAAAAGATATTGGAAATAATGGTATAGGAACAATATCAGGATATATGTCAAATAATCCTGATTTTTGTGATTATTATATAAAACCATACACCCGTAAATAGTAAAAACATACAGAGGGGAGATTGTTTGAACTCCCCTCTTTCGAAAAAGAGTAATAAACATGAAAAAAGTATCCAATTATATAATAAACCTAAATGAAAATTTGGCATTTTTTTGATTGTCATTTTTTGTTTGGCATCTATATTCGCTCCATTTAATCCTTTTACTTTTGTGAGTAAACAAGATTTTGTTGAAGAAAATTTATACAAAGCTTTTTTTATTCCGGATATATATTTTCAATTTTTGGAATTTTAGGTCTTATTCATTGTTTTGCTTATTCGCATAAATGGAATAGAAAAATACTAATAATTCCTAATATTCTTGCTTTAATTTTGTTACAATATCTATTTTATAAATGCCCTTTATTTTTCAAAACACCGATAAGATACATTTATGTAGATATATGCTTACTTATTTTAATTATTATATCATTCATGAAAATTAAACTCTTACGAAATACCGCTTATCTGTTGTTCTTAATTATATCTTTTGTCTGTATTCAATACATTCCCGAACAGGAAATGAAAAATTCTCTGTTTTTATGTCAAGAAAATAATAACTGTGAAGCAATGATCAAAATTATAAATGAAGCAGAAACTTTACTAAAAAAATAATTTTTTTATTTATTCCACGGACGATATCCTATATAGTCTCTTACCGTTTTAATTTTGTTCCCGTAAACAGCAAATCCCTGTGCTTGTTCAAAATCAACATCAGGTATTTTTATTTTCGTCTTATCTTCAATTTCTTCAATATTTGATGAAGCATATTTTGATAACCAATTCTGTTTTATCCATTTATTTCCACCCTTAAATGTTTGTAACTTTCCGTTTTCATTTTTAATCGCAATGGTTTTTCCGTCATTTGCAACCATCAAATCCGGAACTTGAACCGTTGTTATACTCAAAGTTCCTGCAAAAATAGCTATCCAACCGAGATGACGCCATTTCTGTTGCCATAGACATAGCCATAATCCGCCAAAGGTAATCAACAATATTCCCCATAACGGGAAAGAATATAATTCTATGGTAGCATTAGGTAATGATGAAACATATTCGGTTAATTTATTTATTTGCTCTACCCCTAAACCGGCAACTTTTAACGGAAATTTGGCCAATCCTAAAGGAATTGTAAGTAATGCAACAAGAATTGCCGGCATAATTATTAAACCAATTATCGGACCGGCTATAAAATTAGTAATTGAGGTATATAATGAAATACGATTAAAATGATAAACAGCATAAGGAAGTGTTGCTAAACTCGCTATTAAATCAGCTAAAACAATACCAATCATATAAGCGATAACTCCTCGTATAATCTTTGATAACAGTGATGATTTTTCTCCTGACAAAAATCGTTCTATTTTTCCACCAAATCGCTCATAAAAAGCAACCAGTGCAACCACCGCCGCAAAAGATAGTTGAAAACTGATATTCACCAATGCTTGTGGTGATATAATAAGAATTACAAGTGCAGCTATTGCTAAAATCCTCATTGAAATTGCCTGTCTTTCAAAAATTACGGCAAGCAAAACCAAAAATGTCATAATATAAGCTCTTTGTGTCGGAACTTCTGCTCCCGACACAAGCAAATAAACTGTACTGACAACAAAGGCTAAAACTGCAGCAACTTTTTTAGAGTTATATCGCAAGGAAAGAGCCGGTATCAATGCCATAAAAAATCGCACAAAGAAAAACATTAACCCTGCCAACATACTCATGTGCAAACCGGAGATTGAAAGAAAATGAGCCAAACCGGAATCTCGATAATTTTCAATTTGTTCTTGGGTCATAAAATCTCGGTTACCGGCCAAAACTGCCGATATAATCGCAGCTTGTTCCGACGGCAAGTGGGAAGATATCGTATCAGTCATCCTTTTTCGCCATTTATCAATCAATCTTTTGAAGTATCCGAAATTTTTATGACAATCAATTTCAAAAACAGATGTGGGAACATATCCGCTTCCGTTAATACCATCAAAAAATAAACGCCTATCCGGCTGATATCCGCCAATTTGATTAGCTTTCATTAGCGGTGAAACCTCTGCAACCAACTCAACACATTTTCCAACTTCAAGCGGTTGATTTTTTCTAATAACGGTTAAGCGATATTGCCCCATAATTTTATCATTATGAAAATTTTCCATATTTCCTAAAACTATTCTCGGTCTGCCCCGATAATTGGTATCGACAGACATAATTTGTCCTCGAATATATAATGCACCTTCAGGAGGAACCGGCAACTTTTTCTCAAGCGAGATTGTTTTCAGTTGAATATCGGTAAAACCGGCAACAATAATGCCGACTAAGAATATTATATTCAGTAAAAGCGGATAAAATCGAAAGATATAGGCCAAAAATAAAAGAACTTCGATAATTATCAAAGTTGCCCATTTGGAAGGTTCTGTAGGCAAATAAAAATATATTCCGATACCAACGGAAAATAATACCGGAACCCATAAAAACCAACGTTCTCTTTCTTGATGAAATATTTTTGCAAGCTCGTTCACTGATTTTCCCTCTGTTTATATAAGCATTATACCAAAAATAAAAAAGTGCCAAACATTTTTATTTGGCACCTAGTGAAAGTTTTTCTCCGTTAAGGAAGAATCTTTGTAAGCTTGAGATAAATCTCGTCTAAATCCAGAATATCAACGAGGATTACGTTAACGGCATTTGTAGGCAAACAACCCAGAAATTCGTCACAGGTAATTATCGTCGGTGCACAGTTGCTTCCTCTTGTTTCAAGAGAGCCAAGTACGTGGATTCCGTAGGGTTCATAAATTGATTGATAGTCCTCGACCAAACAATCAACCTCATAGTGTTCGGACCCTAAAAACAGAGAGGGCTTGTATTTTGCCAGCTCTTTTAAAATGTTACCTATATTCATATATAAAAATTTAGTTATCGCAGTTATGTTAACATTTTTTGTCTAAAAGTCAAATTTTATTTTGATTGAAATATATTATTGTTATCGTTATATTATCTGAAAGGAGAAAAATAATGAAAATAGCTATAATTCTTTCAGGATGCGGTGTTTTTGACGGCAGTGAGATTCACGAAGCAACCTGCACAATGCTCAATATTGATAAACAAGGTGCCGAATACCAATGCTTTGCACCTAATGAGACACAATCTAAAGTGGTCAACCATTTCACCCACAAAATCGAAGAAAATTCAGAACGTAATATTTTGGTTGAAGCTGCTCGAATTGCCAGAGGAAATATAAAAGACATTCGAGATTTTAATATTATTGATTTTGATGCGGTTATTTTTCCCGGCGGAAGCGGAGCAGTTACGAATTTGTGTGATTTTTTCGAAAAAGGTCGTGCTTGTGAAGTAAACCCGGAAGTTGTGCGTGTAATAAATGATTGTTATGAAAGCCAGATGCCTATCGGTGCAATATGTATTGCTCCGGCATTAATTGCTCATGTTTTAGGGCAACATAAAATTGTAGTTACAATCGGAAATGATAAACAAGTTGCTTCAGTTATTGAAGAAAACGGAGCTATACATAAAGAATGTAAAGCTGACGAAATCGCTGTTGATGAGAAGCACAAAATTGTTACAACTCCTGCTTATATGCTTGCAAAATCAATAAAAGAAGTTGACAACGGAATTGCAAAATTAGTTGCTGAAATTATACGTTTAGGACGATAATAAAACTTTTGTCAGCAAATGTATTTTTTTAATTTTACTTACCTCCGGTTTGGGAGATATAATCTCCCATCCACGGTTATCCATAATATCAAAATATTTCTTATAAATATCTAAAATAAGACGGAGAGGTTTTTTGGTAGTCTTATCTAAGGTATCGACAATCTCATAGGCTTTTTTATAATTTTCAGAGGCAATTTTTGCCAATTCCTGACGGGCATATACCAAATTTTTATCGACCAATACGGTTTTAGGATCCGTGGAATCAATACCGGCTTTAAGCAACAATTCTTGTGGAATATATAAACGATTATTGTTAGCATCTTCTTTAATATTTCGCAAAATATTAGTGATTTGCAAAGCAGTTCCCATGGAAGTAGATAATTCTTTTATTATACTTTCGTCTTGACAACCAAAAACACGCAAAGACAAACTTCCAGCCATTCCGCCGACGCCACGACAGTAGCCAGTCAATTTTTTCATTGTCGGCGCTTGCAACGGGTTATATACGTTTTCTGATACACTATCCAACATATTCAAAAATTCTTTTTTGGGAAGTTTGAAACGTAAACAATTTTTATAAATTCGTCTGCCAATATCCGTTGCCGGAACTTTTTTATCAAAAATATTATCAAATTCACGACGCCAACCGTCCATAATCTGTTTCTTTTCGTCATCGTTCAGAGGGCTTTCAACCACTTCTTCCAAATGTCGAGCCCAAGCAATAAGAGTGTATAAAGCCTCCCTTTTTGCTTTTGGTAACAAACGCATACCGAAAAACATTGTTGTTCCGGTTTTATTTCTAAATGTCTTATGAATATTGCTCATTGCATCACCTTTTTATATCGTAAATTTATGGCAATTTTTAATCAAAATCAACAGATTTTTTTATTTCATTAACCCAAGGAATAATATCTTGTAAGGCTCTTTGGCAATAAGCAGATTTTCTTTCCATGCCTTTTATTTTACGAAATTTTCCGTTTGGAGTAATTTCGCCTCTGATATCGGGGAATATACCGAAATTAATATTCATAGGTTGAAAATCTTCAATATTGGTGTCGTCTTGCAAATGCTTAAGCATTGAACCGAAAGCCGTCGTTTCAGGAGGCAAAACAATATTTTCTCCTCTTACCTCTTGAGCTGCAAAATATCCGCTCAACAAACCGACTGCCGCACTTTCGATATATCCTTCACAACCGGTAATTTGTCCGGCAAAGCTTATATGCGGTTTAGTTTTCAAACGTAAAAATTCATCTAACAAAATAGGACTTTTGATAAAAGTATTTTTATGAATCCCTCCTAATCTGGCAAATTCTGCATTTTCCAGTCCCGGAATTGTTCTGAATATTTCCTGTTGCGCTCCATATTTCATTTTAGTCTGAAATCCGACCATATTTCGTAAGGTATCGGCAAAATTATCTTGACGCAACTGCACAACGGCATAGGCATGTTCTCCGGTATGAGGATTGGTCAATCCGACAGGTTTCATCGGTCCGTAAAGAAGGGTATCTTTTCCTCTTTCTGCCATAACTTCAATAGGTAAACATCCATCAAAATAATTAGGCTTTTCAAACTCGTGAAACTCTACCTTTTCGGCATTTAATAAATATTCAACAAACGTATAATATTGTTCTTCGGTAAGCGGACAGTTTATATAATCACGACTATCTCCCTTATCGTAACGAGATTGGTACCACGCAACATCCATATTAATACTGTCTTTATACACTACCGGAGCAATAGCATCATAAAAAGAAAGAGTTTGGTTTCCTACTTCTTTTAATATTGAAGATGCAAGTTTGTCGCTTGTCAAAGGTCCGGTAGCAATAATCGTTCTGCCAAAACTTTCATCCGGCAGTTCTTCAATCTCTTCATTACTAAATTCAATGTTTGGTAAAGCTTTTAACTTGGTCGTAACGTATGCGGCAAAAGCATCTCTATCAACAGCTAATGCGCCTCCTGCTGGAACTTTGCATTTATCGGCAGCTTCCATAATTAACGAACCGGATAAACGCATTTCCTGATGCATAAGACCGACCGCATTATGTTCCATATCATCAGAACGCAGAGAATTTGAGCATACCAACTCTGCACAATTAGGATTTTTGTGTGCGGCAGAATATTTTAGCGGTTTCATTTCATGAATAACAACCTCAACACCTCTTTTAGCTAATTGCCAAGCAGCCTCGCTCCCTGCCAAACCTGCGCCAATGATATGTACTTTTGCTTTTTTCATAACTACCTCTTTTATTAATTCTGCTCTGTTTATAATCGTTTACGATTAAAATGTAAATTATCATTTGCTATTTTGAAAAAAAAAATATATTATGGAGCAAAGTTAACTTTTTTATTAGTAGAAATGAAGAAATTTATATTATATCTTACTGTTTTTAGTGCAATATTTGTTGGCAAAGAGGTTGTTGCCAGCGATATTGATACCATGCTTTTCGGTCCTGCAAAAAAAATTACGGCAGCTCCATCTAAAGATGATCCGTTAATTCCCCGTATTGTGAAAGATACATCGGAGAATAAAGATGCCGCTATCCCCCTTATCAAGAAAAAAGGCGATAAAGAAGAAATTTTTGTTCCTAAAGAAGAAACAAGCCCTCTAACCGTAGGTTCTTCTGTTTCCCCTGCGAAAAAAACTAAATCTTTAACCGATGAAATAAAAGAATTGGATAAAGAAGAAAGAGGAATTACGGACGAAGAAGAAACCGCTGAAGAAGATAGCGAAAAAGAAGGATTATTTTCTTCTGATGATGAAAGCGATTTTGAAGAGGAAGAGGAATCGGAAGATAAAGAATCGTTACTAAAAGGCACATGGGTTGAAAAATTAGGAGCAAGTATATCTAAAGACTCTAAAAAAGACGAAGAAAAAACCGAGGATAATTCTTCTTCCGACAAAGTTAGTCTTGAAGGACTTACCAAAAGCAGTAAAAAATCAGGTCGCTCAAATGCTTCCGTGTTTGACATTTCAGGTGTAATGCTTCGTATGTCTTTGGAACAAGCTCAATCTACATTATTAAAACGTGGCTATAAAATGGTTTCGCAAAAATTTGAGATACCAAACTTTATCAAGTGGCGTTATGAAGAACAGTGTCGTAATGCCGGAATTGTTGGTTATGAAAGATTAAATAACTGTGTTGTTAAAGCGGCAAAAGCATCTAATCATCAATATGTGGAAAGTTCTCGCTTTGTGAAATATGACAGTCAGGAAGAAGTTAATTTCTGGCTTACCAGTAATTTTACCAATAATAAAGTTTATAAAATCACCTACTCTACCGGTATAACTAATGTAAACAGAGGTAGCGGACAAAAAATTCAATATCTTCGTAACATTAAAACTTTTGAATTTTGGCGTCGTATAAATCAAAAATATGGTACTCCTGATAATAAAACCGAAGTTTTGTGGGGATTAGGCGGAAACAAACCATATATGAAAGCATCTACCGGAAAACTTATGCTCGAAGACCCGATGTTGCGAGAGCTCGATTATACTCGTATGTCCAGAGAAGATGCTAAATTTATGAATACTAACCTATATAATTTTTAAGCTATGGAAAAAAAAATTAATATAACAGAGATTGTTTGTACTCGAATAAGTCACGATTTAATCGGAAATATCGGAGCTTTTGCCAACGCATTGGAGCTGATGGAAGATGACGACATTGATTTTATGACAGAAATTAAATCTACGCTTAATTTCAGCTCTACCGTTTTGATGTCAAGGTTAAAGTTTTTTCGTATGGTATTCGGCTTGAATAATGCTAATTTAGAAAATGCAGATACGGTACACAATATCAGTCAAAATTATGTAAAATCTCTAAATCCGCATCATCCGATAGAAATAGATATATCTCCTATTGACGGACAACCGGACTTAAATAGGGTTATTATGCTTGCGGTTATGCTTTGTGGGGATATAATTGTCAAAGGTGGAAAAATCACTATCAAAGCAGATAGCAAACAAATTACGGCAAATGCGATAAGTCAGTTCCCTTTAGCTCAAAATAAAATTAGTGAGATAAATAACATTATAAACGGTGCTTTTCCGGAAAACTCATCACAATTAGCACAATATGCTTATGTATTTTATTTACAAGAAATGGGAGCCACTTTGCGGACAGATGACAATAATGGTTTTACCCTGTATATTGGTTAATACGCCCAACATAAGTCTTTAAAAAATCTTGTCCTTGATTGTTATTTAAGGTACTTCTTTGTGCAGTGCTTTGTTGTGCAGGTTCGATCGGAGCATTCGCTGCTTCTTCCGAATGTCCGGCACGCAATTTTGCCCGCATTGTACTCATCTTATCACGAGATGTGACTTTTTCTCCTGCTTGTTTTTTTACGAACTCTATGCTTTCCATATATGCCTGAACATCGGCAGCAGATTTTCCTTGCAAATATTCTTCTTTTCTTCTTTCTAAAGCTTCAAGTAATAACTTGGGAAAATCATGCTCTTTAATATCCACTACATGTTCATTTCCTTGTGATGGCCGATACAAAAAATCTGCAGGTCTTAACAGTATTTCCGCTTCTGCAGATGATTCTTCTCGTCTTAATCCGGAGATATTATCTAAGCTCAATACATGTGTGCCTTTAGGCAGATGAATTTCATACACATTATCGGAAGAGAAGAACTCTGCTTCTTTTTTACTTAATGATGTTGATATGAAAGATGAATGTTCCGTTTCATGACTTTTGCTACCACGATAAACAACTAAATCATGTTCAAGGGGAGGATTGTCTTCAAACGCTCTATCCATTAATAATAATTTTCTACAAAACTCGGGATTTATTTTTTCGCTTCCTCTGGTGCGTAACTCACCTTTTCCCATAAACGAATTTATAAATTCGTACCCTTCAGCTTTATAATATTCCAACATCTCGAACTGTTCCGGAGAAACACGAGAATTAATTTTATCTTTGTATATACTATTTGCTATGTAACCGTCTATTGAAAGAGAATCTATTTTTAAAGCAGCATCATCTATTGATAATTTTTTTTCCGTCGTAACCCCATTGGAAAATTCCATATTGTCATAATTGATTAGGGGAACTCTTTCATTTCCGACGATGATTTCTTGTTGTTCGGAAGATGTTATGGTATGTCCACGATAAGCTTCAATATTACATGCAATTAATCCGAGTTGTTCAGATAATTCAATATTGGGATTTAGTTCAATACAGCATTTTTGTTTTGTTTCTGTTGATGATAAATATAAAAATCGTTTTCCGTCTTTTTCATATAGGTTAGATACACCGTTATAGTGATTTTCAAAATCTTTAAACCCGGAACGAAAGTTTCTTCTTTCTCTGATAGAAAGCTGATAACATTCGATGTTTTGAGATTCATTTTCCATTATTTTTCTCGCAGATTAACCTATAAATTAAATTGTATCTTAAAATTGCAAACAACTCAAGTATTTTTGTCAAATATCGTCCACATAAATAAAACAAAAAAGCTCCGAAATATTTTCGGAGCTTTTATAATATTCGCTATGTTTACAGTAGCTTAATATTTCCGGCAACAACTCTGTCTCGTTCAGTCATTGTTTCATAACTAACTTTGTCGCCTTCATTTAAGGTGCGCAAACCGGCTTCTTTTACCGCCGTGATATGAACAAACACATCTTTCTCGCCTTCATCAGGAGTAATAAAACCATACCCTTTTCTTTTATTAAACCATTTAACTGTTCCTGCTGCCATAATCTTAATCCTTTTCACAAACAGGTTAATACGAATACATAGTTTTGTAACACTATATGCAGGAATCGTATTCTTTTTTTGAGCAATTAGCAAGCTATTTTTTTACAATTTTCGACCTTGATAAAAACCTATCCGATAATATATCAGATAAGAACATTAATTACATGAGGTTTAAAATGAAAAAATCAATTTATCTTATTGCAGCAGCAGCAATTTTGACCGTAGCCGCAAATGCTGAAGCTAAAGATCATATGAAAAAAAATTGGCTTGATAGAGAAACTGCCGATATTGAAGAAGATTATCACGAAGCTATCAGAAAAATTGATAAATCTGAATTTTCTCAAGAACAGAAAAACACTCTTAAAGCTCAAGCTGAAGCAAATAAGGAACTGGCTTTATCGCAAGCTAAAGCAACCGATGAACAACTGCAAAAAAATAGAGAAGCCCGCAAAAATTTTATTTCAAATCAAAAACACGACAAAAAATATAAAAAAGAACATAAAATTTTCAAAGAAATAGACGATATTTTATAGTAGACATATTTTTCTTATAGTGTTAAGTTAAGTCCGCTGTCTGCAATATTGGGATTGCGGACTTTTCGTTACGTTATGAAAAAAAGGAATAAACTATGACTCTAAAAAATTTAAGAAAAAATAATTATCCCGAATGGTATCAAAATGTTGTTGCAGAATCGGAAATGGCCGAAAACTCTGCTTCTCCGGGATGTATGGTTATAAAATCGTGGGGTTACGGTATGTGGGAACGCATTCGTGACATCTTCGATGAAAAATTCAAAGAAACAAACCATGAAAATTGCTATTTTCCAATGTTTATTCCGCTGTCATTTTTCCAAAAAGAAGCGGATCACGTTGAAGGTTTTGCCAAAGAAATGGCTGTAGTTACACATTCAAGATTAGAAAGTAAAGACGGAAAACTTACTCCGGCCTCGCCGTTAGAAGAACCGTTGATTGTTCGTCCTACTTCCGAAACAATTATAGCTGACAGTTTTTCTAAATGGATTAAATCTTATCGTGATTTGCCGGTACTCATCAATCAATGGGCTAATGTGGTACGCTGGGAAATGCGCCCTCGCCTGTTTTTACGTACTCGTGAATTTTTGTGGCAAGAAGGACATACTGCACACTCAACTGCCGATGAAGCAGAAAAAGAAACTTTGTTGATGCTCAACGTATATCGTGAAGTGGCTGAAAAATATTTGGCTATGCCGGTTTTGGTTGGCCGTAAACCTGAACACGAAAAATTCCCCGGTGCTATTGACACTTATTGTATTGAAGCAATGATGCAAGACGGAAAAGCTCTACAAGCAGGAACTTCGCACTTTTTGGGACAAAATTTTGCAAAGTCTGCTAATATTTCGTTTGTAAACAAAAATAACCAACAAGAATATGCTTATACAACTTCTTGGGGAGTTTCTACTCGTTTAATCGGTGGTTTGATTATGACACACGCTGACGATGAAGGTATGGTTGTTCCTCCGGCAGTTGCGCCTTATCAGGTAGTTATTTTACCTTTGATTAAGAACGAAGCCGACAAAGATACAATTTTGGCTTATGTAGAAGAAATTCGTAAAGAACTTAAAACCAAAATGCCTTTGGGCGACAAAATCAGAATTAAGGTCGATATCAGAGACAAAAAACCGGTTGACAAGTTTTGGGAATGGAGCAAAAAAGGCGCTCCGATTATTGTTGAAGTCGGTATGAGAGATATTGAAGGCAACAATCTTATGGTTCGTGAACGTCTCAAGATTAATACACCTGAAGGAAAAGAAATTGTTAGCAGAGATGAATTTATAAACACCATTGAACAACGTTTACAAAAAATTCAGCAACAAATGTTTGACACAGCTAACAATCGTTTACAACAAAATATTCGCACGGATATTGATACAAAAGAAAAATTTGCCGAATATTTTGCTAATAGTAATGAGTGGATTGAAGACGGAAAAGAAGGAAAAGTTGCTTTTGTTCGAGGCAAATGGTGTGCAGATCCGCAAACTGAAGAAATATTAAAAGCAATGAAAATCACCATTCGCTGCATTCCGTTTGATCAAAGTAATACCGAAGGTGAATGTTTGCTTACCGGTAAAAAAGCAACAATGGACGTTATTTATTCCAGATGTTACTAAATTTACTCAAACAAAAAAACTCGGGATTTTTCAATCCCGAGTTTTTTGTTACTACCTCTCATATTTCTTTTGAAGTTCTTTAGAGTGAGTTATAAAGTCGCGTCCGGCACCTCTTTCTCCTTCAACATGTTTTCCACCTAACAAGGCTGCATTCATGTCAAAGGTTGATACTCGACTTCCTTCTTTTTGATAGTGTCTGTCAAGTTTCGGATTGAGAGAAATATCACGAGAATGTTTATAAGCATCTCCTCCGGCAATTGTCATATCAGCATATTCGGTAAAATGACTCAAAGTAATTGCGTTAACATAATTATCTCTGGTCAAATTACTTTGCATTAAACTTTGACGAACTTCACCGATAATCATTGCATGAGAACGAGTGTCTTTAGCTTTCCTTATTTCGTAGTCTTTTTTGATACGAGGAAGATCCTTTTTATCTCCATTTTTCATGCGAGAAATATTTTTTTCAACAACCTCATCAAGTTTAGCTCGACGATCAAGCAAAAATTGATTCATATCTTTATCCGGTGCAGCTACTTTTCGTTCTTCCTCAACACGAGCGCAATAGTTCAACCATTGTTGATTCTTGCCCTCTTCGGTAATCGGAGCAATACCATAGACAATCTTATATTCGTCTAACAGCATTTTTTCAACCGGATCAACAACAGGGATAACCGGATCAACGGGATCGATAATCGGATCAACTGGATCAATAACGGGATCAACCGGATCAATAACCGGATCAACTGGATCAACTTGTGGGCCTGCTTTTGCTTCTACTTTATCTGCTTTTGCCCCCGGACGGAATTTTTCTTTCAGCTTTTTAATCCAACCAAATCCGAACATACCGCCGGCAACTTCCGGAGTATCATTAACCATATTAGGAGTTTTAATGACAGTAGCCTCCGTTCCTATACCGGTATCATGCGGAGCATAAGAGTGTAAATCATTACCCAAATCCGGAATTAAATTTGAATGTCCATCAGCTCCGGTAACATGTTGAATATTATCGATAATTTTTGCACCTTCCGGAGTAAGTTCACCATTAAGCAATCCGTTCAATACCTCTCTATAATCTCCTCCCATTGCTTCCATAACACTTTTACCTGCAAATTCTCCTTTAGGAATTATATAATCTGCATTGCGATGTAAACGTTCAAAAGCAGCCAATTTGCGAAGCATAACTTCTTCGTTACCAACTCCCTCTTTCCAACCCAATTCAGGCATATTCTCTTTCAGGGCATTTATAGCATTATCATGCTGTTCCGGTGTAAACCAATTTTGTTGAGTATAATTATCCGGATTACGATATGCAGGAATATCATGAGGGCCTTCTCCGGTATATTCATACATAGTATTAGCATTATTTCTACCGGTAACAGTTTGAATATGCTCATCACTATATGTTTTTACCTCTGGGCCTTCTTTTATATTAAATCCTTCTTGGTGTTGTGTCGGAGTTACATCATGAGTCAGTGCATCATGTCGACCCCACAATGTACCACCAATTGCCGCCATTCCGTTTACAGCACCCAACAAACCGGATACGACACGACCATGTCCGGAAATTCGGTTATCTTTATATACCTGCACCATTCTACTGGCTGCTCCTAAAGACATAGAACCTGCAATACATGCTGTTGAAGCAGCAATTGCCGGACCAGCCATTTCGGGAGCATTAACACAACAAATTGCGGCAGAACCGATTGCTAGTGCCGAAGTGGCTAATTGGGCATGGAACATTCTATCTTTCTTAAACTCTTTCCAACCATATTTCTTACCTTCTGCTTTTGCTTGTTTTTTCTTGCGATGAATTTGCCATATTGCAACACCTGCCGAAATTGTAACAGCAGCCCCCAGAGCAACAGCATTACTGACTGCTCCGACGCCTCCGGTTCCGACAATATTACCCAATGTTCTGCTGGCAAGGTAACTTACTCCAAGAGTTACACCGGCACCCAATAACGAACGTTTAACAGATCCTGCTTCAGCCTGTTTTACACTCATTCCTCTATTTTTAGCCTTTTTGTCTATCTTCTTGATTTGATCAAAAAGTTTTGCATTGATAAAATGGGTATTGGCTCGACCTAATTTACTGTCTAAACGATTGGCGTAAACTTCAACCTGATTAACTTGTCGGTCGATTGCCGAAGAATAAGCTTGGGGAGAAATAGATACCCCTTCTTTTAATTGTCGTTCAAAATTTGCAAATTCTTGATCTTTGTCCGAGGTAAATTTATCCGGATTTTCATAATGATTTCTGATTGCATCTTCATTATGAATTTCAAACAATTTAAATGGTATTCTGTCTTTTAATTGCTCTACCATAAACTCTTTATTGAGTTTTTCTTTAGAGCCGAGATTTTGCATCAAAACATCGTTACCAGCCAGTTGTAAAACAGTTTCAAGTTGACTGTCCGGAGCGACAACCATTCCCGGTTTCCAAACATCACTCATGCGAGCCGGATCATTTTCATCTTTTGTAGGATCAACAAATTGAGGTATCGGCTTGCCTTCATTGTCGGTAAATTTAAAGTTGCTGACAGTTTCAAGAATATCCTTACCTAAAGTTTCTTCATCAAACTTGACATCATTGAGAATTTTTGTGCCATCATGTATTCTTTGAGCAAAGTCAATGGACGTATCTTTAGGATTTTCACCGCTTGGAATATTCCACATTTCATCAAACGGTTTAACCTTTTCATCCATCTTTTCGGTGGATTGTTTGATAGAATCTATTTTATCATTATTTGCTTTAATTTCTGCTTCTATCTCAGCAATTCTTTCAGCATCTTTATTTTTATTGAGCCATTTTTTTTCTTTTTCAAGTCGCTTATTTTCTTCTTCTATATCTAATTGACGTACTCTAAACATGTGCATATAGCCGTCATAGGCATCAGCAACATTAGTTACATCTACTAAATACAGATTTTCATCATTAGCAAAATTGCTTTGTAAAGTATCCATTTGTTCACGAACAATATTAAGTTTGCTTTCCAAAGCTTCTTTTTCTTCTTCTTTAGCTGATTTTATACGCTCTTGCAAATTTTGATATGCAAATACAGCTAATTCCGGTGTTAACAAATCAGCATCTTCAACACTTAAAAGTTTGTCTACAACTCTGGATTTATATTCTTTGGGTTTCTTAACTTTTGCTTCTGATTCTGCAACAAACATAAATGCATCTTGAGCAGCAGCTAAATCTTCCCCAAATAATGCGGCAGAATGTTTGTCTGCATCCTCTCGACTGATAATCTCCATATCAGCCAATACATCTAAAGACTTAGACGCTAAACGTTGGCTTTCAGTAAAGTTATGAGGACTTCTGATACGAACGTCTTGGGTATTTTGCTGTTCTCTTGTCATTCCTTGCTGAATATCGGCTGTTTTTTCTTGTTTTTCATGTTCTTGATTAACAATACCATCGACTTGTTCGTCTATCAGCAACTCATCACTGTCACTAATTGTTCTTGATACATTTGTCGGCTGTTCATTTTTTATACCTTCAGCAAGAACCGCAGCTCCAATTCCTGCCGCAGCAACACCTGCTACTGCCGCTAAATCTTTTTCGGCAAAAGCTTCTTTTGCTTTTTTATTAGCTGTTCTTTCAAAATCTTTATCTAATTTTTCTTTAGCTTTACGTCTGTCATCATCGGTTTTTAGTGTCGGATTATGGTCAATATATTCGTACAAAATGCTCCACTGTTCCGCTGTTCGGTTTTGTCCGGCTACATTTGAACGAATATAACGATTATTTTCTTGCAAATATGCAACTCTATCTTTGTTTTGATCTTGCTCAGGCACTGTTTTTATAGACTGCGGATTCAATTTTTCATAGGCCAAACGTTGACCGGCTAATTGCGCTTCACTTGCTAAGTCATATTGGTTACCGCTTTCATGTTTTTGAAGATTTCCTTTAGCATCTGCAATATATTCTTTGCCGAATTTACTGATAAATTCACCCATCGGAGCTATTGCATCGGGAGTAACATTAATACGACCTTCTCCGTAGTCTTTAATAATTTTCGAACATAATTGAACATGTTCTGCCAAAAGTTGTCTATGTACACTTTCATAATTAGGGTTGTTGTTTTTAAGGATATCACTATTTTGAACTTCATCCGGATGAAGCAAATAAATATCCATTTGTTTCATCAACTCTTGAATATCTTGAGCATTATATTCTGTTTTCTCACCATCAATAGATTTAGCTTCTACACCTTTCATCATAGACGTAACTCTGTCGGCAATTTCTTCACGAGAAGAATTTTCCGCCATTGTGTAATCAGAATATACGGTTGTACCGATTGTGTCGTTGAATTTTTCAAGAACCTGTTTCTTTTCGTCCTCAGTAGAAGCGTTTTCTAAACCTTTCTTCAACTCATCAACAGCTTCTTTAAGCTTTGCATCTTCTTGTTTAGATGCCCTTTCTTTCTTAAGCTCATAAACTTTAGCTAAAATCTCATCTCTTTGGGCTTCCGAAATACCGGAAGTTTGGTTCAACCCATATCCGCTGTCAAGCAACAATCCTAAATCATCATTGGAAATCCCTAAATCAGTAAGAGAATAAGTCTTTACATCAGCCATAGCAACAACCTTTCAATAATAAAACTAGCCAATTTATTGCATATTATCACACTTTTTTGAAAATTAAAAGCATTTTTGTCTATTTTATGTTAAATTTATATTACAAAAAAAGCACCTTAAATGGTGCTTTTTTTTCTATTCGGTTATAATTCTTTGCCCTTTTTTGCCGGCAACAATAACCTTTTTTATCTCCATTTTATTAAGTTGGCGATATTCGTCTAGAGATGCTGTTACAACTGCCCCAAACAAAACCACCGCCCAAGATAAATACATCCAAATCAGAAATATCGGAATTATTGCCAAAGCTCCATAAAGGGTAGAATATGTTGTATTTGACATTACAAAAGAGCCAAATCCCAATCTTAAAAATCCAAATAAGATTACGGCCACAACCGCTCCGCCAAAAGCATTTAATATCGAAACTTTTTTGTTTGGCACTAAAACATATACCAACATCAATGTTGCAATAGTTATAAGCGGCGGAATAAAATAGCCGATAACAAATTGTGAAGCTTCTCCGTCAACATCTACAAATTTTTTGAGTGTATATAAATATCCTCTCATTGAAAATGCCGTTCCCAAAAGAAGCGGTCCTAATGTTATAACTGTCCAATAAAGTGTAACTTTAGTAGCAATCGGACGAGGCTGTGTCACCTTAAATATGTAATTAAAACTGTCTTCAATAGTCGATAACAACAAAATCGCCGTAACAGCAATACCACTAACTCCCATTGTACCGAGTTGTCCGGAGTTTTTAACAATAACTTCTAGATATTGTCTGATTTCTTCTTCAAATGACGGGGTCAAATTTTTAAACAAAAAATCTGCTAATTGCGCTCTAATCGGATCAAATACCGGAAAAGCCGAGAAAATGGCGATACCGATAGCAAGCAGAGGAACAATGGCAATAAGCGACGTGTACGCCAAAGAAGAAGCGACTCTGAAAACCGCATCAGCCTTTGCTCTTTTAGTTAAAAAAAACACAAAATCAGAAAAAAGTTTGACCTTTTTCGATATAATGTTTTTAAACTCCATAATCCACCTCAAATAAAAAAACAGTTTACAAAAAAAAATTAATCCTATAAATATTCAATCAAGTTCACTTAATATAATAGTTTAATAATAAAAGCAAAGGAAAAATAAATGATTAGTAATCAACTGTTGATGAGTGGGAAAAGAGGACTTGTTATGGGCTTGGCCAATGACAAGTCTATAGCATGGGGAATTGTTCAAGCTTTGAATGCTCAAGGTGCTCAAGTTGCAATCTCTTATCAAAATGAAACATTACAAAAAAGAGTTGAGCCTTTGGCTGCCCAACTTGATATTGAACCGTTATTAATTAAATGTGACGTTTCCGACTCTGCAAGTGTTGAAGCTTGTTTTAAGGAACTCGGAGAAAAATGGGGTAAAATCGACTTTGTTGTTCATGCTATCGGTTTTTCGGATAAAAACGAATTGAGAGGTCGCACTATCGATACATCTTTGGCAAATTTCACTAATACAATGCACATTTCTTGCTATTCGTTTTTAGAAGCCTGTCGTTGTGCATCTCCGATTATGAACGAGAATGGCTCTATCTTAACCCTTTCATATTTAGGCGGAGAACGCGTATTGCCAAACTACAATATTATGGGTGTTGCCAAAGCTGCATTGGAAGCATCTGTTCGTGCTGCTGCCGTTGATATGGGAGTACAAGGTGTTCGAGTTAACGCAATTTCTGCCGGCCCGATAAAAACTTTAGCGGCTTCCGGTATCGGTGATTTCCGCAAAATTTTACACTGGAATGAGCTTAATGCTCCTCTTCGTCGTAACATTACTCAAGATGAAGTCGGAGGTATGGCTTTGGCTTTGTTGTCAGGATTAGGTTCTGCCGTTAGTGGTGAAGTGCTTCACGTTGATGCCGGATATCATATTGTCGGTATGATTAATCTTGATAATGCTCAAGAATGTGGAAAAATGCTCATCGAAGGCTAAAACATACTTGATTTTTAAGCAGATAACCTTATTATGAGCCGTTGAAAAAACTCAATGGCTCTGTTTTTTTGAAAAAAAGGAATTTTAATAATGGCGATAGATACACAAACAGTTATAAAAATAGCTTCGCTGTCACGTCTTAAGATAGATGAAGATAAAGTAGAAGCCACAAAAGATGAATTTAATAAAATTATAAATTGGGTGGAACAGCTCAGTGAAGTTGATACTGATGGTGTTGAACCGATGTTTGCTGTAAACGATACTCAACTTGCTTGTCGTGAAGATATAGTGGTTGAAGGAAATCAAGCCGATAAAATTTTGAAAAATGCTCCGATAGCAGAATATGATTATTTTGTTGTTCCAAAGGTTGTGGAGTAAAAGAAATGGCTGATATTACAAAATTGACTATCGCTCAAACTTTAGATTGTTTGAAAAATAAAGAATTTACATCTACGGAACTTACACAAGCTTATATTAAGTCAATGGAAGATAATCGTGACTTAAATGCTTATGTACTTGAAACACCGGAAACAGCCTTGCAACAAGCAAAAATTTCCGATGAAAAATATGCTAACGGAACAAATCGCACATTAGAAGGTATTCCTTTAGGAATTAAAGATTTATTTTGTACCAAAGATATAAGAACAACCGCTTGTTCTCACATGTTAGACAGTTTTATTCCGCAATATGAATCAACAGTAACAAGCAAGCTTTTTAATGATGGTGCTGTTTGTTTGGGTAAACTCAATATGGATGAGTTTGCTATGGGCGGAAGTAATGAAAACAGTTATTTCGGTCCGGTTATTAACCCTTGGCATAAAGAGAGAAAGCTCGTTGCCGGTGGTTCTTCCGGTGGTTCGGCAGCTGCGGTATCAGCTAATATCTGTGCTGCTGCAACCGGCACAGATACAGGAGGCTCTATTCGTCAACCCGCAGCTTTTTGCGGTGTTACCGGCATAAAACCTACCTATGGCCGTTGCTCACGTTACGGAATTATGGCTTTTGCATCTTCTTTGGATCAAGCAGGACCTATTGCTAAAGATGTAAGAGATTGCGCTATTTTATTAAATTCGATGGCCGGATATGATACAAAAGACTCTACATCAGTTAATATCCCCGTCCCTGATTTTGAAAAAGCCTTGGGAAGTAGCGTTAAAGGATTAAAAATAGGTATTCCGGCCGAATATCGTCCGCAAGGATTAAATGATGAAATAGCTTCATATTGGGATAAAGGCATAGAAATATTAAAACAGGCCGGTGCTGAAATTGTGAATATTTCATTACCGCATACTAAATATGCTTTGGCTGCATACTATATAATTGCTCCGGCTGAAGCATCTTCAAACTTATCTCGTTATGACGGTTTGCGATATGGTTTACGTGTAAACGGAAATAGCATTGATGATATGTATACCAATAGTCGTAGCGCCGGGTTCGGAAAAGAAGTAAAACGTCGTATTATGGTTGGTACTTATGTTCTTTCTGCCGGTTATTATGACGCATATTATATCAAGGCTCAAAAGGTTCGTCGTCTAATTAAAAATGACTTCAACAATGCTTTTGAAAAATGTGATGTGATATTAACACCTACATCTCCGGTTACGGCATTTCCTATTGGTGATAAATCAATGCAAGAAAATCCGATAAATATGTGGCTCAATGACATATTTACCGTTTCAGTAAACTTAGCAGGACTTCCAGGAATGAGTTTGCCGGTAGGATTATCAAAAGACGGATTACCGCTAGGCTTGCAATTAATCGGAAAGCCGTTTGATGAAGAAACAATTTTTAAAACGGCGTATGTATTGGAACAAGAAGCAAAATTTGAGAGGCTGAAATAAGATGATATTAGAAGGAAAAACAGGAAATTGGGAAATTGTTTGCGGTTTGGAAATTCACTGTCAAATAATTTCAAAATCTAAAATTTTTAGCTCTGCCTCAACAAATTTCGGCTGTGATGCAAATCAAAATGTGTCTTTTGTTGACGTTGCCATGCCTGGTATGTTGCCGACATTAAATATGGAGTGTGTAAATCAAGCGGTTAAAACCGGATTGGGCTTGCGTGCTCAAATTAATAAATATTCGGTATTTTCACGCAAAAATTACTTCTATGCCGATTTGCCGCAAGGATACCAAATTACCCAATTTGAATATCCGATTGTAGGAGAAGGTATTGTTAGCATTGATTTAGAAGACGGAAGCACAAAAGATATTCGAATTGAGCGTATGCACATAGAACAAGATACCGGAAAATCATTGCACGATATGTCCCCGACCAAGAGTTTTATCGATTTTAATCGTGCCGGTGTAGGTTTGATGGAAATTGTAACTCGTCCTGATTTCAGTTCTTCGGAAGAAGCCGGCGCATTTTTGAAAAAATTACGTTCAATTTTACGTTATTTAGGAACTTGTGACGGTAATATGGACGAAGGCTCTATGCGTTGCGATGCCAGTGTATCTGTTCGCAAAGTCGGTGAAACAGGTTTTCGTCCTCGTGCCGAAATCAAAAACGTAAACTCGGTAAAATTTGTAATGCAAGCTATTGATGCCGAAGCAAAACGCCAAATAGAAGTTTATGAAAACGGTGAAGAATTCGAACAAGAAACCCGCCAATTTGATCCGGTCAGCGGACAAACTAAATTTATGCGTAAAAAAGAATTTGCTCATGATTATCGTTATTTTCCGGAGCCTGATTTACCACCGCTTGTTTTGAGTGATGAATATATAGAAGAAATTAAAAATCAACTTCCGGAATTACCTGATGCTAAAAAAGCTCGTTTTATAGAGACAATGGGACTTACCAAATATGATGCAATGGTAATTTGTGAAAACAAAGAAACTGCTGAGTTCTTTGAAAAAGCTGCAAACGGACACGATGGTAAGAAAGTCGCAAACTGGTTGATGGGTGATTTTTTTGCAATGTTGAATCGCAAAAATCTGACCATAGACAATTCGCCAGTATCTGCAGAAAATTTAGGCAAGCTGGTTGACTTAATCGAAAAGAACATAATTTCTGGCAAAATTGCAAAAGACGTTTTTGAAATTATGTCAGAAACAGGTGAAGACCCTGAGAAAATTGTTGAAGAAAAAGGATTGAAGCAAGTTACGGATACTTCTGCAATTGAAGCTATTGTCGATATGGTTATTGCTAACAATCTTGATAACGTAACTGCTTTCCGAAATGGCAAAACTAATCTTAAAGGTTGGTTTGTCGGACAGGTTATTAAGGAATCGAAAGGCAAAGCTAATCCGCAAATTGTCAATGAGCTTTTAGATAAAAAATTATAAGCAAGGTAGCCGAAAGGCTACCTTTTTGTTTATTAAATATTCATAATTATCTGTTTAAATCCGATTTATAGATAAAATTTTACAAAATTGACAAAAAAATGCTTTTCTTTTTAAAATTTTTGTTATATAGTGAAATAAATGAATAAAATTTTGAAGGAGATTTAACATGGCGAGAACATATACACTTAACGACCTTGGCGTTACAATTGATGACTTAATATTGTTACAAGGTACCGGATATGAATTTGATGAAAGCGAAGATATTACAGAAGAAAAAAGAGAAGAAGTTTTAGCTAGGATTTATGAAGCTAAACAAACACAAAAATCAAAAGACACAAAACCTATTACTCATGATGTTCCGGCCGCAACTGTAGAACAGGCTAAACAAGTAAAATATGATGCCAAAAACGGAAAAGAAGTAAGTTTACAAGATATGGCTTCGGTTGTAAAAGCTGAAACAATAATCAATAAAGATTTGCGTGATCAACTTCCTAATGTTATAAAATCCGCAGTAGAAAAAGATAGTTTAACTGCTGAAGAAGTTTCTGCTTTAGGTTATTTGCTTGACGAACTTAAAGGAAAACACGTAGAGGATAAGAAAAATCCTCATTCAATTCATGAATACAATAAACGTTTTGCCGACATGCCGGAATTGTTAGAACAAGCAGCTCAAAAAGTAAAAGAAGCTTCTGTAACTGTTGTTCCTGCTGTAGAAAAAACATATACGAAAGAAGAAATTGAAGAATTATTGACTGCTGGCGAAGTTTATCTTATGAAACCTTCTGAAGCTTTTGGAAAAGAAGGCGAAAAAGAAAATGTTGCTGATGCACATAATGACGGATTTGCAGACCATGTAACAAAAATGTCTGCTCTGATCAAAGACTATGGCGAAGGTAAAGTCGATGTTGCTCCAGATGCACTTTTAGATATGGATAAACTTGTTGCATTATATGGTAAAGAATATGCTAGAGGAACAGCAATAAAAGATAGTATGTCCTATGATGTAACACAAGATGCTGCAAATGCGTCTCAACGCGTTGCTTTCGAAAAGAAATTACACGGTATTAAAACTCCGGTTGAAGAAAAAATTGTAGTTGTTCCTGTTGAAGAAGAAACAAAAGATGTTGATCAGGAAGAGAAAGACAGAATTGAATATCTTCGTAAAAATAATCGTTATATTCGTTCAAATGTTGCCGGAAAACACAGAACAGCAGAACAATGGGGTGTTTTATACGAATATATAGACCACAATCCGACATTAAAAACTGATGAAGACAGACGCAAGGCTAAAGAAAAATTAGATGAAGACTTTGAAAGAACAGCGAATAAAGAAGTTAAAGAGGCTTTTGCAAAGAAAAATGAAAACCAAACAGATGATGTGGTTGCACCTGTTGTTGTGCCTGTAGAAGTACAAGAAGATTCTAAAGAAGAAGAGAAAGGCAACGGAGAAGATAAAGGTAGAGGTACTACGATAATTCCTGTAGTTATACCTCATGATAAAGGAGATAATGATAAAGGAGATAATGCCAATGTAGTCAGTCCATCTGATGATAAAGGAAATAACAACATAACTGATTCGGATGACAAAAAGGAGAAAAAAGGGCTCTTTGGTTGGATTGGAGAAAAAGCTAAGAAAGTTGGTGATTGGGCTAAACGTAATTGGAAAAAGCTTGCAATTGGTGGAGCAATTTTAGCAGCTGCAATGTTTGGTCCTAAAGCTTGTGAAGGCGGAGAAAAGGATGATGGTAAAAAAGATAATATTGAAGTTGTAACACCAACACCTACACCGGAAAAAGCTACAGAATCCAAAGATACTATTGATATAGCAATGGCTCATCAATACTGTAAACGTATGGGATATCAAGATAGTATGTCTCAAGAAGATGCTATTGCAAAGTATTTTCAAGATAGAGAAACATATTCATCGGTAAAAGATAAATATGCTCCTCATATGGGAATTGATAGTTTATCTGTTGATGAACAAATGGCAGTATTGGCAACAGTAAGAGGAAATACTCCTGATAATGCTCCAGTTATTGATGCTGTATTAAATGGTCAGAATGCCAATATAGTATCAGTTAAGAAGTTAGAAAAAGAAACAGCAAAATTTGTTGTTAAACAAGAGAATGGAACTATTCAATACCGTACCCCGGAAGATTTTACTAAACAAACAGGAACACAGAGTATTGAAGTTAGTAAAGATAAATTAGTACAACAGGCTGAATTGGCAGGTTTTGTTGCACAAGCTAAAGGTGGTAACACTCATTAATATCTGCAATATAAATAAAAAGCGGGGAAAACTTTCCCCGTTTTTTTGTGCCTTGCTAAATATTTTGATTATTTCAGCTTTGTGATAATTTTATCAGCAATATCTAAATATGCCTTTGCAAATTCACTATCAGGATCAGCAATAACAATGGGTTTTCCCTCGTCTGCATGAGTACGAATTTTTATATTGAGCGGAATTTCACCTAAAAAATCAACCTCAATTTTCTTTGCCGTATCTTGAGCTCCATGCTCCCCGAATACATACTCTTTATGTCCGCATTTTTCGCAAAGGTGGTAACTCATATTTTCAACCACCCCTAAAATCGGAACATTTACTGCTTTAAACATATTTACTCCTTTAACAGCGTCTATCAAAGCAATATCTTGCGGAGTAGAAACAATAACCGCACCGTTTAATCTTACTTGTTGCGACAAAGTTATTTGAATATCTCCTGTTCCCGGAGGCATATCTATAACCATAATATCAATTTCACCCCAATTTACATCGCTTAATAGTTGTTGCAATGCTCCACAGGCTTTCGGGCCTCTCCAAATTAGCGGTGTATCTCTTGAAACCAACGTGCCGATAGACATACTCTTAATTCCCATAACATCAAAAGGCTCAAAAGTTTGTCCGTCATAAGAAACAGGAACAATCCCTTCATATCCCAACATTGTCGGAATTGACGGCCCATAAATATCAGCATCGAATAAAGCAACTTTTTGTCCTTGTCTTTTCAGAGCAAGTGCAATATTCACCGCTGTTGTGGATTTTCCTACCCCGCCTTTGCCCGAAGCTACAGCGATAATTTTCTTAACACCTCTGATTTTCCAGTGTTTGTCAGCCTCACTGTCTTTTATAGCTGTATATACAACAGAAACCTTTTCAACTCCATCAAGAGCAAGCAATTCCTGTTTTAAGCTCTCTGATTTTTGAGCATCTTCCGGTATATTTACCAGTGTTACAATAGCTCTTCCCCTAAACAAACTGACACTTTCGATATATTCCGGTGCAAAATACTTCTCCGCAACCATTCTAATTGCAGTATTATCTGTCATATTAAACCTCCTGTTGATATTATGACATCGCTAATTGTTTTTAGAATGTTTATAATATATATTAAAGCAATGCAATAAAATAAACTGTAATGAGGTAAAAAATATGGCAAATATGAAAAATCCGTGGGATAATGAAAACGTGGAAAACCCTTGGGATAACAAAGAACCGGAAAAAATTATTAAATTCCATAAAGTAAAAAAGCCACAAAAACCGAACGTTAATATCCGTCCGGCGTGGTGGGTGCTTATTGCTTTTGTTTTATGGATGTCCACCGGTTTTTATCAGGTTCAAACGAATGAAAACGGTGTTGTTCTCCGTTTCGGAAGATATGTAGATACAACCAACCCCGGACTTCATTACCATCTCCCCTACCCGATTGAAAATGTTATAAAAGTCAGTATGACGCAAGAAAGAAGTATCAATTTGGGTGGAGATAATGATGCCTCAGCACGCAATTATCGTAATAATGCCTTTACGGAAACACATATGCTCACCGGTGATGAAAATATTGTAGATATTAATCTTACCGTAGTTTGGCGAATCAAAAATGCAAATGACTTCCTATTTAATATGCGAAGCCCCGAAGAAACCGTTCGAGTTGCCGCACAATCCGTTCTTCGTGAAATTGTCGGACAATCCGAAATGATGCCGATTATTTCCGGCGATAGAGGAAAAGTTGAAGATGATACAAAAGCAGAATTGCAAAAAGTTCTTGATGACTTCGGTTCAGGAGTTGAGATTGTACGTGTAAAATTGCAAAAAGCTGACCCTCCCAAACAAGTAGTAGATGCTTTTAACGAAGTTCAACGAGCCAAAGCTGATATGGAAAGATTTAAAAACGAAGCAGAAGCATATCGTAATGAAGTTGTTCCTAATGCACATGGTCAAGCTTCGCAAATTTTGCAAAGTGCAGAAGCCTATAATCAGGCAGTCGTAAACAAGGCAACCGGTGAAGCAGACAGATTTAATTCTGTTTATAAAGCTTATAAAAAAGGTAAAGATGTCACAATCCGCAGACTATATTTGGAAACAATGGAAGAAGTTTTGAAAAAATCTGATAAGGTTATTGTTGATCCGTCTGCGAAAGGTTCTAACGTTTTACCTATTTTACCGTTAAATGCAGTTAAATAAGAGGAGTACAAAAAATGAACGATAAAACAAAAATATTTTTAGGCAGTATTGCTCTTTTAGTTGTATTTTTAATTTCAACCAGTGTTTATATTGTAAATCAGGCAGAACAGGCTATCGTATTGCAATTTGGGCGTCCGGTCCGTTTAGTACAAGAACCGGGGCTAAAATTCAAAATGCCATTTATCCAAAACGTTGTATTTTATGACACTCGTTTGTTGAATTTAGATCCTCCTGCGCAAGAAGTAGTTCTCAATGATAAAAAACGTTTGGATGTTGACAGCTTTACTCGTTATAAAATTGTTGATCCGATTAAGTTTTACGCAACGGTCAGAACCGAATATCAAGCACAAAGCAAGTTAGCGGAAATCGTAAATTCTTCTATTCGTAAAATTTTGGGTAGAAGTACTTTACAGGAATTGTTATCGGAAAAACGCACCAAAATTATGGACGATATAAGTGCTGCAGTAAAAGTTGATGCCACACAAATCGGGGTTAGTGTTGCTGATGTGCGTATTCGTAGAGCTGACTTACCTCTAGAAGTATTGCAAGCAATTAATGCTCGTATGAAAACCGAAAGAGAAAGAGAAGCTAAAGAATTTAGAGCTCAAGGTAGTCAAGAAGCACAAAAGATTAAAGCTAGCGCAGACAAAGAAAAAACCATTATTTTGGCAAATGCCGAAAAGCAAGCTCAAATTATTCGTGGTCAAGGCGATGAAAAAGCTATTGAAATATGGAATAATGCTGCCGGAAAAGACATTGCTTTCTTTAATTTTTATCGTTCTTTAGAAGCTTATAAAAATGCTCTGGCTAACGGAAATTCTTCTATGGTATTGTCGCCGGAAAGTGACTTTTTTCAATTTTTCAGAAAGGCTATGAAGTAAAAATATGCTAAAAAAAATCTGTTATACATTATCAATACTATTACTCTCAGGTTCAGCAAATGCTCAATACGGTTTTCCGTCTTTTGCTGATTTGGCAGAAAGATTACTCCCGACTGTGGTAAATATTTCTACAATTCAACAAACGGAAAAATTAGATATTGCCGTTCCTGAAGGAGTTAATGGCGAAGTGGCAGCGGCTCAAACGGAAATTTCTCCGGAAGATCCGATGGCTGATTATATCGAAACAGAGAGCAATTTAAGACAAGCTTTGGGATCCGGATTTATTATTGATGAACAAGGATATATCATCACCAATTATCACGTTATCGAAAATGCAAGTGCTATCAATGTGGTGTTGTTTGATAATACCGAAGTTGAGGCAGAAATTGTCGGAGGAGATGAAAAAACAGATTTAGCCTTGATAAAAATTGAACCTCCTTTTGAACTGAAAAAAGTTGTATTCGGGAATTCTGATGATTTAAGAATTGGAGATTGGGTATTATCTATCGGAAATCCGTTTGGATTAGGTGGTAGTGTCAGTGCCGGTATTGTTTCTGCAAAATCAAGAGATATTGCAGCCGGACCGTATGACAATTTTATCCAAACCGATGCTTCTATCAATCAAGGAAGTTCAGGCGGCCCGATGTTTAATATGAACGGAGAAGTAATTGGTATTAATACTGCTCTGTTCTCTACCACCGGAGCCAGTATGGGGGTGGGCTTCGCCATTCCTATCAATACTGCCGGATGGATAGCAAGTCAGTTAGAGCAAAACGGAAAAGTTAAGAGAGGTTGGATAGGAGTAAGAATCCAACCGGTAACAAAAGATATTGCAAAAGCAATTAACCTTAACGATGTTCATGGTGTGGTTATATCAGAAGTCAGCGAAAACAGTCCTGCCGCTAAGGTCGGATTGACTGTAGGTGATGTCATTCTTAATATTGAAAAATCAGAAATTAATAATCCGAAAGATTTTTCAAGAATGATTGCTGAAAGTAAAATCGGTAAAGAAACAACTTTATTGGTATGGAAAAATCAGCAGTTAGAAACCGTAAATGTTCTTATAAAAGAAATGCCGGCGGCTCCGTCGTTAATAAAACCGCAGAACCCCGATGAGATGGATGATAACGACAAAATTTCTCACGAAATAGGAATTAAATTATTGGAAATATCTCCTGAAATTTTGGATATTTTTGAACTGTCTTCTTCGACTTTAGGGCTCGTTGTTGAAGGTGTGGAAGCAAATTCTGATGCTGCTTTACAGGGGATAAAAAAAGGCGACGTAGTTACTCAAATTGATGAAAAAGATGTGCTAACTACCGATGCCGCACTTAATTATATAAAAGAGGCCAGAAAAGCAAAACGCCCTGTTAAGCTTTCTATTCAAAACCAGGAAGATGGAACCATGGGAACTGTTACCGTAAGGCTAAAAAAACAATGAGCAGAGTTGACTTTTATCATTTACAGAACAAACGACTTGAAGATGTTTTGCCCAAACTTCTTGAAAAAGTTTATGCTATAAATAAAAGAGCGATTGTAAGAATAGGTAATAGCGAACGAATAGAGTTTTTGAATAGTTTGCTTTGGACCTATGATGAACAATCATTTTTACCGCATGGAAGCAAAAAAGACGGAGCGGCTGAAATGCAGCCTATATGGCTAACTTCTGAAAATGATAATCCGAATGGAGCAGATTTTTTATTTTTAACCGATGGAGCAGAAGCTGATATTGAAGAAGTCCAACAATATGAAAGAGTTTTGAATATATTTGACGGAAACTCAACTGAAAGTGTAGAAAAAGCTCGCATATTTTGGAAAGAGCTTAAACAGCAATCAGTTGATATATTCTATTGGCAACAAAATCAAACAGGAACTTGGGAACAAAAAGGATAAACAAATGGATACCGACTTCCTAAAAAAGAATAATTTGGCAGAAATAAAAAATAGCGAATATTTTATCGTCGATATGATGTATTCTGTTCCTGAAAATATTACATCACATCCGGTATATGAAGAAGTCGGTTTCGGAAATAATGCTTATGTTCATATTGATGTTGCAGATAAATTAAACAAAATTGCAGAGGTTCTGCAAAGGTTAAATCTTAAAATGCGTATCAGAGATGCCTATCGCCCTCCTATTGCTCATCAACGTTGTCTTGATTTGATTCCTGTTAAAGGGGTGTTTGCATCTAAACCGGAAAATTCATTACATTGTTATGGTGTTGCTATCGACTGTTGCCTGACCGATATGAAAGGAAATAATTTAAGATTTCCAACAGAAATTGATGCTTATGATAAAAAATATGCACGTCAAATTGCTTTTGGCAAAACAGATGAATACTATAAACATTTTGAAAAAGCATCGATTAATTTTTATAGCCCTAATTTATTTGAAGAAATAAAAAATCGAGAGCTATTACAAAAAATCATGCACGATTGCGGTTTTGAAAGCATAACGTCCGAATGGTGGCATTTTCAACTGCCAAACGGCAAAGAAAAATATAAATTAATTGAGTGGAACAGTGAGAAGGAAACTAAATGATAGTACAAATTTTACTTATTGCTTTATTAGTTGCTTCCATTTTTTGGGTAGATAATTCAAAAATATATAAAACGCTATTCATTGTTATGAATCTTTTGTTACTGACGCTGATTTATAATACTTTTATTATATACACAGCTGATTTTGAACAATCACCATGGCATGAAAACGGTAAAATTTCATATATGGCTGTCGTACTTGAAGTTTTATGGCTACTATGTATAAACGTTATTTTTGCCCTTTTAAGAAAAAAAATATATATAACTGCCGATTTATTATTTATTCCATTTTTGGCAGCTCTTGTAATGGGAGGATATTTAATATTTTATCTAAATCCGCCCTACTGGCTTTGTGTCAGTGGAGCAGTCACAAGTTTGGTGCTTTTTATTAGTATCTTGTTTTTATTTGTCAAAAACTTCGATAAAACGATAAGAGGAAAATAAAAAAATCCCGTGGCTTAAACAGGCGACGGGATTTTAGCAAAGTTTTGCAGTCTAAAGTTCTATAAAACCGCCTTCTTTTTCGTAGATAACAAGCTTTTTGCTTTTGTAGACTTTTTCATTCTTTTTAAACTTGTTTGATTTGAAATAAGTAAGAATGAGAAACAAAATGCTGAGTACAGCACCTCCAATCCAAAAGCCGATGAATGAATCGGGAGAAAAGGTAAAGCAAATAAGCCCTATTGCCATATACACAACCAATCCTATACAGAAAACACAACATTGTCTGAGATAATTCTGCATATCTTTTTGATTGGTAATAAACGACATAGCTTCTTTTTCTGAAGGACTAAAGATTACACTGTCTTTATAAACAGTTTGAATGTGAAGCCCTGCTTGTTTTGGGGTGTTGTTGAACTTAATCTGAAAAGCTGCTACGGCATTGTCAATTAAACTTTGTTTTTCCATAAGCTGCGATAATTTAATTAAATTAATAATAAAAATTAAGAACGCAAGACTATCATATTTTTATATTAATACAAGTTATTTTTTACTTGCAATTTATCATTATGAGATATATAGAAGAGTTATTCGGGACGTAGTTCAGCCTGGTAGAGCGCTTGCATGGGGCTGAAGTTATAAAAAGTCTTTAGTAAAGAGTTTTTACAACTTCAGAATAGAAATCGTTGCAGAGCTTGTGAACGACAGAGAACAAAAGCGATGCTTATGATTTGTTTGACCGAAGCGAAGTTAGTTTTGCAATTAAATGCAAAACTTATGGAGCAAGACAAGAAGTCGCGACTTCTTGCGCTGATTATTATAACGGAACTCGGGACGTAGTTCAGCCTGGTAGAGCGCTTGCATGGGGTGCAAGAAGTCGCTGGTTCGAATCCAGTCGTCCCGACCACAAAAATAACAAAAAGCCGTCAGATTTGACGGCTTTTTATTATTAAAACTTTATTTCTATTCATACAAACGTTTATAATTTCCTGTTTTTAGATAATATTCAAATGCTGTTTCTTCATCTTTCCGACGTTGAACGTGTCCTACCATTTTATCTATATCATCAGCTTTATCAGGCCAAAAATCATACAAAGTTTTGCCTCCAATAAAATCGGATGCCACTAATGCTGATCTTTCCGCCTCTTCATCATTACGAACAAAGTAATATCTCACCAGTTGGTTTTCTCTTCCCGGATGGGTTCTTAAAAAATCTAAATCAAGCTGACTTACTTCCGGAATGTCTTTTTGACAGTCACCAATAATATTCCAAAAATATTTTGAAGCACACTCAACCTGTTCACTTTCTCTGTCTATTCCTTCATTTTTTAAATTTTCATTTATAAGTATAACCACCTTGCTTTTTCTTTTTAGAGCTTCAACAATTTCTGTTACCGCTACACCTCGTCCACCGGTACATATAAGTATGTTTGAGGCATTGGCTGTTGCTTCCGCATAGGTTCTTGTATCCGGAAAAACATGAATGGGAACTTGGGAGTATTTTTTCATATTCAAGTCTTTTCTAAAAGAACTTAAATCTGTATTTTCCCAATATTCTTCCGTTGTGAAAAATGCTACATTTTTAGAGTTTAATCCGCTTACTTGAGTTGTTATATCATAAATTGAACCGGTTTGTAATGCAGGAGTAGTAATATATCCGGTTTTACCGGACTTTAACCTCTTGTCCAATGCCGAAAGAAATTTAGCCGTTAAGTCCTCATAACCTTCTTGCGGAGCCGAATATCCTGCTGTTGCAATTCGATAAGTTTTCTCTCCTATGCTTGACTTAAGAATATCTGTTACATCCGAAGTATCATGGTATATTACATTGCAGTCTTCCTTGCCATATTTCTTATGCAACGAATTCCTCATAGTTTTTATTTTTTCCATGATATAGGACATGGTACTAATCTCTATTGGTTTAAAATTGATACTGCAATTATTAAAATACACTATATTTGCTGTCTTGTAAATATAAATACATATAAAACAAAAACCGTCAAATTGACGGTTTTTTGTGTAATCGGTTGTTTAATAAGGTTAGTCCATCCAAGACTCTTCTATGCCCGGTGATAATAATGCATCTTTTCCAAGAACGATCTGACACTGGAGCATAGGCTTTCCAAGACTTCTGTCTCTGAATTCCGCGTCTTTATAATTATTATACTTTAAGACTTTGTAGGTAAAAGAATACTCTGTTCCCAAATCATCTCTATCAAGGTATGAATTTAAGTAAAGAAAACGCCATTCATCTACGATAACCGCAGGATAAACTGCTACGTTGCTGTCGTCTCGTTCATCGATATAATCCCAAAAAATTTGTCCTATCTCATCCTCATCTTTATAATGTACTTCTCTCATATGGAAACTGGCATTTGTAGATAATATGAAATACAAACCACCATCATCCGGAGATAAACCATCACCGTATGGGGCATATTCATATCTTTGCCCATAAAGTAAATACATCCAAGCAGCTTCTATGTGTTTGCCGTGTATAAATTCATTTTCATTGCAAAGAGCTACGGAGAAAGTCATTGGAAGAGCCGGCTCAAAAAGATATTTGGTTAAGTTATGGTCCTTGTATTTTTCATCCAACCAATTTTTTATCATAACCATAGCATCTTTCCAGTGGCGAGCTGTTCCGATAGGAGTGAAGAAGTTGATAATAAAACGAGCAATACCGTTTGTATCAGTTATCAAATCCAAAAAACCTACGGCTTTTGACACATCTTGCGTAATCATAAGATTTTCATCTACATAGCAGAGATTTTGGAGCAACCTTTTTCTGTCATAATTTTTAATAAGATCCATAAGCAATAATATTTTAGTGTTAATAATTTCATTTTGTCCGCATATTATATCTGTTTCAAGCTAAAAATCAAGTGTAATTTTGTCTAAAAACACTCTTTGCCAGTTGATTTTTAAGATAAAAAATTGTATAATTTGTATAGGTAAAGATGAGGAGTTGGCGTTATGAGCAGTTTGTTTGTTAAATTATCCGCAGATGAACAACGTTTATTGGATTGTTACGAAAGCCAAATCCAAGAAAAAAGAATTACTCGCTCCGTAGATGATATGACATTTGATAAGTTATTTTTATTAGCTGAAGCAAGATTAAGAACTGCTAATGGTAATGATATAGATGACAGTTACATAGCAAATCAAATAAATCATTTTACTCAATACCCTAAAGATTATACATATTGGTTAGATACATTAGTAGACAAATTTTATGAATCCCAAAAAACTACCAGTTATAATGCAACAGAAAATGATGATTTATCAGCATCCTCTCACAGAAAACAAAATTTTATCAATTATACTACGAATAATACGAATGCTATGACGTCCACCAGTAGCGATGAAAGCCAGTGGATTTTTAGATCTCCGATTGATCATAATATGAAAAAGAATGACCATCGTTGGGCAATAAATGCCAGAGCGGATATAGAACTTATAAAAAAATTGGATGAGTTTGCAAAAAAACATGATATGCACTATAAAATAGCTAACTCACAAAACTGGAACTCACGTATGGACTCTATTGTCATATATTCTCCACACCCAAAAACAAAAGAAGAAACTGAAGAATTAAAACAAATTGTTGCTCCATACATCAGACGTTCTCGCCCTGAATTGACAAATAAAATGGATGGAGAAATGGTGGCTGATGGATTGTTTGTAGCAAAAGAAATGGATAAACAACAATGTATTAATTTATGTTTTGAAATAAAAAAAGTTCATCCAGAGTTAGCTAATATCGCAGCAAGAAAAGTAAAAGAAAATTTAGGTTCTAATCCGTATAATCCTCTGAGCCTCGGAGAATTTCAAAATTTAAGTAAAATAATGGGAACGCTATTATCCGAAAAAGCTAAAGCTAAATCCAGATATTTAAGATCACAAATACAAACTTCATCCACTGCCCCTGTTCCCACACCAGCACCTGCTCTGGCGCAACAAAAAACAGACAAGACAAATGATGCTCAAACATCTACAATATTTAAGGCTCAGCTTGACAAAGGTATGAAGGATATCAAACTACCACCGGAATCTCGTTTATCTTTTGCTCCTAATATTGAAAAAGTAAGCATACAAAGAGATAAAAACGGTGTAATACATATCATAGGAAAAAGTGCTGACGGCAAACAAAGCGTTCACTTCGAATATGGAAACAAAAATGCTAAAATTGAAATTATCAATGAAGAAATGGCTCGTTCTTATCGTTGTGAAAATGGGACTAATTGGAGCTTCCGAGATTTAAAATCACCTACAGGCACTCGTTATATGGACAATAGTGGTGTAGAGTATGCAAAAGAATTTTCTGGCATTATGGAAATAGCAAAATATCAAACAGAAATGATTGCCAGAGCTACAATGCAAACAACCCGTAAATAACAGGAATATTTTAATGATTGAAGACGGAGCAATAATCGCTGAAGATGTAAAAATCGGATATAACACAATAATAAAATCAGGGGCAAAAATCGAAAAAGGAACGGTTATCGGCGATTTTTGTTATATTGATTCAGGTGTTACAATCGGTGAAAATAATTTTATCGGTACTGCTGTTCATATCAAAGGTAACGTATTTATCGGCAATAATAATCATATTTTAGATAATACCACAATCGGACTATCGGGAAAGCATATAGGTTATCATTTTTATAAAGGTAAAGTTATTATCGGAAATGGAAACTTTATCAGTAACGGATGTAATATAGATTGCGGAAATAACTATTTATCACAAAAATATCCTAATTTGTTAAACTACTCACTTGTTGATTTAGATAATGATAAAAATCTAGAAGATGCCACCATTATCGGGAACAGGTGTTATATTTTAAACAATGTAACCATTCATCATAATTGTCGTGTTGGTTTGGGGAGTATACCAAATTGTGACGAAGAATATGATACCGTAATTTGTACCGGTTGTTGTCTAAACGGTTTTGTGCAGGTTAGAAAAGGAGCAGAACTCAGCAGCGGAACTTTTGTCAGAGAATTTGCATCTTTAGGTGAAGGATGTTTTACGGCAATGTTGCAATATGTTGTAAAAGATGTTCCTCCATTTGCATTTATATTAAAAAACAGAAATATAAAAAAGGCTGACAGATTGGTTGAAAAATTCAATTGCTCAGAAGAATTCATCAAAAATCTTACTGATGAATTTAACCAAAAACGAAGCGGTCGATTGAATATGTATTAAACCAGTTCAAAAGAATTTATTAATATTGTTGGAGAAGCTCGTTTTTCATTTCTCTTGGACATAATTTCTTTTTCTAAATTTTTACTGGCTTCGCTATTAGGATCATTGTAACCTTTTCTTTTTTTCCACATAGTATATTTAGGATTTTCTGTTCTTACTCCATTTTTTCGAGCAGTCAAAAAATAGGTATTGGAATAATTGTTTGCACAATATTCATCAAAAGTTTCACTTGGCTGTCTCCCCGTTTTGATTTCCATGCCATATTTTTGTTCGTATAATTCTCTATTATATTCTCTTGCCATACAATTTTCTTTTTCAATAGCCAACATCATTTTGGCGTTTTGAATATATTGGTCAACCGGATTGGGAATAACCGACAAACTAAATTTATCTGTTCCTAACTTTCCGCTGTCTTCTTTATATCCGTCAGCATTTCCGTTATGCACAAAGTTGTTTAAGCAACCTTTTGTAACTGCCATAACAACTGCATTTGGGTATATTTCTTGAAACATTTTGTTATCAGGATAAAGTTTTTGAAATTCGTCAATAAAAACATCCATTTTTTCATATTTATTTGATTGTTTAATCTCTTCAACAGCCTCCGTAAATTGTTTTTGAAGCTCGGGACGATTATCATTGGTACAAATTCTGTCAATTTTAGTTTTAAGCATATAATTCGTTAGTGCATATCGCAATTCGGAGTGGGTAAAATCACTTTCTTTTGTGATAACATCTGTATTAACCGGTTTAAATGCAATTACTGATTTTTGATTTTCTCTAAAATAAAAGTCTAACATTTTTTTACCTGCCGAATAAGCCTTACGATATTCTTCAGGAGATAAATTTTTAGCAGCTAAGTGTTCTTGAAACTTTTCCGTAAAATGTTCGTTAGCAGAATATGGTTCTTTATGAGAATGAGCATCACCTCCAAGACTATAAACCAGTCTTTCCGGTGCATATAAAGCATAACCGAAACTGGCTTTACTCAATTCGCAAAACAATAGATTTCCTGTTTGATAAGGTTGATACAACCCGACTTTTCTCAATGTTTCATATTCTTCTTGAAATAATTCTTTCTTTATATCAAATCCGTTAGTTCTTATTTCATCAAGCAATGCACCATTAAATGAGTGAGTATGAAAGCGATTATTGGCACAATTTAGTCCTATTGACTTTAATATCAAAGCAGTCTGCTCCCAACTCAAAGGCTCTTTCATATTTTGTTTTCGAATATGATGTTGCATAATAGACGGAAGAACATGGTCTGCAAAAAAAACTTGTATCCCTTCCATTTTTTTATTATGGTTTGGTGCTTGATATATCTTATCAGAATATTTAATAAAATCTGTCGCCAGTTTTTCTACCATTTCTTCAGACATATCTCCGGTAGCTGTAACATAAGCCTGTAAAATATTTCCGAAATATTGAAAATTCGACGTAGCTCTTGATAAGGACGAAGAACTATTGAGCATATCTTTTACAACAGGATTGTTATATGCCATTTCAAAATATGAACTAATATCTTCTTTGCTTAATTTTTCAATTTCATATTTATCCCATCTGATTTTTTGCATATTCTATTCCTTATGACAAACTGCTATTATAAGACTAACACAAAATTTGATTATGCGCAATTTAAAATCAAAAAAGAGCCGATTATGATATCGGCTCTTTGAAATCAGGACAAAAGGTTAGCGATTCACATAAACCTTGTCTGCTCTCTTGATAGCTATTCTCATAAAATCATCAGAGAGGGACAAATCATCTTCCGCCGTAATTTTGTAGCAACACATCGTTTCATCAAAATTTTCCATTTCGTGAATAACGGCATACTTTTCGCCTTTTTCAGACTCAAAGATTTCGGCAGTAACGCCATAACCGCGGTCATAACCAAAAGTAAAAGTTTTGATTTTCAACTCACTACCTTTACGGACAGAGCGACAATGCTCAACTCGACCGAGTTTTATGAGCAATAGTTCACTTTTTCCTTCGCTATTCAGACAAGTTGCCGCTTCACAATTTTCAGAAACAGTACCGCCAGAATACGAAATCGGCTGATATAAGCCACACTCTACGAACTCAATTCGTTTAAAGGTGTCAGAAGCAAAATCATACTGCCTGATAACAACTCCGTTGTCATACTTAAACACCTGATTGCAAGAAATTTTATTTGCATTCATAACGCTAAAGTTTTAAAGGATTAATTATATAATGAAAAATTATGTCAATGTATTTTTTATATCATTTTTTATTTTATTTGCAACAAAAAACACCGCCCAAAACGGACGGTGTTAATTTTGTCATTCAGAAGAATTTTATCTTCTTCTGCTTGTAGAGTTAGATGCTCCTTGACGAGAGCCACCTTGATTTTGTGAGCTTCTTACTGTCCCACTCTGTCCTCTTGAAGAAGATGCCCCCTGTCTTACAGATTGACCTTTAGGAGGGGTAGGACGAGAAGAAGAACCAACATTACCATTATTGTTTCTCGGAGGTGTTGGACGATGTGAATTTCCGACATTGCCGTGATTATTGCCAATTGGTCTTTGGTGATGTGAATTTCCTACATTTCCATTGTGATTTCTCGGAGGATTGTAAGGATGATTTACACCATGATTAGGCCTTGAGTGGTTATAATCACGATACGGTGGATTTGGATGATGCATATGGTGAGGCTTCGGTCTCCATGCAGGAGGAGTACTGTGTCGCCAGAACCAATTTCGCAAATCCAAGCATCTTAAATTGCTAACTGCATAGTGAATGTCCCAGAAAGCCGGTCGGGTATAAAGTTCTACCGTAATTCCACTCGGATAATAGAACCAATTTCGACGTTTTCCTACAACATAGTAGCCTAAAACTCCCTCATACACATAGGGGCTGTAGCTGATAATTACATCATTACCGATAGACCAGGGTTTGAGCTCCGGAAGATGATGATAAGAATAGCCATAAGGCGTCACGAGCAGATAGCCTCTGTTAGTTTCAAAAACAGAGTATTGGTTAAAATGCCACTGATTGTCAGTTAAAACCACTCCGTCTTCCAAATACACATTGTCGAGATAACTCTGTGCGCTAACGGTGGTAAGAGATGTCATTACGACCGCAAGCATAAGAAAAATCTTTTTCATAGCGGATAATAATTTATATTGTTAGACATAATTTTTACTTATTTCTTCTATTTTAGTCTAATTAATTTTAAATTTCAAGTATAAAATAAGCAATGAATAAAAGAATAGTATATCGTCAAATACTTTTTTAATATTGATTATTTTGAGAGTAAAAACCGTATTTTTAACTATAACCTATATATTATTGAATAAAGAAGGATTGGGGATAAAAAAAAGCCTCACATGAGTAGTGAGGCTTAAGACTAGTAAACGAAAGGATGTTTAGAAGATCTGGCTGCGACCTACTCTCCCGTGTCTTAAGACAAAGTACCATCGGCGCAAAAGGGTTTAACAGTCGAGTTCGGAATGGGATCGTGTGGGACAC
>JAFTWG010000017.1 GCA_017465405.1 Alphaproteobacteria bacterium
GCTGTAAAGCTTGCACCGCCTTCTTCTGCCAATACTTTGGTAATAGCGGCTGTTAATGTGGTTTTACCATGGTCTACGTGACCAATTGTACCAATGTTGCAGTGAGGTTTGTTTCTCTCAAATTTCTCTTTTGCCATTGTTTTCGTTTCCTAGTTGTTAGTGTTAAAATCAAAAACCTTGAAAAATTTGAGAGGAAATGGAGCGGGTGAGGGGAATCGAACCCCCGTCATAAGCTTGGAAGGCTTCTGCTCTACCATTGAGCTACACCCGCAATAACCAATCTTATCTTTCAAGTTTCTGCCTTAATTTAAATGGTGGAGGGGGAAAGATTCGAACTTTCGTAGACCTAAGTCGACGGATTTACAGTCCGTTGCATTTGACCGCTCTGCCACCCCTCCATATATAAATTCAGACGAGGATAAAAAAGGAAAGTATCCTTTCGCAAATTCCATAAAGCAAATAATATCATTTTAAGCAAGATGTCAATAACTTTTTTTAATTTTTAGTATTTATTCTTAATTTTGCCTCATTTAAAGCCTCCGGAGTGCCAATATGAAAGAAATATGCTTCATTTATTACAAAACCGAGTTTTTTATTTTTTTGTGCAATATCAAACAAATCTCTGAGTGAAAATTTTTCTTCTTTTACATTATCAAAAATTTTTCTGTTTACGATTGATATTCCGCTGAACATATAAGGGAAGCCCGATATTTTGTTTTCGTTTCTTTCGGGGTGATTATTTATATCAATACGATAATCACCGATGCCTTTATCACCACATATATCCTCTAAATTTTGAAGCAGTATCAAAATATCATATTTTTCTTCATTCCATTTATCTATCATTTTCCATAAAGCCGGTTTATATCCTTTATCTATGAAAAACACATCACTATTACTCACAAAAAAAGCTTGTCCCTCTAATAAAGGAAGAGCTTTTTTTACTCCCCCTCCGGTTTCAAGTGCTTCTTTTTCTTCGGAAAAAACAATATCCAGACCAGATTGATTTTTAAGAATATGTTCTTTTATGAGTTCACCTTTATAACACAGATTTACAACAAATTTTTTTATATTAATACTTTTAAGACGCTCGAAATTATAATCAATTAAGGCTTTGTTTCCTACTTCAACCAATGGCTTGGGTAAATTATCGGTAAGTTCCCGCATACGGGAGCCTCTACCGGCAGCTAAAACAACAGCTTCAAATATAGGTTTTCTTTTAGGTAAAGATCTGCATTGTTCAGGTATATTTTCATCTACCCATTTTTTTATTTCGACAAATTTAGGATATAGTAATATATGTTCTAATGCTTTCCATGTTTGAGGAATAAATTGTAAATATTTTTCTTTTTGATTTACAATACTTAACGTAGTAAAACGCCCTAATACCCTCATATGTCGAAACATATACATAAAGGCGAAAGAATCTTCAAAATCTTCACGATTTATTCCTGATAATTGATTAAAAAAGACATCTTTAGTTTTTGATATTGTTCCAGGTGAAATCACCATTCTGTCTGCAGCTAAAAGGCTTGCTATATCATAAGTTAAAGGTCCCCACATTGCATCTTGAAAATCAATTATGGCATATTTGTTTTCCGGTGTAATCATGATATTATCAATATGATAATCCCATAACATCAATCTTGACGGAATTTTGTATGCCATATCGGAAAGTTTATCAACAATAGATAAAAATTCTTCCTTTTTTCTGTCGTCAAGAGGATATCCGAGAGCACAAGGAAAATACCATTCAGTAAAAAGTTTTATATCGTCAAGCAAATTTTGTTTGGAAAAATCTTTTATATATTCGGGTTTGTTCTTTATATTTGTAACTTTGGCAATAGCTAATCCGGATTTGAGATATAGATTTTCTTCAGTTTTAGGAGATAACAAAGTTCTTACTGAATTATCTCCTAAATCTTCCAGTAATAAAATTCCTTCATCAAAGTTTTTATAATATACCTTTGGTACATAAACATCATTTTTTAATAAAAAATCTGATAGTAAAGTAAATTCTTTTGGTTTACATTTACATCCGTCATCATCCATAACTATTACACTTTGTCCTTTATATATAGCCCTATAGTATTTACGAGATGATGCGTCTGTATTGAGAGTATTTAGTATAAAATCTCTGCTTTTCCAATATTGTTCCAATATAGTTTTTATTTTTGTTATACGCCCCAGATTTTCCATTGACCAAAGCTCCCAAAATGCTATTATTCAAACAATAGCCAGATTAAAAATCAAGCTTTAAAATATGATTAAGACAAGGAGTTTATATGGTTTATAAATATGTTGTTTTTGATTGGGACGGAACTTTAGCTGATACTTATCCTGTTTTGTCTGCAGCATATGATTATGCTTTTACAAAATTAAACATGCCCAGTATATCTTATGATGAAGTAAAACGCATTACAAGCACATTACAAAACCGAGATACTTTAGGTTGTATGTTTGGCGAAAAGAAAGAAGAAGCTGCAAAATATTTTTACGAATATATAGAAAAACATCATACGGAAAAACTTTTACCATTTGATGGAGCAAAAGACGTTTTAGAATATTGTAAAAATAGCGGAAAGCTAATTTATCTGATAACCAATAAAAGCAAGCAATATATTCATGATGAAATAAAAATTTTAGGATTTGAAAAATATTTTGAAAAAGTAGTAGCTGCTAAAGAATATGAATATGATAAGCCACATCCGGTTGCTTGTCAGGCTATTTTTGATTATAAACTTCCTCCCGCCGAAGAAATTATTGTAATCGGCGATGGTGATGCAGATGTAAAGACCGCAGAAGCTCTCGGTGGAGCCGATAGTATTATTTGTGATGCAAAAGATAAATATGTCGGCAGTAAACCTACATATAAAATTAAAAATATTGCCGAAGCTATAAAAATTTTGGAGAAATAAGAATATGGTAAATAAAAATCAAGTCGTTATTTATGGTCGTCATGCCGTAAAAGCTGCAGTTGAAAATCCAAACAGAAAAATTGTGAAGGTAATGTGTTTACGAGAAAATATAGGTGAACTAAAGGGGAAAGTTGCAGAAAATAAAATTTTTGTTGCAGATAAAAAAGAACTTGAAAAAATTTTACCGCAAGATGCAGTTCACCAAGGATTTGTTGCAATAGCAGATATGTTGAATAATATATCTATTGAGGAAGTTTGTGAAAAAGCTCAAGAAAAAAGAGACTGCTACTTATTGGTATTAGATCAAGTAACAGATCCTCAAAATATAGGTGCTATTATTCGTTCTTGTGCAGCTTTCGGAAGTATGGCTCTTGTTGTTCAAGATAAAAACTCCCCTCAAGAAAGCGGGGCTATGCTTAAAGCAGCTGCCGGAACATTTGAAAATATGCCAACCTGTAGAGTTACAAATTTATCAAGAGCATTGGAACAACTTAAAAAAGCAGGGTTTTGGGTTGTAGGTATGGATGGTTACGCAAAAACTAACATTGATAAATTGGATAAAAAAGGCAAATTAGCTGTTGTCATGGGAAGCGAAGGAAAGGGCATGCGTCGCCTGATAGAAGAATCTTGTGATTTAACTGTTCGCTTACCGATAGCAGAAAACGTAGAAAGTCTGAATGTATCAACTGCTGCTGCAGTGGTTTTGTATGAATTGAGTAAAAAATAAGCGGAAAAACAATGGCTGAAGAATATTTAAAAGTAGAAAATCTTTACAAAAACTATGGAAAAATTAAAGCTGTAAATAACGTTACCTTTTCTGCAAAAAAAGGAGAAATTATTGCTTTATTAGGTCCTAATGGAGCTGGAAAATCAACATTGATGAATATGATATCCGGTTATCTTTCTCCATCTTCGGGAGATATTTTTGTATGTGATAAAAATATAAAAAATAATCCGTTGTGGGGAAAAGAAAATATAGGTTTTTTACCTGAAGGCTCACCGCTTTATGCCGATTTAACCGTTAATGATTTTTTGAAGTATATGGCAGAATTGAGAGGGGTTTCTTATAAAAATGTAGAAAAGGTTATAAAAACCGCAAAAATTGAAAATGTAGCTTTACAAAAAGTTGAAACATTATCAAAAGGTTATCAACGTAGAGTTGGTTTTGCTCAAAGTATTTTATCTGACCCTCCGCTTTTGTTGTTGGATGAACCTACGGACGGTTTAGATCCAAATCAAAAAAAACATATTCGCAATTTAATTTCTCAAATGGGAAAAGATAAAACTATTCTTATTTCAACTCACTTGTTGGAAGAGGCTGAAAATGTTTGCAACAGAATAATTATGATAAATAAAGGAATGGTTGTTGCAGACGGAACTCTTAAAGATATTTTAGAAAAAAACAACAAAAATAATTTGGAAGAAATTTTTTATGATTTAGCCGGTGACGAAGGAGAAAAGGCATGAAAAAACTTTGGGCAGTTACCAAAAATGAGTTGTTACGATACTTCATTTCTCCGTTGGCTTATGTATATTTAATAGCTTTTTTGGTTTTAAACGGTTCTTTTGCTGTCTATTTCGGACATTTTATAGAAAGAGGAATTGCTGATTTAACCCCGATGTTTGGTTTTCAGCCGTGGCTTTATCTGCTTTTTATTCCCGGAATTTCCATGAGATTATGGTCTGAAGAATTTAGAAATAAAACAATTGTTCAAATCGTTACCATGCCAGTCAGTATTACAACTCTTGTTTTAGGTAAATTTTTTGCGTCATGGATATTTGTTTTAATCGCCCTTCTCTTAACTTTTCCCTTTTGGATTTTGGTAAATTATTTGGGACAACCGGACAATGCCGTTATTTTCGTAAGCTATCTTGGGAGCTGGTTATTAGCCGGTTGTATGCTTGCTATATCTCAAACAATGTCATCTTTGACTAAAAATCAAGTGATAGCTTTGGTTTTATCGGTTGTTGCAAATTTCTTGTTCTTTGTCAGCGGTATTGAATATGTTTTAGGTTTCTTTAGAATGTTTACTCCGGCAAGCATTGTTGACATGATAGCTTCTTTCAGTTTTCTAACTCATTTCGGACAAGTAATGAGCGGATTGTTTGAATTCAGATATATGGTTTTCGTGATATCAATAATTTTGTTGTTTAATATTGCTACGATTTTAATTGTTAGCTTTAAGACATCGGGAACTTCAAAATGGCTAAAATCTAATCAAGCAGGATATTATGTGATAATATTTTTAATGATGTTGCTCGGTTTTGTCGGATTAAATTTATCTTGTAATAATTTTTTCAGAACATGGCAGTATGATTTTACGGAAGAGAAAATTTATACTCTTTCTCCTTCGTCACAAAAAATATTGAATGATATTCCCGAAAAAATTACGGCAAAGTTTTATTATTCTCCTATTTTAGGGCAAAGAAATCCGGAAATACGAATAATGTATGATAGGATAAGATTATTATTGCAAAGATTTCATAATCTTGAACCCGACAAATTCAGTTTTCGTATATATAATCCTGAACCGCTTACCGAGGCAGAAGATGCCGCGATATCATCCGGTTTACAACCTATTCCTTTGATAGAGTTGAGCAGAAACGGGTATATGGGAATCGTTTTCAGTGATGCGATTGATAATAAAACAATTATACCGTTTTTTCCAATTGAAAGGCAGACTTTTTTAGAACAAGATTTGATGGAAAAAATATATCAACTTATTCATAAGAAAAAAGTTGTAGGTATCATTTCCGGTCTTCCGATTATGGAAACACAACAAGAAGTCGGATATATTTCTCCGGAATGGAATATTATTTCTGAAATAAAAAAGTTTTACGATATAAAGATTATTAAGAAATCTGAAGATTTTCCTCAAATTGATGTTTTAATGTTAGTTCACCCGCAAAATTTGAGTGATGAGTTTGTTAATGAAATCAAAAGATATTCAAAACAAGGCGGAAAAACTTTGTTGTTGCTTGATACTGCAGCCGAAGCTCCACGTATTTTTTCTGCAGTAAACACTGAATTTTATCCTTCAGATGTAAAAGATTTAGATAAATTTTTCGGTTTTAGGATGTATAATGAATTGATAGTTGTGGATTTAGACAACTCAATAACGGTTGATGCAACAAAAAATTATTCGACTAATCCTATTTTTACTCAAGATGTTGTGCAATTTGTTTTGCCTAATGATAGTATGAATCCGGATTTTGATATAACCAAAAATTTGCAATCAATTTTGTTTGCTTCAACATCTCTCTTGGTTCCTGATGGTTATAATAGTGAATTTACTCCGCTTATTGTTGGTGGAAAAAATTCAGGGATTATGCCCTCAAGCGTTGTATATGAAGGAATAAATCCGGCAGATTTGTTGAATGATTTTGAGCCGATAAACAAACTGAAAGTTATTGCTGCCTTATTAAAAAGCAGAAACTCATATTTGCCGTTTGAAGCAATAGTTGTCGCTGATACAGATTTTATTTATGATACTTTTTGGAGTAAAGGAAGAACAATTCTTGAAAACAACTATTTTGTTCCGGTTTATGATAATGCTAATTTCATATTGAATGCTCTGGATTATTTGAGCGGTAATAATGATTTAATTTCTTTGCGAGGAAAAATTCATAAAATAAGAGTTTTTGAAGATTTTGAAAATATGCGTAAGCAAAATATCAGACAATTCCGATTAAAAGAACATGATATTTTTAATAAAATAAATTACACCAAAGCGGCTCTTAATGAAATTACTGCAAAAAGAAATTTTGAAGAAAGAGAAATTTTTACAGCGGATGAGCAAGCCCTAATTGCAAGAACCCGTCAAAATTTACAAAATCTTTTAACAGAACTGGGAGATATAAGAATTAATATGCACAAAAATTTGCAGGATCTCTCAATGATGATAAAATTATCAACGATATTTTCCGTACCGTTGTTGATAATTATTGTATTGATTTTCCAAAGTATTTTGAAAAACAAACAATGGCATAATTTTTCATTATCATTTAGTTTTAATAAAGAATTTACCAAAACTGCTTTTGGTGTATTAACTTTTGTTATGATTGGTGCTGTTTCGGTTTATTTCTCCACTAAAGACGATTGGAGTGAATTTGAAAATAAAAAAGTTTTTTCAAATTTTGTTGAAGAACTTAATAATATTACCAACATTAATTTATCTTCTAAAAATGAAAATATTGAATTTATTTACGATAATGGTGAATGGAAAATAAAAAACAGTCCTTGTATGGTTGTACATCAAGAAAGGATCAGACGCTTTTTAACAGAAATTGCGAATATGCAATATTATGAAAAAAAATCAGATAAATTGGAAAATTTAGGAGCTTTCGGTTTGAATTTTTCCGGAAAAGACGTTGAAGATGGAATTAAAATAGTTATATCCGGAGAAAAAGAAAAGTTTGCTGAATTTTATCTTGGAAAATATGATATAGACATAGGAAGAGGCGGACGTGCCGCTTATATCCGTTTTCCGAATGAATTTCAAGTATGGATGGTTAGAGCTGATTTGATTGATATGTCAATAGCTCCTATTAATTGGGCTTACGGAAGTTTGTGGAATCTGCGTTTCGGAAGACTGAAAGGTTTCAATAAGGTCGATAATCAAAACAGAATTATGGTGCTGATAAAAGAATTACTTAACACATTTTACATAGGTGAAGAAAAAGAAATTCAAGATAGTAAAAAAGTGTTGGATATTGTTTTGCACACAGAAAATGATATTGATGTTTCTATTGACTTTGTGAAGAAAAATGAAGATATATATGTCAAATATCACTTTCCGAAAGAATTAGGACAATCTCATTTAGGCTATTTTGCTAAAACTGCGGATAAGTGTTATTACAAAATTGATAAAAATAAATTTAAGGAAATAGAAAATGTCGTTATTACGGCAAGATAATAACGGTTTGAAAAAAATAGCTGCAGCGGCAAGTGTTTTTTTATCAATAAGTTTAATGTTGATAAAGCTCTTTGCTTCTGTTTATACCGGTTCTTTGGCTGTACTGTCATCGCTTGTTGACAGTATATCGGACATTTTTGCTTCTCTGATAACTTTTATTGCGGTACGATTTTCAACTCTTCCTGCCAGTAAAAATCATCGTTACGGTTATGGAAAAGCAGAAGCTTTAAGTGCACTTATTCAATCCGCTTTCGTAGCAGGTTCAGGAATATTTGTAATATATGAAGGTATTGACAGGATATTTAATCCTCGCCCGCTAAACGATACTTTTTTCGGAATATTGGTTATGGTTATAAGTTTTTTTGCTACATTGTTTTTGATATTGTTTCAAAAATACGTAGTAAAAAAAACTTCATCAATAGCTGTTCAAGCGGATAGCTTACACTATATGGTTGATATTATAACAAATGCGACGATAATACTAAGTCTTTTAGTAGTAAAGTTTTTTAATGTATGGTGGTTTGATACTCTGACAGCAATCTTTGTTTCAGGATATTTATTATATAATGCGTACAAGATAGCAAAAAGTGCAATTTCTTTATTGCTTGACAAAGAACTGGGAGCAGATATCAGAAAATCAATAGAAAATATCGTTAAAAATTGTAGTTTTTGTTTAGGTATGCACGATTTAAGAACTCGTGATTTAGGCGGTATTTATATTTTTGAGTTTCATTTGGAATTAGACGGCAATTTATCTTTATACAATGCTCATAAATTAACGGATATCATAGAACGAGAAGTAAAAAATCTTTATCCCGGAGCACAAGTCATCATTCACCAAGATCCGGCAGGATTGGAAGAGGAAAGACTTGATAATATTCTTGTAAAGTAAATTATAAATTTATATCAGCTTCATAAGCATAGATAATTTTTGTATCTTCTTCGTTTTCTTCTCTGCTCATTTCACAAACCAATAACGAATCGGCGTCTTGTAAGCTGTCGATAACCTGTTCCGGAATTTCGTTAAGCAAAATATCATCATCATCATTTCTGTGTAAAACAGCAGTATTATCCGTAATGTTTATTGCAATGCTTGCATCTTTAGGTTCGCCGTCACGAACGTAGAGTAACAACATAACTTCATCTTCGTCATTGATAATAAAATCAAAAGTATCTTTCATAATTTACACCTTTATAAATAAAACATACGAACATTTTAATTATTATATTTATATTTACAAGAGGAATGTTAACATTTACATTAATTTTGATGAAATTTGAAAAATATTATCGTATAGTTGCTTTCATGAGTGATATTTTAGATAAAATAATAAATCTTTTTAAGTGGCCGGCAGCTGTTTTGGCGTTATGGACATTACCGGCATTTTTTCAGTCATTAGACTATTTTGATTTTAAAACAATTTATTTTGCAGCTTTGGCCGGCGGGTTCATTGTTTATTTTTTCGGGCAGCTTTCTATGGATAAAGAAGCAAAAACTTCTATGCAGATAATAGCTCATGAATTAACCCATAGTTTTTTTGCGGTGATAACTTTTCACTCTGTTAAGCATATAAGAGTTGCCGATGATAATTCCGGTGGTTCTATGGGGTTTGTAGGCACAGGAAATTGGCTTATTGTAATTGCTCCATATTTCTTTCCTTTATTTTGTTTCTTTTTTATGTTAGGTGTTACAATATATTTAAAAGTTATGCCGATGAACTGGATAATAAGCGTTTTATTCGGTTACTTTGTCGGATATTTTGTAGATACTGTTGCCTCACAAATTCATGATAAACAGACAGACTTAAAAGAAGTAGGTTATCCTTTTTGTTTTATGTTCCTTCCAGGTGCAAATCTTTGGATTTTAGGGAGTTTATTGGCGTTTAACGGTAGATTATCAAAAGGGGGAACAGGTTGGGATGGTGTTTTTGCATATCCGAAACTTTTATGGAATCTCAATCTTGATAATTTAGATTATGTTATAGGCTTATTCCGCCATTTTTAATATAGGTTGTTTATCATCAAACGATAACTGTATTTTTTCGCCAATAGGTAGGCAATATCTTGCCTTTATGTGTCCATGTGCGAAATCTTTTATCATAACAATATTTCGGTGTTTTTCTGCAAATTCTTGCAAAATATCATCTATGTTTTTATCTTTAGGATGATTTAATTCGCAATTTCTGAAATTAGCGAATATTATGCCGGATATTTCGTTAAAATCTTTTTGTTGTTCAAGTTGTGTGAGCATTCTTTCTATACGGTAGCTTTTTTCATCAACATCTTCGAGTAGTAAAATTTTACCTTTTAAGGAGGGGAAATATTTTGTTCCGCTCAAGCACATAAAAGTACAAAAATTACCTCCGATAAGAATACCTTTCGCATTACCGCTATTTAAAATATTTCCGGATTTTATTTCTTCAAAATGTCCATTTAAAATGTTTTCAAATGAATGTTTAGTTTGATTATTATCACCGTCGGCAAAATCAAATTTAAGCATAATACCGGCAATGGAAGAAACATTTGCACAGGTAAAAACTGCATTCTGTAAAGCTGTAATATCGCTGAAGCCTATAATAGGTTTAGGGTTTTGTTTGATGATTTCATAGTCAAGGTAAGGCAAAACAGACTGAGAACCATATCCTCCGGCAGTAGATACAATAGCCGTAATATCGGGGTTGGTATAAAAACTCATAATGTCTTTGGCTCTTTGCAGAGGTGTTCCTGAAAAATGATTTTTATCATCGAAAACAAAGTTTCCTATTTTTAATTCATATCCCAATTCTGCAAGATATCTTAATCCGTTACGAATTTGTTCCGGAGCTTCTATGGAAGATGATGGAGTTATCACTCCTATTTTAGAACCTTGCAGAATTGGTTTCAACATTACAAATCTTTCAATAAATTACGGCTGAATGTAGGAAGTGTATTGTCACGAGCTCCCATGATGACTATTCTGTCATTATCACGAGCATTTTTTAAAATAAAATCACGAACGGCTTCTTGAGTTTCTAAAAATAATGCGTTTTTAAAATTATGAGTTTTTATTTCATTGATAATATTTTCTGCCGTAATGCCTTTATCTATGTTTTTATCTAACATATAAACTTCCGGCATAAGGAAAATATCATCATCACCAAGAGTTTTTGCAACAACTTCCGCAACTTCGCTTCCGGTATTTTGGGCTGAAAAAGCACTATGCGATTGATACATAACAATCAAGCGTCCCGAATATTCTTTCAATGCGCTCAAAGAAGAACCGATTTTACTGGGATTATGTGCAAAATCATCTATAAGAGTAATATTTCTGTCAGAAGTACCGACAATTTCCAAGCGACGTTTTATACCTATAAAGTTCTCTAAAGTTTTTGCTGCTTCAAACACATCTATGCCGGCTTGTGAACAAACAGCGATAGCAGCCATTGCGTTTGAAACGTTAAATGCACCAAACAATTTCAGTTTAAAAGTTTTTCCCCTGAAAGTATATTCCAACCCATCAGATAAAAAAGTGATATTTTCGGCATAAAAATCAGCATTAGGATTTTTGGTTGAAAAACTTAAAACTTTTTTATTATGTGTCATATTGCGAGTTAATTCACAATCGTAATTCACAATCAATACATCTTTTGTATTTGAAGCGAAAGTTGTAAAATATTCAATCAATTTTTCCATGGATGTATGGTCATGAGAAATATTATTGATTAGCCCGATACTGGGATGATATTTACAAATAGAGCCGTCGCTTTCATCTGCTTCAATTACACAAATTTTGTCTTCATTATAAATAAAATTAGGCAAACCTTTTAACAGTTCATAGTTACGCAACATGCCGCCGTTAATCATACAAGGTTTTTCACCAAGCATATCTAAAATATATCCGATCATTGCGGTAGTTGTTGTCTTGCCTGATGTTCCGCCTACAGCAATTCCAAACTCATATTCAGAGAATGTTTCAGCTAATAAATCTGAACGTTTTTTTATGTCAACACCAAGCTCAAGAGCTGCCTTCACGTCAGGATTTGCTTCATCTAAAGCGGCAGAAATATATACCGTTTTCATATCTTTGGTAATTCCGCTTCCGTCTTGAGGAATAATTTTTATTCCCATATTTTCGAGAGATTTTCTATTTGCTTCATCTCGACCGGCATCAAAACTGCGATCAGAACCATATACTTCATAGCCTTTGAGGCTTAAAATTTGCGCTAACGGGCTCATTCCGTTGCCCGATACACCACAAAAACAAACTTTAGTCATTGTTTTTCCTTTTTCATTACTGTTTAGAGAGCATCAAGAGTTTGTGCTTCTCGTTCTTTGAAAATTTGTAAATTTGTAAAGTCTATAATGATATAACTTTTTCCGTTGCCGTCAACATTAACCGCCAAAGCCGCACCGACGTTTGAGTCTTCAAAAGTTGCATACAATGTAGCTTCGCCGTTTTTTAGCTCGTTTAAGAAATTACTTCCGCCCATCGGTTCTTCTCGGCGAATTCTTTCTATCTGATCTCGTCCGAATTGATCTTTCACGGTTTTTTCGATTATTGTAATTTTAGGAGTAAAAAATTCTTTACCGTTTCCATATTTTTGATTGAGTAATTTATAATATTGGCGGTATATTTTCAATACTTTTGCTGCATCGGCATCATCATCAAGAAGTTTTCCGTAAGCTAAAACTCGCCACATTAAATTATCTTCACCAAAAGAGATAACAACTTCCCTTATATCCGGTAACGGTTTAGGCAAATGTGTTGCTATAAAGCTGTTTGCATAGTCTTTTATATTAACTCTTTCAAGTTCTACTCCCATCGCTTTTATTTGGTTATAATTACCTCCCCATGACAAACCGAAAGGGCCTTCACCATATTTTGTGGCGGTGTTTTCAACAACAACCGGTTGCTGTCTTTGTGAGCGAAAAGGAAGAGCCTGTCCTTCTATTTTAATTTCAGGAGCTTTACGATCTAAAAGACTGCTGGCTTCATTTTTTGCATTTTCTGCGTTCTCATTTAAACGAACATCACTTGAAATCAAAACATCTTCATAAAATTTACCATATTCGTCTGCTTTTGCCGGAGAAAAGCAAAATATTGAAAATAAAAAAGCGATAATCCATATCTTTGTCATTAAATTATCCTTATATCTTGTATAAATAAATTGAACACTGTTCAGATTTGTTTTATTATATTATAAATTTACAAACATTTTATTAAAAATACAAATAATATGCAAAACATAAAAGACAATATTCATCAAAAACTTATAATAGCCGGACGCGAATTGGTTAAATCTAAAGGTATCGAATTTTTAACTGCTCGTAAATTATCAGAAGCATCGGGTTGTTCCATAGGAACAATATATAATCAATTTGCAAGTATGGATGATTTTATCGCCGAACAAAATGAAATTACAATGTCAGAAATGATGAATAGCTTTGATAATGTAAAAACAACGGCGGACAGTTTTAAAAACTTAAATCTTTATCTTGATGTTTTTTCAAGTTACATTCTTAAAAATAAAGAAATATGGAATTTACTGTATAATTTCCATTTGAACAACAAGGGATATAAATTTAGCATCGGGTATAAAAGACTTGTGCTGAAAATATCCGAATATTGCTATGATGACTTTAATAAACTATTTTCACATCTTGATAAAAAAAGACGTAAGTTAATGCGAGAGGCTCTTGTTTTGGGGCTTTTTGCCATCAGTTCATTGTTATCGACAACTATACTTGATAGCAGGAATAAATTTAACAAAAATAATATTTGCAGAATTTTTTCAAACACATTTCTAGCCGGCATAACTCTTTTGGAAAGGGAATAAGATGGAATACGTTCAAGCCTTGCTTTACAAATTTAATTGGTGGATAAATACGCCGGAATTTTTGGCTTTGCTTACCAATAATCGTTTTCTTTTAATTTTATTGGTAATTATTTTGGTTCGCTTGAAATATAATACGTATAGCAGTATGTGGGCTACGGCATTAGTAAATATTCCAGGAACACTTCTTCATGAGCTTATGCATTTTTTGGTGGGTTTAGTATTAAATGCGCATCCTTGTAATTTTACGATTTTCCCTCGAAAATCTCCTGATGGCGGATATGTTATGGGGAGTGTGGGGTTTAGAAACGTCACCTTTTATAATGCAGTTCCATCGGCTTTGGCTCCTTTGTTTTTGTTGGTTATCGGTTTTTATATAAATCGCTACTATTTACCGCAAATGCCTTTGACCGCAACAAATTATATTTTATATGTTTTGCTTCAAACAATAATTATCGAAAATGCTATGCCTTCTAAAGCTGATTTCAGGGTAGCAGGAATGTATGCAAAAGGAGTTTTATTATATAGCGCTTTATTCATTTTATGGCTTTTTTCACTGCTCTAAAATTTTATTGATATCTTCAGTGATTTTTTTAGCATCTCCATAAAGCATTATTGTGTTAGAAGCGAAAAACAGCGGATTATTAACACCTGAATATCCGGTATTGAGGCTTCTTTTTACAAAAAATACTACTTTTGCTTTATCAACATCTAATACCGGCATACCATATAAAGGTGAATCTGGATTTGTTTTTGCTTCAGGGTTAGTAATATCATTTGCACCGATGACATAAACAACATCGGTTTCGGAAAATTCTGAATTTATATTTTCAAGCTCAAAAACTTTTTCATAGTCGACTCCTGCATCAGCAAGTAAAACATTCATGTGTCCGGGCATTCTTCCTGCAACCGGATGGATTGCAAATCTTACACTTATTTTGTATTTTTTTTCCAAAATATCAGCCATATTTTTTATAGCATATTGTGCTGATGCTGCCGCCATTCCATAACCGGGAACAATAATAATATTTTTTGCATTTTCCATTATAAAAGCCGCATCTTCAGGATTTCCTTCGTTAGGCATTTTTTCCATTACATTGTTCGTTGTTAACGAATCCGGTTGTATAAAAAGTTTTAGCAAATTTTTATTCATTGATTTTATCATTATATAAGCCAAAATGGTTCCGCTTGCTCCGACTATAGTTCCTACGACAATCATTAAAACATTTGAATACGAAAAACCTATGGCTACGGTTGCCCATCCCGAAAAAGAATTTAATATAGAAATTATTATCGGCATATCTGCACCACCGATCGGAAACACCATAAAAATTCCCCAAACTAAAGCTAAAATAAAAATAACGGGAACCAGAATAGTTTGACTGTCAAAAAACAATGGCGCGGCAGATACCGCTAATAAAAAGCATAGGTTTATAATTAGCGGAGATAAAAATATTTTTCTCTTTTTTATAATTCCTTGCAGTTTACAAAATGCTATTAAAGAACCGCTCAAGGTTATTGCTCCGATAATTCCTCCTAATACAGATATAGCGGATGAATGCTTCAAAATGTTTGTTTCTGCTATGGCTATACAGGTTGCAGCACCTCCTCCTAATCCGTTTAATATAGCAATCATTTGCGGTAATTCTGTTATTTTGATTTTTTCTCCGAAAATAATACCGATAATTGCACCTAGAAAAATAGCCCCCAACAGCCATAAAAATTTTTCCGGTAAGGGGAAAAACGATATGCCAATAGCTATCATCATTGAAATTATAGCAGAATAATTTCCAATATTGGCGGTTTTTGGGGTTGCCATAAAGCGAATCGCTAAAATGAATAAGATTATGCAAAATAAATCGAATAAAGATATAATCATTTATTTTTTTCCTTTTTTTCTAAACATTGCCAACATTCGTCGAGATACTGAAAATCCGCCGAATATGTTTACAGATGCTAAAAATGCTGCAAATATGCCCCACCAATCATTTCCGGTTGTGATCGCTCCTAATATAACAATACCGGAAATAGCATTTGAAACGCTCATTAAAGGAGAATAAAGAGCCGGAGTTACTCCCCATATAACAAAATAGCCTATAAAACACGCCATTGCAAAAAAGGTTAAGAGTATTGCGAAATTATCCATTTTTTCTCTCTCCCATATATGTTTGATTAATTATTTCATCGCCAAAGTCTAAATTTATTTCTTGTTTGGAAAAATCATAAACATAACAGAAAAAATTATATAAATTATTGGCAAATAATATACTGGCAGAATTGGATAATTCGGAACAGAAGTTGTAATTGCGTATAACATTCGGAGAAGAAATTTTATTATCAATATTGCCCGATATATCGATGATTATTGTAGAATAAGATACATGAGAATAAACTTTTTTATCAATTAAATTAGGCGAACTGCCATAACTTCCGGCTGCAGTTATTATTATATCAAAATCGGATAATTCAGCTAAAATATTTTCAGAGCTGATAAATGTTGCCCCTACGGATGTAGCTTGTTCTTTTGTTTCTTCTCTAATATCCGACGCATAAACTCTAGCCCCCAATCTTTTTAAAGTTGCAGCAGCCTGTAGCCCGGCAATGCCTAATCCCCATATAAGAATTTTTAAGGGAAGAAGAGTTCCTGCGGCCGTAATCATCATAGGAGATGTTCTGTTAATATTGTTTATTGCCGTAATTGCAGCTTTGTATCCGCTTAAATTGTTTTGTGATGAAAGAATATCCATATTTTGTGCACGAGAAATACGAGGTATTTTATCTAGAGCAAAAGCTCGGAAGTTCATTTTTTGTTGTTCCGTAAAACGACTAAAATCAGCTATTGTCCACGGAATATATTTATGCCTTTTTAATTCATCTTTTTGAGGTGCCCAAATTTTGAACATCAAACTGCTGTTGCTATATATTTTTTCTGCAGAATCTATTATTTCTGCCCCGTTTTTTATAAAGTCATTATCTGTAAATCCTGCTGCTTTTCCGGCATTTTTTTCAATTAAAATATTTATACTTTTATCGGTAAGTTTTTTAGTTATATCGGGAGTTATTGCAACTCTTTTTTCATTTGGAAATATTTCTTTTACAATGCCGATAATCATTTTTACCTCTTTTAATCTTTCTGTAAGCTTCAATATATATAATGTCTTTCAAAGTTTTTGGAATAGCAGGGAATATAAAAATGTTGTTTGACTTGTTTTGGTCTTTTTTTAAGGTAGGACTTTTTACTTTTGGTGGCGGATATGCAATGATACCACTACTTCAAGCCGAATTGGTAGAGAGAAAAAAATGGTTAGAAGAAAAAGAAATTATGGACTATTATTCAATAGGACAGTGCACTCCGGGGATTATTGCTGTTAATGTTTCTACATTTACCGGATATAAGCTGGCCGGCATAAAAGGAGCGATTTTTGCAACGTTAGGTATTATAACCCCGTCGATAATAATAATCCTGTCTATCGCAAACGCAATAAATATATTTGTTGATAATGCCTATGTTGAACACGCATTTAATGGTATCAGGATTGTGGTGATTGCCTTGATTTTTGATGTAATCATAAAAATGTGGCAAAAAAACATAAAGACAAAGATTCAAATATTGATATTTATCATATCTTTGCTTGTAGCGTTATGGTTTTCCGCTTCTCCGGTATGGGTTGTTATAGGTGCTGCTTTTGTAGGGTTGTTATTAACGAGGAAATAGAAAATGATGAGTGCTTTGTTTTTAGAATTCTTCAAAATAGGACTGTTTTCTTTAGGCGGTGGTATGGTTACAGTTCCGTTTTTATTCGAACTTTCTTATAAATATTCGTGGTTTTCGTCACAAGAATTGATAGATATGATAGCTATTGCCGAATCATCTCCGGGACCGATAGGTGTCAATATGGCAACTTATGCAGGATTTAAAACATCGGGGATTTTAGGAGGATTAGTTGCGACATTCGGATTGGTGGTGCCATCATTAATAATCATCATTTTAATAGCAAAAGTTTTGGAAAAATATAAAGATTCTGACTTTTTTAAGCGACTGATGTATGCAATTCATCCGGCCGTTATTGCGTTGATTTTGAATGCCGGAACAGAAATAGGGAAATTGGTGCTGATAAATACTTGGGCTATTTCAATTTGTATATTATTTTGGGGCGCAATTCATTTTATCAAACTGCACCCCATTTTATATATAATTCTCGGAGGAATTATCGGTATAGCTCTGAAATTATAAATCAAGAGCTTTACGATATGTATCAAGAAGATATTGTTGTTCTTCTCTGTCGCTAGCATTCATTTTGCGCAATTTTATGATTGTGCGCATAATTTTTACATCAAAACCGGCTGATTTAGCTTCAGCATATATATCTCTTATGTCTTCGCTTAAAGCCTTTTTTTCTTCTTCCAAACGTTCGATTCTTTCAATTAAAGAACGCAAACGATCACTGGCAATACCACCAACTTCTGTCATTTCTTTCTCCATAAATTACATTAAATTTTGTTGTTAGGGAGATTATCAAAAGCGATATCTTTTGACAAGAATTAATTTTATCTTTACCAAACTTAAAAAGGTTGCTAATACTGTTCTATCAAAAATATTATAGGAATAGATTATGCCAAAGAATACATATACACACATAATTGCAACAATCGGTCCGTCTTGTTCTACCGAAGAAAAAATATCAGCATTGATGGATGCAGGGGTTGATGCTTTTCGTTTTAATTTCAGTCATGGTACTCATAAGGAACATAAAGAGAGATACAATTTAGTCAGAAAATTATCCAAACAAAAAGGACTTCATGTTGCGGTGGTTGCTGATTTACAAGGTCCAAAATTAAGAGTTGGCGATTTTAAGGATAACAAAATAGAATTAAAAGAAGGACAACATTTTGTTCTTGATATGAAAAATGAGTTAGGGAACGAAAAAAGAGTTACTCTACCGCATAAGGAGATTTTTGCAGCAATAAATCCCGGTGACGAATTGTTGGTTAACGATGGTAATATTGTTCTTCGCATAGAATCAAAAACAGATACATCGGCAGATACTGTTGTGAAAATTGGCGGTATTTTATCAAGTCGTAAAGGTGTAAATTTACCCAATACAAAATTACCTATTTCCGCTATCACCGAAAAAGACAGGAAAGACCTTGAATTTGCACTAAAAATAGGTGTTGATTGGGTTTGTTTATCGTTTGTTCAATCGGTAAACGATGTAAAAGAAGCTCGAGAATTAATCGGTAAAAAAGCGATGATTATTTCAAAATTTGAAAAACCGAGCGCTATTGATGAATTGGAAGAAATAATCAAACTTTCTGACGGGATTATGGTTGCACGAGGAGATTTAGGCGTTGAATGTCCTTTGCATACGGTTCCTGTTTTACAAAAGAAAATAGTTAATGCTTGTCGTCGTTATGCAAGACCGGTTATTGTTGCAACACAGATGTTAGAATCGATGATAGAAAAACCAACACCTACCAGAGCAGAAGTATCTGATGTGGCAACAGCAGTATATGACGGATGTGATGCGGTAATGTTGTCTGCCGAGACAGCAGCCGGAAAATATCCGGTTGAGGCTGTAAAAATGATGACAAACATCATTACTCAAGTTGAAGCTGATCCTGTTTTCTTCAAATATGTAACAGGGTCTCGTCAACGTTCTTGTTGTATAGGAGAAGCAGATTCTATTACTTTTGCCGCAAATGAAATTTCAAAAGTTTTAGATAATGTATCAGGGGTTGTTACTTATACATCATCTGGCCGTACAACATTTTTGATTGCAAGAGAAAGACCTGATATTCCTATTATTGCCATCACTCCTGATGAGAAAGTGGCTCAACAATTATCTTTGGTTTGGGGAGCAAAACCATTTGTTAAAAAATCTAATTTTTCAAGTTTTGCCAAATTTGAAGATAATGCGGTTCAGGTTGCTCTTGAAAGCGGATATGTTCATCACGGCGACCACATTATTATAACAGGAGGATTCCCTATCGGTTTTAAGGGACGTACCAATATGTTACACACGGTTTATATTGATTAAAAGGAGGGTTTAATGAAGAAAATATTTACTTTTGCAACATTATTGAGTCTTATGACTTTTAATGCAAATGCCTTAATTTTGGATCCTTATGTAGGGCTTGACTATAATTATAATAAAATGAATTTTGGCCATCAAACAGAAGATTTGTATGCGGATAACTATAATTCAGCAGGAGTTGTTGCCGGTGTAAAATTGTTAAGTATGCTCTCTGTTGAAGGATTTTATCAACGTTCTGCTGAAAAAGATAATTCTGTAAAAAGCTTTTTTGTTGACGGTGATGATGTTACTACCAAAATGCAACTTGAAGCATATGGTGTTGATTTGGTGAGTGATATGTTGAATCTCGGTCTTGTTGAAGTTTTATCTTCTATCGGATATGGATATTATGATGCTGAAGTTTCAAGATTTGTTACCGTTAATGGCGAAACAGGACATAAAAACTATAATGAAGAAGGAAACGGATTGCGTTTTGGCTTAGGGGCACAAATAAATCCAACACCGTCTATCGGTATTAGAGCTATGTTTCGTTATACTATTACCGACATGGATACAGTTAAAAACATGAAAGAATTTACAGTCGGTTTGCGTTATTATTTCTAATGATGACAAACAAAAAAACCCGAGAAATTCTCGGGTTTTTTATTATAAGAAAACTTATTCCTTGCTGAAATTGTTTTCTTGCTTTTTAGCTTCGTCATCTGTACGAGCAACGTTAACCAAAATTTCTTGGCTAACTTCAGGGTGAAGATTGATGCTAACTTTATAAACACCTAAATCTTTAATCGGACGTTCCAAATAAATAAAACGACGTTCAATAGATTTTCCGGCTTCTTTCATAGCAGCAGCAATATCACGAATGCTAACAGAACCATAGAGTTGGCCTGTTTCTGCAGCTTGACGAATCAATACAACTTTGAAACCTTGTAAATCAGCAGCTTGAGCAGTTGCTTTTTCAAACAAAGCCTTATTGTGAGCTTCTAATTCAGCTTTTTGTTTTTCATAAACAGCTAAATTTGCTTCAGTTGCACGAAGAGCCTTTTTAGTAGGCAAAAGGTAGTTACGGGCATAACCGTTTTTAACATTTACTTTATCGCCCATTTTACCCAATTTGTTTACATGTTCTAAAAGAATAACTTCCATCTCTAATCTCCTTAATCAGCAACAAACGGAAGAAGAGCAATATAGCGAGCACGTTTGATAGCGCGAGCCAATTCTCTTTGCTTCTTTGCAGAAACGTTAGTAATACGACTTGGGATGATTTTGCCTTTTTCTGAAATGTAACGGCTCAAGAGTTTAACGTCTTTATAATCAATTGCCATTGCATCTTCGCCTGAAAACGGGCAACCTTTTTTCTTTTTAAAGAAAGATTGTTTATTATTCATCATGGTCTATTACTCCGCATCTTCAACTGTTTCTTTGTCTTCAGAAGATGAAAATCCTTCACAGAACTCATCAACTCTTAAAGTCATATAACGAATGATATCTTCGTTGAAACGCATAACACGTTCATATTCAGCAATAGCGTTAGCCGGAGCTGAAATGTTCATCAATACATAATGACCTTTGCGGTTTTTCTTGATACGATAAGCTAAAGTCTTGAGACCCCAGTTATCAACTCTAACAACCTCGCCACCTTCTTTTTTAATAACTTCTGATAAATCAGAAACAATGTTATTAACTTGAGATGCACCGAGATCTTGACGTGCAATCAGCACGCTTTCATATTTTTGCATAAATAAATCTCCTTATGGATTCTCAACAAAAACCCTTGTTTTGCAAGGGCGGTTAAATGTATAGCCGGCATTTTCCGGCAAGGGACGAGCCTAATATACTCTAAAACTTTATTTTGGCAAGCTTTTTTTAATAAATTTATATTAGATTATTGCAAAATGGTATCAAAACTTTAAAGATTCGAAACAATGTTTCAGAGGATTAAAAAGATGAAAATGAAAAATATTGTTCCCCTATTTGCAGTATGTACTCTATTAATCGGTTGTGCAACACAACCTGAACCGACTTGTGAAGAAGAGGCAGAGGTTGTTATTTTGGCAACAACTCCGCAAAATGTTCAATCACAAATTTTCTTGGTAAATCAGAACACAGGAGAGCTTGCTTGTTGTACCGATACCGAATTCGGTTCTGCTGAAGATTGTGCATTAGCATTAGAAAAAGAATGTTTCAAACGTGTCGAAGATATTCCTTATAATATGTCGAAAGATGATATTCTAAAGGCAAATACTTATCCGACTCGACGTTGGCGAGATAATGAGCATTCTCCAAGGTGGTAAAAATGTTATCTCGGGTAAAAACGGTTGCTTTTAACGGCTTAGAGATTCTGGATGTTGAACTTCAAGTTCAAATATCATCAGGAATGCCTGCTTTTACAATAGTAGGTTTGCCGGATAAGACCGTTGCCGAGAGCAGAGAAAGAATCAGAGCTGCATTTTGTTCTTTAGGTATAAAATTACCTCCCAAAAGAATTACGGTAAATTTAGCTCCTGCAGATATATTAAAAGAAGGTTCTCATTATGACTTGCCTTTGGCTTTGGGAATATTAGCCGGAATGGGGATTGTCCCGCAAACAAAATTAACGGAATATATTGTAGTCGGCGAGATAGGTTTGGACGGAGTTATTGTAAACGTAAACGGAGTTTTGCCGACAGCAGTCAGTGCCGCAAAGAAAAATATCGGGTTAATATGTCCCAAAAAGCAAGGAAAAGAGGCTGCATGGTCAGATTGTAAAAATATAATTCCGGTCGAATCTCTTGAAGAACTGATAAATTTCTTTAAAGGAAGCATTTCTATTGAACAACCTCAAGCTTTTGTAGCAGATGAGGAAATAACAAGTCTTGATATGCAAGATGTAAAGGGTCAGGAAAGTGCAAAGAGAGCTATGGAAATAGCCGCGGCCGGTGGACATAATATAATTATGGTGGGGCCGCCCGGATCAGGAAAATCTATGCTTGCATCTCGTTTACCGAGTATTTTGCCACCGATGAACAAAGAAGAAGCGATAGAAACAAACATGATAGCTTCAATCGCCGGAGAATTATCCTTAGATAGCCTAAAATTTGAACGACCGTTTAGAGCTCCGCACCACAGTGCATCAACTCCTGCTTTGGTTGGAGGAGGAAGACCTGCTCGTCCGGGAGAAATTTCTTTAGCAAATAACGGAGTTTTATTTTTAGATGAACTTCCTGAATTTGCTCGTTCCACTTTAGAAGCTTTACGTCAACCTTTGGAAAATAGACGTATTTCAATATCAAGAGTAAATTCGCACATAGATTTTCCTGCAAAAATACAACTTGTCGCTGCGATGAATCCTTGCCGTTGCGGATATTTGGGTAATTCTCAAAGAGAATGTACCAGAGCTCCGAAATGTGCACAAGAATATATGTCAAAAATATCCGGTCCGTTATTGGATAGAATAGATATTCAAATTGAAGTTCCAATGGTCAGTCCTTGGGATTTGGCATCTGCTCCGACAGGGGAAAGTAGTGCAGAAATAAGAAAAAGAGTTGTAGCAGCTCGTAAAATTCAACAAGAACGATTTATGGAATATGGCAGAAAAGATTTATTTACAAATTCGGAACTAAATGGTGATATGCTTGAAAAAGCAGCCATTATGGACGAAGACGCAAAACAATTATTGATAAATTATGCAAATAGTGTAAAACTTTCAGCAAGAGGATACAATCGAACTTTAAAACTGGCCAGAACAATTGCAGACTTGCAAAATGAAATAAAATTGCATAGAATACACATTGCAGAGGCCTTGTCCTTACGTTGGAAGGTATCTGACTATAAAATTTAGGAGATGACAAATAATGTTTAATAGAGTTTCAAAATTTTTATTCTGGATTGTAGCGGTAAGCGGAATATTATCTTTCGCAAGTCAGGCCGGTGCATCATGCGGATGTCCTGCAGATGTTAAAGATTGTGCTTGTTCTTCATCGCGTCCGGAAGTTGTATATCCTTCAGTAAAAAACTATGATTGTTCGGCTCCGACTTCGGTTGCAGCTCCGGTGGCAGAAGCAAATGTTGCTCCTGTTCCTCCTTGTCAACAAAAAGTTTATGCCCGTCCGGCCCCGAAAAAAGTTGACTATTTAGAATGTGCTGATGTGGAAAAAGAAAATCGCCTTGCACCATTAAGCAGAGAAGAAATTGCAGAAAGAGGTGAGGTTGTTACCGTAGGCGAGGGATATAAGGTTGCTTATGCCGAAAAGCCGAAGGAAGATTCTGAATTTGTAATGTCATCTCGTTCAGAACGTCAAAAGCTTTTCGATGAAGATGGTGGCGAATCGTGCAAAGACGGAAGTATTTTTGGCGGTCGCCCTTGTAAATCAAAAGATAAAGACGGAAGTATCTTTGGCGGCGGTCCATGCAAATCTTGTACTAAAAATGGTTCAATTTTTGGTGGAGGTCCGTGCAAAACATGTACAAAGAACGGCTCTATTTTCGGTGGAGAACCTTGCAAGAGTTGCAAAACTGCTAAAAAATGTGCTCCATGCAAAAAGCCTTGTGTAAAACCATCACCTTGTCCGGTTGCTGCGCCAAAACCTGCTTGTATAAAACAATACGCTATGCAAGAGGTTGTCCGCAACTGTTCTGATTTAGCACCATTCAGTATGGAGTGGGTAGATTTTCGTATTAACAGAGGCGGAGATTCTAAAACATATTCACGCAATTTAGGAAATTATCGTTTCAGAATTTTTGGTTGTCGTCGTAATACTAAAAATGCTATTTTGAACGAAGGAAGAATTATTGAAAAAGATATGAACTTCCGCGAAATATTTACGGATATGGTTTCTGATTGCTATCAAGTTGTTACTACACAACAATGTATCAATAAAGATACCGTATTACCTGAATATGTTTTGACAGCTGAAATAACCGATTATTTTATGAATGTATGTGACGAATATAATTGGGATGAGGCTAAAATGGAAGGCGCTCGTAACGGTTCTTCTGAAATGAGTGTAACTTGGCGTTTAATGGATGCCAGCAAAACAAACGTTTTGTGGAAAGGTGAGACAAAAGGTTATGCTGAATTGACCGAAGGTGACTATAACGGCGAAATGGTATTAATACAGCGTGCTTTTGCTGATGCGGCAGATAATCTCCGTTATCTCCCCGGTTTTGAAGATCAGTTAGCTGTCAGAGTGTCTCCGGAGGAAATGGAACAACAACGTCAAACTTTGATAGAAATCCAAAAAGCAAGCGGGCTTTGCCAAGATGTAATAGTCGAAGATTCCGGTTCTGTTTCTACAGGGTTCGGAATGGAAGAAGGTTGGGTTGAAGTTAAAGAATCTCCTACACCTATTGTAGAACTCAAAACACCTGCAGTTACAGAAGCATCGGGAATTGAGGATACGACGGTTATTACAGCAGAACCCATTGTAGAATTAAAAACTCCTGTTGTCACAGAAGCTTCCGGATTTGAAGATACAACAGTTGTTTCTGCAGAACCTATTGTAGAACTCAAAACACCTGCAGTCACTGAGGCATCGGGAATTGAGGATACAACAGTAGTATCTGTTGCTGAAAACAAGTTGGAAGTTATTGAAACACCGCAACCGGCTCCTGAAAAACCGGTTATAGAAGTTCCAGCACCGGAACCGAAGCCAGCTGTTGCCGGAGCCGTATATGAAGCGGATAAACTTTGTATTGTGGAATTGGCAGACGATGAAAACTTGACAGTAGCGAATTTGGAAAAAGTTAAAAATGGTGTCGTTTCCGTTACTAATACAAAAGATGTTACTGTTGCCGGTCTGTTGATATCTGAACAGTTTATTATGACAACGGCAGATGTTGTAAACAGAGAAGACAACAAATATACTGTTGAAACTCGTGACGGTAAAAAACTTCAAGCTAAGGCGTTCCGTGTAAATCCTCGTCGTAATACTGCGTTATTAGTCTTGAGCGAACAAACCGAATATACACCATTAGCGTTGGCTCTTGAACTCCCTGCAGTTGGTAAAGGCGATTATAATGTTATAGGTTTGCCAGCCGATGCAGAAGAGAATAAGGGTAATGTAACAAGTTACCGTTATGCTGAAGACGGAACAGCACAAATTGTTTCTAATAATTTTGACAAACCGTCTGTGGTCGGTGGAGTATTGGTTGATGAAAGAGGTAAAGTAACAGCTATAGTGAACAGAAAACAGTCTGAATCTCCATATTTGTTCTTACCGATAGAAACAACAATGCGTAGTTTAGGTGTTGAAATTTGCGGAAAAGCATTTCCGAAGATTGAACCTAAACCTGTAGAAAAGGTATGGCGTAAGCCGGTATCAACTTATATTGATAAACCGGAAGCAAAAGCACCGGAAGCTATGCCTACTCCGGCAAGAAAATAGCTTTAACACAACGAAAACCGCTCTGTTTTAAGGGCGGTTTTCGTTAATATAATGATGATTGTAAGAAGTATAAAAAGGTAATGGAGTTATTTTAATTAGAATGTTGATTTTTGTTGAAATTTTAAACTATTAGTGGTATGAGTATATTCATTAGTTTAACTAAGTACTTTTGGGAAAACAAGGAGAAATATATGAGTAAAAAATTTTCATTTATGGCAGCTCTTTTGTTAGGTACCATCTTATCAACTACGGCTAGCGCTGAAACAGAACGTACAGGTTTAGTGCTTAATGACGGAAGTGTGATAGATAGCTTATCAAAAGATATGAATGATAATGAAGTTTTAGAAACGGTAGCTAACGAAACAATTTTGGGTGGTGCTGTTTTTATTACTGAACCTTCATTTGGTACCATAAACAGCATTACTGCAAATTTTAGTAATAACTATGTTCATAGTAATGCTCAGGCAGCGGGGGGGTGCTATTGCTAACAGTGGTGGAACAATAGGTGTTATTGATTCTGTATTTAATGGAAATATTGCAAAAGTTAGTTATGATGCAACAAACGGTGCCCCTTCAAATGCTTCTTCTGGTGGTGGCGCTATATATAATAGCGGTATTATTGAAGAAATCAAAGGTAGTTTTGAAAATAACCAAGCCAATATTAAAGTTGCAGAAATACAAACTGTAATGGGTATGGGTGGTGCTATATGGAATAATGGTACACTCGGTGACGTATCAGCCGATTTTAAAAACAACTCAACTAATGCCGGATCTGTAAATCTTAATAATGAAAATGTATCTATAGCATTAGGTCTTGGTGGTGCTTTGGTAAATACTGCTACTATGGGGAATGTGACAGGTAACTATGACAATAATAAAGTTACCGGAACAATAGGAGCTGCTATAGGTGGTGCACTTACTAATACCGGAGTTATGGATACTTCTAATATAGGTGTGTTGGGAATTGCCGGAACTATTGATGGAAAATATACCAACAACAGAGCTACTGTAACTGCAGGTGCTGCTGCCGGTGGTGCTATCGGAAACTTGTTGGGTACAAATGATGCAATCTCAGGCATATATGAAAAGAACAGAACTGTTGCAAATGCCGGTTTAGCTATAGGTGGTGCTGTTGGTATTGTTGCCGGAAAAACCGGAGATATTACAGGTGAATATAAATCAAACTATACAAATGCGACTCTAGGGTTAGCAGCAGGTGGTGCTATTGCAAATGCTTTGGGTAATGTCGGAAATATAGATGGTACTTTCGAAGATAATAGTGTTACCGCAGAAGTAGGTGTTGCTTTTGGTGGTGCATTCGCAAGCATTGGTACTCAAGGCGATATAAATGCAACCTTTACAAAAAATAAGGTAAAGGCAAGTCTTGGTTTAGGTGGTGCTGTTGCTTTTGTCGGGCTTGATATTGACTTGCCGGAAGATGCAGAGGTTCCCGCTCAAATAGGATTGCCAAAAGCTACAAAAATTACTGCTGATTTCAATGGTAATACCGTAGAAGCTTATGCAGAAGGATTGTCAAACTTGATTTCCGGAATGCCTGAAAATGGTATTGCTGTCGGTGGTGCTGCCGCATTCATCGGATTAGCTGAATATGGAAAAGAAATAACCCCTGTAGAATTTGTTAACTCTAATTTCTACGATAATAAGGCTTTTTCTGATGGTGGAAACGCATGGGGTGGTGCTCTTTTCGGAAATGCCATAAAGGTAACAGCTGACGGAAAAGACAGTATATTTAAAAACAATACTGCAAATGGACGTAAGAGCGCAATTTATTTGCAAGGTATCGATTTTCTTAACAGTTTAATCGGAGAACAAACATTCTCTGAAGATGCTTTTGTTACTTTCACTGCTCAAAATGGCGGCAATGTAATTCTTTATGATGGTATCAGTGGTAATAACTATGCCGTTAATATTGAAGGTGATGGTAGCGGTGAAGTTGTATTTTATGATGAAATAGATAATGCGGAATATGTAAACATAAAATCTAACGCTAAAGCTCGTTTGGGTAAAAATGCAGTTGTTAAAACATCCAATTATAGTTCTGAAAACGGTACTTTGACTTTGGATATAGAAATTGATGGTAAAGGAAAAGCTATTCAAAACGCTATTATCACTTCTGATGGCGATATCGTCGGTAATACAAATGTTATCGTTAATTCTGAAAACAGAGAAGTCTATGATAATGCGTCAACTATCTTTGTTAAAGCCGAATCGGATGATATGGCAACAGAATCCAGTTTTGAAGTATCTCGTGTAATCGGTAGTCCTTATATGTGGAAGGCTGAATTAAACTATGGTGGTGAAACAGAAGGTTCTACTTGGTATTTGGTTATGGACGATAAACAAAATGAAGAATTTGGTTTTACGCCTGAAGCTATAGCAAGTATCGGATTGCCTTCAGCAGCAATCGCTCAAACCAGTGGTATGGTTTACAATATTATGCGTAAAGTAAATATGAATAGACTATATTGTCCGGGTTGCGGTTTATATGATTATAACTGGGATGGCAAACCATTGCACAATGTTTGGGTTGATACCACATACAATGGTTTAAAAATTGATGCTCCGGTAGAAATAGATGTTGATGTATGGGGTGTTGAAGCCGGTGGTGATATTCAATATGATTTGAATAATAAACTTGGTGTATTTGTATCATACCGTCAAGGTAATTACGAAATGGATGGTAGTGGCGATAAAATTTTCTCAAGAATCGGTTCTGAACTTGATATCGACAGCTATTTAGCCGGTTTGTATTATCGTTATGACAAAAACAACTGGTATGTTTTTGCAACCTTGTATGGTGGTATGCAAAATGCTGAAGCTACTACTGGTGACGGACTTGGAAACTATGATACCGATGGTATTGAGTTAGGTGGAAGTGCTGAATTTGGTTATGGTTATGCCGTTAGCAAGACTTTGTCATTAACTCCAAGTTTAGGTTTATTCTACTCTCAAGTTAATTATGATGATGCAACAGATAATTTGGGCAAAACAGTAGAATATGACGACCTGAAGCAAGTTGAGTTGGAAGCCGGAGTAAAAGTTGCTCATACTCAATATACCGATGATGGATTTTACTCTCTGTATGTAAAACCGAGTGTTGTCCAAACACTTACAGATGGAGATGAAATAAATATTACCGGTGTGGGTGAAGTTGATACTCTCGAAGATAAAACTTTGGCTCGTGTTGAAATCGGAGGTAACTATGGTTTCAATGACAACTGGTCTGTATATGGTTGGGCTAATTACACATTTGGTTCTGACTATAAGGCTACCTCTCTCGGTGCCGGTGTAAACTACAGTTGGTAAATCCGTATAACGGGTAACTAATACATAAAAAGAAGATTTTTTGCTCATGTATGTTATCGTACACTCTGCAAAAATCTTCTTTTTTATTATTTACTTCGTTCTCCGAATTTGTGATAAGAGCTGATTCTATAGGCATTTAACATAAAAAACTCTCTAAAAGCGACAAGAGTGTACAGAGTGGTACATGACCTAGCTTGAAGAGAGTTTTTTGTTATCTATCATATATATCTTACTTAACGGTAACAGGATATTTCTAATCAATTTTGTCGTAAAACAGTTTCAAAAACACAAAAAAGGAGGCGTGAAGCCTCCTTTTGTTTTTTAGGTAAAAACCTTAAATCATAGCCATACCGCCATTGATGTTGATGGTTTGACCTGTAATGTATTGTGCTTCATCACTGGCCAAGAAAGCTACAACATTAGCGATGTCTTGAGCTTCACCGAGTTTTCCTTCAGGAATTTTTGCTAATAAAGCGGCTTTTACGTCTTCAGGTAATACATCGGTCATTGGAGTACGAATAAATCCCGGAGCAATAGAGTTTACGGTAATACCGCGAGAACCGACTTCTTGAGCTAAACATTTATTCATGGCAATCATACCGGCTTTGGAAGCAGAGTAGTTTGCTTGACCTGCATTTCCGGTAACGCCTACAACAGAAGCAATACCGATGATACGACCGAAACGACGTTTCATCATGCCACGAACAGCTGCTTTGGCTAATTTGAAGCCGGCAGAAAGATTAACGTCTAAAACTAATTGCCAATCTTCGTCACTCATACGGATAAAGAGGTTGTCTCTTGTCAAACCGGCATTGTTTACCAAAATATCAATACGACCGAGTTTTTCTTCTACTTTTTCTACCAAAGATTTAACGTCGTCGGCATTTGTAAGGTTAGCGGTGAAAACCTCAACTCTTTCACCCAATTCTTCTTTGAGTTTGAGCATTGGTTCTTCACGCATATCTGTAAGAGCCAAAATAGCTCCTTGTGCATGCAATGTACGAGCGATTTTGTCGCCGATACCGCCGGCAGCACCGGTAATTAATGCAACTTTATTATCAAGTCTAAACATGTTTTTTTCCTTTACTAGTTGTTATAAATTTTTAGCTAATTCTTCTATTTCTGAAGGAGTGCAAACAGAAGAACTATTAATATCTTTATATCCTCTTTTTACCATTCCGGATAAAACTTTTCCGGCACCTAATTCATAGATATCGGTAATTCCTTCGCTATGCATAAAATTCATTGTTTCACGCCAGCGAACAGAACCGGTAACCTGTTCCACAAGATGTTTGATAATTTCTTTTTCGTTAGAAATCGGAGATGCTAATACATTTGCAATCAAAGGTATTTGAGCAGGATTTGCTTCTACTTCCATAAAAACACGAGCCATAACTTCTGCAGCAGGCTGCATTAAAGGGCTATGAAATGGAGCACTTACCGGTAATTTTATGCAACGTTTGGCACCAAATTCTCCGGCAATTTCCACGGCTTTTTCTATTGCGGCCATGTGACCGGATAAAACAACTTGTCCGTCAGAATTGTCGTTAGCAGCAACGCAAAGATTGTTTTCATCTTCACAGGCTTCTACCAGAGCATTAACATCTTTATAAGATAATCCGATAACGGCTGCCATACCGCCAATACCAAATGGAACAGCTTTTTGCATAGCGTCCCCTCTTGCCCTTAATAAGCGAGCGGTGTCTGCTAATGAAAAAACACCTGCGGCACAAGCAGCAGAATACTCTCCCAAAGAGTGTCCGGCAACAAAGGTTGCTTTATCTTTTAATGAAATTCCGAACTCTTTTTCTAAAACCCTGACAACAGCCATAGAAACAGACATCAATGCCGGTTGAGTATTTATCGTCATGGTTAGTTCTTGTTCCGGCCCGTTTATCATTAATTGAAACAGATTTTGATTGAGTGTACTGTCAACTTCTTCAAAAACTTCTCTTGCTGAAGCAAAGTTGTCAGCCAAATCTTTTCCCATGCCTACAAATTGAGATCCTTGGCCGGGAAAAACAAAAGCGTTTTTCATAAAAAAACCTCTTAAAATTGTTAATCGTAAGCATTGTTTAAACTGAAAAAAACGAAAAAGTCAAGTTAAAAAACTTTTGTTAACTTTAGTGAAAGAATCTTAATGCTATGATACTTCGAGTTTAAATTTTCCAACAATAAATGAAAAAAAAGACAATGGCAAAGAAACATCAAAAAAAACAAGATACATTTTACTATATATTCGGACGTCCGATTTTGGGATTAGCAATTGTAATTGCTAATATTTTGGTGATAGGAAGTGTTTGTTGTTATTGTCCTACGGATAATTCCTTTAATAAAACCGGAGATGGAATTAAAAATATTTTCGGAATCTTCGGGGCTAACACCGCAGATTTTATTTTATCTGTTTTCGGGGTGGCTTTACCGATGTTTTTGTTGGCTTTTTTCGGCTGGGCGAAGAAACTTTGCTCAAAACAAGAAATTACATATAAATGGTTTAGATTTTTTGTTTGGTTTTTAGGATTGCTTTTAACTGCGTTATGTTTTGATTATGCAAATAATTTGGGAGGAAATGCCGGTAAAATTTTATCAATAAACTTACAAAAAGTTTTGCCATCATTCTCTTATTCAAAGGAAATTATAACTGTTTTGGCAGGAGTCTTCGGGTTTTGGGCTTTAAATTTTTCTGCTTGCGTACCTATGGTTTTTTGGTGGAATAAGTTAAAATCTTTAAGTGTCTTCTTATATAAGACTGTTTGTCAAATCTTGAGATATTCGTGGATTTTTGTAAGAAGTCTGAAAAAAATACCACAATTATTCGGTAAAAAGAGACAAGAAACAACATTGAGAAAAGAACCGAAATTTAAGTCAGATAAAGATGAGCCTATAGAAATGAAAGCGCCAAAAATTAAGGTTCAAACCGAAACTAAAAACAAGCCGGTTAAAAAACAAGAAAATAAGAACGGATATGTGTATCCTTCAATAGATTTATTGTCAAAAGCAAAAACAAAAAATGCTAACGTTATGAGCGAAAAAGAGCTCGATGAAACAGCTCGTAAACTTGAGGAAGTTTTACAAGAATTTGGTGTGAACGGAAAGATTGTAAAAATTCGTCCCGGACCGGTAATTACTCTTTATGAATTGTCACCTGCACCGGGAACTAAAACCGCAAGAGTAATCGGTTTAGCTGATGATATTGCTCGTTCCATGTCAGCTGTTTCCGTTCGAATTGCCGTGGTTACGGGTAAAAACACCATAGGTATAGAATTACCTAATCCGGTTAGAGAAATAGTGTTATTACACGATTTAATTGCCGGCGATGGTTTTTCAAACACTAAAAATGCTCTAAATGTTGTTTTGGGTAAAGATATGGGAGGCGAAAATGTTTATGCCGATTTGGCAAAAATGCCTCACCTTTTAGTTGCCGGTACAACAGGTTCCGGTAAGTCTGTCGGTATGAACTCGATGATTTTGTCCTTGTTGTATAAAATGAGTCCGGCAGAATGTCGCCTGATTATGATTGATCCTAAAATGTTGGAATTTTCTGTTTATAACGGAATTCCTCATCTTTTAACTCCGGTTATTACCGATCCGGCTAAAGCGGTTCTGGGACTAAAATGGGCAGTTAAGGAAATGGAGGACAGATACAGAGCTATGGCGCAACTCAATGTCCGAAATATTTCCGGATATAATACTCGTTTGGAAGAACTACGAAATAGCGGAGAAAAACCAGTCAGGACAATTCAAACCGGCTTTGATCCGGAAACTGGTGCTCCTATTTATGAAAAACAAGAAATAGATTTAACACCACTACCATATATTGTGGTTATTGTCGATGAAGTTGCAGACCTAATGTTAGTAGCAAGCAAAGAGGTTGAGGCAGCGATTCAGCGTTTATCACAAATGGCTCGTGCTGCAGGTATTCACCTTATTTTGGCAACACAAAGACCTTCAGTTAATGTTATTACCGGCGTTATTAAAGCAAACTTCCCGACAAGAATCAGCTTCCAAGTTACTTCAAAAGTTGACAGTAAGGTTATTTTAGGGGTTCAGGGTGCCGAACAGTTGTTAGGTATGGGGGATATGCTATATATGCCGACCGGACAAACACCTGTTCGTGTACACGGAAGTTTTGTTAAAGACAGCGAAGTTGAGGCTATTGTAGAATTTTTGAAAAGCCAAAGCACTCCGGAATACGTTGATGGTATAACTGAAGGAGAATTAGATACAAAAGATTCCGGCTCAGTTTTTGATAGGACATCAATGGGTGCGGGAATGGGCGGCGATGAAGGTCTATATGCACAAGCCGTAGAGATTGTGCGTAATGATAATAAAACATCTATAAGTTATGTTCAACGTCGCTTGCGTATAGGATATAACCGAGCTGCTTCACTTGTTGAACGAATGGAAGCTGAAGGGGTTATTTATACTGATGCTACCGGCAAAAAATGTGTGGCATAGTTCTAGTCAATTACTCCATAGTCTCCGGTTACCAACAACAATAATGCTAAGAGAAATCCTATCATGGCAAATCCGGCTTTTACGGATATATTATCCGGTATTTTGGTATATTTGTTCAAAAAGAATACAAAAATAGGTGCGGTTAATAGTAGAGACGTGACATATCCGGGGTTTGGTGCAATTCGTAAAGCAAGAGTTTTTGCGGTAATGAGAGCAGTGCTAAAGCCTATGATATAAATTCCGGCTTTGGTAACTCGCGGTGCAAAAACCTGTTGGAAAAATTCTTTTATATTCGGACGCTGTTGTTTTATATACCAGTATGAATTTACTATTCCACTGACAAAAGTTGCAACGGTTAAATAATAAACAACAGCTGCTCCGACGGATGATCCTCTCATTGCTATTTCTTTGGTAGCAATACTCATTCCCGAAAGAGATAAAATTGCCGGAAGCATATATGTTGCCAGCTCATATGAAACAGGGCTTTTTATCATATACCAATAACTGACGGTAAAACCGAATAAAAGTAAGATAATCGTGATGACGGTAGTTCCGTCATTAATTACATATTTAAAGTTTTCCGGTGTAAGAATCCACCAAAAAATTGTAGTTGCCATAGCGGTTAATGCCATAACTCGAGAAGTAGGTCCGGCACCATATTTTGCGGAAGCAAAAAATAAATGCGAATCATAAACAGCAATCATTATTCCCTGAATTATTAATAACAACCAGTAAAATGCGGAAGTTTGCGGAGTAAAAAGGAAACAAAACGGTAAAAATAAAAAAGATATACCAAATCCCCGCCATATTCCCAAAAGATATGCGTTCAGTTTGTAATGTTGGTTAAAAATTGTATATATAGCAGTGAAAAAACCGTATATAAGCCCATTTATAATCCAAAGCATATTTCTCTCCTCTTAATTAGAAATATGCTCTCACAAACCAAATAAAAGGTTATAGCTCTTTTATTTTTTCTAAAATGGCATTTTTTTGATTATGGTTTGCCTTAAATATTTTTGTTGCATTATAATCTATAGCTTTACAGGCATCTTTAATAGTTAAAATACTTTTTAATTCTTCCGGTATCTCTTCGGTTGTAATAGGATTACCTAAAGCTTCGGTTGATGCTTTTATCATAGTTTTTTGCATTTCTTTCAATTCGCTGCTAATCAGGTCGTTGATAAAATTAACTACATTGACCGGAAGTTTTTCCCATTCTTTGGTTATATCGCTGTTTTGTTCCTGAAGTTTTTTATCGAAAATTGTGTATTCTTCCATAAAAGCGTCGGCAAAAGCCTTACGATAAAATTTCATATCATACCCGTGTTTTTGGCATATGGCAGGATATGCCACCATATGTTTAAAATTGATGGCGGTTAAGAATTTTTGCGGATCGGTAAGTGATGTAATATCATTGAATCTGTTCAATGCGTTGATGTAATTATATGCAAAAGATATAACAAAAAATATCGGTAAAAATATAATCGTAAAAAATTCACCGACGGATACTTTCTTTTTAAGTTCCGTTTGTTTAGGATTGTATTTATTTATGCTTTTTTGAATAATTGATAAAACAAATGCAGTAACAATTAAAATTATAAACTCAAACAAAAACCAGTAAAAAACATGCCTTAATGTAAATTCATCAAAAGATAATGTCAGAGATAAAAACAAATCAAATATGAATAAAATAGGAGCAGCCCATAAGCAAAAAACAGTAACTCCGGAAGGCGATATTCGTTTTTTTATGATGAAAAATAATTGAAAAACATAAAACACCGACAATATCCAACCACGCAATATCGGATTTATCTTAATTCTTCCCACAAAACGGATTGCCTGCCAGTTTTTGTAAAACCAGAACAATTGATAAAACCCCAATGATAAAACGATGCACCAAAACATTTTTTGGGCAGAAATCGGATAAAATATGATATTTCTGTTTTTTTCAGTCATTTTCATTCCTATTGAAAAAGCCCTGTCAGGCAGGGCTTTAAGCGTTTATTTATTAAAAGATTCAATCCAAGAAACTATAGCTGATTGAGGATTTAGTCCAACTTTTGTATCAACTTGTTGTCCGTCTTTAAATAAGAACATTGTAGGAATACTTCTGATTCCGTATCCGGCGGCTGTATTTGGAGCTTCATCAACATTCATTTTGCAAATTTTAACTTTGTCGCCCATTACTTTTGAAACTTCTTCTAATATCGGACCGAGTTGACGACAAGGACCACACCATTCTGCCCAAAAATCAACCAATACTAAACCTTTGCTTTTTAATACTTCTGTTTCAAATTGTTCGTCGTTTATAGATAACATCTGTTTCCCTTTCTATTGTGAAATTGTCTTTGTTGATATAATCATTTATACATCATATTAAAGATTAATTTTATAAAGACAATATATTTTATCAAATTTCCATCATATTTGCGGTGTTGGTCCATAAAATATAGGTCTTAATTTCTTTTTGCGGATATATTTTTTTCATTAGTTTTTTATATGCGTTTAACTGCGAAACATATACGGCAGGAATTTTATCCGGCACATTTTTGTTTGTCTTATAGTCAACGATAATAACCTGATTGTCGTCAATAATTAAACGGTCTATTTGTCCGGATATTATTTTCCCGTCTACTTCTCCCATAATAGGAACTTCTGCTTTAGAGTTAGCCCCAAAGACTTTTCCGAACTCTTTATTGTTGAGCAAAAATGTTATTTCTTTGCATATTTTTTCAACATCTGTTTCTATAAAATCGGGAGCTTTCTGCTGCAAAAAATCTGTAATGGTTTGAATTTGTTTATCTTTGCTTATAGTTGGCAAAAATTGTAATAATTTATGGATTATTTCTCCTCTTTTATACAAAGTTCTGTCTTTGTTTATAATTAAAGGAGAAATATTTGCAGGTTCGCTATCCGGTTTTGATGGTCTTAGCGGTTTTGATAAAGGACTTTCTTTTTCTGCGTGTCGATTCATAAAATCAGGCATTTCTGTTTGTACTTCTTCCCTTTTGTTTTTAGGTTTGGAGTCTTTTTCAAAACATTGTTCGCTTGTTATGGATAATATATCATTTTCATCGGGAGTTGCAATTTGCGAAAAAGTTTCTTTGAATAAAGAATACCAAGAATCATCGGCTATCTGCTGTTTTTTACTAAATCCGCAAAATATCATTCTGTCTTCTGCTCTGGTCACGGCAACATACATTAAACGACGGTACTCCTCCATCATTTTTTGTTTTTGTTTTTCTTTAAGTTTTTTGCAAAAATTGTCATAGTCGTTTTTTGAAGACGGATAAACAAAAATATCGTTATTCCAAATAAAACCGGCTTCTTCTTTACAGAAAGGAACGCCCGTTGTATCGGGAAGAATAACAATAGGAGCTTGCAATCCTTTTGAGCCATGAACGGTCATCATTCTTACGATGTTGTTTTCCCCTTGTTCTTGTTCTCTTTTTATCTCAACATCATCAGATGCTATCCAGTGAATAAAATTTTGCAAAGTAGGAACGTTATCCGTTTCAAAATTAAGACTTAAGTTCATAAATTCGTTTAATCCGTCTTCGGCTTCAAGCCCCATTCTTGCATAATATTTTTTACGTCCTCCCATTTCACTTAATACATAATTGTATAAATCGAAAGGTCGCATATAATCGACTTTATTTAACAGATTTTCGATGCTTTGTGCTACTTCGCTAAATTTTTCGTTTGATTGCAAAGATTTCCATAAAGAACCTTTTCTATTCCAACAAAGCTTGAATAAATCGTTATCATCAAGGTTAAATAATGGTGATTTTAATACTTCTGCAAGGCTTAAATCGTCATCAGGAAGCAGTAAAAATTTGCCTAAACTTATTAAATCCTGAACGGCAATTTGTTCTAAAACATGAATTCGGTCAATACCGCCGGTGTTTATATTAAGTTTTTTGCACTCTCTGATAAAGTTTTCGCAAAAATCATTTCTTCCTCTGATTAGAATTAAAAAATCGCTGTATTGAACAGGTCTTTTTTGTGATTCTAAAAATTCTTTGTTATCCACCATTTGTTTTATTTTAAAGGCGATTGTTTTTGCCATTCGTGAGGAGGTAGATTCTTGAGAAAATCTTTTTACGGGAAGCTCCCATTTATCGTCATCTTTTGCCTTTTGTGGCTCTATTGCTTCCCAAAACTCAACCTTTCCGCCTTCCCCTTCTCTAAAAGCAATATGTTCAATATTTTCATTTAAAGAGGCTACGCCTTGTTTTATGCTTTCTTTTCCAAAAAGTTGATTTACTGCGCTTAAAATTGCAGGAGTTGAGCGAAAAGAAACTTCTAGATTTATTTTTTCAAAATCCGGTGTTATTTGTGAAAAGTGATTGCACATTTCATCAAATTTATCGGGGTCAGCTCCTTGGAAGCTATATATAGATTGTTTTCTGTCACCTACAGCAAAGATTGTTCTGGTGTTCTCTGAACTTCCCTGTCCTGCGAAAAATTCATCACTGATAGCCTTTACTATAGCCCATTGATCGGGAGATGTATCTTGTGCTTCATCTATCAAAATATTATCAATTCCGCCGTCTAATTTATATAATACCCATTTTGTCGCTTCTTTATTTTCTAAAAGTAAGCGGGTACGATATATAACATCATCAAAATCAAGTTTTGCATGAATTTTCTTAAACTCATTATATTTTTCAATTAGTTCTGATGCTAAGTTTAAAACACTTTTGGTAAAGTTATATAAGCGAAAAGATTTTAGCTTGTCAGTTAAATCCATACAACGCATGGCTTCATCATTAAATATAAGAATTAAATCTTCACGCTTGCTTAATCCTTTTATGGTTTTAGGGCTTCGTATGGTATTGCTGCCGGTTAGGAAAATTTGAATATATTTATTATATTCTTCAAGGTAGTTTTTATTTTCTATACAATTTATGGGAAAATCAATTTCTATTTCCATAAGAGAATGCAGGGAATCGGTATCTGCTTTGGCAAAAAAGTCGTTTATGATATCTTCTAGAGTTAAATCATCGGGAATATTAATTTGTTTTGATATTTCTGATAATAAATTTTCTTTAGAGCCATATTTAGTTAGGGAACGATCAATTTTTATTCGGTTCTTCAATACGTCATCAATTACACTACCAAAGGAAAACTCCGAAACATTTTCTGTAATATTTTTAACAGATTTTCCAATTTCACTTTGTGGATTTTGAGCAGCGAAAGAAAGTATTTCTTTTTTTATGTTATCCAGTGCTTGTGAAGCGTTTCTTTCATCCATAATTTCAAAGTATGGTGAAATGTTTGCTTCTAAAGGAAATCTTTTTAAGATTTCTTCACAAAAACTGTGAATGGTTTTTATTTTCATTCCTCCGGGGGTATCTAACAAAATTGCAAAAAGCTGTCGTGCTTTGGTTTTTAATTTTTTTGCTTTATCTGCATTTGCCGGTAGCTTTCCATATAGTTTTATTAGTTCTTCCTCTAAATCTTTTTCCTTCATCACCGCCCATTTGCTCAATCTTTCGGCTATACGCGAACTCATTTCTACGGCGGCGGCTTTTGTATATGTAAGGCACAAAATTTTAGTGCTATCAACACCTTCTAAAAGTAATCGCAATACTCTGTCGGAGAGAACTTTGGTTTTTCCCGTACCTGCTGAGGCTCCGACCCAAACTGATTTTTTTGGATTGGCTGCCAAACGTTGTTGACAAGTAGCTCTTTGTCCTAACACATTTCTTTTTTGTTCTATTTCATTATTAGTCGTCATCACTACTGTTTACTCCCCATTCTTTTATACGTGAAAGATGTATGTAATCGCAATATTCGTCTTTATATTTTGGCTGAACGATGTACTCACTGTCTTTTTTATCGAAATGTTCGATTATGGCGGTTAGTTTATCTGTATAATTTTCTAATAAGTCATCTACATTTTTACTGAAAGAACTCTCATTGTTTTGGAGTTTCCAATAATGTAAGCTTTCTACCGGTTTTGCGCTAATTTCTTCAAAATCACCTTTTTGAGCAATAATTCCTTCTATCGGCAATTGGGGGGCATAGCCTTTTTCTACTTTTGTATTTTGAGGAGCATAACCGGTTTTATAATCAATAATACGAACGGTTCCATTTGTTGTTTCATCTATTCTATCCGCTTTTGCTCCAACAATAAATTCTCCGCCGGAACTTTGAAAAGAAGTTCTTCCTTTTACTTCGCAATGTGTATGTTTTATATCAATCCGCAAATTTTCTTCTTTTTGTAAAATCCAATCTATCATTCTTTCGATTCTGATTTTCCAAAACAGTTTTATGCTGTCTTCTATTTCATTTTCGTTTAGTAAGTTTTCAGCTAGTTCTTCCATAATTTTTTTTGCGTTTTGGGGAAGATGTTCCGGATATTGTTTATAAAATTGTTCCAAAACATTGTGAACAATATTTCCCATATCAACGGCATCGGGAGTTTGGTCAAAGTCGTTTATTTTTTTTAATTTTAAAATTTTAGATGCGTAAACACTATATGGGTTGCATATCAATCTTTCCATATCTGAAGCCCATAATTCTCTCGGGCGAGATTCCAGAGGTGGAGCAGGGTGAGGTGCTTCAATAGGTATAATATCTTTGCTTCTATCAATTTGTCGGCACCAATAAGTGTATGGAGATTTATACAAATTGTTTATGTCAAATTCTATAGCTTTTAATACTGTTTCCATTCTCATCCACCAACGGGATTTTACCGTGGGAGTATTTTGTACTCTATCTGAGCGAGTGAGAAAAACTTCTTTTGCGGCACACATTTCACAAAAATCGTGAGCCAATACACCAATCGCTTTTTCCGGTAAAGGATAACCGAATTTTTCTTTCATTGGTCGAGAAAGCCAAGCTCCCGATGAGGAATTTGTAGGCATAATTCCTTCACTTAAACCGCTTATAATGACACAATCAAAAGAACATAAACGAGCCTCTATCGGACCTAAAATACGTAACCTCGGATGTGCTCCATATTTTGAACGAACAATAGTTCCGCTTAATAGTGCTTCAAACAAATCGGCATATTGTCCTTGTCTTATTTCTCCTAATGTGTCAGCATGCTCTAAAAGGTTGCTCATCAGCGATGCGGCAACTTCTCCGGATTCTTCACACCATAATGTGTCAGCTCCGTTTTTATCTTTGCTAGATGCTAAAAGTTCAGCAAGTTGCAGGTGTTTGTTTAGCAATTCTTTGAAAGGAGCTTTGGGTTGTTTCATTAGATTGTGCAATTCGTTAAAAAGACTTTTTTGTTTTGTTATAAATTCGTTGTCTTTAATTTTTTTGCAGTCTCTATTACGCAGAATAGTTTTTTCATATTCTCTTATTTGACGACGTATCTCAAAATTTGTTTTACCGACACAAGTAAAAGGGTGTTTATATAAACTCAATAAAGACAGCGGAGAGAAGTCTTCATCACACACATTAGCAATAAGTCGTAAAAAGATTCCCTGTGGAGTTTGTGATAAAGGTATTCCTGCCGAATCGTCGGCTTTTATGTCCCAGCGTAAGAGTTCATTAGAAACACAGCGAGCTAAATTTCTGTCTTGAGTTACTAAAGCGGTGGTTTTTTCGGGAGTTTCCAAGTTATGTCGCATAATTGCAGCAATAACGAGAGCCTCTTCTTTTGAATCTCTACACTCAATTAAATTTAATCCATCAAAAGCTATTGCCGAAAAAGAATTTTTATTGAGCGATAGCCATTTGTCAGATGAATCGGCGGGACGCATAATTTCAGAAAGCAGTTTTTCTCTTTCCTTGTTATTATTGGAGGCAATATCGGGAATATCATGACGAGAAATATTTAAAAAACTCAACAACTGTTTTAATTCAAACTGCGGATGAGTTTCTTCTATCTTTTCCCAAGATGAATCATCTAAAAATTTGTCAAGTCCGGAAAGATATACGCTTCCGTTTTTTAGTTCCGAAACGGTTTTTACCAGTTCTTTCATTGCCGGAAAGGTTGCGGTTGTTCCGGCCACGATAATTTCTTTTTCCGAAGAGTTTTTTTGTAAACTGTTGTTTTGTTCTGAAAGAAGTTTGTTATTATAATCACCTATATCGCTTAAGTTCCTTTCTTCTAAAATTTGCGGATAAAATTCCGTTATTATTTTTAGAAATTGCAAAGTATTTTGCCAGTGAGAAGCATATTCTTCAGGAACAATGTCGTTCAGTTTTTCAAATTTCAGCCGTTCATTATTCACCATATCAATCAAAGTCGAAAGCTCGTTGGCCAGATAGCAGGCTTGAGCTATGGTAAGGCTTTCTACTTTGAAATTATCAGGACGAGCACAGATTAATCGTATAAATATCATAAGTCTTTCTACAGAACTTATAACCGGAGGGAGTTTTATTTCATTTCCGGAAAAGAAAAAACCGTCTTCATCAACGCAGCCTAAAGGTAATATATGAGGAAGCAGGGTGGCATTCATACCATGTAATCTTACAAAAGCATTACGCAGTTCTCTAACCGCTCTTCGGTTAGGAAGAAAAACAGTAACATCTGTCAATTCAAGCAGATTGTTTTTGTATTTGTTTAACAGATGTTCTGCGAGTACATCGACTAACGAACAACCGGTGGGAACATTGTATATATTTGGCAATGAAATATCCTCATTTTATTTTATTGATAAGTTTTTCCAGTGCTCTGCTTCGGTGAGACATTTTGTTTTTGATATCTTCGCCGAGTTCAGCAAAAGTTTTATCGAATCCTTCCGGAATAAAAATAGGATCATATCCGAATCCGCCATTTCCTGACGGAGTTTGGGAAATGTTTCCATCAACTCTTCCTTCAAAAATTATGGTTTTTTCGTTTGGATAAGCTAAGGCCATGCAACATGAAAAATGAGCTTTTCTGGTGCTTTTTCCTGATTCTTCCATTTCTTTTAATAACATTTTCATACCTTCGTTAAAGTCACGATTAGGAGCATAACGAGCAGAATAAACTCCAGGACGTCCATCGAGAGCATCAACACACAATCCCGAATCGTCTGCCAAACAAGGAAGTCCGCACATCATACATAGGGCTTCAGCCTTTAATTTTGCGTTTTCTTCAAAAGTTGTTCCTGTTTCTTCAACATCTCCTAGTCTTAAATCTGCGGCAGACTGTACTTCTATTTTCAATGGGGCAAGTAAGGTTTTGATTTCGGCAATTTTGCCGGCGTTATGACTTGCAACGACTAATTTTGTTATTTTCATTTATTTAATTCCTAAAGCTTCTTTTTGTTTTTCTATGAGTTGTTTAATTCCGTCTTTTGCCAAAGACATCAGTTCAAAAAATTCTTTCTCGTCAAAAGGTTCTTCTTCTGCTGTTCCTTGAATTTCTACGATTTTTCCGCTTTCCGTTAAAATGAAGTTCATATCAACTTGTGCGTGGGAATCTTCTTCATAGTTAACATCTATAATTTTTTCGCCGTTATGTATATCGCAAGAAATTGCAGCTACAAATTCTTTAATCGGATTTTCTTTGATTTTCTTTTGTTCAATCATATATTGAATAGCTTGATAGAGAGCAACAAAGCCACCGGTTATTGCGGCGGTTCTTGTTCCTCCGTCTGCTTGAATAACGTCGCAATCAATACAAATTGAAAAATCTTTTAACAATGTTAAATCAACAACGGCTCGTAGAGAACGGCCGATAAGGCGTTGAATTTCTTGAGTGCGTCCGGATGGCTGTTTTAGTTCTCTGGCTGTTCTTTGTCGATTTGAACGAGGCAACATGGCATATTCAGCCGTAATCCAACCTCTGTTTTGACCTTTCAACCAATTAGGTACTTTTTCTTCGACACTTGCCGTACAAATTACATGGGTGTTTCCGAATTTTACCAAACATGAACCTTCGGCATAAGGACTAAATCCTGGGATTAATTCTATATTTCTGATTTGATTGTTTTCTCTGTTGTCATTACGCATTTTTAAATCTCTTTTGGTTTTCTTTTTCGAATTGTAAAATACGATATTTTACATGGATAAGCAATAAAAAACCGGAGATGATTCTCCGGTTTTTGCACTATGCTATCTTATTTGCGGAACGTTTACGTTGAATAGGATCAAGAATACGTTTACGCAAGCGAATCGTTTTTGGTGTAACTTCCAATAACTCATCGTCTTGAATATAGGACAAGCCTTCTTCCAAGCTTATGCGACGAGGCGGAGTTAAGCTGATAGCTTCATCTTTTCCGGCAGCACGAATATTGGTTAATTGTTTTGAACGACACGGATTAATTTCCAAATCGTTAGGCTTGGTATGTTCTCCGATAATCATACCTACATAAACAGGAACGTTAGGATCAATAAACATCGGTCCTCTGTCTTCCAGTTTCCATAAAGAATAAGCGATAGCAGTTCCGTCTTCACTGGATATTAATACTCCGTTTCTGCGTCCTTCTATTTCTCCTTTGTGAGGTTCATAGGCATAAAAACTGCGATTCATAACACCGGTTCCGTGGGTGTCAGTTAAAAATTCGGAATGATAACCGATTAAACCACGGGTAGGAGCGTGAAATATTAAACGAACTTTATTGCCTGCTTGTGCCGGAATCATTTCTATCAATTCAGCACGACGCATTCCCATTTTTTCTACAACGGTGCCTGAAAACTCTTCATCAACATCCACAACAACTTCGTCAATAGGTTCTAAAACGTTACCGTTTTCATCTTTTTGGAATACAACACGAGGACGTGAAATAGAAAGTTCGAATCCTTCACGGCGCATTGTTTCTATCAAAACACCTAATTGCAATTCTCCTCTACCGGCTACTTCAAAAGCATCAGAATTTGGTGTTGTGGTTATTTTAAGAGCGATATTTCCTTCGGCTTCTTTTTGCAATCGTTCTGCAATAACACGGGATGTTACTTTATCTCCTTCTCTTCCGGCTAAAGGCGAATCGTTTACAGCAAAAGTCATCACTAATGTAGGAGGGTCTATCGGTTGTGCTTCGATTGCTTCAGTAACATCAAAATGGCATAATGTGTCGGCAACAGTTCCTTTTGCGACACCTGCAATAGCAACGATATCTCCGGCATGGGCTTCGTCTAAACTTTGACGAGTGAGACCGCGATATGCCATAATTTTATTAATGCGAAATCTTTCGATTTCTTTGTTTCCGGTGCCGAGAACCTTGATAGTTTCTCCTGCTTTTACACTTCCGGAATAGATTTTTCCGGTAAGCATACGTCCGACAAATTTATCGGCTTCCAATGTTGTTGCAAGCATAGAAAATGGTTTGTCCGGATAGCATACCGGAGCTGATACTTTGGAAAGAATTAAATCGAACAACAGGCTTAAATCTTTCTTTTCGTCATTTAAATCTTCTACTGCCCAACCGTTGCGTCCCGAAGCGTACAAAACAGGAAAATCAAGTTGCTCATCTGTTGCGTTAAGGCTTACAAATAAATCGAATACTTCGTTTAATACTTCATCAACACGGGCATCCGGTTTGTCTGCTTTGTTAATAACAACAATAGGTTTCAATCCGACTTTCAGGGCTTTTCCTAAAACGAATTTTGTTTGAGGCATAGGACCTTCTGAGCTGTCTACTAACAAAATAACACCGTCAACCATAGACATAATGCGTTCAACTTCCCCGCCGAAGTCTGCGTGTCCGGGGGTATCTACGATATTAATTCTAACCCCTTTCCACTCTACGGAAGTACATTTTGATAAAATAGTGATACCTCTTTCTCTTTCGAGTTCGTTTGAGTCCATAACACAGGTTTCAACTTTTTGGTTATCACGAAAAGTTCCGCTTTGTTTTAATAGTCCGTCAACCAAGGTTGTTTTTCCGTGGTCAACGTGAGCTATAATAGCGATATTTCTTAATTCCATTGTTTTTCTTTCAATTTGTTGTTTTAATTTTAGGCGCACAATAGCACAAGTTTGTCTGTTTTCAAGAAAAAAATAAAACAAAAATCAGTCCGTTAAGGACTGATTTGGCATAAATAACAAACCCCTGCTTTTGCAGGGGCTTTAAACGAAAAAATTATTCGTTGGCATTTGGCCAATTTTTTGCATTTTCAGCATTAAAAGCAACCCATTGAGGATCAGCTTCGTCTTCAGTTGTGATTGCTTCTTGTGGGCATTCTGCAATGCAAACACCGCAGCTGATACATGTATCAGGATCAATTACCAATTGAGTATCACCTTCGTGAAAAGCATCAACAGGGCATACATCAACACAAGATTTGCATTTAATACAATTGTCATTAACGACAGAAACCATGGTTTATCTCCTTAAAGATTATTTTAATTTCAGCCCTCAATCTAATCATATTTATAATAAAATCAAGTAAAAAATAACAGATGCACTTGCGAATGAGCTTTTTTCTACCCATATAATAAGCAATAACAAAATTTGGAGAGTAAATATGAGCGAAAAAATGAACTTTCAAGCAGAAGTAAATAAGATGTTGAATATTGTGGTTAATTCACTTTATTCGGAAAAATATATTTTTTTACGAGAACTTGTTTCTAATGCCTCCGATGCTTGTGACAAGCTTAAATATTTATCGTTGACCAATCCGGATATTGCAAAAGGTAACGGCGAGTTAAAAATTGTTTTAACTCCAGATGATAAAAATAATACACTTACAATTTCGGATAACGGTATCGGAATGAACAAAGATGATTTGATAAATCATCTGGGCACAATAGCAAAATCGGGAACTTCGGATTTTGTGGCAAATATGAAAGAAAATGGTTCGGCTGCCGATTTGATAGGTCAGTTCGGTGTCGGTTTTTATTCTGCATTTATGGTTGCCGAAAAGGTTGAGATAATCACCAAAAAAGCCGGAGAGGAACAGGCTTATAAATGGGTATCAAACGGAGTTGACGGTTTTGAAATCGAATCGGCGGAAAAGAGTGAAAACGGAACAGAAATAAAATTGTTCTTAAAAGAGGAAGACAAGAATTTTACCGATACAATCTATCTTCGTCATTTAATCAGAACATATTCTGACCATATCAGTTATCCGATAGTATTAAATTTGACGGAGGCCGGCGAAGAAACGATTAATAGCGGTTCTGCTTTATGGACCAGAAACAAAGGTGAAATCACTCAAGAGCAATATAAAGAATTTTATCAACACATTTCACATAATTTTGATGAACCATGGTTAACTCTGCATTTTAAGGCAGAAGGAAGCATTGAATATACATCTTTGTTATTTATTCCATCGAGTCAGCCTTATGATTTGTTTCAGCCTGATAAAAAACAAGGACTAAAACTTTATGTGAACAGGGTGTTTATTTCCGACAAGGTAGAAGAATTGATGCCGAATTATTTGCGTTTTGTTAAGGGAATCGTTGATTCTTCTGATTTGCCATTAAATATTTCTCGTGAAATGTTGCAACAAAATGCGTTGATTGCAAAAATCAAAAACGGAATTGTCGGCAGATTGTTAAAAGATTTGAAAAAGCGTTTTGAAAATTATGACGATTATAGCAAATTTTGGGATAATTTCGGGATTGCTTTTAAAGAAGGTATTTATGAAGACTTTTCGAATCGGGAAGAAATTGCCTCATTATCTCTATTTAGTTCTACAAAAAGCGGCGAAAAGTTGACGAGTTTAGATGCTTATATTGAGCGTATGCAATCTGAACAAAATGCTATTTATTATATTACCGGTGATGATGTTAAAGTTTTAGCAAACAATCCGCAGTTGGAAGCATTTAAACAAAAAGGTTTAGAAGTATTGCTTTTAACCGATCCGATAGATGAATTTTGGACTCAAACTTTGCCTAATTATAAAGGAAAAGTTATCAAGCATATTTCACAGGCTGATGTTGATTTTTCTTTTGAAAGAAAAGAAGCTAAAGCTGAGGAAGGAAGTTTGGAAAAACTTATAAATTATATGCAAGATTTGTTTAAGGACGAAGTTGGAAAAGTCGAATCGACGGAAAAACTTACATCAAGTCCGGTCAGTTTAACTGTTGAAAACGGACAGATGAGTATCCATCTGGAACGATTGATGAGAAATCATCAACAACAAACAGCTTTTAATTCGACTCGTATTTTAGAAATAAACCCATATCATCCGTTGATTATTAAATTGAGCGAATCGATAGAAGATGAAAATAAAAAACAAGAAATTGAAAAAATTTCAAAAATATTGCTTGATCAGGCAAAAATAGCAGAAGGAGAACCTATAAAAGACAGTTCTTTTTACGTTTCTGCAATAAGTGAATATATTTTGAAAGGCTTTTAATTTACAAATGTCGTCGATTTTTTACATCGGCGACATTTTTTGTCTTGATTTTTGTCAAGAAGAGATATATACTGACTATACTTAACAAATTATAAAGATAAGTATTAATGACAACATATTCGGATAGCTATGGATTTTGACAAAGATTTTTCTTTGTAACTCAAGCTCTCAACTATTTTAATGAAGTATTTATATACAAGATAAAGAGTCTTTCGCGAGGCCGCCCGCTGTTTTTACAGTTTGAAATTGCGTATTTCAGGGATCAGAGTAGAATCGTTTTAAAATAGTTTTTAGTAAGGAAAGAAGGAAGTAGATTTTGAAGGTTTGTTGTATTTAATTTTATATGCGTATGTCATACAATAGTTACGACAGCGAAGTAAGCGTAAAGAGCATCATTAAGTGGGTTGCAATCGGTCTTGGTGCCGTGTTGCTTATCTGTGTCTTGATCGGCGGTATCTACAGTGTAGATCCTGGTCACCGTGGTGTCTTAACGACCCTTGGTAAGGTAGAGCAGAAGAGCTACCCGAATGGTGTGGGCTTTAAGTGGCCTTTTATCAGCTCGATGACTGAGATTGATGTCCGTACCAAGACGATGACAGCACAGACTTCATCGTACACCAGTGATGTGCAGACAGCCGCTATGGAGTATACGTTCACGTACGAGCTTGTTCCTAACAATGTCCATGTTCTCTACGAGAGTGTGGGTATGGATTATGAGACCAAGAAGATTGTTCCTGTTCTCAATGACGTTCTCAAGGACGTAGTTGGTAAGTGGCAGGCACAGGACTTGGTAAGTAATCGTGATAAGGCTCGTGAGGAAGTGTTGATGGGTCTGCAGAGCAGATTGGACAACAACTTCTTCCAGAACGTGACCTTCCAGTTCATTAACATCGATTACTCGGATAAGTTCGAGGATGCGATTGAGAACAAGGTTATTGCCGAGCAGCGTGCACAGCAGGCCGTTAATGATACCAAGCGTATTCAGGAAGAGGCTGAGCAGAAAGTAATTACTGCAAAGGCTGAAGCTGAAGCGATGGAGATCAAGGCTAAGGCTCTTGAGCGCAACAAGTCGCTCGTGGATTATGAGGCCGTTCTTAAGTGGGATGGTAAGTTGCCTCAGTATATGCTGGGCAACTCGGTTCCTATGATTAATATGGGTACCAAGTAATCCGGTGCGTTACGCATTGCGAGAATAGGTCCTGCGAAAGCAGGACCTTTCTTTTGTTTAAATTCTAAATTTTATTTGCTTTGAATGTTTTTATGTGCTAGTTACTTACTTAATTTTGTGTAACTTTTCGGGAAAAAATTGTGGCTAAAAAACGTCGAGTTATGTTTTTGCAATTAAGTCATTTGCGTCGAACCATAAAAAAGTCGGCAATAGCTTTGCTTTTTATTATGGTTTTTGCATTTATGTTGCTTAATAAAGCTAATAATGCACTCATTGAAAAGACATCAACAACCGCCGGAGAAATCATAACTCCGATTACCGAAATTTTGATTATGCCTGCAAGTATTATGCTAAATGGTTATGATTATCTCCGCAGTCTTCGAAAAATAGATGAAGAAAATCAGCTTTTGAGAGACGAAAACAGAAAACTTATTATTGCTAATGCAAAAAGCAAAGCACTGGAAATAGAAAATAAGATTTTATCTAATTTATTGAATTATCAAGTGCCCGAGGATGCAAGCTTTATTACCGCAAAAGTGGTAGCAGAAGAGGGAACGGCTTTTTCTCACTCATTGACGGTTTATATTGATGGCAATAAAAATGTTGCTAAAGGACAAGTTGTTATAAGCGATAAAGGTGTTATCGGAAGAATTGAATCGGTCGGTTATAATTATGCTAAAATTGCAATGATAAATAATATTAACTCACGAATTTCGGTAATGGTTGAAAGCTCACGAATCAGAGGAATGTTAGTTGGGCAAAATGATGAATGGCCGGAATTGAAATTTTTACCGCTTGATGCAAAAATTGAAAAAGGTGATAAAATAATTACTTCGGGAATCGGTGGGGTTTTTCCCGTCGGGCTTCCGGTAGGCGAAGTAGCTTCGGTTGAAAAAAATGTTGTAAAAATAAAACCGGCAAACAATTTATCTCGGATGGAATATGTGATGATAGTTGATTATAAACTCCCCGACCCTGCTGATGAATTGTATGAGGATTTCGTCAAATGAGAGAAAACTGGCGAGATACGTTGAGTAATTGGATGGTGAAATCATTACCGTTGTTTATATCTGTTTTATGGCTGTTTATCTCTTTTATTCCTTTACATTCGTCAATCAGTAGTAATGCACGTCCGATGTTTGGTCTTTTATGTGTGTTTTTTTGGGCAGTGTATCGTCCGTATTTATTCGGTTTAGGGGCAGTTTTTCTACTGGGTGTTTTTGCTGATTTGCAATCAATAGGTCCATTGGGAATAAATTTATTTATGTTTTTGGTTATGTATTTATTGGTAACAAATTTATCCAAATATATACCTGAAAAAACGTTTGAATTGATGTGGTTAGGATTGTCGTTACTTCTTTTTGTCGTGTTGTTTTCAGGATGGTTTTTAATGTCGGTTTATTATGCACAATTTTTACCGATAAAAGGATTGATTTTTTCATATTTTTTAAGCTTGGCTGTGTATCCTGTCGTCGGCGGGATAAATGCTCTAATTGTCAATAATTGTTTACAGGAAGACAACTGATGAATAGAGATAACAGCAAAGGTAAAGTATTAATAGAAAGAACTTTGATATGGGGAGGAATACAATTTTTCCTACTGTTGATTATTATCGGCAGATTATATTTTTTACAAGTATACGAAGCCGATAAATATGCGACAATGGCTGATGAAAATCGAATTTCATCAAGAATTATTGTTCCTCCGAGAGGTGTTATTTATGACAGAAACGGTGTTCCTATCGCCAATAATAAACAGAATTTTCAGGCAATGATTGTGGCTGAACAAGCTAACGATGTAAACGAGACTTTAGAAAAGTTTAAAAAACTGATGCCTTTGAGCGAAAAAGAAGAGGCTCGTATCCGCCGAGATTTGAAAAGGTATCGGAGATTTGTTCCTATAAAAATAAAAGAAGGTTTGAGCTGGGAAGAAGTTTCAAAAATTTTACTGGTTTCCGCAGAAATGCCGGGAATTATTGTTGATGACGGTTTGAGCAGAGATTATCCTTTTGACAAGCAAATGGCTCACGTTTTGGGCTATGTTGCTGCCGTATCGGAAAAAGATTTGAAAAAAGATAACGACCCTTTGTTAGAGACTCCGGGATTTAAAGTCGGAAAAATAGGTTTGGAGCGACGATACGAAAAAGAACTGCGAGGTGAAGGCGGAAACCAAAAATTAGAGGTTAATGCCGTCGGACGAGTTATGAAAGAAATTGAGCGTGAAGACGGAATTGCCGGAGAAAACTTGAAACTAACCATCGATAGCAGATTGCAAAAAAAAGCTTATGATTTATTTGGCGAAGAAAGTGGTTCTGCAGTTGTGATAGATGTAAACAGCGGTGAAATTTTGACCTTTTTATCTATGCCGTCATATAATCCGAACGACTTTGTTCAAGGGGTTAGTCAAGAACTTTACGGAAGTCTGTTAAATGATGAAAAACAACCGTTAATAAACAAAACAATTAGCGGACGATATTCTCCCGGTTCTACTTTTAAAATGATAGTTGCTTTGGCAGCTTTAGAAGCCGGAATTATTAAAAGAGATACCAAAATAGGTTGTTATGGTAAGATAGATGTTGGTAATCACTTATTTCACTGTTGGAAAAAGGAAGGTCATGGTCCGGTTAATTTAGAGGAAGCTCTGCAACATTCTTGTGATGTTTATTTTTATGAGGTAGCACAAAAAGTAGGTATCGATAAGATAGCAGCTATGGCACGTAGATTTGGTTTAGGCTCAAAGACTACACTTAATTTTGATGATGAAAAAGCAGGAATTATTCCGGATAAAGCGTGGAAATTGGCAAACTTAAAAGCTCCTTGGCAAGGAGGGGAAACGCTTATTGCCGGTATAGGACAAGGCTATATTTTGACAACTCCGTTACAGTTGGCAGTTATGACGGCACGAATCGCTAATGGCGGAAAAATGATAGAGCCCAGTTTGATTCCGGTGAGTGAAGAAGCAATTTCAAAGTATAAAAATATAAAAGTAAATCCTGCGTATATGACTCTAGTAAAAGAAGGTATGTGTAGTGTAGTTAATAAAAGCGGTGGAACAGCTTTTATGTCACAATTTGATTATAAAGGCAAAAAAATGTGCGGAAAAACCGGTACAACGCAGGTTAGGCGTATTACTTTGCAAGAAAGACAAAGCGGAATTGTAAAGCAAGAAGATTTGCCTTGGAGGTATAGAAATCATGCTTTGTTTGTGGGGTATGCTCCGCATATAAATCCTAAATATGCCGTTGCTGTTTTGGTTGAGCATGGCGGTGGCGGTTCGGCAGTGGCTGCTCCAATAGCTTCAAAACTCTTGAAAGAGGCCCTAATGTTGGATGAGGAGAAAAAATAGATGTATAAGTTTTATAAATCAGGATTTAGAAATCCGAATCTGACGTTAAAAGAAAAATTGTATAATTTAAATCTTACTTATTTTTTCTTCATTTTTTTGCTTGGCGGAATTGGAGTGATGATGCTTTATTCTGCCGCGAACGGAGATTGGGATGTTTGGGCTCTAAAACACTTTATTCGGTTTGCGTTAGGTGTCGGAGTGATGGTTGTTTTGACGTTTTGTGATATAAAAATTTTTCTGCGATATGCGTACTATTTTTATTTTGCAACATTGTTTTTGCTGATTGTGGTTGAGATAGCCGGACATACCGGGATGGGAGCAACCAGATGGATAAATCTTGGTTTTATGAAACTTCAACCATCAGAGCTAATGAAAATAGCATTGGTTTTAGCTTTAGCAAAATATTTTCATTCTACAACCTTGCAAAATATAGAAACTATAAGGGGAATTATACAGCCACTGTTGATGGCCTTTGTTCCTGCAGTATTGATAATGATGCAACCGGATTTAGGAACAGGACTTATGTTGTTATTTACGACCGGAGTTATACTTTTTGTTGTTGGTGTGCAACTATGGAAATTTGTTGCAGTAGGAACGGGTGTTTTGGTTTTGTTACCGATAGCGTGGCAGTTTTTACATGACTATCAGCAAAAAAGAGTGCTTACTTTCTTAAATCCGGAAAGAGATCCGCTTGGTGCGGGGTATCATATAATGCAGTCAAAAATAGCTTTGGGATCAGGTGGCGTTTTCGGAAAAGGTTTTTTGAACGGAACTCAAAGCCATTTAAATTTCTTACCGGAAAAGCATACGGACTTTATTTTTACAATGTTGTCTGAAGAATTTGGTATTATCGGAGCTATTTTGGTTCTGTTTATAAATTTTTTGGTTTTGTTGTATAGTTATTATTTTGCACTACGTACAACCAGTTATTTCGGTAAATTGGTTATTATAGGATTAACTACTAACTATTTTCTTTATATATTTATTAATATTGCAATGGTTTTGGGACTTCTCCCCGTTGTAGGAGTGCCGTTGCCTCTTATTTCTTATGGAGGTACGGTAATGCTTTCTGTTTTAGCCAGCTTTGGAATTATAATGGCAATATATGTAAACAGAAATACGAATTTAGGAAAAGATTAAAAAAATCCCCACAGTTTGTATGGCTGTGGGGATAAATTTTTTATAGTGTTATTTTACAAAAATTTGAACTTCCGAAACAGTTGATTTTTCGTTTACTTTTGCATTCAAATTTATGCTTCCTGCATTTGCTCCCATGCTGACAACTTCGTTAAAAATGCGTGCTGCATGTTCTTGTGCTTCGGATTTTGTTTTTGAATTTGATACGGCAACAATTTCAAAAACAGCATTTGGTTTACGATTTAATGCAGATTTTACAGCGGTAGAAAGTCCTTCTTTATAATCTACATTCTTATCAGCAAAACGAACAGAGAATAAAGGCAAATTGTTTACAGAAGCCTGTTTGTTAGATGTAAGAGGTCTGCTGATACGTTTTACTTGTGAATTGACAACAGGTCTTGTTGCACGATGCATTATGACCGGACGAGATACGACAGCTCCGGTATTACTTCCGCTTTTGACACTTTCACGTAATCCGTCAATTTCTTGGCTTGATTGTATAGCACTTTGTTGTTGGAAATTTGCAGCGCCGGTAACATTTTCATTCAGAGCGGCGGCTTTTTGAGCAATACTCATAGCTTCGTTTTGAAGTTCGCGTAATTGTTTGTGGTCTTCATCAACGGCACCCGAAATGCTGAAAGCGGCAGAAATTGCATTTTCTAAATAGGTAACGGATGTCAATGTGTCAGATGTTTTTGCTGAAAGATTTTCTAAAGCATTAGCATTGGCGAACATTGTTTGAACGTTTCCTTGTGCTTGTTGAAGCATAGCATACATATTGGGGTTACCCGGAGTTGTGCCAGCTTGAAGTTTTGTTTCTACATTAGAAACTGTTTTTTGATAAAGATTTGCGTTGTTAGAAATATTGGCATTGATTTTTTCTAATTCTCTTTCATTAGATTTTTGAGCTTGAGAAATCAAGTTTAATTCTTGTCTGAAAGCAGTAACTCTTTGTCCTACGAAAGTTCCTGTATATGAACCGTTAACAACGTTTGAACTTTTAGCATAGATGCCTTCTTGCGAATCAGAGCCAAGCAGCGAAGGAAAAGAGTTTCCGTCAGAAGCACAGCCACTAAGACCTAATAAACAAATTGCCGCAAGCGTATTTAAAGCAATATTTTTCATTTAACAACTACCTTTATATAAAAATTTAAATTTTTAACCTAATGTTTTTTTACACTTTTATCTGATTTTGTAAAGATATTTCTGATATTTATAATAACAAAATGCACGTATTTGATAAAATAATAAAAAAATTTTAAATTTTGTTAAATTTTGCTTGCAAAAAAAAATAAAAGAATGTATTAAGGGTGACGTAACGAGAAATTATGCGCTCGTAGCTCAATTGGATAGAGCATCTGACTACGGATCAGAAGGTTGTGAGTTCGAATCCCGCCGAGCGCGCCATAAATTACCGCCCGAAAGGGCGGTTTTTTGTTGATATTATCATATTTTCATATGGACTTTTGCAATTATTGATATTAATTTTATAAGCAGATAATTTATGAAAGAAAGGATAAATAATGAATAAAAAAGTTGTTGTTTTGACTGGTGTGCTTGCACTGGTACTCGGTGTGGCTGTCGGTTGTATGATCGGATGTAACAAGTCTAAGGTTGCTGTGGTTAATATTCAGAGAGTTGTAAACAGTTCGGAACAAGTTCAGTTATTGAAAAACGAACAAATTGCAAAATCACAAGAATTGGCAAAATGGTTAGAAGAATCCCAAAAAGAAGTTGATGGTGAAAAAAATAAAGAGAAAAAAGAAGCTCTTTTGAAAAAATATGGTGAAGAATTTGCTCAAAAAAGAGAAGAACTTGCTAAAGAATATGCTCAAAAACTTCAAAATATTGATGAAAATATCACACAAACCATTATTGATGAAGCTAAAGATAAAGGATATAGCTTAGTACTGACAAAAACAGTAGCAATTTACGGCGGTGATGATATTACCGAAGAAGTAATGAAGGTTATAGAATAGAAAAATAAACGGCGGGGTTGAAAAACCCCGCTTTTTATTTGCTTTTATCCGATTTGTATTTATGAATAATTAAATCTTCTTCTGAGTTGTTTTGTTTTTCAAGAATACTTCTGAATAAAGTTTTTACATCAACTTTCTGCCCGTATGCGATTTGGCATCGTTTTAAAGTTTTTGACATTTTGGTTCCCAAAATATCCGATAAACTACATTTAAATAATGATTTTTCCAGAAAACTGTCAAGTTTACTGATGTGTACTGCGGTCATTCCTAATTGTTGAGCAACTTTAATGTTGTTTTTGCTGTCATCTAAAAGGACGGATTCTTCAATGCAGGCGTTATGTTTGTCAAAAAACGGATGCCAACTTTTTATATCTGTTTTCAGCTGCATGTTGTTATCTTCTATACCGCTTACCGGAATTTTTTTATTTCCTAAAAATACGGTCATTTGAGAAGGCAACTTTTCTCCGTAAAGTAAATTTTCTTTGATTTTATCCGATGGTATATCGTGTATTACTCTTTGCCACGCAGCTCCGGCAATTGCTGAAAGTCCGTCGCTTCGTATAACTATATCTCCGTGCTTTCCCAATCTTCGCATAAATTCTTTTAGCGAAGGATCCGGAGCTATTAAATTAAAATTAAGACTTTTAACTAAATTTTTGCAGTATTCATCAAATTTTTTATCGTCTCCACAATATTCTCTGGCAAATTTAAATAACCCGTTCGGTCCACCTGATTTCTTTATTTTCGGGAGTTCTTTTAGTAGTTTTTTTCGTCCATGAACTTTTGCTAAATTTTTGATGCTTTTATAAACGAACGACAAATAAAAACGACGATTAGAGTAACTGTTAATTACGCCGTCAATATCAATTACAACAATGCCTTTTTTATTATCGTTTTTACTCATTTGTCAAAACCTTTACTATATTTTATATTAATACGAAAAACTGGTTTTGACAAACATTTTTATATTTGAGCTAATATTGCTATTTCGGCTCTAAGCTCATCAATTCCTTTGTTTTTTTCAGAGCTGGTAGGTATTATATCAATATGAGCGGCGGGGTGTTCTTTTAGCGTTTTTTGAGTCTCGTTTATTACTTTTGTTAGAGCAACTGCAGAAATTTTATCTGTTTTAGTTAAAATAATCTGGTAGTTAACAGCTGCTTTATCCAGCATTTCCATGATTTCTTTATCTACTTTTTTTATGCCGTGACGAGAATCGATAAGCAAGAACACTCTTTTTAAATTTACTCGTCCCTGTAAATAAGCAAAAATCATTTTTTGCCATTTTTTTACTAAAGATTCCGGTGCTTGAGCGAATCCGTAGCCCGGCATATCTACCATATATAATTTGTCGGCTAAATTAAAGTAATTCAGTTGTTGTGTTCTTCCCGGTGTGCCTGAAGTTTTCGCTAAAGTTTTCTTGCCGGTAAGTGCATTTATGAGGCTTGATTTTCCGACATTAGAACGTCCGGCAAAAGCTATTTCATCAAGAATATTATCTGGAGGCAACTGTTCTAAGTTTGCGACACCTAACATAAATTGGCAAGAAGAGGCAAACAGGCTTTTACCTGTTGCCAGATTCTCGTCAGTATACTTTTTGTCTTCTTTTATCATCTCAAGCCTTATTTTTGATTAATATAGCTCGTTGTTGAATTATTGCCAACAAATTGCTGAATGACCAATAAATTACCAATCCGGCGGCAAAATGTCCCATCATAAATGTAAATATTAAGGGCATAAGGGCAAAAGCTCTGGCTTGATCTTTGTTGGTGGGCGCCGGATTCATTTTTTGTTGAATAAACATTGTCAAGCCCATCACAATCGGCCATACGCCAATATCTAAAAATCCGGGAATCGGCAAATGTGACCAAGCAGAGATAACCATCGGGTCGGGAGCTGACAAGTCTTTTATCCACCCGATAAATGGTGCGTGACGAATTTCTATAGCGATATTTAGCACTTTATACAGAGAGAAAAATACCGGAATTTGAATAAACATCGGTAAACAGCCCGAAGCCGGATTAACTTTTTCTTTTTGATATAATAAAACGGTTTCCTGCTGCAATTTTAACTTATCTTCGGCAAATTTTTCTTGCAATTCTTTTAGTTTAGGTTGCAACTTTTTCATTTTTGCCATATTTTCAAACGATTTATTTGCGATAGGGAACATTGCAAGACGAAGTAGTGTTGCGAATAAAAGAATAGCCCATCCCATATTTCCGATTATATTATACAGAAAATCTAAAATATAGAAAAACGGTTTAGTTAAAAAATAGTACCAACCGAAATCAACAGCTAAATCAAATTTATTGATATGCAAGTCATCGGTATATTTATCGAGTAATTTTATTTCTTTGGCTCCGGCGTATAGCATTTCTTGTGAAGAGCCCACGCTGCCGGCAGAAACAGTTACCGGTGCGCCTACATAATCGGTTTGATAGAATGTGTCATTTCGACTGAATTTTGCTTTAATTTTTTGTTTTGAATTTATGATGATAGAAGAAAACCAATAACGATCGGAAAAACCAAACCATCCGCCATTAGATTCAAATTCCTTATTTTCTTTTTTCAAATCAGAATATTTAACTTCTTCGAGTTCATCATCAAAAACACCGATAAGTCCTTCGTGAACAACACTTGCTCCGATAGCTTTTTCCTGATTGCGTGCAATTAATCCGTACGGGTATAAAGTGACAGATTTATCTGTGTTGTTTTCAACATATTGATCAATATTAAACATATAATCATTATCAATGGAAATTTTAGTTATAAAACGCAATCCTTCACCATTATCCCATTCCAAAACCACCGGAGTTTGAGGAGTTAATTTGTCTCCTTTTACAGTCCATAGTGTTTCGGTATTAGGTAATTTTAAGTTTTTGTCTGAAGACAACCATCCGAATTCGGCATAATAAGGATTTGCAGATTTTGTCGGAGCAAAAAGTTCTACGTCAGCACTATCGGCATCAAGAGTTTGTTTATATTTTTTCAACCACAAATTATCTATACGTCCGCCATTAGCACGAATAGATCCTTTTATAGCATCATTATCAATATCAACACGTTGAGATGAAATTAAAACTTCCTCTGTAGATAAATTTTCTTGAGACAGAACATCTTTATCTTCCGTCAGTTCTTTTTGAGTATCAATAACGGCGGTTTCGACAACCGGTTGTGTTTCTTCAATGTTTTCTTTTTTATCAGAAAACAAAAAGTTACTTAAAAAAACAACGCCTAATGACAACAAAACAGCGGCGTAAAAACTCTTTAATTCGTCTTTCATTTTTAGATTTTTTCCTGTTAGTATATTGAATTGATTTAGAATATAGCAGTATTTATTCCGATTGCAAGCTATAAAGATGTCTTGTGCTTATCTTCTTTAGGCGGAACGGGGTCAAAACCTTTTCCTCCCCAAGGGTGACAGCGTAAAATTCGCTTGGTTCCTAAATATATTCCCTTTATAACTCCATGAGTTTCGATTGCCTCTATCATATATTGTGAACAACTGGGCTGGTATCTGCACACATTGGGCATAAGCGGAGATATTGCTTTTTGATAAAACTTAACCAGCATGATAAACGGCAGGCGAATCATTTTCCGTATCATTTTTTTGTTCCTCGGGAAAAAATTTCCGATTAATTTTTTTTAAGGCATAGCAAAGGTCTTGGCATATCTTTTGAAAATCGGCATTGGCTGTCGAATATCTGGCGATAATTACATAATCAAAATCCGGTAAAGCATTTTGTGCAAAATACAAAGCCGCCGCAGCACGAAGTCTGCGACGACAGAGATTTCTTACGTGAGCTTTGCCTAACTTTTTGGTTGTTGTGTAACCTATTCTTGCTTCTCCCGTACGAAAAGCCAACTCGCTGGGAGCCGCTTGAAGAACGAGAGTATGGGTTGGTACAGACTCGCCTGATTTTGTGAGTCTTACAAAATCACGACGTTTTTTTAATACCGAAAAAGAGGGCATTTGCCACAGCCTTAAGCAGAAAGTTTTGCGCGACCTCTTGCTCTGCGAGCAGCCAAAACTTTACGTCCGCCTTGAGTAGCCATACGAGCACGGAAGCCGTGACGACGAGCTCTAACGATTTTAGAAGGTTGATATGTGCGTTTCATTTTATTTCTCCGGTTTATTATAGTTATTTAAAGCTCTGATAAACAGAGTCCTCGGTTTCGAGGAATTTATACGGGTAAAATATTGTATTGTCAATATAAAAAAAACAAATTAAACTTTGGGAAAAAGAAAAGGATATACCGATGAAAAGCAGCTATTTATGTATGGGAATTATGACCGGAAATTCGCTAGATGCGGCTGATGTGGTTTTAACGAAATTTGAAAATAATTTAATCGAAGATATTTGCGGATATACAAAAGACATACCTCAAAATATTGCGGACGGTTTCCGATTATTGAAAAATAAGTTAGCAGATAATGGCGGGGATATTAAAAAAATCTATATTGAAGAAAAGGATTTTTTTACAGACATTCATAATCAATATATAAGCTTGATTGCGGAAGCAATAAACGAAATGTTGGAGAAATATCATATAAATAAAAAAGATATTGATGCAATCGGTTTTCACGGGCAAACTTGTTATCATTTGCCTCCGTCAGTGGCAAAAAATGTGTATGATGTTAATACATTGCAGATTGGTAGCGGACAAATGTTGAGTGATTTAACCGGAATTCCTGTTGTTTTTGATTTTCGTTCTGATGATATTATGAATGGTGGCGAGGGCGCTCCTTTAGCGCCGGTTCATAATCAGCATTTAGCAATGGATTTGCAACAAAAAGGTGTTTTTCCAGTGGTTTTTTGTAATGGCGGAAACACAGGAAACATTGCGATAATTTATGATGATAAAGTTGTTGGGTGGGATGTCGGTCCTTTTAATCATTTTATTGATGAGTTAGTCAGAAATGAAAAAAATGAAAGTTGCGATTATGACGGAAAATACGGTTCAAAAGGACAAATCAATTATAATTTGTTAGAAAAACTTTTTGAACAATCGGTTTTGACGCAAGATGGCGATAATTTCTTGTTGAGAATGCCTCCTAAATCATCAGATCCGGCATGGTATAAATTTGCGGAAACAGAGCTTGTGTTTGAGGATAAAGTTCGAACTGCGGAATTTTTCAGTGCATATATAATGGTTTACGGATTAAAATTTTCTCCGATAAAAACACCTGATTATTTTTTAGTTTTCGGCGGTGGTTGGAATAATCCAATAATAAGAAAAGATTTTGAAAATTTATTAAAAGGACAGGCTAATGTTTTGCCGCAACACAAAGATATTTTTGCCGAAGTACAAAATAAAAAGGCAATAATAAAATGGTCCGATGAATTCGGATATAACGGAAAATATATGGAGGCTCGCATTTTTGCTGATATGGCAAAATGTAAACTAACAAATGAGCCGTTTTCTCTTCCCTCCACAAGCGGATGCAAAAATCCGACGATAGGTGGAATTGTCGTTTATCCTGACGGGGATAATACTCAATTGTGGTCACGAGCGGCAAAAGGTTGGATTAATAAATAAGCAAAAAGAAAAGCTCCGAATTTTCGGAGCTTTAATCTTTATAAGGAGAACAATTAAAGTGTGCGTACGGTTTGTGGAAGTGCAAAACCGGAAATTTCTTTTGATTTATCTTGTTGCATTTCTTTCTCTGCTTTTAAGACTTTGCTTAAGGCATCTCTGGGATTTACTTCTGTTGTGGTATTGCTAGAAATTGATGGACTTTGATTTATTTGATGTTTTGTTTCTATTGAAGGAACATTATCGTTAACCCAATTATTACCTAATCCATCTTTAGATATGGATACAGAATGTCCCTTACTGAAAAAAGCAGACAAAGCTGTTACTGTCGTTTCCCAATCTCCACGAATATGAAATGCGAGAGGGGTTTTTTTGATAACTTCTTTTGCATCTGTCAGCACTTTGTTGCTGTTTATTTTCTTTTCTGTTAGTTGTGTTCTTATTCCTAAGGTTGTCATTTTGGGTTCTCCTTAATAATTTCCCATTCTTCTTTTTTGTCTATTATCTCAATATTTAAAAGTTTTGTCAATAAAAAAATTACATAAATATAAAAATCGGTTGGATTTATTTATTTTTCTAATCTATAATGCATTTGTTTTTATAATTTGTCCAGAGAGTAATATGTCTTTATTGAAATCTATAGCAACTTTTGGCGGTTGGACGCTAATAAGCAGAATTACAGGCTTTTTGCGAGATGTGGTGTTGGCAAATTATTTGGGGGCAGGTATAGTTTCTGATGCCTTCTTTGTGGCTTTGAAACTTCCGAATCTTTTTAGGAGTTTGTTTGCCGAAGGTGCTTTTACATCGGCATTTGTTCCTATTTTTTCACAAAAATTGGTTGGAGAAGGAAAAAAACAGGCAATTAAATTCGCTGCCCAAGCAATTTCCGTTTTAGCGCTGTTTGTAGGAATCTTTGTGTTGCTTATGGAAGTTTTTATGCCTGCCGTGGTTATGGTTTTGGCTCCGGGCTTTGTTGATGATGCCGGAAAAATTGAGTTAGCTGTTTTTTTGTCAAGAATCACTTTCCCGTTCTTGTTATTAGTTTCTATTGTTTCATTTCAGTCAGGAGTTCTAAATTCTTTAGGAAAGTTTGCAGCACCGGCTTCAGCTCCAGTGATTCTTAATTTGACGATGATTGCCTCTGTTTTTGTACTAATGCCGTTTATCTCAACTCCGGCATATCGCATTGCAATAGCTGTTCCTACAGCAGGAGTTTTAGAAATTTTGTGGTTGCATTTCTTCTTAAAAAGACAAGATGTGTTTATAAAACCTCAATCCGATGTGTTTGCATTGGTTAAAACCGAAGAAATAAAAACACTGTTTAAGCGAATTGCCCCCGGAGTTTTCGGTGCCGGAATTTATCAGATAAATATGATGGTTGATACAATTTTAGTTTCGTTGGTCGGAACAGGTGCAATTTCTTGGTTATACTATGCAAATCGTTTACAGCAATTGCCGTTAGGGGTTGTCGGTGCTGCCATCGGTGTAGCTCTATTGCCTATATTATCAAAACAATTAAAAGCGGAAGAAATTGGTGAAGCAAAACAAACTCAAGACAAAGCAATAGAATATGGAGCAATTCTCTCAATGCCGGCTGCCGTTGCCTTGATTGTTTTGGCTGAGCCGATTGTTAATGTGTTGTTTCAACATGGAAAATTTGGAGTTTTTGAAACAGAAATGACGGCAAAAGCGGTTGTTGTTTATGCAATAAGTTTGCCGGTTTATGTTATGGTAAAAGCTTTAACTCCTAATTTTTTTGCCCGTTGTGATACTAAAACTCCGGTTAAATATAGTGCGGTGGTTTTGGTTGCAAATTTAGTTTTTGCATTATTGCTCATGAAACCTTTCGGGCACGTCGGAATTGCCTCTGCCGCAACCCTATCGGCATTTGTTTCTCTATATCAATATGTACGAGGTTTGAAAAAAAGAGGTTTTTGGTGTTTTTCGAAAGAACTTAAAAAACGAATCGCTAAAATATGTTTATCTTCTTTGATAATGGGAATATTTTTATATATTGAAAAATATTGCCTAACTTTGTTTTTTGGTGATTGGTTAGGATTTTCATTAATTGTCAAATTTATTTTATTAGCAATAATAGGAACACTTGCTTTATTACTTTTCTTGATTATGATAAAAATATCAGGTGTTATGGATGCTTTTATGTGGCTAAAGAGCATCTATTGTAAGAGGAGAAAAAAATGCTGAAAGAAAAATTGTTGCAGTTGATAAAAAAAGTAAAACAAATCTTTCTTTCCGGTACGGAAATGATAAAAAAGGCTTTTAATTCATGGCCTAAAGCATTTATCGGTGTGTTTATATTTTTGATTTTAGCATATTATCCGTTAGGTGGAAAAATAAGTGAAAATATAGATAAAACAATAGATTATGATTTTTCGTCGGTATCCGCTGAACAGTCTCAAACAGTAGAATTGGCAGCGTATTTGATAAATAGAGAAGTAAACGAAAATATATGGACGGCAAACTTACCGTTTTTCTTTCCCGCATATAGTTTAGACAATATGCCTAATTTTCAAACAGGGATAGTTCAATCATTAGCGAGAGTGACCAAAGCTATATCTTCCCAAATTCAGTGTTTGGAAAATGAAAAAGAGATTAAAGAAATTAAAGCTGCAGCGAAATTATTGAGCTATCCTTCAAATGTTTGGTTATTTCATCCTGATAATAAGTTGAAAATGGCTCCTTCTTCATCTGCCCAATATAAAAAGGCCAGAAAAAAACTCAAAGATTTTAATGTTGCACTAAAAGAAGAAAAATGTTTTTGGATTCGTGACAAAGAGAGCTTATATAAAATAAACAAGGCTGTTATCAAAGGATTGTCAAAGGCGATTACGGATATCGAAAATGAGATTAGAGAAGGAAGTAATCGTTGGACAGATACCAAAGCAGATGATGTTTTTTATCTGAATCAAGGTCGAGTTTATGCGTTTATGTTGATTTTGAAAAAATTGGGAAGAGATTATAAACAAGTTTTAATGTCTGAAGAGTTGTATCAAGACTGGACGATTGCTACCAGAGCTTTGCAAAATGCGGTTGAAATGACACCGGAGATTGTTGTTAACGGAAAAATTGATGACAGTTTAAAACCGAACCATTTAATGAATTTAGGCTATTATATTATTAAAACAGAAAATATATTAACGAAAATAAATATTAAGTTGAACGGAGAATCTAAAAATGCGAATTGAAACACAGGCTTCGCCGGATGAAAATATTATGCACTTTTATCCGGAAAACGGACTGAATATAAAAAATAGCGCAAAATATATAGATATTAAATCTATTCGTAAATCCTCTTTAGCAGAGAATCTTTTTGATTTAGGCGGGATTAATGCTGTTTTAATAACACCGGATAGTGTATCCGTTACTAAAAACGATGACGTCTCTTGGGGTGATATAAAACCTTTGGTGTTGGCGGAAATTATGGATTTTTTAACATCGGGAGCACAAATAGTAATTGAAGACGAATCGGAAAAAGAAGAAGATTTAATTGAAAAAATAAACGGATTACTTAATGCTCGTATTCGTCCGGCAATTCAACGTGATGGCGGAGATATTGTTTTGCGTAAGTTTGAAGGTGGAATAGCGTATGTTGAATTGCAAGGAAAATGCGTAGGTTGCCCTTATGCACAAAGAACACTGAAAGATGGTGTAGAAAAGATTTTAAAAACATATATTCCGGAAGTAAAAGCTGTAGAAAAATATGAAAACTAAAATACTAAAAGTTCTGACTTTACTGTTTTTGTTATTTGCGTTTGATACAAAAGCAAATAATAAATTTCTTTTTGAAATTCAGCCGGAAGGAATTTATATCGATAATGTAAATGTTGAGGTATTAAAAAAAATATTTTCTGATTATAAATATACCGAATTTGTGAGAGAATCGAAAAAAATCCCTCCATTGATGTTACAATCAATGCCGTTTGATTTTAATAACATAAAATCTAAAGATGAAAGAAATAAACTTTTTATTCAGATAATGACTCCGTTAGTGATGAAAGTTAACGAAGATATTACATTGGAACGTAAAAAGCTTTTTGATTTGAAATCCCTGAATAGCAAAGAAGGACTTTCGGAACAACAAAAAAAAGAGATAGAAGATTTTGCGGTGAAATATGATGTTTTTACCAGAATGAAGGGCAAAGAACGATATGATATTATTTTGGAAGAACTTACAGAAAAAATTGATATTATTCCGGCATCTTTACTGATAGCGGTTGCTGTGGCAGAAAGCAATTGGGGGACAGCAAGAGAAGTAAGGGAAGGCCATTCTCTTTATAAGGAAAAGGAATGGTTTACCGACGAAGGAATTAAGCCGGCAAAAGAAGATGATGATAGCTACAGAATCAAGGTGTATCCTAATTTATTAGCCTCAATAGAAGATTATGCCCTAAAATTGAACAGGGATGTTAATTTCAGTTATTTTCGTGTTTCTCGTAAATTTTTGCGAGCACATAATCAGGTGTTAAAAGGAAGAGTTACCGTACATAACATGGTTACGGGTTCTCCTTTAGAAAATTATGCCGGATTACTGAATTATATTTTAACTTTCTACGATTTGGTGAATATTGACGAATCACAATTAGACAGCATTAGCAATTTGGAGAAATAAATAATGTTAAAAGTAACCCCCGTTTTGTGTCGTGCCGGACAAATGGATAATTATGCTTATTTATTGGAAGATGTGGCAACAAAAACGGTTGCAGTTTTAGATGTTTCGGAAGCAGAACCTGTTATTAACGAATGTGAAAAGCAAGGTGTTACTCCAAAGTTTATTTTTACGACACATCACCATTTTGACCATGTTGAAGGAAATCTGACCATAAAAGAAAAATATGGAGCGAAAATTGTCGGAGCTGAAGCTGATAGTTTCAGAATTGCCGGTATGGATATTATGCTTAAAGATGGAGATAATTTTAAATTGGGAGATAGCGTGGCTCATATATTATCAGCAGACGGACATACTATCGGTCATATTTTGTGGTATTTTGAGAAAGATAAAATTTTATTTACCGGAGATGTTTTGTTTAATTTGTGTATCGGCGGTTTATTTGAGGGAACGGCAGAGCAAATGTGGAATACTTTAGAAAAAATAAAAAAGCTGCCTGATGATGTCGTTTTTTATCCCGGACATGAATATACAATATATGGTTTTCATAATTTACATGGGCTTCCCGGTGAAAGATATATTGAAAAAGCCAAAAAAAGATTGGCTCAAGGACTGCCTGTTGCTCCGGTTTCTTTGGGCGAAGAAAAAATTTGCAATCCCTATTTATCGGCAGACAGTTTTGCGGAATTTTGTAAACTGGTTTAGTTTTTCTTAAACTTTTATTAGCGATTGTTATGTAAATTAAAAGAGTGTAACTTTTAAGGTATAACAATGTTTTACATTTTGGCCGGTTTTGTTTTTGGTGCATTGATACCATATATGTCACGTCGTTTTGCAAAATTTATGCCAGCAACGGCTGCGTATGCTATTTATCGATTGATAAAACCTAATAAAATATCTTCAAAAAGAAATGATAAATACAAGAAGCTACTAAAAGATTATAAGTTACGAAGCTTGTTATATGCTTGTGTTTCTGCGATATTATCCGGACTGGTTTGGTTTAGGTTAGGAGATGCAAATATATGTTGGTGGCTTGGATTTGTTTGGACATTGTTATTACTTACCGAAATTGATATAAAAATGTTTTTATTGCCGGATATTTTAACAGTACCTTTGTTAATCTGCGGTTTTGTTTTTGCAACGATAAGCAATCCGTTTATTTCTCCGCTTGAAAGCTCGGTTGCTGCGCTTGCCGGATATGTAATTCCGGTTATTGCAACCTTGGCGATGTTATGGAGAAGTGTTGATGCTTTCGGTGGCGGGGATATAAAATTACTTACGGCAATAGGAGCATGGTTGGGAGTGGAACCGCTTATATATACCATTTTATCATCATGTGTAATATTTGGTGTATACTCTTTGGTAAAACGTCAGAGAGCAGGGGCTTTCGGGCCGTCTTTGGCAATAGGTGCAATTTTGGTTTTATTGTCTGTTTTTTAACTTGTAGCGAGGTCTAAAATGGGAATTATAAATATGTCAGATGAGCGAACAAAAGCCAGAAAAGTTATTGAAACAAATAACTTCGACTATTTGATAATGTTTGTTATCTGTATGGATGCGGTTGCTTTGGGATTGCTTACGATAGGTGTTGAAAATATTGATTTTATGAAAACAATGTTTTTGTTAGATCGTCTTTGTATGGCAATCTTTATCGTTGAAATGTTGTTGAAAATGTACGCTTACGGGCCAAAATTTTTCAAATCCGGATGGAATATTTTTGATTTGATTGTGGTTGGAATTTCATCAATGCCTTTGACCAGTTATTTGATAATTTTGCGTGCATTCCGTTTGTTCCGTTTATTGCGTTATATAAACCACTTCAAACAAATGAAGAGCATTATAAATATTATGCTTTCAATTCTACCTAATTTTGTGGCAATGGCTGTGGTATTGTGTGTTTTTGTTTATGTATTCGGGGTTATGGGGGTTGCATTATTTGGAGAACAGGTTGCCGCTTTTGGTGATTTATGGTCCTCTATATTCAGTTTGTTACAAGCATTTACTTTGGATGGTTGGGCATCAACGATAGCTCGTCCGGTTATGAGAATATATCCCCATTCTTGGATATTCTTTTTCAGTTTTGTTATGGTATCTTTCTTGTTGGTAACAAGTTTTGGCTTAAGCGTTATAACATCTATGGTGAAAAAAGAATTTAAGATACAATCAAAACTGTAAAAAAAAGAAAAAATATAAAAATACCGGAAATTTTCCGGTATTTTTTGTTGTAATAAACTTGACAACGCAAAAAACAATTACTAACTAAAGTATAGCAAAAATTTTAAGGAGTTTCAGACTATGAATGTAAGACCATTGTATGACAGAGTTTTAGTCAAAAGATTGGATGAATTAACAACAACCGCCGGCGGAATTATTATTCCTGATACAGCGAAAGAAAAACCGTCAGAAGGTATTGTTGAAGCTGTTGGAACCGGTGCTCGCACCGAAGACGGAAAGGTTATTCCGATGACCGTTAAAGTCGGTGACCATGTTTTGTTTGCTAAGTGGGGCGGAACAGAAATTAAAATTAACGGCGAAGAAAGACTTATTATAAAAGAGTCTGAATTGTTGGGTATTGTTGAATAAAATATAGGGATTAAAAATAATGGCAGTTAAAGAAATTAAATTCGGAAACGAAGCTCGCAGCAAAATGCTCAACGGTGTTAGCATTCTTGCAAAAACAGTAAAAGTTACACTAGGACCTAAAGGTCGCAATGTAATTTTGGATAAATCTTTCGGTGCTCCGAAAATTACCAAAGATGGTGTTTCCGTTGCAAAAGAAATTGAGTTAGCAGATAAATTTGAAAATATGGGAGCTCAGTTAGTTAAAGAAGTTGCCCAAAAAACTGCAGACAAAGCCGGTGACGGAACAACAACCGCAACTGTTTTGGCTGAAGCAATCATTAAAGAAGGTTGCAAGGCTGTTGCTGCCGGTATGAATCCTATGGATTTGAAACGCGGTATTGATATGGCTGTTGAAGCTGTTGTAGAAGATGTAAAATCTCGCTCTACCGCAATTAAAACATCTGAAGAAATTGCGCAAGTAGGTACAATTTCTGCAAACGGCGACAGAACAATCGGTGAATATTTGGCTCAAGCTATGGAAAAAGTCGGTAACGAAGGCGTTATAACCGTTGAAGATGCCAAAGGTTTGGAAACCGAATTGGAAGTTGTTGAAGGTATGCAATTTGACCGAGGCTATTTGTCTCCATATTTTGTAACAAATCCTGAAAAAATGAACTGCGAATATGATAATCCGTTCATTTTGCTCTATGATAAGAAATTGAGCAATTTACAGCCTTTAGTTCCGGTTTTGGAAGCTATTGTTCAATCTGCTCGTCCTTTGTTGATTATTGCTGAAGATATTGAAGGCGAAGCCTTGGCTACTTTGGTTGTTAACCGTATTCGCGGTGGTTTGAAAGTTTGTGCCGTAAAAGCTCCGGGTTTTGGAGATAGAAGAAAAGCTATGCTTGAAGATATTGCTATTTTGACCGGTGGTCAGGTAATTTCCGAAGATTTGGGCATGAAACTTGAAAACATCACTTTAGATATGTTGGGTACATCTAAAAAAGTAGAAATTACAAAAGATGATACAACCATTATTGATGGCGATGGTGTTAAAGAGTTAATTAAGGCTCGTGTTGAACAAATCAGAAAACAAATTGAAGAAACATCTTCTGATTATGACCGTGAAAAATTGCAAGAACGTTTGGCTAAATTGTCAGGCGGTGTTGCAGTGATTAAAGTTGGCGGAGCTTCAGAAGTTGAGGTTAAAGAAAAGAAAGACCGAATTGATGATGCTTTACATGCAACTCGTGCTGCCGTAAAAGAAGGCGTTGTTGCCGGTGGTGGTGTTGCTTTGTTATATGCAACAAGAGCTTTGGACAAAGTAAATCCGGAAAATCAAGACCAAAGAGTTGGTGTTGAGATTATTCGCAAAGCTATTCAAGCTCCAATTCGTCAAATTGCTGAAAACGCAGGTGTAGATGGTGCGGTTGTTGCCGGCAAAGTTTTGGAAAGCAAAGATACAAACTTTGGTTACAATGCTCAAAGCGGTGAATATGTTGATATGGTAAAATCAGGAATTATTGACCCGACCAAAGTTGTTCGTACAGCTTTGCAAGATGCAGCTTCTGTCGGTGGCTTGTTGATTACTACCGAATCGATGGTTACCGAAGCTCCTAAAAAAGAATGCGGTTGCGGATGTGGTGAAGGTCACTCTGCAATGGGTCCGGGAGCAATGGGCTTCTAGTTTTACAAAAACGAACAAAATACCCGTTCATTTTTTGAGCGGGTATTTTTTTAGTGATAATTTAACCAAGAAATGATAATGTCTTGAGAATAATTAACATAAATGACAAGTAAGTGATAATGAAGAAACATTTTTATATCTTTCGCCACGGGCAAACAATTTGGAATGCAGAAGGACGCCCGCAAGGGCAACATGAATATCCGGTTCCTTTGACCGTAACCGGTCAGGAACAAGCTCGTAAATTGTCACAAAGATTGAAAGATAAAAAAATAAAACGAATCTTCAGTTCCGATTTGTTGAGAGCAAAACAAACCGGAGAAATTGTGGCTAAAGAATTGAATGTTCCTATTGATTTTGATAGACGTTTGCGTGAAGTTGATTATGGAATATTAAATGGTCTTTATACGATAGAAAGAGAAGAAGTTTATCCGGATTTTAAACGATGCTATGAAGATATAACGGTACCATTTCCTGAGGGCGAGAGTCTTTGTTGTGTGGCAGAACGAATCAAGGAAACATTGAAAGAAATAGCAGTTAATGTTTCAAATCGAGTAATAGGAATTTCTACTCATGGCCACGCAATAACCGCTTTAATAGACGTTGTTTTTGATTATAAGGTTCAACGAATCGAAAATTGTGATTATGTACATATAACCTATACTCCGGAAAAAGACTTGTTTGAAGCGATTGAATTGCCGCCGAGAAGAGAGGAATATAAACCTCAGATAGTGAATTATTAGAATGAAAAATTTTTTTGAAAAAAATGTAAATTAATGCTTGCAAAATTTTTTGTATGTGATATTAAATACTTCGTTCTAACGATGCGGGCGTAGCTCAGGGGTAGAGCGCAACCTTGCCAAGGTTGATGTCGAGGGTTCGAATCCCTTCACCCGCTCCAATTACAGAAAGCCACCTAAAAGGTGGCTTTTTTGTTGTTTAACGTTATGAATTTGTTGCTCGATCAATGATTTTTTTTATTAAATTTTTTAGTCTGTCATCGAGATAACCAGCTACCCCTTCATGAATATACAAAGGAACACCATAATATGCTCCGGCTACAGCTCCTGTTATAGCTCCTATTGTATCACTATCTCCTCCAATAGAAATAGCAATTCTTATAGCATCTTCAAAATTTTCAGATTCAAAAAAAGCTTTTAATGCCTGAGGCACAGTTTTTTGGCAAGATTCGCTAAAACTATATTTGTTACGAATCTCATCAATAGTAAAATTCATAGGATAATAGTTGTCGTTTATAATACGTTGTATAGCGTCTTTTCCAACTCCCAATAATGCTGCTCGTACAGCGACGGCAGTAGCTTCTGCTCCTTTAAGTCCTTCTGGATGATTATGAGAAATTTCGGTTACTTTACGAGCAAGTTCTTTTACTTCTTTAAATGATTTTGCAAAATAAGCGCAAGCACTGACTCTCATTGCGGCACCATTACCCCAGCTGTTATATGGGGCAGGATTTTCAGAATTTAGCCATTGTTCAAAATTGTAACCATAGCCACAATCTGGATAGCACAATCCGATTTTTTTCATTGATTGGATTGTTTGTTGTCCTAAGTTTTTGTAATTACCTTTACATTCGGCAAGAGCATCACCGATAGCTATTGTCATTACGGTATCATCAGTAAAAAAACAATCGGGATGAAAAAAATCAAACTCTTTACTTTTTATATTATCCCATTCAAAACGAGATCCTACAACATCTCCGACTATTGCTCCTAAAAAAGATAAAGTTCTGTTTCTTTTTCGGATTTTTTCTTTTTTTTGCTCTATTTGAGTTGTTGTTTCTGCTATAATAACTCCGTATTTATTAAACTGTCTGATTAGTCCGCTTTTTTTTCCGTTTTTATAGGTTATTTCTTCGCAAATAAGATTGTCATCATATTTCCTCATGATACCATTTATCCTGTTTTTAGTGTATGGAACTTCACTTATTAACATATCGTTTTGGTAGAATTTATGAACACCTTCTTTTAATCCGTTAATATAAAGTCTGTAACTTTTAAATCCATTGGAACCGGTTCGGGTTTCGATTCCATGCTTTTTTCCATCTTTATAAAAACATACGGTTTCTATAGTATCAAACTCGTTTTTTGTTACGGTTTTAATTAGTCCGTCTTTTATTTTTTTAGCCATTTTATGAATCTCCCATAATGTTTTTTATTAATTCTGCCGCTAAAGGAACAGAGTTCCATCCTGCGCTGTTATATCCAAAGGTTGTTTTCAATCCTTTAGGAGAAACGAGCAATGCTACAACGACGTAGTCGTGGTCGTTGTGACTAAAATTGCCTATAAAGGTTGTTATATTATTTTTATTCGGCAGTGTTGTTGTTGATGTCAATCCATGAATATTAGCTCCTTCTATATTGGCTTTTTTAGCAGTGCCTTCCGTAACATTTTTTGCCATAATATTTTTTATATATTTTTGTTCAATATAATTATTTTTGTTTTGTAAAAATTTTACATAAGAAGAAGTAAGTTGCTTAATTGTTAGGGTTTCAGATGAACTAAAAATGTATTGTGATAAATAATCGTATATTTGTTTTTTAGTATATTTATTTTCATTGTTTTTTAATGCTATTGCATAAAAAGATTTCTTAAAACCTTCTGTGGTGATGGATATATTTCGGTTTGTTTTTATACAAGCTTCATCAATAATTTGTTTGTTGGTCGCATTTACGATGGTATAACAACCTCCATCTGCTTGAAAAGTTTTGACGAAGCTGTTTAATGTCGATAAATTATCTTCATTAACAGAAGGTATTTTTTTCTCTAGAAAAATAAATAAAAAACAAAAAATAAAAGCTGTCATAAAAATAATTGTTTTGTTCTTTTTCATTTTTACATCCTTTTAAAAGATTATGATAAAAACAACAATACATACTATTATGACAAAAATTGACGTGTTGTTTGCGTGGCATATTCAATAGTTTTTGATTTTAAAACCTAAACGTTTTCTACCAGATATGTCAGGAGGAGGAGTTTTTCTAACGGTTCGCGCCCTCTCGGGTTCAAATCCCAATTTTAAAATTTTGGCGGATGAGGAGGGATTTGAACCCCCGTTACGGGATTACCGTAAACACGATTTCGAGTCGCGCGCATTCAGCCTCTCTGCCACTCATCCTTATTGTTTCTTCCTTTTGTATTAAGATTAAAAAGCAAAATTTGCAAGTTTTTTTTGAAAAATATATTTTTCGCAAAATTGACAAAATTGGTTTTTGTGCTATATTCCTAAAAGTTTTGCTAATTTTTAATTTCCTATTATATGAAAAAATTTTATGTAATCGCTGCAATTATTACGTTTTTTTATATTTGCAGTAAAGTTACCTTGCCTGACTCACATCCTCCGGAGGATATTGAAGAACAGCCCGAAGATATAATCCTTCCTGATACGACAGAAATACAGATACTTCCTGAAAATAAGGAAATGTATTTGAGTATTGAAGATGAGATAATTATTTGTCTTGCTTATGTGGAAGATTATAAACCTGTATCATATTTTTGCGGAAGCAGGTGGACAATCGGGTATGGATCTACAACTTATGCTAATGGAGAGAGGGTAAAGCCGAGTGAACAGATAGAAATGCTTGATGCACAAAAATGTGTAAGGAGCTTTTTACGGAAATATGTTTTTCCATATATTGACAGGTATGTAACAAAACCGCTCACAAGACAAGAAATTATCGGAACTTCAATGTTTATATACAATGTCGGACCGGGAAATTTTATTAAAAGCGATTTTTTACAAGCTGTAAATGATGGAATGACTCCGCTTGAGGCTACTCGCAGAATGACACAATTTACAAAGTCTGCCGGTCGTTTCGCTCCGGGATTGTTGAAAAGAGAATGGGTACAGAGTGCTATATATTGCGGATATATCACTCCTTACGAACTTCTTGAACTTACTCCTGCCGGATTTTATAATTATGAAATCAGAGAATTTTTTATGAGTTCTTCTCCTGCTTGGGACGGATATTATAATTATAAATTCAGTTCTGATTTTGTTGAAGAATTTCTTCGCAAAAATAAGGCTATCGGTAGAAGCGTTTATGACATTATTTAAAATTTTCCGACTGTTTTTTGCAGTCGGAATTTTTTTGTTAAAATTTAAGTCCGATACCGGTTATGACGGCATATCCTCGGTTATCATCAACGGTTTCTGCTTGATGATAATTAAGATAGGCACCTACTAAATAAATATCAAAATATTTATTATAGTTGTATATGTTTGACCATATAAGCAAATTATCCTGATGCCTTGTATTAGGTGATGATGTATTCAAATAAGCTAAATTGGTTTGAAATTTTTCCCATTTGAAGCCGGTGCTTATGTTCCAAGCTTCGGATTCTCTGTAATTGTCAAAATATGCCGGTAAATGTGAATTTACTTTATAATCAGAAATGGGGTTTTTATTGCCATCAATATAGGCTTTTTTATATCCTGAAGCAATGTTGAAGTTTTTATATTCGATAGTAACACCTAAGGAAAATTCGTTGTCGATGCGATTGAAAAGTCCGTATCCGGCAGAGGTATATAAAGTCAGTTCGTCAAACTTTTGCTTATTTTGTATTGCAACAGTGTATCCGTCTTCTTCTTTTTCATAATCAGCATAGCGACTGGTCATACCACGGCGATTGGCATTGTCAGGTGTATATGAAAATCCTGCTTTGAAACCTTTAAAATCAGGAGTTATATAATTAAATTTCGGAGCTCTTCCGTCGTTTAGAATAGAAGTTGATTTTGGGGTTGCATATAATGTTGATTTAAATCCGTTGTTCCAATTTGGATTGTTTAGAAAATATGTAGCATTAGAATCGTCTATTTTCAAAAATGTAATTTCTTTTGCTCCTTTATGAAGAATATAAGCAACATTATACGCATATCCTAAATAAAAACTTCCGTATTGGGATTCATCTAAAAAATAAGGATAAAAACGATATTCTCCCCATCTGCGATTTTTATCATCTTGACGAAACATAATTGTTGTTGAAGCATGGATTCCGCTTTTGTGCGTTTCATTAAAAATATAATCGGCTTTAATTGTTGAATCGGCTCGTAAAACCCAGCGATTTGGGTATTTGTTTATGTTATTGGTTTGTGAAATACCATAATAGCCTCCGGCCAAACCATGAGCTTGAAGCTTCCAGTCACCTGCGTTTGCAGAAGAAAAAAATGATATAAAACATAAAAAAGATAAAATGATTTTTTTCATTTTTAGCCTTATTAAATTAGTCATAAGTATTTTGTAAGTTTGATAACAAATCATGAATACGAGATATGTTAAATTTTATTTGTTTAACTCTTGATGTTTCAAGTTCGTTTTCAAAAACGTAAAGGGCATCATGATAAGCCGATAGAGCTTCTTGCAGAACTTCTATATTGTTTTCATTACGTCCTTCAAAAAACAATAAATCAGCGATTTTTTCTTGAATTTCAGCCCAAAGTTTAGGTTGTTTTTTTTCGGTTATGATTTTTTGTTGGTTTTTATATGCTTCGGTTGCAAGTCTGCACATTTCCATGTTTTTTGTAGCATATCCTAAATTGTGCAGCAAATATCCGAGCTGTCCTTCAATTTTGCCCCAAAATTCGGGGAATAGTGCTTGAGTATAAACTTTTTCTGCTTCTCTCAGCTGAAAAAGAGCATCTCTCAAAGCTTGATTTTCTTGAGTTTTTTTCCAATAATTTTGGTATAAATCGGATATTTTGTAGCAAACATTTCCATATTCGTAAGGATATGTATATTTACTCAGATGTTTTTGAGCAGTTTGGTAGTTTTTAATGGCACCCTTAAAAAATGATGAGGGATGTTTTTTCATACTCTTGCTTGCACAATCATAAAGTTGTCCGAGATGATAGTAGATACATCCGACATGAGTATTATGGGTAATTGTGTCACAATGTTTTAATGCAGCGTCAAATAGGTCTTTTATAACCTTAAAATCTTCTATGTTTGAACTTTCATAAGCTAAACTTAAGTAGGTTATTCCCAAAAAGTTTAGAACATAAGACATATAGTCTATACCGAGTGCTTGGACCGAATCTATTTGCGATAATTTATTTACGATTTTTTTCAGCAAATATTTTTTATATATTTGTTTTTCGGTTTCGGAATTATTTATTGAACTGACAATAGCACCATAAAGCAATAACAAAAGAGATGAAGGTATTTCTTCTTTCGAATCGTCAAGTATTGAAGCAGGGATATAAAAATAGTCCATTAGCGAAACAAAAGAATTGCCGTAATTTTCATATTGATTTTTACTTTGGAAATTTAATCTGATTTTGTCTTTGTTTCTATATCCCCAAACAATAACTTCGGCTTTTGTTTGCTTTAATATAGATTGCCCCATATCAATAAGGTCGAATATATTACGACTTTCAAGATTTAGAAACGAGTGATCAAAATTTTCGGTATATGCTTGAACTTCCAGTCCTTCACATTTGTTTAGTATTTGGGCTAAATTTATGGCGCCGCAACTGTTAATATTATCGTAAAAATCAGCAACCACAATTTTGAATTTCGGCTCATTCATACTTCCGCTATCAAAATCTGAGATTTTGTCGGTAGTGTGAAGAAAATTATTCCAAAACTTCCAAGCCATTAAAAATTGTTATCCTTATTTGAGTATTGTTTTATATCATTAATACGAGCTTGCAAATCATCTAATACTTGGCGATTAATATCCTTAAAACTCTGCGGTCCATTGCTAATATTTTGAAGTCTGTACATAAACCAGATAGTAATTAATGAAGATGCCAACAATAAAGAAAAGTGATTATCCGCCAGAGCTTGAAATACTCCTAAAAATAACAAAAGAACTTGGATTCTGATAACATAATTGGCAATAAGGTTAGGAACCATACCCAGTTCCATAGCCTTACAATAAGATGCGTTTTGTTGCATGTTTGAATATTTATCCATAAAGGATAATTTCAGTAATAATGCCCATAAAATATCAATAATGAAATACAGGCAGAATATCAAAACACATCCGGCTGCGTTTTCGGTTGAAGCCCAAGCTATCAAAGAAAACAACATAAATCCGAAACAACTGGCTTCGTTATTTGATATTTTTAATCGTGCAGGATACCAAGTAAACGACATAAGAGCTAAAAATCCGGCAGTGAAAATAATACCTAAAGTTCCTAAAAAAGCAGGGATTGCTCCGATAAGACCTAAAATAGCTATACCACCGGCGATGGTAATAGATTGTATTGATAGCAACGCATCTCCGATATTTGCATATCTGTACATCAAGCTAAATAAGAACCAAATTACTCCTATAAGTGCTTTTACTGCCAAAGGATTCAAGTTTATCACAAATGTTGTTGCTGCATCAGGTATTGCAAAAGATGAAGCAAATGAACCTAAAAATAAAACTATCGGAAAAACGAATTTGTTGTTTTTGAATATAGTTCCGGTAAAACCTATTATTATGGCAGAAACAAAAGGGATAATCAGTTCGGCTGAGGTTAAAACGGTTAAGAAATCTTTGTGGTCATATATTGTGTAATACAAAACTGAAGTAACAGCAAACAAAGGTACGGCTAAAGGGATAAACATAGATGTATTTTTTGAGTCATCATTGTTAAAACGTCCTCTTTTTTTGCTAGTAAAACTATATGCTATAGCAGGAAGAATAAAACTTATGAAAGCTGCAATCAATACAATTAAAAAAGTGCTGTTCATCAATAAATCTCCGTATTTTTGTGAGTTATTCCATAATATTAATCTCTAAATTATTTAATTACAATATAGGATTTAATATATTGTTATACAGTTTTTTCAGTAAATAATTTATTTTTGGTATAGGTTGTTTGGTAATCATTGCCGAATCGTTTATAATTGTGCTCAACAAATTAAAATCATCTTTCCCATCGTTTTTGATAGATTGGTGCAAGGGGTAAATATAGTTAACGGGGGTGTTATATATATTTTTAAGGATGACCTTGTCATTTAGGACAATATTGTCGACTCTTGCTAAAGAGCAAAATTCTTCTACCAGAATGTTTATGCGTTCTTTTTCATCTTTTTCTTTTAATAAATCCGAGATTTTATCGTCTCTTGCCGCAGATAAAATTGAACACAGAGCGTAGGAAGAAAAATATTCCCAAAAACTCAATAGAGAATTGCTGCTCACATTAATTTCAAGCTTACTTTCGGTAAAAATATCCAAAATATTTTTATCTGCTTCTTTTTCTTTTGGCGGACAGAGGGTTATACTTGTTCCTCGCCCCAGTAGAGATATAGTTTGCTTATTGTTCATAACGTATCCGTTAAAATATGCTGCATGCAAATTTTCTCCCAGAATCGGTGTCAGATAGCTTAAATCTTTTATGGGAGTAAAACATACAACCGGAGCGTTACCGATTTTGGAACGAGAAACGCAACTTAACATAGTATTTAATTTATTGGCAAAAGCAGTGATAATTACCATTTTAGCAGGCTCTTTCATAATTTCGGCTGCGTTTAATTTATGGCATTTTTGGGTAAGACTGCGGTCTTCTTTTATTGATATTCCGTCTGTTGATAAACTTTCTCCGGATGAATGTTTATCAGTTAATAAAATGACGTTTTGTCCGCTACTTTGAATTTGAGCACCTAAATAATATGCCAAAGTATTATTACCTATAATATAAATCGGGTTAGTCATTTTATTTTTCCTTTTTCAGTTTTGCAATAAAGAAGCCGTCAACACCTCCATCTTCCGCAAAATGGCAAGGAAGACATCGCATAAATCCTTCTTCCGTAATCATTTCTTGTAAAGAATCGGCTTCTTTGTTATCGAATAATTCGGTTGTTATAGGGACAATTTTATACTGCGGATTAGTTGAAATAAAATTAATTATCTGTTTTTCTCCCTCATCTTTTGCAAGAGAACATACCGAATAAAGCAAAGTTCCGCCTTTTTTAAGGCACGAATCGATGTTTTTTAAAATATCTTTTTGAATGGTAACGCATTGTTCTACATCTTTTACACTTCTGTTATGAACTATTTCAGGGTGACGGCGAAGAGTTCCTGTTGCCGAACACGGGGCATCAAGCAGTATAATATCGAATTTTTCTTTACATTCTTGCAAAAAGGAATTTGCATCGGCACATATTGTTTTTATCGTCTGCATTTTTAATCGAGCAAGATTTTTTTGCATTGTTTGCAGTCTTTTTTCTGAAATATCCAGAGCTGTAACATTGGCTCCTGCATTGATAAGTTGTGCGGTTTTTCCTCCGGGAGCGGCACATAAATCCAGAACTTTTAATCCTGTTATATTTTTTAGTGTTTTTACAGCCATGGATGATGCCATATCCTGTACCCACCATTCTCCATTATTATAGTCGGGAAGTTGAGCTATTTCTCCGGCGGATTGTATTCTTATGCTGTTATTCGGCATTAATTTGCCGTTTAATTTTGTTGCCCAATATTCAAAGTCTTTTTTTACCGTTATATCTAAAGGCGGTTCTTGTACTGAATATTTTTCAATAAGAGAAATTTGTTTTTGAGTATAATCTTTTTGCAATATTTGGCGAAAGGTTTTTGTAAAAAACGGAACATTTTGTGCTTGAAGAATGTTTTCTTTGTCTGTGCATATTTTTCTCAATATTGCATTGATAAAACCTCCGGAATATTTGTTGCCGATTTTTTTTGCTAAAGCTACATAGCTGTTAACAACAGCATATGTCGGTGTTCGAAAATATAGAGCTTCCGCACAACCTACAACAAGCAAAAAATGAGTAGGTTGCATTTTTTGAGGCATTGGCTTGGAAGAATATTTGTTGATAACTTTTTTCAAAAACTCTTGTTTGCGCAAAGTTGTCATAACCAAACGTTTTATAAAAGCCATATCCTGTGTACTGATTTCGGAGTTTTCAAATCCGTCAAATCCACTGTTCATTAAAGATTTTTGATATACTTCAAATGCAATTTCTCTAATATCCAAAACATTCTCTCCTAAAAAACATATTTTACAGTTTAGAAAAATGTAAAAATAATTACAAGTGAGAAAATGATTTAACCCTATTGTATTTTTTATCAAAATATTATAGTCTGTCGTGCAGGATTTTAGATGAATTTGAAAATACAAAAGAAGAAAGGTGCTTTTATGAGTGAAAATAATGCTCGCCACAACGGAAAAACTTTTGAACAGTGGCAAAAAGAATGGGAAATGGAAGACAGATATAATTTTCGAACAATTGAAGGAAAATGGCAGAAGATATGGGAAGAAGAAAAAACTTATCATGTTGATATAAACAAAGATAAAGAAAAATTCTATGTGTTGGTAGAGTTCCCTTATCCGTCAGGAGCCGGGCTTCATGTCGGACATCCTCGTTCTTATACCGCATTAGATGTTGTTGCTCGTAAAAAAAGAATGCAAGGATTCAATGTCTTGTATCCGATGGGGTTTGACGCATTCGGACTCCCCGCAGAAAACTATGCAATTAAAACCGGTGTACATCCTGCGGTTTCTACAAAAGAAAATATCGCTAACTTTACGCGTCAATTAAAATCTTTAGGTTTTAGTTTCGATTGGGACAGATGTGTAACAACTTGCGATCCTGAATATTATAAATGGACACAATGGATGTTCTTAAAGTTTTTTGAAAAAGGCTTGGCTTATAAAGATAAAATAGCAATAAATTGGTGTCCGAGCTGTAAAGTAGGTTTGGCAAACGAAGAAGTTGTTAACGGATGTTGTGAACGTTGCGGAGCCCAAGTAGTTCGTAAAGATAAAGAACAATGGATGATTGCCATCACGAAATATGCTGACAGATTAATTGATGATTTAAATGATTTGGACTTTATCGACAGAGTAAAAGCACAACAAGTAAATTGGATCGGACGTTCGGAAGGTGCTGAATTAGACTTTGATTTTGCCGATGATAAATTGACCGTATTTACAACTCGTCCGGATACAGCATTTGGTGTTACTTATATGGTTTTAGCTCCGGAACATCCTTTTGTTGAAAAATATATGGATAGGTTTGAAAATCCTGAAGAAATCAAAGCTTATGTTAACGAAACAGCTAAAAAGTCAGAGCTTCAACGCAGTATGAGCGAAGAAAAAACCGGTGTTGAATTGAAAGGTGTTCAAGCTCGAAATCCGTATAACGGAAAGATGATTCCTGTATTTATTTCAGACTATGTTTTGACCGGATACGGTACAGGTGCCATTATGGCAGTTCCGGCTCATGATCAGCGAGACTATGATTTTGCAAAAGTATTTAATTTGCCGATAATCCAAGTTTTAGAGGGTGGAGATATTTCTGAAAAAGCTTGGGAAGAAGACGGCACTCACATTAATTCTGATTTCTTAAACGGTATGAATAAAGAAGACGGAATGAGAGCTGCTACTGATTTTGCGGTTAAAAACGGTTTCGGAAAATCGAAGATAAACTTCAAATTACGTGATTGGGTATTCTCTCGTCAACGTTATTGGGGAGAGCCGATACCGATGGTTTATTGTGAACATTGCGGTTGGCAACCGGTACCTGAATCGGAATTGCCTTTGACATTGCCGGAAGTTCCTGATTATTTGCCTAATGATGAAGGAGAATCTCCATTGTCAAAAGCGGAAGATTGGGTTAATACAACTTGTCCGAAATGTGGTGGAAAAGCTCGCCGTGAAACAGATGTTATGCCTAATTGGGCAGGTTCTTCATGGTATTTCTTGCGTTATTGTGATCCTCACAACGATAAGGAGTTTGCATCTAAAGAAGCTTTGGACTATTGGATGAATGTTGATTGGTATAATGGTGGCATGGAACATACTACATTGCACTTATTATATTCTCGTTTCTGGCATAAGTTTTTACATGATTGCGGCTGTGTTCCTACTAAAGAACCATATAATCGCCGCACATCACACGGAATGATTTTGGCATCAAACGGTGAAAAAATGTCAAAATCACGCGGAAACGTGATAAATCCGGATGATATTGTAAATTCATACGGTGCAGATACTTTCCGTTTATACGAAATGTTCATCGGGCCGTTCGATCAGGTTGCAATGTGGTCAGAAGAAAGCCTGATGGGTGTTTATCGTTTCGTTGGTAAAATTTATGGTTTGTTCAAGAAAGTTGCAGATATTAAACCGACATCTGCAGATTTAAGAGCAATGCATAAATGTATTTTGGAAGTTACCGACAGGATTGATGGTATGCGCTTTAATACAGCAGTGTCATCATTGATGACTTATGTGAACTATATGAGCGGATTGGAGCAAATTCCGCAAGAGTTATATGAAACAATGATGAAGCTTCTTTCTCCGTTTGCTCCTCACCTGAGTGAAGAAATGTGGGCTCGTATGGGTAAAAACAGTTTAGTACTTGATGAAACTTGGCCGAAAGGTGATGCTAAATTGGCTGAAGATAATGTTGTTACATTAGCGGTTCAGATTTGCGGAAAAATGCGCGGAACTATCGAAATGCCTAAAGATGCTCCTCAGGCGGACATTGAGAAAAAAGCCTTTGAACTTGAAAATGTTGCACGTCAACTTGAGGGAAAAGAAATTAAGAAAATAATTGTCGTACCAAACAGGATTGTGAACATTGTTGCATAAAAAATATATACTTATTTTGCTGTTGATGCTGACAGCTTGTGGATTTGAGCCGTTATATGTTGAAAGACAGCATGACGATAATTGGTATTTCGGCGGAAATTTTGATACTTCCATTTCTCAAGAAATGGCAAAGGTCAAAATTCAGCCGATATCCGACAGATTCGGACAAATGTTGAGAAACGATTTGATTGATTTGGTTTCACCCAAAGGACAACCCGATGAACCGAGATATCGTTTATATGTTGAGTTGGCCAAAAAAAGCGAAACCAATCAAGCTTTGCGCTCGGATATTACTGCTACCAGAAAAATGGTCAGGTATAAAGTTGTATATCATATGATGGAAGGAACGGAGAAAGTTTTAGAAGGAAATAGCTTGGCATATACAAGTTATGATATTCTGGCTAATCCATATTCGACGACAATGGCAAGAAAAAAGGGCGATGAAGAAGCAGCTCGTATAATAGCTAACGATATTTCTTTGCGTTTGGGGGCATATTTCCATAGTAGGATAACCAATAGAGGCGAGCCTGATGATTTTAAAGCCGTTGCAAATTGAAAATTTTATAAAAAATCCTGATAAAAATATAAAAGCTATATTGGTTTATGGGACTAATGACGGCCTTATTTTAGATACGGTAAAACGTTTAGCTCGTTCTATTTGTTCTGATTTATCAGATGCTTTTCAGGTTTCGGATATTTTGGGCGAAGACATTGTCAGCGATTTTGGAAAATTATGCGGAGATTATAACAGTCAATCCTTAATGGGAGGACGACGAGTTGTAATGGTTCGAGATGTTACCGATGCTATAACCAAAGATTTGCGAAAGATGTTAGAGGAAAGCAAATCGGATAATTTACTAATATTGTCGTCGGGAACACTCAATAACAGTTCTTCTTTGGTAAAGTTTTTTAAAGATAGTGAAAATGTTGCTGTGATATCTTGTTATGAAGATAAAAACGAAGATATATATAATGTGTTAAAGACATTAGGCTTAACATTTCCTCCTGCATCAATTCAGCTTTTATATTCTCGTCTTTCCGGCGATAGAATGATAAATATGGCAGAACTTGAAAAACTAAAAACTTATATGGGTGAAGCAAAGGAAGTTACTCCCGAAATTATAGCCAAAGTTATCAGCGATCAGTCTGAATCGGGTACGGAAGATATTTGTTATGCCGTATTTGAAGGAGATAGAGCAAAAGCAGACAGTCTGTATTTGAAATATCTTAAAGAAGGTAATGATGCTTTTTCTGTGGCGAGAGCTCTCTCTAATCACTGTTTGAAATTGATGACCTGTATTGCGGGGATTGAGAATGGAGAAACTGCGGATAAAGCGATTCAGCGTTTAATTCCAAAGTTAATATTTTATCGAGTTGATTCTTTCAAACAACAACTGAAAATGTGGAATAAGGATAAAATATTGCGAGTGGCGGAACTATTATACGAAACCGAAAAAAATTGCAAAACAACAGGGATGCCGACAGAAGAAATTGTGGGTATGACTATATTACAGCTTTCCGGAGCAGCGAGAAAATAATGTATAGCGAAAAGTTTCAAAAATTTATTGAAATGTGGCAAAAGGAGTTTGCCATGGAAAAAAGTATTGATGAAAAACTCTGCTTAGATAGAGACGGAAATCCTATTCCTTGGTACACTTTTCCTGCAATAGAATATTTATCTCAATTTGATTATAGCGATAAAAAAATTTTTGAATATGGTTGCGGATATTCTTCGGCTTTTTGGGCGCAAAGGGCGCAAAGTGTAACCAGTATAGAAGATAAAACAACTTGGTATGAGCGTTGGACATCTGAATTTAGTAGTCCAAATTTGGATATTCGTTGGCGAGATGAGGGCGAAGGGTATGAAAAAGCCATTTTTGAAGATGGCCTAAAATATGATGTTATCGTTGTTGACGGCAAAAGACGTGAAAAGTGTGCGGAAGCTGCGGTTAAGGCTCTGGCTGATGGTGGAATGATAATATTAGACGACAGTGACAGAATTAATACCAGTGAAGAGTATCGTAAGGCAGTAGCTTTTCTGAAAAATGCCGATTTGATACAAGTTGACTTTTATGGTTTTTGCCCGATGAATTGCTACACTAAAACTACATCGGTGTTTTTACACAGAAAATTTGCTTTAAAATCAAAACATAATGTTCAGCCGATAAACGGTTGGGGCAATTTGTGGTCGATGCAGCGAAAAGAACGTAAAGAATTTTATAAAAAACACGGATAATTCGTAATAAAATTTTTACGAAAATCATTGCAAAAATAGATTGTTTTTTAATTTTTTGTATGTTAAAATACTGTTATGTTGGCAAGGGGTTGTTTGTCAGCTAGCATCGCAAAGCGGCTGTATGCTTTGTTTTTATTATTTTTTTGCATTTACATAAGTGTAAAGCTTTTTAAGGGGAAGAGCAATGAAAACACGTAATTTTATCTTGTTCGTGCTCACTGCAGTGGTATGCGGTGCGTTTTTGTGTGCCGATTCGCAAGCGAGAGTCTGTTTCGCCGGTGATGAAAGTTGTGAGGTTGGAGGCTTTTTTGATGCGCTTCCTGAGAAGGATCTTAATGATAGTGCGTGTGTTGCTGAGGGGTATATTGAGAATAAAACTTGTAAGCCCGGTGAGATTACATATACTTGTCCTTACAAAAGTTCATATAAAAAATGTTGCGGTGCTGAATATAAATACGAGGCTTGTGTTTATCCTTTAGAGCAAACAGGGCGTTGCGGAACTAGGGTTAGCTGTAAGTGCCCTGATGATTATAGTGTGACATCTGAGTATGCGTCTAATAATTATTGTCAACCCGGAGGCGGTTATTGTATGGCGAATAATGGTGTTGATGATGAAATTAGGTATAAAACATGTACTTGTGATCCTAGTGTATTTGTGGAGGAAGGAGAAACTTGTCCTAACAATCAAGAGGTTAGTAAAACTTGTACGGGTATAAGATGGACGAATGCTCAAAAGACTGCGAAAGGACCTTATACAAGGGTAGATTGTTATTGTAAAAGAGGTAGTATTTCTAAAGCTGATCCTTATAAAGCTTCGAAGAACGATGAATATCCTTTTTCTAATTGTACGTATGGTCATAAAGGTACAAATACCTGCATAGACAGTAATACTAAACGAGAATATTATAATGAGTGTAAAAGTCCTAAAGAGGCGTGTATTGATGATGGGTATGAATATGTAAGTTGTTCAAGTGAAAGGAATTGTACAACTGAGAATAAAGTTTATTGGAATGGTTCGTGGCAATATTTAACGTCTTACTATTGTATATTGGGGGATATGTGCCCGTATCCTACAAATCCATCCTTATATAAATGTGTATTTGATAAAGCTTCTTGGTGTACAGAAAAAGGTTATTCTAAGACATCATCGACGGCTATAACTAATGGTGCTAAATGTACAACAGATGATGGTTATGTTGGTACGTATGAGGTGTGTCCGGCTAATGATGGAAGTGCCTTGTTTTATTACAGATGCAATCTTCCTTGTGAACAAGAGGTTAGACGAGCTTATTCTAAGGGGTATTTGACCCAGGATACATCTATGATTGGAACAAATGGACAGGTTGTCGGCTATGTTAGAACAGATGCCGGAGGAGCTAAACATATCTACTTTATCGATGATATTGTTTTGCCCAAAGCTAATATGGGAACTAAAGGTGGCGGATGGGCTCATATCAATAACAAAGTTGATTATGCTTCTATCAATGGTATGTGGGCTTTAGGCGGACTTGGAATGAAGTATAATGATGGTAGTGATATGTTTGCGGGTTGCGCCAAAGAGCGAGGGGCTATTTTCAATAGTCCGACAATTAAATTTGATAACAACTTGATTAGCAAGTGGAATAAGTTCTTAAATGAAAAGATGAGTGATATACAAATTCAAATATGGAGTTCTAATCCTGAAGCTGATGGAGCTTACGGAGAAGAATATAATATTGGTAATGATGGCGATGTAGAATGGTATAATGTTGCTCTTTTATCTGACGAGTATTTATTCCCTCCTAGCTCAGGTGTAAGCGATTGGGGACACTATAAGCATTTGGATAAATCTAATAGAGTGATTCTCTATAATCAGTTAATTATAAAAGGTAGATTTGGTATTAGGGTTTCTGGTATGAGTTATACCAAAGATGGTAAGACGTGTGCAGAGTCTGGGACACATGAAGTTTATGATAATACTTGTGCTTATATGCCGTCATTCCGTTTCTTATTAAAGGGAAATGCAGTGGTAAAATTTGATGGTGCGACCATTTATTCAGATCGTTTCAAGAGAGCTTCTTGGCAAGGAGAAGGTGGTGGAACTATGCTTTTTTATAATACTAAAATGGGAGACAGCAATTCATACGTTGGAACACCATGGCATTATATGAATATTGGTTTGTCAAATTCTGATGTGAAGTTTACTGCCATAAAAACAGCTGGGTTTGGCGCATCGAATACAAGCCGTCGTTTTGGAGGGTACAGCGATATATCTGGTGTACAGTATCCAGATCAACTACAAGCTCGTTGTAAGGGTGTATATCTGATGAATAATTCTACATTGACCACTACTGATCCGGGATGGATGGGAGATCAAACAAAGATATATGTCGATTATGGTGGCGGTACAATAAAAGCAGAGAAGCCGATTTACATGAATAGTAAAAACACTACTATCTTATGTCTATATGGAGGAAAAGCTACGTTTGGTTCTACTACATATAATTGTGGAGGCACTAATAAGTGTAGTTATGCCAGATTTAATCAAAATTGGTATAATTCTGCCGGATGGATAGGAAAAGATGGTTTTAATTCGCAATCTTCAAATAGTTATACTACTGGTACGTGGTACTGGAAGTTTGATCACGGTAATTCCAATGGCAATTACCCTTGTTCTACTGGTGGTACATGTGACGGAAAATGTAATTCAGATTTCGATCCTCATTGTCAAGGAACTGGTTGTGTTTATCTTTGTACCGGATGCTATAACTGTCAGATTACAGGAATGGGATATTAAAATTTCAGCAAATTATTATTTAATATTATTTATTCAATACAATATTATTGGGCCGGTTTATTAACAAATGATATAGAAAATAATTTGTCTGAAACTTTTGATGTATAACAGTTAAAATTTTTTATAACCTTTAAAAATTAAAAGCAATGAGAACAAAATTTTTCTTGTCATTGTTGGCACTAGGTGCAATGGTGACCTTCTTCGTAAGTTGTGAAAACGAAGAACCGTTTGTTGATCCCGGCAAGGTGATCAAAAGTGAAGTAGTAGACCCTGGAACTGCTGAAGACGTTACAGAGGTTGATAATGGTACCGAAGGCACATCGCTTTCTTATGAAACTTGGATTATTGTTGATCAGCTTTTTGCTGACGGCAGTACTTCTAAACCTAAAACCAGAACGAGCACAGCTTCTTCCGGTAATAAGATTACGGTGGTGTTATCTAATGACATTACAAACCATTCTTCAAAAACAGATGTTTCTGATTTTGAAATAAAAGAGGCAAAATTTGATGTTAGTTATCGTGAGCTCGGATCATCAAGATATCCAACAGAAGAGTTTGTAAATGTTATTGATTCTGCAGTGGTTTATACTGTTGATAGAGGATGTTTTGCATTAGAATTTGTTCTTCCGTATCAAGTTGCAGTTTATGATGATGGTATTACAAAGATAACAATGCCTTATCATAAATATTCCAACATCAAAGATAATGGTGGAGAAGTAACTGAGCTTGATGATGAGACGACGGCAGAGGGTGTGTATAAGCAAAAAATGTATAAACACACTATTCTTGCAGAATTTAATGGTAAGGAATATCCAGTTATTGCTGAAGTCGTCTTGAGAAAGGAAGCCAAAGAAGATGTTTTGGTAGAAAGAAAGGTCGTAGAATCAGGAGTTGAACTTGTTTCTTATGATGCTGATGCTAAAACAGGAGTTTCAAAATCTTGGATAAAGATTGAAGAGACATGGTCTGAATCTGGTGTGAAGTCTTATGTCGAAGAGGTAATGCTAAACAATTCTTCTTCTGATGCTAACTTTAGGTCGTTCGCTATCTATGTTCAGAACAAAATTCAGTTCTCTGATTTGAGTTATGGAGGCTCATCTTACTCTGATAGTGAAGGAGAAAAGAGGACTGATGGTAATTTCTCTATTACAAAGTATGAGCGCACATATAAAATGCCTGTTGTGTGTAGCAAAGAAGATGCAAGGTCTAACTTTTACTTTGGTGTAGTCTATGAAAAGGCTATTTATACAAATGGAGATTTAGAGTATGAAATGCCATGTTTTAGCTATGGTGAGGCGGAATATTCTGTTACTCAAGAATCGGACTGGACAACTAACTCTGAAGGACAGGAAGAGATGAAAATAAAGTGTACTTCGTCTGTAAACTTTGATAAGGTCAAGTATGCTTATTTGCGCAATGGCTCTATTTTTGTTCAGTAGTAAAGAGGTTGATTGCCTGTATTGTATTAATCAGAAAGATCCGATTTATTCGGATCTTTCTTTTTTGTTAATGTAGGAGAATGGAAAATGAAAAATATATTTATGTCTTTTTTGGTGTTATTCATGTTAAGTAATACATTAAATGATAATTTTGTTGTATATAATACTGAAACAACCACAGAAACAAATGAAGAAAATTCATCGCCGACTACAAAAGAAATTTTTGTAAGAGGAGATGTAGAGAAACCGTCAAAGTAGTAAATTTTTCATTTGCTCGAGTGAAGTTTTTGTGTTATAAGGTAAATAGTTTTTTTGAATTATTTATCTAGTATTAACCACATAAATTTTAAGCGTATGGAAAACTATACTCTTTTAGGAAGAATTGTTTGGGGCGGTATTCTCTTGCTAGCTCTGATTGTTGCAATCCCTTTTGCAATCCTCGAGCTGCTACTCAAGCCCTTTAACAGATGCTTTGCGTAAGCTCTGCAAACACTAAAACAAAACACCGTAGCTTTAAAAGCCACGGTGTTTTTTCCTTTTATGCAGTTAGCATTTATATTTGTCACGAGCTACATATTTTGTATGCAACAAGTGGTGTGCATTTTCTCCACCCGGTTCTCCGAGATATTCTTTATAAAGAGTTTTTACGGATTCGTTATGGTGAGACATACGATTTTTTGCATTCAAATCTTCGTTTAGAAGACCTGCAGCACGTTGTTTACGTATTTTGTCGGTAATACCCCATGGTTTAGCATATCCCGAGCCAATAACGCGAGGTTGACCACCACCGGCAACACAACCGCCACGACATGCCATAACTTCAATAAAGTGATATGGAAGTTCTTCGCCTTTTTCTTTTGCTTCACGAATGCGACACAAAATTTCCTCAACATTACCGATACCATGTGCAACAGCGATTTTTACATCACTTCCGTTAATGGTTACGGTTGTTTCCTTAATACCTTCTAACCCATCGATTTCTTTGAAATCAAGATTGCCGAGTTCTTGACCGGTAATGTAGTAATATGCGGTACGTAAAGCTGCGGTCATAACACCACCGGTGGTTCCGAAGATTGTTCCGGCTCCGGTGTATTCTCCGAGAGGATTATCAGCTTCTTCTTCCTTGATGTTACGGAAGTCAATACCAGCTTGTTTTATCATTTTTGCCAATTCACGAGTGGTAATAGAAACATCAATGTCTTGGAAACCAGATGATTTCATATCTTCACTGCGAACGATTTCCCACTTCTTAGCGGTACATGGCATTACTGATATAACTCTGATTTTTGCCGGATCAATACCCATTTTATCGGCATAATATGTTTTTGCTAAAGCTCCAACCATTGCTTGCGGAGATTTACAGGTTGAGAAGTTTGGAATCATATCAGAGTGATATTTTTCTAACAAATCAACCCACGCCGGACAACATGATGTAAACATTGGTAAGCTTTCAGGTGCTTGAGTAAAGCGACGAACAAATTCGGTAGCTTCTTCAATGATGGTTAAGTCAGCACCGAAGTTTGTATCAAAAACTTTATCAAAGCCCATGCGGCGAAGTGTTGCATAAGTTTTTCCGGTTAAGTTTTCTCCGAACTCAAAACCAAATTCTTCGCCGATAGCAACACGAACAGCCGGTGCTATTTGTACGATGGTATAAATATCCGGATTGCGTAACATCGCCCAAACTTTTTCGGTATCGTCGTATTCTACAATAGCTCCGGTCGGGCAGTGAGCAGAACATTGCCCGCATTTAATACAAGGGCTGTCTTCCAGTTTTATGCCGTTTGCCGGAGTTATACGTGTGGCAAGACCACGGTTGAGATAGCTCAAAGCCCATACATTTTGTTGGTTTTGACATACTTCAACGCAGCGTCCGCACAAAATACATTTTGAGTTATCAAATACGATAGACTTTGTTGAATCGTCAATTTCGTATTTTTTAGTGAGGTTTGGTAATGGTGCATCAATGATATTAAATGTATTAGCCATTTCTTGTAATTCGCACTGGCCTGAACGAGCACAAGACAAACAAGAATTTGGGTGGTTACTTAATAACAATTTTAGCACCATACGACGAACTTCGTAAAGCTCGGCGTCGGATGATATAACTTCCATACCTTCTGCGACCGGAGTGCAGCAAGAACGCATAATACGACCGTTTACACGAACAATGCACATACCGCAACCTGCTGACGGGTCAACATCAGGGTGGTTACAAAGTGTCGGAATTTCAATTTGTAATTTGCGAGCAGCTTCTAAAATAGAGGTGCCGGCATCTACTTCAACTTCACGATTATCAATAGTTAGTTTTACCATATTAAAAGCTCCTCTTATTTTTCGTTTTTAGCTACTTTAGATTCATATTCTTCAAGGAAGAAACGCAATGTTGACAATACAGGGTTAGGAGCAGTTTGTCCTAATCCGCAAAGCGATGCTTTTTGCATTGCATTGGCAATTTGTCGCAATTGCTCAATATCGGCTTTAGTTCCGCGTCCTTTAATGATTTTTTCAAGTAAAAGAAGCATTTGTTTTCCGCCGATACGACAAGGAGCACATTTTCCGCAAGACTCATCAACCGTAAAGTCAAGATAGAATTTTGCAATATCAACCATGTCCGATGTTTCATCCATTACAATCATACCGCCGGAACCCATAATAGAACCAACTTTTTTGAGTTCTTCATAGCAAAGCGGCAAGTTTAGGTATTCGGTTGGAATTACACCGCCGGAAGGTCCACCGGTTTGAACGGCTTTAAGTTCTTTTCCGTTAGGAACACCGCCACCGATTTCGTTCACAATTTCATTAATTGTTGTCCCCATCGGAACCTCGATTAAACCGGAGTGTTCAACTTGTCCGGTTAAAGCAAATACTTTAGTGCCTTTTGATGTTGCGGTTCCGAAAGAAGCAAACCAGTCTGCACCTTTTAATATAATCGGAGCAACGTTAGCTAAAGTTTCTACATTATTAATACAACTCGGTTTGTTCCATAATCCTCTGTCTGTCGGATATGGCGGACGTGGACGGGGAGTTCCTCTTTTTCCTTCAATAGAATTGATAAGAGCTGTTTCTTCACCGCAAACAAATGCACCGGCACCGAGACGAATATCAATATTAAAGCTAAAATCGGTTCCCATGATATTATTGCCGAGTAAGCGTGTCTTTTTACATGCTTTAATAGCTTTTTCGATGCGTTCAACAGCCAATGGATATTCCGCACGAATATAAAACCAACCTTCGGTAGCACCGATTGCATAAGCTGCAATCATCATACCTTCGATAACACCATGTGGGTTTGCTTCCAAAATACTGCGGTCCATATATGCACCGGGGTCGCCTTCGTCACCGTTACAAATAATAAATTTATCTCCGTCGGTTTTAACTCTTGAAGCAAAATCCCATTTCATACCGGTAGAGAATCCGGCGCCACCACGACCACGTAAACCTGATTTTTTAATTTCTTCTACAACTTGTTCAGGTGTCATTGTTTTTAACACTTTTTCAAGAGCTAAATAACCGCCGCCGGCAATATATTCTTGAATATCTTCAGGGTCCATGTGTCCGGCTTGTTTCAAAACAACTTTTTCCTGTTTTTTGAAGAACGGCAAGTCTAAAGACAATACATATTCTTGCAAGAAATCAGGAAGAACAAATTCTTGTCCTTCTTCTAATTTTAGAGCAGGAACAACATGCTCGGTAATTATGATTCGAGAAATCAACGGTTCTACACGTTTATATAAAACATCTTTTTGCCCTTTTATTTCTACACGAATCAATGGTCCTTGTGCGCATAATCCCATACATCCGGTTGCAACGATGCGAACTTTTCCTTGCAGTCCGTGTTCTTCTATGGATTTTTTCATTAGGTCAAGAATGCTGTCACTGCCGGAAGATTTACAACCGGTAGAGTGGCAACAATAGATATTACATACATATCTGTCTAAATCTTGTTTTTTATTTTTGGCAATCTCATGAATGTCAAATCTTTTTTCAATTTCGCTCATATCGGCCATGTTTTCTACTCCTTGCTTTCGTCTTCAAATTTTTTACGCCATTCGGCAAGAATATTGGCAACATCGCCGGCGCCTACACGACCGTATGTTTTGCCGTTAACAACACAAACCGGAGCCAATCCGCAACAACCGACGCAACGTACACATTGCAAGTGAAACATTTTATCGGGTGTGCTTTCGCCTTCATTAATTCCGAGTTGTTTTTTAAATTCTTCCAAAGTTTTATCATTACCCTTAAGATAGCAGGCAGTACCTGTGCAAACAGATATAACTGCTTTTCCCGGGGCATCTAATTTGAAAAAGTTATAGAAAGTCAAAACTTCATAAATTCGAGCTAATGGAATATTCATAGCTTGAGCCAATTCCATAGCATCTTCCCATGGAACATATCCCTTAACATCTTGAAGTTCATGCAAAGCCATAATCAAAGAGCCACGCTTTTTACGCCATTTATTGGCGATTTGCGCTGCGACTGAAGCATCACCCATACTGTTTCCTCCCTAGTGATTAAATAAAACCATGCCTATACGATATTAAGAAAACAGCTGTTTTACAAGAAAAAAGTTATCTTTTTAAGAACTATATATGTCCTTTTTTGAATAACTGTTGATATTTGTAAATACTACCCCCTTCAACATTCCAACTAAAATCTTTATGCATGGCATTAAATGTCATTTGTTTTAGTTTATCGTTATGGCGATAAAATGTTGTGAGAGCCTTTTCTAAAGTTTCGGTATAGGCATTAATATTGTTTTTAAGGCGTTGTGCCGTAAGATTGTTACCATAAACTCGACGTTTGCTGGGAGCAAAAAATACCTCGGTTCTAAAACCGTCTACTCCGTCCTCAATAGTATCAACAAGTCCTCCTGTTGACATTGCAACAGGTAATGCACCTTTAGCCATAGCTTCCATTTGTGTTAAACCGCAAGGTTCAAAACGACATGGCATCATATAAAAATCCGATGCCAACTGAATTGCATAAGCAAAGTCATCCTGATAGCCTCTGAAGACAAAAATACGTTCACCATATTTAGGATTTTTCTTGCAAATTTTATCCTTTAAATTGGTAAGATGTTCAAAATATTTTGAGTCGCCTGCTCCTCCTAATATAAACACCGGAGGTTCAATATTTTTCAAATTAGAAAATCTGTCAGCTAAGTTGATAATTGATTGAGCGGCAATATCATATCCTTTTTGCTCAACTAAACGACTTGTTGCACAAATAATCGGAGTTTGTTCAATATTTTTTATCGATTTTGCAATGTCATCAAATTTGTATATGTCAACTAAAGGAATGACCCTTTGTTTAAACTCATTATCGGTGGCAATTTTGGAAATAAGTTTCACAAATTCTTTTTTGTTTTCAAGTTTTGCTTCTAAAGAAGTTTCGTCATATATTTTAAATGTAAATGGGGCAAAATACTTATTAAGATTATCGATTTTTTGTTGATTTGGCGAAATCAATCGTTTGTCATACCCGTTTACGATACCAAAGAAATTACGGTGGTCTTTGCGGATTTTTAAGATATCACGAAAATCATAGCCAAAATCAAGTTCTTTGGAAACTTCTTCCATATAGTTTTTAGAAACAGTTACTATTCTGTCGGCCAAATGAAAATTACAAGAAGCCTGATTGTAGCAATCGTGCACAATGAGTGTATTATCTGCTCGTGGGTTGCTGTTCTTTATGGCTTTAGCGTTCTTAAAGACCAGATGACTCAAATCTTCATATAATGAGTTGAGAATTTTTGAGGTATTATCATAATCCCAACCTTGATATCCTAAATGGTGAGCTAAATGGATAACCGGTATTTTTTTCAGCTTATCACAAAGAGTTTTATCCATTATTCCGGCTTCAACTTTAGCCAATGAAAAATATTTTAACAATCCGGATAAAGCCCCACTATGCCAATCATTTGCAACAATCAAATTTGGATTTGCGAGATGTGAGTTGTTTTTTTGATATATACTTTCTATTAAACAATAAACAGCTTTAGAAAAGAAAGCAAATCGTTCAACTTCATTTATATTATTGCTATTTAAAATGTAACATCCGTCTTGAGCCGGATTATTTTGCGGGTGGGGGTTAATAGAAAAGAATCTATCATTTTCCAAAAAAATATAATCTACATTATTCAGGTTACCGAGGTAAACATTGACATCGTGTTTTACCAAAGTATTGCGAGCTCCGATAAACGGAACTTTTATTGTTGCAATTTTCTTTACATCAATATTTTTCTTTTGTGCTCCAAAATATGTCTTGCCGTCAAAACTTGCTTTTTTCTTGCCGGTATCACCAATATACATAGGAGTTACGATAGATATTCTGTCTTGAGAGTCTGCGAAGGTAGAATTAAAAGATTCGGGCAATTCTGATGCTACCATTCCCAAACCGCCCCATTTCATAAAAGTTGCGGTTTCTGCAGTAATCATCCATGCGTTGATATTTTCAAAATCAGGCCATTCTTCTTTAGCCAAACATTGTCTGCGCCCAAGATTTTGAATTTCGGATAAAATAGGGTTGTTAACTACTCCAAAAGATATATTAAGTTTTTTCTTGTTAAAGTCTTTAGGTAAAGGTTTATAGTTTTTTTCTTTTGTTCCGCAAACAACTTTGGCGTTCATTACAATTCTCTCTATGCAAAAATAATCAAATCATTTATGAGAAAATCTTATATCGTCAGATTTAATAATTAATTAAGACGGTATATAAAAAACTTCCTCTCTTGACTTGTTATATTTTAATTACTAAATTTTATATAAGTAAAATATACGACTTTAATAATAAAAATTAAAGAGGAAAAAATGAATAGTAACAAAAATACTGTTGAAGAAGATAAAATTGAAGATTTAGAAAATATCGAAGAAATTGCAGATGTTGATGAAAATGAAGAAAAACATCTTTCAGAAGAAGATGTCGAAGCTTTGCAACAAGAAAATGCTAAACTGAAAGAAGATTATTTAAGAGCATATGCCGATTTAGAAAATACAAAGAGACGATGTGCTCAAGAATTGGAAAAAAATTCAAAATATGCAATAGCATCTTTCGCAAAAGATTTGTTGGCGGTGGCAGACAATCTTCACAGAGCTTTAGAGGCTGCGGGAGACGAACATATAGAACAATTCAAAAAAGGTGTGGAACTTACCGAATCGGAGTTGATGAAGGTTTTTAATAAATTCGGTATTACAAAAATGGAAATTATGGGAGAAGTATTTAACCCTTCATATCATCAAGTTGTTCAAGAAGTAGAGGATAAAACCAAACCTGCAGGAACAATAATTGCCGAGTTGCAAACAGGTTATATGATTAATGACAGAATATTGCGTGAAGCGATGGTTATAGTTACAAAATAAAGGAGAGCTTTTGCTCTCTTTTTTTACTTAAATAAAAACCCTCCGGAAGGAGGGTTATAGATTGCTTATTTATTATTTTATTATTTAGCAGCTTTCTTAGCGGCAACTTTAGCAATACGAGCAGGAGTTGCTTTTTTAGCTTTAGCAACAGGTTTTTCAGCAACGCCTTTTTTCTTTTCAACAGATTTTTTAATCTTCAAAGCTTCAGGAGTTAATTTGCTGCTTGCTGTAGATTCCAAATAAGAATCCAAACCGCCATTGTGTTCAATAGAACGTAATGTTTTAGAGCAAATTTTTAATTTGAAAAACTTGTTCAAAGCTTCACTAAACAATGAAACAACTTGTAAGTTAGGCATAAAACGACGACGGGTATGATTGTTAGCGTGGCTAACATTATTACCGCTCATAACGCCGGTGCCTGAAATTTCACATTTTTTTACCATAATTCCAATCCTTGAAAAACAAACTTGTTGCCTGTTAATAGCCATTTTATTGATAAAAGTCAAGAATTATTTGTGTATTTTGAAAAAAATGTAGCATTTATTTTTTTTTAGCTTTATTAATAAGGCAATAAAATACGTATTCGTAGCTCAACCGGATAGAGTGTTGGCCTCCGACGCCAAAGGTTGCGGGTTCGAATCCCGCCGAATACGCCATAAAAAATCGCTCTTTTTAAAGAGCGGTTTTTATTTTTATAAAATTTGATTTATGAAACTTATAAATCTTTTTTTTGAGATTTCAGTTGACCACAGGCTGCTAAAATATCCTGTCCTCTCGGAGTTCTGATTGGAGCCGAGAAGCCATGTTTTTGCAATATATCCGAAAAAGCATGGATTCTGTTGTTAGAACTGGGGACAAAGTTACATCCCGGCCAAGGATTAAATGCAATTAAGTTGAACTTTGCATTTATTTTATATTGTTTCATTAAATTCATCAATTCGGTTGCATGTTCGTAGGTATCGTTAAAATTTTGCAACATTAAATATTCGAAAGTTATATATCCTCCGTGGTTTTCTTGATATTGATGACAAGCTTTCATCAATTCCGGTAAAGGATATTTTTTGTTAATAGGCATAATTTGTGAGCGTAAATCGTTATTAGAAGCATGCAAACTTACTGCTAACTTTGTTCCTACTTCTTTATCAAAATTCGGAATATGAGGAACAATACCCGAGGTAGAAACGGTTATGCGTCTTTTAGACAGAGCAATTCCTTCCCCATCGGAAATTATCTTCATTGCTTTGACTAAATTATCATAGTTTTGGAAAGGTTCTCCCATTCCCATAACTACGATATTTGACAACATACGAGCCTGTTCTTTTAAGTTCCATTCTTTGTATACATCACGAGCGACCATAAATTGAGAAACAATTTCGCCGGCAGTTAAATTTCTGGTCAATCTTTGGCTTCCGGTATGGCAAAACTTGCACCCCATTGCACAACCGACCTGTGTCGAAATGCAAACAGCTCCACGGTCTTCTTCAGGAATATAAACCATTTCAACTTTTTGGCCGTCGTTGAACTCCAAAAGCCATTTATGAGTTTTATCTGTCGATATTTGTTCTGCAACGATTTTGGGGCGAGATAATTCAAAATATTCTGATAGTTTTTCACGCAAATTTTTTGAAAGATTTGTCATTTCTTCAAAATCTGTTTTGCCGTAAAAATAAACCCATTGCCATATTTGTTTAGCACGGAAAGCGGGCTCTCCGAGTTGTTTCAGATGTTCTTGCAGTTCTTCTTTTGAGAGACCTATTAATTCTATTTTGTTATCCATTAGCGACACTTCGTACTGATAGCTTTATATGCTGCATTAAAACCATTTAAAGAATAAATATCTTTTGTATCAAATCCGTTTACGGATGAGCCTTTTATGATTAGCCTTTCTCCTTTTTTCATTGCCTTTACAAGCTGTTTATCGACATCAGAGTTCATGGTCCAAGCTCTATCGGATTCAACAAAAAAATCAGTTATGGTTTCTTTTCCTATTTTTACAATGACCGGAGCATCATTTTTGTATATATACCCAGAGGTAAAACTTACGACATCAAAACTATCATCTGCCGGACGACGTGTTATAACCATAAAGACGTCGCCTCTTTTGGTATATTTTCCCTCGGACTGTTGCGGAGTTGCTGCCATATAACAAACAAAACTGTCGCCTTCTTTTTGTGAATGAGCAGTCCAATCTCCATATTCTCCAAGTTTTTTGGGCGCTTCGTTTGCATTAGAAATATTTGGAGCAATCAAAAAAACTAAACATAAAATATATATTATTCCGAGTTTTTTCATTAAAATTTCCTTTTTTACGGTTAATTATTTTTTGTATATATTTGATAAATACATAAAAACTGTTAACATTACAATATAGTTTTTATAAAAAAGCAGGTTTTTTATGATTAGAGACAAATATCTGGATATCAGTAAGATTACAACGGACAGAAAAATTTTGAAAATTTTTGATGTTGTGCATCGTCATGGGGGAATTCTGCGTTTTGTCGGAGGCTCGGTGAGAGATGCTATTGCCGGCAGAACCGGACATGATTTGAACTTATCGACCGATTTAACTCCGGATGAGTTGGCAGAGGCTTGTGAAGATGCCGGTATTAAAACTACTCCTATCGGATTAAAATATGGAACATTGGGATTGGTAATTAATAATACTTTACTCGAAATAAGCTCTTTAAGAAAAAGTGTAAAAGATGATGGGACACGTTCTATGTTTGAGTTTACGGATAATTGGGAAGCGGACGCATCACGTCGAGACTTGACCATTAATGCCGTTTATGCTGATGAGCAGGGTAATGTGTTTGATTATTATGACGGAATCGCAGATTTGGAAAAAGGCATTGTTCGTTTTATCGGTGATGCGGATGCCCGAATCAAGGAAGATTATTTACGAATCCTTCGTTTTTTTAGGTTCCATTCTTTGTTTGGCAAAACAGAAATGGATAGAAAGTCACTTATGGCTTGTATAGAAAATCGTGAAGGATTAGAAACTCTTTCTATTGAACGTATAAAAGAGGAACTTATCAGAATTATTATGACACCTAATGCAGCCGATGTTTTAGAGGTTATGGGAAATCATGAGATATTGCTCAACTGGTTGCCTAAATCGGAAAATTTGGAAAAATTATCTTTTTTAATAAGATTGGAAAATGCTCTTAATTTGCCGCAAAACTACTTGCGAAGATTTTTTGTGATGTATTTTCCGGATAAAAATTTGGCGGAAAATTTAGCTATGCGTTTGCACATGACTAAACGTCAAAAAGAGAATATGGTAAAATGGGCTGATGTCAAAATAGGTATTGAAAATATTGTGGAACCTAAATTACGCAGAAAATTAATTTATCGATACGGAAAAGATTTTTGTATAGATAAACTCTTAATAGAATCTGCAAAAACTCAAATAGTTCCGGATAATTTAATCGGTTTGATAAAAGAAATAGAAGAAGAAATTGTTCCCGTTTTTCCAATTAGCGGGAAAGATGTAATTAAGACAAAAGAAGCAGATAATTCGCAAATAGGAGTAATCCTTGATAAACTGAAAGAGGAATGGATTGCCAGTGATTTCAGCTTATCAAGAGACGATTTACTCCAAAAAATTTGATTATCCTAAACAACCGAAAGTTTCTTTGGCATATTTTGCGTGAAGCTTGTAATAATTATCCAAGCTTTGTTTGACCATGTAATTCACGGTGCCTTTAGGAAATTCACCTTTTTCGTTAACTTTTCCGGCTTTGATTCCGGTTAAAATTTCAATTCCGTCATCTACATTGTCAATTGCGTAAATATGAAATTTTCCGTCACGGACTGCAGCAACAACATCTTCTCTTAACATTAAGTTGCTGACATTTGTGCGTGGTATTATTACGCCTTGATCTCCGGTTAAACCACGATGTTGGCAAACATCAAAGAAGCCTTCGATTTTTTCGTTTACGCCGCCAATCGGTTGAATATCACCAAATTGGTTGATAGAACCGGTTACGGCAATGTTTTGTTTTATCGGTAGGTTTGCTATTGCCGATAATAAACAGTAATATTCGGTTGATGAAGCACTATCTCCGTCAACTCCTCCGTAAGATTGTTCAAATACTATAGAAGCCGACAAAGAAAGCGGAGAATATTTTGCGAATCGATTAGATATGAGCGATTGTAAAATTAAAACGCCTTTTGTATGAATCGGTCCGCTCATGTTTGTTTCACGCTCAATATTGATAAATTCTCCGGTTCCAATTCTGGCTTGAACGGTTATACGAGCCGGTTTTCCAAAAGAAAAACGTGAGAAATTATAAACGACTAAGCCATTAATTTGACCAACTTTGCTTCCGGTTGTATCCATTAGGATAGTACCATCGTCAATTTGTTCTAACATTGCCTGTTTGACTCTGTCACTACGGTATATTTGGGCAGAAATTGCTTCGTCTATGTGCTTTTTGCCGATTTGTTTAGAATTTGATTCTCTGGCCCAATAATCAGCTTCACGAAGTAAATCACCGATTGAGGCTATATGGGCTGTCAGTTTTTTAGAATCATCAGCCAAGCGAGAAGAATATTCAATTATTCTGGCTACAGCTTGTCTGTTAAGAGAGCGTAATTTTTTCTTGTTGGATAATGAGCCGATGAGTTTTGCATATTCAACCTCATTTTCTTCGGTTCTATCCATAATTGTTCCGAAATCAGCTTCTACTTTGAAATAATCAGAAAAATCAGGATCACGTTCTGATAACAGATCATACAGATCTTCGTCCCCTAATAAAATAATTTTTATATCGAGAGGAATCGGTTCCGGGTCAAGAGATATAGTTGTAAAGCTTGTTTCGTCCCCCGGAGTTTCTATTTTAATGCTTTTAGATGCAAGCGAACGTTTGAGCGAATCCCAAGCATAAGGTTGTAGAAGTAATTTACGAGCATCAATAAGTAAAAATCCGCCATTGGCTTTATGTAGGGCACCTGACTTGATGAGTGTAAAGTCGGTCAATAAAGCACCATATTGTTGAATTCGTTCAACTCTACCGACGAGATTTCCTTGTGTAGGATGGTCTAAATGAATAATAGGAGCACCTGAATCCGGCTCATTTTTAATGATTACGTTTACTTTGAATTTTGCAAACTTATCTTCTTCTTGTTTATTCATTTTGGTTAATAATGAAGTAAGAGCGTCTTCTTCTCCGTTAGCAGGTGATGAGGAAGTGTTGTCTGTCGGTAAAAAATCATCAATATTATCAATAATATGGTTTTGAATATTTTTCAAAAAATCATTAACATCTTTGTGCCCTTTATATTTTTGTCGTAACGAATCGATAGGGTTTTTAACTGCCATTTTAATGAATTTTTCACGCAAAACATTATGCTCTTTGTGTTGTTTTTCTTCCCATTCAGGTAAATCTTTTGCTGCTTTTTCGATTTCCTCCTGCATAAGATTTAGGTCGTTTAGCAGTTCTTTTTTCTCTTCTTCGGGAAGTTCATCAAAAGCTTCCGGACTTAACACTTCTCCGTTTTTCATAGGAGCAACAACCAAGCCAACTTGCATCTGCAACAGAGAAACACTTTTTCCTTTAGCTTTTTTTTGTAATAAGCGTAAGTATTCATCTTTTTTATGTTTATATTTTTCCTGAATAATACTTACAGCGGCTTTGTATTCGTCACTTTCAACTACAGCAGGAATGGCAATGCTGAAGTCGTCAATAAGTTTATCTATATCTTTAGCAAATTCGGAGGCTTGACCTGCGGCAAAGCTTATGCTATGCGGTTTATGAGGTTCTTCAAAATTATATACATAAGCCCAATCTTTCGGTGTCGGACGTTTTTTTGCTTCTTCCTCTAAAATTCGTTTTACCAAACTGGCTTTACCGGTTCCTTCCGGACCCAAGCAAAACAAATTATACCCTTTTGATTTGATATTAATTCCCAATTCAACGGCACTTATTGCGCGGTCTTGCCCCAGAGCTGACATTCTTTCTTCAAGTTCAGCTGTTGTTGAAAAATCGAATTTTTGATAATCGCATACCGTATATAATTGATTTGGCTTTAATTTTGAAATACTCATTTTCAGGTCCTATCTTAAACACATTTATATTGTTTAAGATATAGTATCTAAAAAGCTAAAATCTGGTAAATAATGATAAAGAATTTAATTTAGGAAAGACTATATCGCCGACAAGTAATGCTTTTTCTGAACCTAAAATGTAATAATGAGGCGGTATAAATATGTTGCGTAAATTATCGAGCAACGCATTTTTTACTTCTAAATTATTTTTGGTTATAAATGAGTTCATATTATAATTCCAAGCACTCATTCCGAAATTTCCGAAGACTACAACAGGATTGTCTTGTTTAGATACAAAATCAGAAAGCTTTTTTAGAGCTGTTTCTTTAGATAATCGGTTTAATTTATTCAAGTTTACGGCAATAAAAGTTTGTTCATAATCATCTTTTTTTATTTTTATAAATTCTGCGTATGTTTCTTGAGCTAAAGAGATTCTGCCTGAAGATTGTACGGGATATAATGATAACATAAATCCGCTTTTCCAACCGGACGGGGCATGTGAAAAAGTGTATTGTTCCGGCACCATTGATTGCAATTCGAAATCTTCTAAATTCGGATTTGATATAGCTACAATTTCAGACTTTTTATTGGTTGCTTGCTCAAATATGTCTAAAGGATTGTCCGGTTCTATACCGTATAAAATTTTTGTAGAGTTATCAGAACTGTCTCCGAATATAGACACGCTTGAAGAAATAGCAAAAAAGTTGATAATAACCAGCATTAAGGATAAAACCATATAAAGGTAGTAACGATGAAACAGTGTATAACCAAACATTATCAGCAAAATTAAATACATTTGCCATCTGTATTCGCTTATCATTTGTGAAAAATAGTTTTCACCAAATCCTACAATGGTAAAAAAAGCGAATAAGGCAGTTAGAACCTTAAGGGTGGCATTAACTCTTGCTTTATGTTTTTTGTTTGAAAGGTAGCCCATAATCTTGTCTTCTTTTTTATTGTTTTTTTTATCCTTTTTTATATAATGGTCTTATATACTTAAAAAAACTTTTTGTAAACAAGCAGCGGTGCCGATAATGGATAACATTTTTAATATTTCCGGTTTTATAAATTTTATAGTCTCCAAAATAAAGGCTGCGTTTGTTTATACCGCAGAGTATATTTCCTCTTTAACAAATACCGAATTAGCGACAGTTTCATTATTTTTGGTTTTTATTATCTTTGCATTATTAACGGTGTTGTTTTGGTATATAAAAACAATTACCTCCAATATTCAGGAAACTCGCAAAAAGGAACGAGAATTTATGTTGGCTCAAGACAATAGGCTTGACCGAAAAGTGCTAGACATTGTTGAAGAAGAATATATTCCCATAAAACAAGAGGAAATAATAAAAACACCTAAGCATGAACAAACAGAGAAAGAGTTAGCAAAAAAGCATACGACGATAGATTTTGATTGGAACAGAAATACACGTTTTCAGGATGCGGAAACCATAAAATCGGCAGATGCTTTTCAATATCGTCAAAAACCGCAAAAATTGATAGATTTACTAGGACTTATTGTGGATTTGTTGGAACGTGGAGTAGATGAACCTAAAATTGCACAAACAATAATGTATAAAAATCAACACCTTAATTCTGAAGACGATATAATACAGACAATTACAGCTATAAAGTTTTTTATATATTTATGTGTAAATAATCGATTTAAAAAAATTGATTCCGAAAAAATGTTGCCGCAAGAATCTACCGCTATTTTCCATATCGGAAGAGGGGATTGTTCTTTAGCTTTGGTGTTATTGGAAACATTGATTGATAATAATTTGAAAAAGATAAAATCAATACGTGTCGGACCGGAAAAAGAAAGAAAATGGTGTGAAACATCAAATTGTGCGACAATCTTCGGAACTTTAGCTTCTTTTACAAACACTCATCTGGCAAGAGGGGCTTTTGAGTTAGCAATAGAATTAAATCCCAAAAATGTTACGGCATGGGGCAGACTTGGCGATATGTATGCCAGAAGCGAAGATTTTGATAAAGCAATTTGGGCATATTCGAATGTATTGAATTTGGCAGATGAAGGAATTTATACTCAACAAATAGCTAATGCAAATAAAAGATTGGCGATTTATTATAACGAAACCGGTTGGAAAGAAAAAGCGGTTGAAATGGGTGAAAAAAGTTCTGATTTTTATGATAAAATAAAAATAAACCTCCCTTTAACCGATAGAGAGGTTAAAATCGTAAAAATTATAGAATCTAAAGAATTTGAAAATATGGAAACTATCGTTGATAATTTCTTTAATCGAAAAGAACCTGAACAATCAGCCGGATACGTTTGAGATTAACGGCTGTATCCACCTCGTTGTATATATCGGTCTATACCACTATTTTGCTTTTGTTTTTCATCTTCTTTTTGCATATCCGAATCGTGGTGTTCTGTTTGTTCGGTTTTTGATATACGACCGCTTTTTTCCAAAATAAGTTCACGAGCGGTTTTTTCGGCAACTTCTTTTTCTTGAGCTTGCTCCTCTTTTTGTGTTTTTACTTGTTGTTCCTGTTTCTTTTGTTGTTCAGGTGTTTTCGCTTTTGTTTCTTCTGTTTTTTCTTTGGTTACAGCATTTATTGTTTCTTTTTCTTTTTGTTCTTTTTCAATATGCTTTTGAACCGATTTATTTTCTTTTTCAGCTTCTTGATTTATAGCTCGGCTAACCTCTTTTTCTTCGGCATTTTTAATCTTCGGAAGTTCTTTTTCCGGTTTTGTCGGCTTAGGTTCGGTTGCTTTAAGAAGGTCTTTTTCCGATCTTTTCTTAATGTTTTCTTTTGCTAAGTCTTTAGCTTCAACTTCTTTTACTTTTTGACGTTGTTGTTCGGTAATTTTTCTGTCTGTTTCTAGGCCGACTTTCTTGATGGTTTCTTCTGCTTTTTGTAGTTTCATATCTCTTTCGACAGCTTGACGGAGATGAATATCTTCTGCTCGTTCCATCTGCTCTAAAAGTTTCTTTTCTTGTGGGGTGAGGGCTTTTTCAAGAGAAGATACTTCTTTATCCATAAAAACCGGAACTAAAATATATTCGCCTTCATCTTCGTCTTCATCATCGAAAGCATCTCTAATTTTTTTACTTATTTTCTTGAACCCGTTAGGAATATTTTTGGGTTTTCCGTGTTTCCCTCTAGATTTTGTATCACGATCTTTTTTAGCATTGTATGCGTTAGCTTCTTTTACGTTAACTTTTAGGGTTAAACGTTCGTGTTTATCAATACCGCTTTTTTTCCAATCCATATTGGAATCTTCTTTTTTTTCTTTTTCTTCTTGCGGTTCTGAAAAAATATCGTCGTCCATCGTGATTTCCTAAAATTAGCATCTGATGTAATTTAAACATATTTGACTAATTTTGTCAAATATTAACTGCTCTGTTTTTTCATTATTACCATAATTGATTCATTTGACAGTAAAGAGGATGAGCATTCTATTTCGCAACCGTCATTTCTTCTTAAACTTATAGCACGAGTATTGTTGCTAAATAAATGGTTTCGGATGTTTCTTTTGAGCTCTACCCAGTTTATCCCTGTATCAAAAAAATCTTTTTGCATGTCAAGTAATTCGCTAAAAGTAGGTTCGCCTGCCAACATTGTTTCATCAGCATTCCACAACTTGGTATATGACTTGTTATACAATTTTAATCTTCCGTTTTCTTCGAAAATAAGCACGGCTTCTTCCATGTTGTTCAAAATTTCTTGTTGAGCGTTCATAAAAGAATTATATTCTCTACTTGCAGCTAATCTGTCGGAAATATCCTCATAAGCAAAGACAAGTCCACCTTGCAAATATGGAGCTCGCACTCTTCTTAAGGTTCTTTCATCTGGTAAGTGTAATAAATCTTCTTTCGGTTCAATTATATTATTGAACATTTTTTGTTCTTCTCCTTTGAAGAAAGGATAATCCGGAACCTCGGGTAGAAGTCTGCGTTCTCTTAAATTATCTAGGAAACTACTATAGTTCTGTCGTTTTTTAAGCCATTCATTATCAAGGCGCCATAGATCCTTAAAGGCATTATTATAAAAAGATAACCTGTATTTGCTGTCAAAAACGGCAAAAGCTGTTCCTAAAGCTCCCAAAATTTCCAAATGTGCATTTTGATGTTGTTCAAAGTGATGTTTAAACTCGTCTAAGTCAGTTATATCACGTAATGTTCCGACAGTGGAAATTTTATCAAGACTTTCTTCGCTGTGAAAAGGAGTTTCTACGGCTTCAAAACAACATCTTTTTCCGTCAATGTTGATGATTATGTTTTGAGTTTGTGTCTGATTACTTTTTTGACTCTTTTTTGCAAGAGTTTTTAGAGTGTTTTCTTTGTTGTATTCCTCTATTTCTATGCCATTTATGATAATATTGTTTTTATCGGTGCAATTTACAAATTCCATATATTTTTTATTGACTTGCGATAAGCCTAAAGACGGATTTCTTAGCCATACCGGATATGGTAGGTTATCTACAATATCTTCTAAACTTTTTAATTTGTTTTTCAAAAATTTTTGTTCATCCAGTATTGTGTTAATATAATCAGCATCACCGCTTATATCTCTGAACCAAATAATGTCACCGTAAACACTACCGTCTGCTCCGCTAACTCTTGCACCATTTACATTAAGTGTTTTGCCGTTTTTCAAAATAAACTTATCTTCAAATAAAACACCATCTTCTCTTAACAGGGTAACATATTTGCGGATTTTTACTGCATCTTCTTTATAAAATGATTTTATAATATCTTCAAAAGACGAATCGATACCGGCGGGTAATGACAGAATAACTGCCAGACGTCGAGAACAATGTTCAATGGTAATTTGTGCGGAGTTATTAATTCTGTCATCAGGATATACAAAGATAAAATATCCGTCTTTTGAGGCATTTATGGTTTCGGCATAACGTTCTTGCTTTCGGTTTATGAAATAATTTTTTTGCCGTAACTTTAATATGTTAATATAGAAAAAAACAGAAACAACCAACAGCACAACCACAACCGAAAGAACTATGTACCATAGCTCCGGTGCGGCATAAAACATATCTAAAAGCAATTCTTTATTCATTTTTCTAAATTTTTTCTGTTATTTTTCTATTATATAATATAAAATAATGCCGATTAGTAAATTATAAAAATAAAATGGTAAACAACAAAGATGTATAATTTAGCGTTTGATACAACAGGGCGAAGCTGTTCGGTTATTTTAACCAAAGATGGTGAAACACTGGAAAAATCCGTTAAAAAAATGGATTTTGGCCAGGCAGAAGTATTGCTTCCTACAATACAAGATATTCTGAAAAATCATGGTATAGCCATGAAAGAGCTTGATTTAATAACCGTATGTACGGGACCGGGGTCTTTTACCGGTGTTCGTTCATCACTATCTGCTGCCAGAACTTTCGGTTTGGCTTTGCCTGGAATAGGTCTGACCGGTGTATCTTCTTTTGAGGCCTATGTTGAAGATATTGCACCTGATGAGTTGGCTGAAATTAACGCCATAATAATCGAAACAAAACGCGAAGATTTTTATGTTCAGCTTTTTGATATACACAAAAAACCTTTAACCCCACCTCAAGCGCTTAACTATGCCGACATCATAGATAAATTGCGAAATCACAAAGTTACTTTGGTAGGTGATGGAGTGGAAAGATTTTTAAGCCAACCGTCAGGTTTGAGTTTGCATGCCATAAGAATGGAGGAAATGCTTTCTATTTCTGCTCTTGCCAGATGCGGAAACAATCGATACATAAAGAAATGTTTGGATTATCCTAAACCTCTTTATTTGAGAGCTCCCGATGTTTGCGTTAAAGCTTGATTTTTTATAATAACTTAACTTCTTTTTGTTAGACTGCTGATGATGAGGCAGGATATGACAAAGAAAAATATAAAGAAAACAAGTAATTCAAAAAATAAGAAAAGTACAAAAAAAACTAAAAGAAATCAAAAGAAATGGTGGGTAAAACCATTGTTTTATACTTTTGTTATATCTTTTTTGCTCTTAGCCATATATGTTTTTTATTGTTGGTTTACGTTGCCGGATATTTCTAAAGCTGTTGAAAGAACACGTCTTCCTGCTACAACAATCATTACTGAAGACGGGAAAGAAATATCTTCATACGGAGGAGTATATTCAGATATTGTTTATGCAGAAGAATTACCCGACCATGTTATTGATGCCATAATTTCTACCGAGGACAGACGTTTTTATTCTCATTTCGGATTTGATATTGTTTCATTCGGTAGGGCGATGATTGTGAATATTATACATCGTCGATATGTTCAAGGCGGTAGTACCATAACTCAACAGGTGGGTAAAAATCTTTTTTTAACCCCGCAAAAAAATATAAAACGAAAAGTTCAAGAATTGTTGATGGCTTTTTGGCTCGAAAGCAAATTTACCAAAAATCAGATTTTAACTTTATATCTTAACAGGGTATATATGGGAGCGGGAACCTATGGTATAGAAGCTGCATCGCAAAAATTTTTTCATAAACCGGCGAGAGATATAAATATGTTGGAGGCAGCAATATTAGCCGGTTTGTTGAAGGCTCCGGCAAGATATAATCCGATATCCAGTCAAAAAAGAGCTACGGAAAGAGCTAAAGTTGTTTTACAAAGTATGGTTGATAACCATAAAATTTCGGAAAGACAAAAAAATATGGCACTTAAAATGAGCATAGGAAATGCTAAATATAAATTTGAATATGGAAAATATTTTGCCGATTGGGTTTATAATGAATCAAAAGCGTATTTGGGCGAACAAGAAAATGACATTAATGTATATACGACATTGAACGGAAAAATACAAAAAGCGGCAGAAGAAATTTTAAGGGAAACAATTGAAAAAAATAGAGATAAAAATGTTACTAATGGCGCCATAGTTGTTATCGATAATGATGGGGCTATTCGAGCTATGGTTGGAGGAACCGATTATAAAAATAGTCAATTTAATCGGGCTACTCAAGCTTTAAGGCAACCGGGGTCGGCTTTTAAAACTTTTGTTTATTTAACAGCTTTGGAAGAAGGCTTTGAACCTGATGATATAATTGAGGATAAACCTATTGTTGTCGGAAAATGGAAGCCGGAAAACTATAATAAAAAATATTATGGAAAGGTTTCGTTAAGCGAAGCGTTTAAGCAGTCACTTAATTTAGCAACCATTAATTTAAGTGAAAATTTTTCAAAGAAAAAAATTATAAATTTAGCCCATAAAATGGGGATAAGTACCCCTATCGAAAATAGTGCGGCAATGACTTTAGGCAGTTCTGAAGTAAAGATTATAGATATGGCGGTTGCATATTCTACCATTGCTAACGGAGGTTTTGCAAATTGGCCTTATTCTATTACGGAAGTATATGCGAAAGACGGTTATAGAATTTATCAACGTATTAATGATGAGAAAAATCGTATTATTGATGAAGATAGTGTTGAAAAAATAACCTATATGTTAAGTGAAGTTATTCAGTCGGGAACCGGTAAAAAAGCAAAACTTCCTTTTTTTGCAGCCGGAAAAACAGGAACATCACAAGATTATCGTGATGCGTGGTTTGTAGGCTTTTCAAGGGGCTATACGGCGGTAGTGTGGTTGGGAAATGATGATAATTCGCCGATGAAAAATGTGGGAGGCGGAAGTTTGCCTGCGGAAATTTGGCGGAAATTGATGTTACAAATTGAGGAACAATAAAAAATTATGCTTTTATTCTTACAGTAATTATATATAATCTTGTAGCAAAAAAAGAATCGTAATTTTATGAGGAAAAAGAAATGAAACAAAAACCTGTTATGCTGCTAATTTTGGACGGCTGGGGCTATCGCAAAGAAATTACAAAGGATAATGCCATAGAACAAGGCAATACTCCTAACTGGCATGAGTATATTAAACAATACCCGCATAATCTTATTCAGACATCAGGATTGGCTGTAGGTCTTCCTGAAGGTCAAATGGGAAATTCGGAGGTAGGTCATACAAATCTTGGTGCCGGTAGAGTAGTTATGCAAGATTTGCCTAAAATTGATATGGCTATAAAAGATGGTACTATTGAGCAGAACAGTGTTTTACAAGAGCTCATTTCAAACTTGAAAACATCCGGAAAATCTTGTCATTTAATGGGCTTGATGTCTCCGGGCGGAGTTCACTCATCACAAGCTCATATTGTCGCTTTGGCAAATATTTTGAATAAAAATGGAGTAAAAACTTGGGTGCACGCATTTTTAGACGGTAGAGACACTCCACCGGAATCCGCTGTTGATTATTTGGCTGACTTTGAAAAAAGTATCGCAAACATGGAATTGGTTAAAATTGCCACAATTTCCGGCCGTTTTTATGCAATGGATAGAGATAAACGCTGGGATCGTGTTGAAAAAGCATATAACAATATGGTTTTAGCTGATGGTGTTCGTTATGCAACTTCTGACGAAGCCATAAGAGCTTCATATGCGGAAAAAGTCACCGATGAATTTGTATTGCCCTGTGTTATCGGAGATTATAGCGGTTTTGAAGATGGTGATGCTGTTTTGATGGCAAATTTCCGTGCAGATAGAGCTCGTGAAATTTTATATGTTTTGGCTGATAAAACTTTTGACGGATTTGCTCGCAAAAAAGTTTTTGAGTTGTCAATGGCTGTAGGTATGACAGAATATTCCGTTGACCATAATCGTTTTATGAAAACCATGTTCCCGCCGGAAGCATTGGTTAATATTTTTGGTGAAGTTATTGCCGAAAACGGTTTGACTCAACTTCGTATTGCCGAAACCGAAAAATATGCTCATGTAACATTTTTCTTTAATGGTGGTGAAGAAAAAGAATTTAAGGGCGAATCTCGAATTTTGATTCCAAGCCCGAAAGTTGCAACTTACGATCTAAAACCGGAAATGTCTGTTTATGAAGTTACCGATAAGTTGGTTGAAGCAATCAAAAATCAATCGTTTGATGTGATTATTTGCAACTTTGCTAACGGAGATATGGTTGGTCATACCGGAATTATGGATGCAGCTTTGAAAGCTGTTGCGGCAGTTGATGATTGTTTAGGACGTGTGGTTAATGCAATTAAAGAAGTGGATGGTGTCATTTTAGTAACGGCAGATCACGGAAATGCAGAAAAAATGCTCGATGAAAAAACAGGTCAACCTTATACCGCTCACACTGTCGGAGACGTTCAAGCGGTTTTGATAAATGCTCCTAAAAATGTTGTAGGTTTGGAAGAAGGTCGTTTGGCAGATATTGCTCCGACATTGTTAGACTTGCTCGATATTAAACAACCATCGGAAATGACCGGAAAATCTCTATTGATAAAAGGCTAAAAATTGTTGAGACTAAAAAAATATTTCTTATTTATCGTGGCATTAACATTGTTTTTTTCCAACAGTGTTAATGCTGCGGTGGTCTCTAAACAAGATTTAGAATATGTGCAACAACAAGTCAGAGAAGAAAGCTCAAAACATAAAAAGCTACAACAACAAGCAGATAAAATAAGTCGTGAGATGAAGCAAATAAATAATCTCATGATAAAAAAAGCCAAACAAATACAAAATATTGAAGAAAAAACTTCCTTAATGGAAAAAGAAATCATAAAACTTCAAAAAGACTTAAAAGAGGCTGAGGAAGCATTTTTATCGGAAGACAAAAAGCTTATAACAAATTTATATGCTCTGCAAAATTTGGCTCAAAAACCGACAGAAGCTTTATTTGTACAACCGTTAACTCCGGTTGAAATTGTTCGCAGTGCGATGCTGTTGCGTGAAACCGTTCCTTTTTTGGCAAATGAAGCAGCCATAATAAAAAAAGAGCTCAACAAAATAAATGATAAAAAACAAAAAATAGAAAGGCAGATTGTAAAAATTTCTCGAAGCAAAAGAGAGTTGGAAAACGAAAGAGCAAAAATGAAAGATCTTCGCTCTAAAAAATCGACTATGATGAAAAAAATCAGCAATCAAACCAAAGAAACACAAAACAAAATAAAACAACTCGCCGATCAAGCAAAAGATATTAAAGAACTTCTTGAAAAATTAGAAAAAGAAAGAAAAGCAAGAGCAACTTTAGAAGCTGAACGCAGAGAAAAAGCACGTAGAGAAAGAGAAGAGCTGGAAGCATATAGAAAAGAAAGAGATTATTCTTCATCTAAAGATGACTTGATAAAATCGCAACCCGAGTTTATAAAAGAAACAGGAAAGGCATTTGCTAAAGCAAAAGGAAAACTTTCTAAACCGGCAATGGGTGGAATTGTTATTGCTTATGGACAAGAAACATCAAAAGGCGTAACCTCCAAAGGAATATCAATAAAAACTCGTTCGCAAGCGCAGGTTGTTTCTCCGTATGATGGTTCGGTTATTTTTGCCGGCCCGTTCAGAGGATACGGAAAACTTATTATTATTGAACACGGAGAGGGATATATGTCTTTGTTGGCCGGAATGAACGAAATAGAGTGCGAAGTCGGTCAAATGTTGTTGGCCGGAGAACCGGTAGGACAAATGCCCGATGATGAAAACAGCAATTTGTATATGGAGTTGCGAAAAGATAATAAACCTATCGATCCCGAAGCGTGGATTGCAAAATAACGAATAAAAAAACAGGAATTAGTGATATGTGGAAAAAACTGACAATTTTTACTTTTATAATTAACTTTTCTTTATTGGCTGCCGGATGTGTTGTTGCTGCAGATAAAAAGAAAGAAAAAGAAGAAACTTTTGATACATATGAAATGCTCAATTTGTTCGGAGAAGTAATGGAAAGAGCAAAGTTGACCTATGTAGAGGAAGTCAGCGACCAAAAATTGATAGAGTCCGCCATTAATGGTATGTTGTCATCTTTAGATCCGCATTCAAGCTTTTTAGATGCAAAAAGTTTTAAATATCTGAACGAACAAACTCAAGGTAAATTCGGTGGTTTAGGTATTGAAGTAACAATGGAAAACGGTGTTGTAAAAGTTGTTTCTCCGATAGATGATACACCGGCATTCAGAGCAGGGTTAAAACCGGGAGATTATATTATATCTTTAGACGGCACTCCTGTTATCGGAATGACTCTTAATGAGGCTGTTGAAAAAATGCGCGGTAAAGTCGGAACAAAGATAAAATTAACTATTCGCAGAGCTAATGAGAAAAATTTTGATGTTACTTTGAAACGAGAAGAAATTAAAATTCAATCAGTTAAAAGTGATATAAAAGCTGATGATATTGCATATATCAGGATTTCTTCTTTCAGCGAAGACGGGGATAAAAATATTAAAGACGAACTTGCTAAAATGCAAAAGAAAACCAAAGACGGAATCAAAGGTTTGATTATTGATGTTCGTAACAATCCCGGTGGGTTGCTTGATCAAGCAGTTGCTATTTCTGATTTGTTTTTAGATAAGGGCGAAATTGTTTCTACTCGTTCGCGTCAAGAAGAAGATACATTAAAATATAGTGCAACCGAAGGCGATATTGCTAAAGGTATGCCGATTGTTGTTATCATTAATGACGGTTCTGCTTCTGCTTCTGAAATTTTGGCCGGAGCTTTGCAAGATCATAAAAGAGCTGTCGTTTTAGGTGAAAAATCTTTCGGTAAAGGTTCGGTTCAAAGTGTTATTCCGTTTGGAAAATATGGTGCTATTCGTTTAACAACCGCTCGCTATTATACTCCTTCCGGTCGTTCTATCCAAGCTAAAGGAATTGAACCGGATATTGTTGTAAAACCGGCAAAGGTTGAAGAATATGATGCCGGATTGACAATCAGTGAAGCAGAACTTAAAAATGCTTTGAAAAATGATAATGCTGATAATGGCAAGAAAAAACAAGAAAAAGCAAAAGAAGATGAAGACCTTAAAAAAGACTATCAACTTTTGCGTGCTGTTGATACTGTAAAAGCTCTCATAATATACAGCAATAATAAGGATTAAGATGGAAAATATATATCGTAAATGTGTGGGAATTGTGCTTTGTAATAAGGAAAACAAAGTGCTTTGGTGTGAGCGGAAAGATACACCGGGGCAATGGCAATTTCCACAAGGCGGTATAGATGAAGGAGAAACGTTTATAGAAGCTGCAAAAAGAGAGCTTAAAGAAGAAACATCTGTTGTTTCGGTTGAGAAAATTGCTACTATAGAAGAACCTATTTTATATGATTTTCCTGTGCATATAGCTAAAAGACTTAATAAACGTGGTCAGGCAATGAATTGGGTGTTATATCGTTTTATAGGTAATGATTCTGAGATTAATTTACAAACAAAAATTCCGGAATTTGTAAATTGGAAGTGGGTTGATATTGACGAAGCACCTAAAAATATAGTAGATTTTAAACAAGAAGTTTATCAAAAGATGGTAAATCAATTTAGAACTTATCTTGGAGAGGTAGGTAAGAATGAATGAAGAAGACATACAAAACCTTATAAATCAGGCTTTGAGTTGCACTATAAGCAGTAAAGTTATGCTTGATGATGACCAACTTGATGCTTTGCAGAACTTGAATGAATGGTGTGTAAATGCCGCTTTGCAAACTCCGGAAGTTGCAAAGAAACCGTTGAAAGTTATTTATAAGAGCAATGAAGAGTTTAAAATGGCATTAGTTGCGTTTTGTTTGTGCTATGCTCTTACCAATCCTCGTCGCAAGCTAAAAGAAAATAAAGAATTTTTTGAAAAAAATATTACCACCTATCACTTACCGAACAATATAAAAGAGATAGATTTCGGAAATATTGATCCTGATACAGCAATAAACGCTATTAATTGGGATATTGTTGAGGACTGGAAACTTTATCGTGACACGGAATGTGGCGGTATTAAGGCATTGGTTGATGAAAAAACTCGTTTGGCAGGGCTTGATACTTATCAAAGAGGCGGAGATCCTTTGTATGAATTTGCTCGTTTTCATCGCAAATTTACCGAAAAAGAAAATAAAGTTGCGGAACAAGGCCGAATCGAGGCTCAAAACGCATTTAGAAATGCAGTTATGCAATCTGTTGCTTCCGAGGTTGCAAAACAACAACTTCTTGAAGGTCGTAACCCGATGGATATTATAAATTCGTTGCTGAGCCAAGAAGATACTTTACAAATCGGATCTTCGAATCGCTCGACAACTCCGCAGATTACTCACCGAAGAAAAAAATAGTTACAGTCCTTCAAAGTGGTCAACGAATTTGATACTGAAATCTTCAAAGTTATTTACGAATTTAACCTTGAAGTCTTCAAAATTGTTTACAAACTGCCATTGACCGCAACTGTTCGGAAAATGATTTACTGATTTTACTTTTAAGTCTTCAAAGTTATTAACGACTTTTACTTTGAAATCTTCAAAGTTTTCAACAACTTTAACTTTGCCGTAAAGAGGGATCCCATTATATGTGCAACTTGCGTTCACTTGTCCGAAAGCATTGTTTGAGCATAGGATAAAACATAAGACAAACATAACTTTTTTCATGGCTTCTTCCTCGTCACTATTCTTTAGTTTCTTTAGAAGTTGTTTTTTCGGCTTTAATTTCTTTAGGAGGAGATTTTGTATCAACCTCAAATAATTTGCTGATTTTTTCCCATAATGTCAGTTTTTTCTCACATGATTTGGTGTTTTTATTCCAGTATCCACCGGAATCCTCACATTTGCGAACTTCTTTTTGTGTGTGTTCATAATACATATATGCTCCGCCACCGATTATGGCTAAAACAAAAATGAGAATAATAAGATATTTGGCAATAAACCAAAAAATCCATAAAGCAATAACAGCGTACATTGATATTTTATTGCCGACTGACGGAGAAAAAACATATGCTTGCAGACCAAAATAAAGAAGTGCTAAAAAGAAAAAAGTATTTATCGGAGAAAATAAACATTTTTTCAATATCTTAATAAACCAATTTCCTTTTTTTTCTTCGCTCATATTTATCTCTTTTGCTATGATTAACCTTCGCTGAGTTTAGAATATTTTATGTTTATAAACAAGGATAATTTTTTATACACATAATACACAACCGCATCATTAATATTTTTGAATTATTTTTTTTATTTGTTAGAAGAAAGATAATGAAAATTTTTTTAAGAGGTCTTTGGAATATGGAAAAACCGGATATAACATCATTACCCAGAAATATAGAGGCAGAGCAGGCTTTGTTAGGAGTTTTATTAGTCAATAATAAGGCTCACGAATCGATTTCGGAATATTTGCGCAGTAATCATTTTTCTGATCCGATACATGCAAAGATTTATGATGTTATATCAAAACTTATTTTGCGTGAAAGAGGGGCCGATATTATCACTCTCAAAAACTATTTTGAGCAAGAAGGAACGTTAGCAGATGTCGGCGGTTACAAATATTTGGTTAAGTTAGCGGAGAGCTCATCACCTCTTACGAATCCGGAATATTATGCCCAATATATTTATGAGCAATATTTGCGTCGTGAGCTTATTTCTGCCGGTTTTGATATTGTTAATAATGCGATGAAAGAAGATTTAGAATCGAGTGCAGTCGCACAAATAGAAGAAGCAGAAAAAAGACTTTATGATTTATCTGATAAGGGAGATGCCGGAAAAGGATTTATAAGTTTCTCCGAAGCTTTGTCGGCCTCAATAGATACCATTGAAAAGGCATATCAAAGAGAAGGAGATATTTCGGGAATTTCTACCGGATTAGATGATTTAGATAAAAGAACCGGAGGTTTGAACAATTCAGATTTAATCGTTTTGGCCGGCCGTCCGGCAATGGGAAAAACAGCATTGGCCACTAATATTGCGTATAATGTTGCCGAGTTGATGAGCAGAGATAAAAGTTTTGAAGAAAAATCTCGCGGTGTGGCTTTTTTCTCTTTGGAAATGTCTGCAGACCAATTGGCAACTCGTATCTTGTCAACAACAGCCGGTATTTCTTCTAAAAGAATGCGAAACGGAGAAATTGATGGCGGAGAATATGGGCGTCTTTCCGAAGTTGCTCGAACATTAGAAAAAATGCCGCTTTATATTGATGATACGCCGGGATTGACAATTAATGCAATTCGTAATCGTGCTCGTCGTCTGAAAAGAACAAAAGGTCTTGGGTTGATAGTAATTGACTATATACAACTTATTACCGGAAATTCTAAGCGAGGTGAAGCGAATCGTGTGCAAGAATTGTCAGAAATTTCTCGTGGGTTGAAAATTATGGCTAAAGAACTCAATGTTCCGGTAATAGCTCTTTCTCAATTAAATCGAGGTGTTGAACAGCGTGATGATAAACGTCCGGTTATGTCTGACTTGCGTGAATCCGGATCTATTGAGCAAGATGCGGACATGGTTTGGTTTGTATATCGTGAAAACTACTATATTCAAAACGAAGAGCCGAAAGAAACCGATAAAAACTATACGCAAGAAAAACACGATAAATGGGAACAAAGATATAAGGCTACAAAATATAAGGCAGAAGTAATTATCGGAAAACATCGTCACGGACCGACCGGAAAAGTTGATTTGTCTTGGAATGGTGAGTTTGCACAATTCGGTAATTTTATCCGTGATGAACAATTGCCGGAACAGATAGGCTAGTCATGAGTGAAAAAAAACAATATACCATAGTTATTCAAAACACTTATCATCAAAATATAAATAGTGTTGAGCCCGAGTTTTGGAAAAAGAAAAAACTGGAACAGATGAACGAACAAGAGTGGGAACTTTTGTGTGACGGTTGCGGAAAATGTTGTCTTAACAAGTTAGAATCGGACGGAAAAATTTATTTTACTTGTGTTAAGTGCCGCTTTTTAGACAGCAAAAGTTGCTTATGCCGAATCTATGAAAATCGTTTTGAAAAAGTTCCCGATTGTCGCAGTGTAAATTTTGCGGCTTTAAAAGAGCGTCCCCGTTGGCTGCCGAAAACTTGTGCGTACCGATTGTTGGAAGAGGGGAAGGATTTACCTCAGTGGCACCCGTTAATAAGCGGAGATAAAGAGTCGGTTCATAAGGCTATGCAATCAGTAAGAGGAAGATTATTGATTTCGGAGACCGAAGTTAAAGATGATGAATATGAAAATTACATTGTTAACTGGAAAGATATTTGATATTGAGAAGGAAGTTGATTTTCCTTTGAAAGTTGTAGCTTCCAAACAAGCACGACGATTGAGTTTGCGTATTGATGTTAAGAATCGGATTCCGGTTTTAACGGTTCCGAAGCTTTGTTCCAAACGTCAGGCGTTAGATTTTGTTAAATCACAAAAACAATGGATAGAAACACATTTACAAAAAATCCCCGAACAAAAGTTGTTTGAAGAAAACGAAAAAATATACGTTGCCGGACAAGAACTGATTATAAAACACTGTGATAAAATTTGCGGTGGAGCAATGGTTGAAAATGATATTCTTTGGGTTTCGGGAAATAAAGAATTTTTGTCACGCAGAGTGCGAGATTTTATAAAAGAACAAGCTCAAAAATATCTCTATGAGTTGTCTTTGCAAAAAGCCGAGAAATTAGGCTGTAAAATTAATAGGGTGGTAATTAAAGATACGAAATCTCGTTGGGGGAGTTGTTCTTCCTTAAATAATATCAATTATAGTTGGCGTATTATGTTGGCACCGCTAAAAGTGATAGATTATTTGGTTGCGCACGAAGTATCACATTTAGAACATCAGGATCATTCAGCACAATTTTGGAAATGTGTTGATGAATTGGCGGAAGATTGTGAATTTGGAAAAAATTGGTTAAAGAAAAACGGTCGTTATTTGAACCAATATATTTAAGTATCTTGATTTCAAAAAATAAAAAAACTATATTATCTTTAGTATAATATTTGTCAGGAGATAAAAAATGCTAGAAAGAAACTATACTTCAGCAGTTGAAAGAAACGAAGTTGACGAAGGTTTGCGCAGCTACTTAATTAGTGTATATAATTATATGGCCAGCGGTTTGGTGGTTACTGCTTTAGCTGCGTTTTTGGTAGCAAATTCGTCATTAATTAATTTGATGTTTTCTGCTCAAGGCGGAATGTCCGGTTTAGGGTGGTTATTTTTATTAGCCCCGTTAATTGTTATTTTCGGATTTAACTGGGTGCTTACCAGAGGAACAATAGGACAAGTAAGGGGTGTGTTCTTCTTATATTCTGCACTTATGGGAGTTTCTTTGGCTCCGATAGCTTTAGTTTATACCGGAGCAAGTATGGCTCGTGTATTCTTGATTACTGCCGCTACATTCGGTGCAATGAGTTTATACGGATATACCACCAAAAGAGATTTAACTTCTTGGGGCTCTTTTTTAAGAATGGGGTTATGGGGTGTAATTATTGCAGCGATTGTTAATTTCTTTATGCAGTCGGCAGCATTGGATTATGCTTTATCGTTTGTAGTTGTCGGTTTGTTTGTAGGACTGACAGCTTACGATACACAAAAAATTCGCCAAATTTATATGTCTTATGATAGCGAAGATATGCAAGGTCGCAAAGTTGTTGTCGGTGCTTTGTCTTTGTATCTTGACTTTATCAATTTATTTTTGGCGTTGTTGCGTATTATGGGCGACAGAAGGTAGAAATTTACCGGAGTGAATGTATAAAGGCGAGGTTATATCCTCGCCTTTATAATTTAATGATAATAATTTTGCACCTTTTATGTAATGAATTACATAGTATATGCAGTAATGATTTTGACCATAAGTTATTAATAGTTCATGCTTACTGTTAATGAAGCGGTACCTTCATTATCATGTGCTGCCATATCTACAATCAATGTTCCAGTCAAAAAATACGTCTGAACATCACCGATGTCATTTACAAAACCTAAATTTGCGTTTACAAAATCTACGCCATTACATATAGATACAGAAGGAGAAGAGAGTACGGGAGTAAGTCCTTCATTTCCATTTTTAGTAACCTGAATAACCCCTACTTGTGATCCGGTAATATGGGCTACATATTTAGAATCAACATTTGCATATTCTTGTGAATTTGTAAATATAGCTATTTCAGCATAAGTATTATTACTGCCATCGGAGGTTCCTTTAAAACTATTCAAATACAAAGTACCAAAATCTGCGTGTTCAAGAACTTCAACAGATGCTGCAGTTTTTAATTTTACACCAATATTTATAACAGCAGATGCTGCTTGTGCAACATCAGGTGCAGCCATAACATTGCTTGTGCTTAAAAGCAATGTTGTTGTTGCTAATAAAAAGTATTTTTTCATATCAATATTTCCTTTTCTTTTTAGTTAAACTGCTTTTTTGCCCTTAAAATGACGGTAAAACGACTCTTTTGCGTTTTATAACATCTTGTTTTATCGTCTTTTTATTGGCAAAAAAACGTTCGTTTATTTGGAACAAAAATCAACGAAAATACGATTTTTCTAACTACTTAATTTTATTGCATTTTGACCTTACTTGTGATATAAAAAATAGTGTTCCATTTAAAGGAACGTTTTTTCGGAACTCAATATTTTAGCTGATAACTATCTGTATTCGCAAATTTTTTCTGTTGAAATTTATTATATTACTCAAAAAAAGACACCGATTAAATCGGTGCCTTTAATAGGTAATTCATTTTGTAGAAGGCTTATTCGCCATTTTTGATTTTTTCAATCAGTTCTTTCACGCTAGGAACAAATCCGTTGCGATAAAGAGGGTCTGTTGCAAATCGATATACCTGATGTCCGGCAAAGAGTAAGTGGTCTTTCACACTACCGCCATGACCGACCTCACTGAGAGTTTTATGAATACAATATGTTCTCGGGTCAGGTAATTTTCCGGTTGTTTTACTTTCTGAATATGAATTCCATGTTGAGAATTGGCATTGGGATAAGCAACCGACACAATTTTTTCTGTCTTCTTTCATTGTTTCCCAATCTTCAGGTGTCATAAATACAACAGTTTCATCAGGGGTTTCTTTAATTTCGGTAAGACCGGCATTGATTTGATTCATTGCCTTTTCTTTATCTTCCGGTTTGATAAACACCGTTTTGTGAGAATTTACTTTTAACGGTTCTGAAAATTCTGTATCAGCTTCTTTTTTGAAAGGAATTTCACCATTTTTACGATTTATCAATTTTTCCAAAAAAGTATTTTTTATTGCTGATGAGAAAAAACCGGTAGGGCTGAAACGCTGCAAGATGACTTCACCTTTTTTCACCTGCATCATTACTTTTTGCCAAGCTTCACTGACCGGACTTTCTTTTGTAATCATCGGTCTGGTGCCGAACTGAAAAGCAATTTTACCAATATCGGGATTATCTATATAATCTTTCCATTCGTTTAATGACCAAATTCCGCCGGCTAAAATAATAGGGATAGAATCGAGACCGTAACTATTCATTAAACGGCGTAATTCAACCAATCTGTTATACGGAGTTTCAGGTTGTTCAGGATTTTCGGCGTTTGATAAGCCATTGTGTCCGCCGGCTAACCATGGATCTTCATAAACAACACCGCCCAAAAATTCGGTAAAGCGATTATATGCTCTCTTCCATAAAATATTAAATGCTCTGGCAGATGAAACGATAGGATAGTAATATACTCCGAATTTTGAAGCTAATTCACCGAGTTGAAACGGCATTCCTGCGCCGCAGGTGATTCCATTTATGAGACCTTTGGCTTTTTCTAAAACGCCTTCGATTACTTTTTGCGAATCGGCCATTTCCCACAACATATTCATATGAATACGTCCGTTACCGCCGGAAACTTCGTGGGCAACTTGAGCTTGTGCAACACCACCTTTGATTGCTCTTTCAATCATTTCGGCATGTCTTTCTTCACGAGTTTTTTGTGAGAAAATTTCTCTTATTACATTTCCCTTTTCATCATAAAAATCGGGACTGACACCGGAAAAAGTACCAACGCAATTTTCATGAGCCCATGCTCCGCTACTGCGTCCGTCACTGGAATTGATACCCTTGCCGCCTTCAATAAGCGGATAGACCTCTTTTCCGGAAATCATAATAGGTTTTAAGTTTAACAAAGTTTTACCTTTCAATTTTTATACAACGTAGTTGCTATATCACAAATATTTATTTTTGCATAGATTTTTTTATTTTATGAGCAATAGAGCTTCTATCGGTATATCGTTTATCGCCCATATGCAAATTAATGCGCAAATAAAAGTGTAGATTAATACGGCCAGCCTTAAACCTATATTACTCAGAATAGGGGCAAAGGTTGCTGTTTTTTTCAACACATAGTGAGTTGCAGCAGTTAACAATATAATAATTATTATCTGTAAACCAATCCCTATGTTTGATATTTTATCACTAATCGGTTTTAAAATAGGATACATAAAGCTCCATAACAGCATGTACAGTAACAAAGAAGGTGCTGCTATTTTGTTATATTTTTTTATTTTTTTCTGTTGTTCAATTTTGTTTTTTTCGACATTTTCCTGCGATAATTCGTCGATTGAAACTCCTCGGATTGTTTGCGGTTTTTGGTGTTCTTTTCTGACCGAAGAAAGCTTATCTTTAATCTTGTTTTCCATCAGGCAAAGACCGCAACCTTTAGATGTAAAATATACGTGATTAGGATTTTTTTTGCATCGACGTACATTAGATAGCAGTTTTCTTAAATGTTTCTCCCATTCTTGAGCTGTCGGGCGATTTAGCCCCTTAACAAATGCTCTGTCAAACAGTTCGAGAGTTTCCGGTGTAAACGAATCGTGGATAGAATACGGATGCGGGTCTTGATAAGCATCGCCCCAAGAACCGTAAGCATAGTGATATTGTGTTATACGTTCTTGAATAGTATATGTCGGAGATTTTTGTTTTCTGGGAGTACCGGAAAAAGGGTGGATTCCGTTATTTAATAACTTAAAAATGATAACTGCTAATGCAAATTTATCTTGTTCTTCGCCCATTTCGTCACAGCTTTGTGACATTCCTTCCGGATAGATGTATTCTTCACTGACAAATTCAGCGGGATAACGGTTTTTTTCTCCTTTAATGGAAAAGCCGTCGCAGTCTAACATGGAGATAAGCATACTTTCTTTATACACATATACGTTAGAAGGCTTTAAATCGACAATGTAATGTCCTTTTTCGTGAAGTGCTGCAACCATGGAGCTCAAATTACAGGCAATTCGGATTCTGTATTCATAATTTTCGGACAGACCGAGTTTTTGTCGGGTTGCTCTTTGCATGAAATGGTCGAGCGATGCTGACAAACTCAACTCAATTCGTGGCATCAGATAGCCGACACAATATCCTTCTTCATTTTCAAGTAAGGCTTCGGGCCAAGCTATTTGTATATATTTTTCTCCGCCCTTCATTATAAATTCTTTGCCGTTTTTTAAAGCAGGAGAGAAGGACGGACGATTGAGTAGCATAGCTTGTAATTTTTCTCGATTTGTACTGCTTTTTGATAAGTTATGAAAAATTTTAGCAACAAGTTCCGGATGTTCTTTTACTTCAACAATTTTGCCGGCTGCTCCACCTCGGTTTATAGTTGCTCCCAAAGTTATGGTTTTGCATGAACCATCTCCAAAAACAGCACTATAAGATTTTAAAAATTCTGACATCATAGCTTTGCCCACAGAAAAGTTTTGTCATCATGGTTTATTTTTTGAGCTTGAGGAGTACTCAATGTATTTTTTAATGCTCTTGCAGCCTTTGTTTTGCAAGACTCTTTGGTTAGAAATCGGTCAATGGGCATTAAAAAACGAGGTTCTATTCCGTTAAAATCCGGAGTAAATGAAAAACCGGTTACACCGTCGCTCATCATCATAATTGTGTGAGCTTTTTCAAAACTGGTAAAACGAATACACTCTCTCCAATCGTCCATAGTATAAAAATAGGTTTCACAAGAAAAAATGCCGTTTTCAGGTTTAGATGTTATATACTTGGTAAAATCATTTCCAATGAAAGCCAAAGCAGCCCCGTCTCCGATATGAAAAAATATTCCTTGTTTTTTATGATATACAACACCGACAACCGTGGCGGCAAAAGACATAATTCCTCTGGTATTGTTTTTTGAATTTAAGCGATGAAATAATAGTTTTTCTCGAGCAATTTCGATAGAATTTATGATAGATGTTTTTATGTCCTTAAATGGTACATTAGGGAGTAAATCTATAATTGTATCGCATAATATTTTAGCTCCGATACGCCCATATTTTGCCGATCCGGCTCCGTCAGAAATAATCGCAACGAAATTATCGCCTTTGGTCGCATAACGACAATAATCCTGACAAGGAATATTGCGGACTTTGTGTGAAGGTCCGGTTACGCAGGCAGATAAAACTCGTATGCGATTATAATTATTCATCCCAATTTCCCGTATCGTCCAATAAGTCAGAAGCATTAGGTGCTGCTATTGAAATACAAGAAACACTCCGACTTAACCATAAGAAAAATTCGGTGAATTTTAAACCGCTTAAACGTTTGGGCGGAATAATGGAAAATTTGCCCAGTTTATCAAGATTGGCTCCTTCTGTTCCGACTGTATGAACAATAACTTTTTTGTTTTTTTGAGCTTCGCAACATTTTTTTGCGATACTTTCCCAGTCATAATCGGTAGGCTCACCGTCACTGATTAAGAATATCCAAGGTCTTTTAGAAGTAATGCCGCAATTATCATAAAGGTCTTTTTGTTCTTCTATTTTTCGTAAAGCTGTTTCCATTGCTTTTCCCAGCGGAGTTAATCCGCCGGCAACCATTTCGGGAGCAGTGAAATTCATTGCGTCTATCCAATCGGATGAAATCTCAATTTCATCTTTTCCAAAAGCTTTTATAATCAGAAGTTGAACACGTGAACTTGCATCAATATCTTCTTTTAATTCTTTTTCAAGCGCTTTTAAACCTATGTTCAGTTGTTTTATGGGTTCTCCTCTCATCGAACCGGAACAATCTAAAACAAGAACACATGGAGTTCGTTCATTTGCGTTATCGGCAAATTCAACATAAGGAATCATTTCATCAATAAAGTTATTGTCGGCACTCATTTTTCTTTCCTTAATTTTTAGGGTAACTATGCGGATATCCGCTACCTTCTATCGCAATCGGAGCGGATACTTTTCCACATCCGCTTACGGTTAGAATTGAACATAACAGTAATGTTGCAAATATGATTTTGGAATAAGTAAGCATATTTTTTACCTTTTACTTGTAATATTGTACGTGGTTGTTATATACTAATCCATATCAGATTAATTACAAAATATAAAAAAACAGTTATTAATAAGAAGATGAAAAATTTATTTAAAATATGCTTGTTTTTTGTTTTGCTTCTAAATGCCAAAATATCTTTTGCAGACAGAGGCGCAAATATTTATGAGTATCCTCGAGCTTTGCCACAAAAAGAAATAATCGGTGAAACAGGAAAGAAATTTAAATTAGAAGATTTTGCCGGAGATTTTGTTATAGCAGTATTTTGGTCAAGACGGTGTGTGCCTTGTTTGCGAGAAATGAAAATATTGAATAAATTTTCTCAAAAGACCAAAAATGACGGAATAAAGGTTATTCTGGTTTCTCCGGAAAAAGAGTGGGTAGGCGGTTTTGAAGAACAAAAACGATTTTTGAAACGTTTTGGCGGAGATGATTTAGATATTTATATAGATAAAAATGGTGATTTGGCTTCAGCTTTTGGTATTTTTTCTTCTCCTGTGAGTATACTCATAAGCCGCAGTTCTCAAGAAATAGGGAGAATCCGCGGCTCTATAAGATGGGACAAATCAGCAGTAGTTGAGTATTTTTATCAACTGAAAGCAGAAAAAGGCTAATCGCTTATGTGTAATTTAGGGAATAGATCCTTTCCTAAACTCAAGCGACTACGTTGAGTATCAATAGATGTTGCCAAATTAAGTTTTCCGGTTTTGATAATAGCTCTTACTTGGTCGCCTTGTGTTGTATCCGGATTGGCAAACAGATATGATACATGTGGCATTTTGTTTTTGATGCCGGATAATGTTTGGTGTAATACCGCAAGCATACCACGAGAGAACAAATCATAGGCCAACTCTTCTGACATACCGGTAGAAGTAGCATATTTTACGACCGAGTTAATGGCGTCGGTAACATTGTTAGCGTGAATACTTGATAAAACAAGGTGTCCGGAAGTACAAGCACGTAAAACTTCACTTGCAGTATCAGGAGTACGAATTTCTCCAACCATAATAAAGCGTGGTTTTGAACGAAGAGCTGATTTTAAGCAGTCTCCCCAGTTACCGTTAACAGGTTGAGTCTGTTTACAAAGAGCGATACTCCCGTTAACTGCATTATAGGTTCCGTCCAAAGGCATTTCTGACGGATCTTCAATGGTGTAGGCAAAACCTCCCTCGGTAATTAAATATTCTTTCATCAATGAAGAAATAGATGTTGTTTTACCTGCTCCGGTCGGACCTGACCACAAAATCAGTCCTGCAGTATTGCTCAGGGACAATAAATATTTACGTAATTCGACAGGAAAACCCAAAGAAGTAAATCCGGGTACTTCCGGCGGCATTTTACGTGCACAATATTGCACTCCATATATGGAAACGGTACGCTCTATACGATACAATATTCTGTTATATAATATCGAATAACTCGGATTATGTCCGTCATAACTTTTTTCCATTTTATCAAAGAAATAGTTAAAATCATCCGGTTTAAATCTCATTAATCCGTTTGGGGTTCTTCCGTCAGGAATATATGCACATCTGTCAGGAGTAATGTAGATATCAGAGAAAGGTGTTTCGTTAACTGTAGCCATTTGTAGTTCCTTTTTTAATCGATGGTTTCATCAGGATAAATTCCGTAAATATAATCTCTTTTTATCCAACCTTTTATATCTGAAAATTTAACTAAACAAAAGTTTTTATGTTTCGGACATTTTTCAATTTTGCCGATAACCTGGTCTTCTGCTTTGGCAATAATTTGAGATTCGCTATCGGGTTTGGAGTATATATTTGTGATTCCTTTTTGAGTAATTTTAATCCAGCGAGAATTTGTAAATTTATTTTTGTGAATCCAAGCTTCAGAGCTTTCCCAGTCTTTTATTTTTACCCAATCTCCATACTCAAGTATCACCTCTACCGGAGCATTTTTTTGTTTGTATACCCACTCTACCGGATAATGTCCGGCCGGACCGCTTCGGGCATTGATTACGCCATATTTCAGCGAAACCATTCTGGGAATAATGTTATTATAATCTCTTTGTTGTTTTTGCGGACAAGCTGTTAAAAAAAATAAAATCAGCAAAACGGCAAAATTTTTCATTTAAATATACCTCATTAATTCTTTCTTATCATAATTGTGATAAGCATAATTTAATATAATGAATAAAAGGTAAAAGGAACGGATATGGAACTAAAAAAAATTACTGAGGATCTAATCAGATTCAGAACAGAAACAGGAAACAACGAAGAAATAAATAACTGCTTGGATTATGTGCGAAATTTGTTTGGTAATATCGTCTATAAAAGTCTGTATCGTAATGGATTGCTTGCTCCGGTATTGTTGTTATCTAATAAACCCGGTATGGATTTTGATGTTTTGGTTGTAGGACATTTAGATGTGGTACCGGCGGAAGACGATATGTTTAATCCGGTATCAAAAGATGGCAAAATGTTTGCGAGAGGTTCATTGGATATGAAATCATTTGCTGCAGTCGGATTAAATTCTTTACAATACGTTTTAGATGAAAAATTAGCACTCAAATTTGGTGTTTTATTGTCAACAGATGAAGAAAAAGGCAGTTTCGGGTTAAATGCCTTTTTGGACGAATATCCGGAGTTGAGTGCCAAAATTGTTTTAGACGTAGATGTTGCCGGAGATATAACAAAAATTGTTACCAAATGCAAAAACCCCGTATTTGTTAAGTTGATTGCAGAGGGAAAAGAAGCTCACGGCTCTACACCATGGGAAGGTATAGATGCAAATGAAAAAATATTGCAAGTTCTAAACAATATAAGACAATATTATCTATATTATTCAAAAGAAATTGCACAACCTGAAAATACATGGATTGATACGGTGCATTTTGCAAAAATAGAAGGCGGAGAAGTAGCGAATGTTATCTCTAACCATTGTGAAGCTTTATTAGATTTTCGTCTTACCGAAAGTTCGACGGTAGAAGGATTGAAAGAAAAGTTAGAAAAATGTTTAGTTGATGGAGTTGAATATAAAATAGTTTCTTCTTCTCATCCGGTGGTTATGGATGAACAAAATCAGTATATTTTGCAGTATAAAAAATTAGCAGAAGATGTCTTAAAACAAAAAATTGAATTTGAATATATCGGTGGCGCAACGGATTCTCGTGAATTTGCCGAAAAAGGTTCTGTTGTTATAATGCATTCGGGCAGCGGTCATGGTATGCACGCATCAGATGAATATGTTGAATGGAACAGTGTTGAGCAGTTAGCCGAAATTCAAAAACAGTTTTTGAAAAATATGGCTTAAAAACTGGACAATGTTTGCCGTTTGATGTATTATAAACTTTGTGTTTTTGAAAGAAGTTAAAATGAATTTATGGTTCTACACATCGTTAATTTTATTAGGAATATTGACATCAGGTTCGATATGGGCGGTTATTTTAAATGTGAAAAGGTTTCTTCCCTTGTCTCGTTTAATGACTTTGCTCGGACCGATAGCTTTGTTGAGTATGTTCATTTACTCAATAGATGTTTTGAAAGACGGAAACTATTCTTGGTTTATACTCTTTTGTTTGTCCTTAATATCAACTTTTGCATGTATTTGTGCCGGAGGTTTGTTGGTAGGAACTCTTATTATTTTAGCAGTAGGTGGACATTGGACTTTTGTTACCCTTCGCAATACAAATTATTCGGCATTATGGCGTCGGATTCGTCGTGATTTTGCATATAGTTGGAGTAGAGTTAGAGCGTGGGTTGAAGGCGAAGAATAAAAAAGTGGCGTCAGCGGCGGGACTCGAACCCACTGCCCCAAGTTTAGGAAACTTGTGCTCTATCCTGATGAGCTACGCTGACGTCTTTTTTCTACTTATCGTTAAAAATAAAAAAAATCAAGTTATAAGTTGAAAGGCGGATAAAATATATCCGCCTTTTTTTTAGAAATAGAAATCTCGTTTTCCCGTATCAATTTCTTGAATGTGTTGCTCACAAACATCTCTTACTTTTTCGTTTGGAACGTTTAGCAGTTCCCTTTTTATTAATTCTTTTCCGATTTTTCTGGTTTCTGGAGATGCGTAATCAACCAAAAACTCTTTTAATGTCATTAATGCGTTAGGGTGACAGAAATTGAGAATTTGTTTCGATTTACAGAGATCCATAAATCTGTCTCCGGTTCTTTCAGCTCGATAACATGCGGTACAAAAACTGGGGATATATCCTATTTCCATCAACCATCTGACTATTTCATCAAGGGTTCTTTTGTCGCTAATGTCAAATTGTTCCGAATCATTTTCTTTTTCGGGGTCTGCATATCCGCCGACAGAAGTTTTTGAACCGCCGCTTATTTGACTAATACCGTAATGAATAACTTTTTCGCGACATTCTTTACTTTCTCTGGTTGAAATAATCATACCTGTATATGGAACAGATATTCTGGTACAAGCGATAATTTTAGCAAAAATATCATCATTGATAGAGTTATCAAATGCGTTCGGATCAATATCGTCAGCTTTCTTTATACGTGGAAAACTGATAGTGTGCGGACCGACACCAAATTTTGCTTCCAAGTGTTCTGCGTGCATTAAAAGTCCGGCAAATTCATATTGATATGTTGATAAACCGAACAGAACTCCAATGCCTACATCATCAATTCCGCCTTCCATAGCTCTATCCATTGCTTCGGTATGATAAGCATAATTGTGTTTAGGGCCTGTAGGGTGAAGTTTTTCATAATTTTCTTTGTTATAAGTTTCTTGGAATAAGATATAAGTTCCGATGCCGGCTTCATGAAGCTTGCGATAATTTTCTACGGATGTTGCAGCAATATTAACGTTAATACGGCGAATTTCTCCGTTTTTGTGTTTTATATCATAAATAGTTTTGATGCTTTCCAATACATATTCAATAGGATTATTTATCGGATCTTCACCGAGTTCTATTGCTAATCTCTTATGTCCCATATCTTGAAGTGCAATAACTTCTCTGCGAATTTGCTCCTGTGTCATTTTGATACGGGGAATGCGTTTGTTTTTTGCGTGATAAGGGCAATATGTGCAACCGTTTACGCAATAATTGGAAAGGTATAGCGGAGCAAAAAGAACTATACGATTGCCATAAAAATCTTTTTTAATTTGTTCCGCAAGTTTAAATATACGCTCATTATATTCGGGTATATCACAGGCGAGCAAAAGGCTGGCTTCTCTGTGAGTTAAACCTTTTAATGCTTCCGCCTTATCTAATGCTTTTGATATCAATTCTGCATTATATTTGTTTTCATTTGCATATTCAATCGTTGCAAGAATTTCTTCATGCGAAATAAATTCTTCTGCTTTAGAAGATAAAACATCGTATTTCATTTTTTTCCATCATAAATCTATTAAATCCGAATAAAATGACTATCACTTTCGTTATAAATGAGCAAGTCTATTTTTGATTTTTATAACTAATAGTTATTTATAATCTATTTTACTCTTGCGTTTTGGTATTAAAAAAACTAAATAATAGGCAAGTTAATTTAATGCGGAATTTTATGATGAGTAAAAAAGATTACTACGAAATATTGGAAGTCGGAAAAACAGCATCTGCCGATGAATTGAAAAAAGCATATCGTCGTTTGGCTATGCAATACCATCCGGACAGAAATGCAGGAAATGCTGAAGCGGAAACCAGATTTAAAGAAATAAATGAAGCTTATGAAGTTTTAAAAGATGAGCAAAAGCGTGCTGCTTATGACAGATATGGGCATGCTGCTTTTGAACAAGGCGGAGGGGCAAATCCGTTCGACTTTAATTTTGGCGGAGCGGGTGGTTTTGCTGATATATTTTCTGAAGTTTTTTCAGAATTTATGGGCGGTGGTTCACAGCGCAATTATAATCCTTCTGGAGCGGTTAATGGAGAAGATTTGCGCTACGATTTAACCATAACTTTGGAGGAAGCATATTCCGGATTAGAAAAAAATATTGTTTTTAATACAACAAAATCATGTGATAAATGTAACGGACATGGAACTAAAGACGGAAAAGAGGCCCCTGTTTGCCCAACTTGTCGAGGAAAAGGAAGAGTTCACCAACAGCATGGTTTTATGATTATGGAAACAACTTGTCCGGACTGTCGCGGTAGCGGACGAAAGGTAAAAGACGTATGTCCGGAATGTAGAGGAACCGGATATATAGCGGATAAAAAAGAGCTTAAAATAAAAATTCCTTGTGGAGTTGACGACGGAACACGTATAAGAATTGCCGGAGAAGGTGCTGCCGGAATTAGAGGTGGTAGAAACGGCGACTTATATGTTTTTGTTAATGTAAAAGGGCATAAACTTTATGAAAGACAAGGAAGTGATTTATATGCTCGAATTCCTGTTTCAATGGCTTGTGCTGCTTTAGGAGGATGCGTTGAGATACCGTCGGTTGACGGTCGTAAATTAGAATTGAAAATTCCTGCAGGAACACAAAACGGCCATCGCTTAAAAATTAAAAATGAAGGTATGCCTCGTTTACGTTCAGAGCAAAAAGGTGATTTGTGGGTTGAGGTAAAGGTTGAAACACCCGTCAATCTCAGTGCTCGTCAAAAAGAGTTGTTGGAAGAATTTAGAGCCATTTCCGGAGAAGATAATTGCCAACCGGAAGAAAAAAGTTTTTTTGAAAAAATAAAAGATTTATTTACGGCAGCATAGTTTTTTCTTGTTGTTTATTGTAATGTATAGTAGTCTGTTATTTGTCAAACAGATTATTAATTTACTAAATTATGATAACGGAAATAGATTTTTTCAGACTATTGCATGAGTTGCAATCTCTGAATGTACAAAAAACCGACAATGAAACTCTGATTAATTATGTAGCAAAGTTGGAGTATGTCGAAGAAGTATTCTTATCGTCTTCCCAAAAGCAGCAAGAAAATTTTAAAAGTGTTTTTGACAAATGTATGGAATATCGTCCGATAATTACAAATGAGTTATTGAGGCGGAGAATTGAGATAAGAAATATTTGGGATGAAATTTCCGATAATCCGGAAATTTTGGTAGCAGCATTGTTGTCAATGCCTATTATTCAGCTTTTTGATTTTATTGAACAGTTGAAGAGGGTTGTGAAAATTGACAGCGAAATTCAGCCTCTTTTGGATTTAGCATTTAGAATTGTGCAAGCCAGAACTTCAAATGGCGCTGTTTGCTAGTGTTGTTGTTCAAAACAAAAAAAGCACCTGAATATAAAATTCAGGTGCTTTGTCCTTTTTGAAAGAAATTATTTGCCCAATTGAGCTGCGACTTCAGCAGCAAAATCTTCTTCTTTCTTTTGAATACCATCACCAAGTTTAAAGCATACGAAATCTTTTATGCTGATTTCTGCACCGAGTTCTTTTGCAGTATCAGCAACTACAGCTTTAACTTTCTTATCAGGATCCATAATATAAGCTTGTTCTTCAAATACAACTTCGTCGTAGTATTTTTTGATACGGCCTTCAACCATTTTTTCAATAATGTTTTCAGGTTTGCCGGAAGCTTTTGCTTGTTCGCTGAAAATAGCTTTTTCACGTTCAACTGCAGCTGGGTCAACAGCTTCGATATTTAAAAACATCGGACGAGAAGCAGCAATGTGCATAGCCAAATGTTTTCCGAGTTCAGCTAATTTAGCTTTGTCAGCAGTTGATTCTAAAGCAACCAAAACACCGATTTTACCTAAATTGTTACGAGCAGCATTGTGAACATAAGAAGCAACAACACCATTTTCAACTTCGAGAAGTTGAGCGCGGCGTAATGTCATGTTTTCGCCGATTTTAGCAATAAGATCGGTTAAACGTTCTTCAAAAGTTTTTCCGCATTTAGGACAGTTGAAAGTTTTCATATCGCAGATTTCGCCTTTGTTTGCTAAAGCAACTACGGCAGCATCTTCAACATATTCTTGGAACAATTCGTTTTTAGCAACGAAGTCTGTTTCGGAGTTAACTTCAACCACAGCACCGCGGTTTCCGTCAACAGCAACAGCAACTAAACCTTCAGCAGCAATACGGCTTGATTTTTTAGCAGCAGAAGCCAAACCTTTTTTACGCAACCAGTCAACAGCTTGTTCCATGTCACCGTTAGTTTCAACCAATGCTTTTTTGCAATCAAGCATACCTGCACCGGTTGTTTCTCTTAATTCTTTTACCATAGAGGCAGTAATTTCGCTCATTAATTTTTCCTCAAATTTGTGATTGAATTAGAATGGCGATATTTTAACAATATAAAATACCGCCATTGTTAAATGATAGCTTTGCTATTATTCGGCAGCAGCTTTTTTCTTTGAAGATTTTTTAGCCGGAGCTTTTTCTTCAGTAGCGGTTTCTGCATCAGCTTCTTTTTTAGCAGCTTTTTTCTTTGCAGGTTTTGCTTCAGCTACGATTTCATCAACCTTAACGCCTTGAGCAGCGATTTCGGCTTGAATACCGTCTAATACAGCAGAAGATACTAATTCGCAGTAGAATTGAATTGCGCGAACAGCATCGTCATTACCCGGAACAGGGAAGTCAACCAAAGACGGATCAGCATTGGTATCGGCAATACCGATAACAGGGATACCGAGCTTTTTAGCTTCTTTAATAGCCAAATCTTCTTTCGGCATATCAATGATGAACAACAAATCAGGTTGTCCGCCCATATTCATAACACCGTTTAATTCTTTAGCTAATTTTTCTTGTTCTCTTTTCAGGTTAAGCAATTCTTTTTTGGTGTAGCCTTCTGTTGCGTCGTTTTCAAACATTTCGTTCAATTTATTCAAACGAGAAATAGATTTGTAAACAGTTTTCCAGTTAGTTAACATACCACCGAGCCAACGGTAGTTAACATAATATTGTCCGCATCTTTCAGCATTTTCTTTAACAATGTCTTGAGCTTGCTTTTTGGTGCCTACGAACAATACTTTACCGCCATTGGCAGCAATTTCGCGAGCTGCGTTCAAAGCAGAGTAGAGCATTGGATAAGTTTGTTGCAAGTCAATAATGTGAACATTGTCTTTTTTGCCATAAATATAGCTAGCCATTTTCGGGTTCCAACGACGAGCGTGGTGTCCGAAGTGTACGCCATTTTCAATCATTTGGCGAATTGTAAATTTTGGAAGACTCATTTTTATATCCTTTTGTTTTCCGGTTAAACCTCCGCAGACGTTGGCTCTTTTCAAAGCACCGGAGCGAAAGCACAAAGCTTCGCCTGTCTGCGTGTGTAATTAAATTAAAGTTACGGACTCCAACAATTTGAAGTCCGTTGTCTTTTTACAACAAATTTATGATTTGTAAAGAGTTTTTTTGGTTAATCAGATGTTTTTGCTACAATAAATTTATTTATAGCTTCGGTTACTCTATATACGGTTGCCTCAACGGCTTCATCTTTTGTTTCAACAACTATATCTGCTTCGGAATAATAGGGATATTCTTCTCCGATATATTTTTCCAATTTGTTTTTAAGATGTTCGTCATATCCCTTCAAAAACGGGCGATGTTGTCTGCCGTATGTTCGATTGTACAAAGTGTCTACATCTGCTTTAAGCCAGATTGTAATGGCATTTTGGTGAGCTAAATCTCTTGTTTGTTGCGGCACAAATGAGCCTCCGCCGGAAGCCAAGACACATGGCTGTCCGTTTAGCAAACGGTGCATCACTCTGGTTTCACCGGCTCTATATTCTTCTTCACCAAAGCACTTAAGCACGTCAACCAGTGGTAAACCTGCTGCTTTTTCAATTTCTTGGTCGCCGTCTATAAAAGGAAGATTCAATTTTTTTGCCAGTCTTTTTCCTACGCTGGTCTTTCCGCTTCCCATGAGCCCGACTAATAAAATTATTTTGTTAATTTGCATTGTTTTTAATCTTTATTTGAAATATTATTGCCATAATATAAATAGTTTTTATTTTATCAATATTTTTTTTCAGAAAAGGAAAAGTTTATGTTGAATCGCAAAAAAAATTATACTTGGCTGTATATTTTGGCAGCAATTATTGTTGTCGGCGGCCTTTGGTTGCTTTCACAAGAGATGCCGGTTAAAGAAACAATGGTAGAAACCCCGATAGCCAATACTTTTGCAAAATAATGAGCTGGGCAATAGAATATTTTTTAGATATGATAACGGCGGAGCGAGGAGCTTCTCCGCACACGATTGATGCTTATCGTCGAGATTTATCTCAATTTTATGAGTTTTCGGGAATAAGTGAAAAAGAAGTTGATACCCAAGATATTGAAAAATTTTTACAAGATTTAAGTAAAAGAGGTTTTTCTGCAAAAACAATTGCACGAAAACTATCGGCAATTAAGGAATATTTTAAGTTTTTATACATTGAAAAACGAATCCGAACAAATCCGGCTGCAGACGTTATATCACCCAAACAAGAAAAACCGTTACCAAAATTTTTAACTCAAAAAGAAATATTTAGATTGATTGAAGAAGTGGATTCCGGTGATGATTTTACATCACGAAGATTGTCGGCAATGCTTAAATTGATGTATGCCTGCGGTTTGCGAGTGTCGGAGCTTGTTTCTTTACCGGATAATTGCATTAATTATGAAAAAAAACAAATAATCATTTTTGGTAAAGGCAGCAAAGAACGAATCGTGCCGATAGCCGACGAGGCAATAAAATCTGTTTTAGAATATTCAAAATATAGAGAAGATTATCTGCAAAAACAAAAATCTTCGTGGATGTTTCCTTCCAAAAATGCAAAAAGCGGTCATATAACCAGAGATGCTTTTTTTAAGAACTTAAAAAATTTATCGGTAAAGGCAGGTATTTCTCCGGCAAAAGTTTCTCCCCACGTTTTGCGTCACTCTTTTGCAACTCATTTGCTGAATAAGAAAGTCGATTTGCGTAGTGTTCAAAAAATGTTGGGGCACGAAGATATATCAACCACGGAAATATATACTCATATTGTTGCACAAAAATTACGTGATGAAGTGCAAAAAAATCATCCTTTGGCTGAGAAAAAATAATTTTAATATTCTAAAAGAAAGCGGGGAAAATCCCCGCCTTTTTTTGTGATAATGAGGAGTTCATTACCAACTGTAGTTTAGGCCTGCACCTAGTGAAGTTGCTTCATAGTCTGAACCAAAGGTATAATTTGCCCAACCATATGCTGACCAGTTGTCATTGAAACCATAGTTGCCGCCGATTTCAATTCTGCCCAAGGTTTTATCATCTACCGTATCAACTTTACCAAGTTCGGTTACATCTATTTCATCGCCGTCAACCAAGGTTTGAACTACACTCGGTTTGATATATAATGAGTAAAAACCATCGTCGGTATATTGAGTATGAGCAAATTTTGCTCCGGCTTCTAATTCAACTTGTTTCAAGTCGTTATATTCTACCGTTTTACCGGCACTGTCGGTTGCATCATCATAA
>JAFTWG010000018.1 GCA_017465405.1 Alphaproteobacteria bacterium
ATAGCATAGCATAGCATAGCATAGCAATACTATTGCATATATTAAAAAACAGTCAATATTATTTTATGTATTTTGATTTTTTTTTAAGGTTTAATCCTACGAACATCTTCTCTTGCGGCAAAAATTTTATACAGTTTATCCAGATATTCGATATCCGGCAAACAATGACTCATTTTGCACCATAAATAGCGACAAAAGATAGATGTCATATATGGATTTTTTTTGGTCTTTTTAACAAACTTCCAATATGCTGACAAAGCTCTCATATACATCAAGTGCATATTTTTTTCAGATAGTTGAGTATTGTCTTTTATGGTCCAATAATATGCCATAAATCTGTCATGATCGAGTTGAATTTTATTGCCGGAGAAGTTGCCGATTTCTTTGGGAACTAAAACCACATTCGCAGTCATTTTAGCAATTCCTCGTGCATAAATTGCGGCTCTTAAAGGAATTGACTCATCTTGAATAAATGCTCGTTCATCAGCTCCTTCGGCTTTTTTTAGCACTTCTGTTTTGATTAGTTGCCCCATACGGGTATATCTTCCGGTCAAAACTCCCATGAGGGCATTTGTATTATGTTTGTATGTAAACTCTTCCAACATACATTTTTCAAGTTCTTGCGGTTCTTTTCCTGTTTTGGTAAAACAGCCATAAATCATATCAGCAGGAAGTTCTTCGGCAAGTTTTATCATTTTTTCAGTCGAATCAAGCGGAAAAATATCATCAGAATCAAGCATACGACACCATTTGCCCTTTGCCAAAGCAATACCTTGATTTATTCTGGCACTAATTCCTCTGTTTCTGTCATTTTCAACGATTGTTACATTTGGAACATCTTTAGTCATATCTTTGATGATTTGAACCGATTTATCGGTAGATAAGTCGTCAACAAAAATAAATTCGGGGTTTTTAAGTCCGGTTTGTCCTAAAAGAGCTTTTAACACCGACGGCAGATAATATTCCTTATTATACACCGTCATCACAAAACTAACATCAATTTCATTTTCACTCATATTACCCTCTCATTATTCGCTGATTGCTTTAGCTGATAATTCTTTTTCGAGTTGTGAGATAATTTCTTCAGGTGTGAGAACTTTTTCATTAATCTCCTCATCAACCTTTTGTTTAATATTTTCTGTTGTTTCTTTTGCAATATTTTCAATATGTTTATTGGCTTCTTCAAAGGCTTTTTCAGTATTTTCTTCTACTTTTTTTGCTACTTCTGCCACTTGCCCTTTTATTTCATTTTGAACATTTTGGATTTCACCATCAGAAGAATTTTTTTGTTCTTGTTCATTTTTTATAACAACAACGTCTTCGATAACTTCATATTCATCTTTTGGAGTAACGGTTGTTTTTTCTTCCTGAATTACAACCAAAGCTTCAGGTGCTCCATCTTCTGCAGGAGCAGGTGTCTCTTTAATTTCGGTTGCAGCTTCTTTCGGTGTATTTTCAATAATACTGATATTGCTATCCGTTTCTGCTACCATATTTTCGGATTTGACTTCTTCTGTTTTCCCAACAACAGTATCTTCTGTTTTATTGTCTTCATTGTTTTCGATAATCGAAGCCGGAATCAGGTCGATAGGTTCTCCGTTATTTTCAACGATATTTTCACTTTTGGCTACTTCTTCCAAAACCATAATAGCTTGTTGACGTTTCATTTCTATAGTATCTCTGTCAGCCAACTCCTCTTTATTCATTTGCAATTTTGTATCTACGTTTTTGTCTGTACATTTCAAAAGCCATACGTCATATACCGGATGAGCAACGGCATTTAAAGCCGGCGAAGAAGATATCATCCAACCTTTGAATATGTTGATTTTGTTACCTTTCGGTGTGGCATCAACAATATCAACAAAGGCGAAGTTTTCCGGCGTTTCTTCAGGTGTTCTTGTTTTACACTCACGAACCAAAATTGAAAAAGTGCCGAACTTAACTTCTTGATTTACCGGAACTTCAACAAGGCTTACGTGTCCCGTAATCTTATCCATTGCCTGCATAATTGCCGTATTGGTGTTTATCTCCGTTGCATACGCACCTAAAGACAGTGATAATGCAGAAACCAATGTAGCATAAAAAAGTTTATTCTTTGTCATCATCGCCGGTCACCATAAATATAACTTCACCAACCATATCCTCCAGTGTTTTGAAGTCTTTTGTATTAGTAATTTCATCGCCGTTTTTCAAAATTTCTTTTGATTTTCCCGGTTCTACTTTAATAAACTTATTTCCCATCAAACCGTTTGTCGCAATGGTTGCGACACTGTCTTCAGGGAGTTTAACATCGGGAGCAATACTTAATTTTATTTCTGCATCATAATTTTCATTATCGAGTTTTAACCCTACAACTGTTCCGATTTTTATACCATTAATCATAACATCGGCACCAACTCCAAGTCCTCCGACTTTTAAGAATTTTGCTGTAAGCTCATATCCTTTAACTACTTGCAAATCAGAGACTCTGTATGCAAAAGCCAAGAACAGACCTGCAATTATTAATACCACAATTCCCATAATTGTTTCAAATGGTCGTTTACTCATTATTTTTGCTCCTTTTGTTTTTGGCGTTTTGCTTTTCCTAAACCTATAATTCTATCAACAACTTCTTCTAAAACCATCGCATCACGAACAAAGGATATTTCGCTTCCTTGTTCCAAATATTCTTCAGAACCGCCGGGCTCAAGCTCAATATATTTACCGCCCAAAACTCCGTTACTGACGATAGAAGCAGAACTGTCATCAGGAATTTGTATGCCGTCCATAATTTCCATAGTTAAAATAACTCGATAATTTTCATCGATTTTCATATCAATAACCTTACCGACATTAACACCGGCCAAGCGGACATCATTTCCGATACTTAAACCATCGGTTCTGCCAAATCTGGCATTAATGGAATAGTAACTGCTTTTTTCCTGATTAGCAGTTAAATCACGTCTAATCATATATGCGGCAAAAAGAACAGCAATTACCAAAATCGCATACATACCGATTTTAATCGAATATGCTTCGTCTTTTGAATATGTAGAACTTGTTTTATTTGTCATTGTTTTTCATATATTATTGTCATTTTCTCAATCGAATTTATCATTTTTTTATCAAATTTTCTATAAAAAAATATTTATGCTGTGAATAGTATTTATTAAAGTTAAAGTCGCCTTTTTTATGGCGACTTTAATCTATTTTTTAGCAGAAATTATTTTCATTGCAGTTTCAATATCTATCTCTTTACCTTGCAAATCTTTGGGAAGAGCATAATTATTCTTTCCGCATTTTAAATAAGGTCCGTATCTTCCAGAATTGAGAGTAACTTGTTCTTTATTTTGCGGATTGATACCGATTAATACGGCTTGAGGTTTTTCAGCAACTCCTTGCAATATTTGTTCTGCTCTTTCCAATGTAATATTAAACACATCATCATTTCCGGTTAACGATTTAGATTTGCCGCCTTGTTTTATGTACATTCCGAATTTACCGATATTAACTTCAATGCCGTTTCCTAATTGACGAGGAAGATTCAATAAAATTTCGGCTTTTTCCAAAGAAATATTTTCCGGAGTACATCCTTTGGGTAAGGAACAACGTTTAGGTTTTTCTTTTCCTTTGTCGGCACCTAATTGAACATAGTATCCGTAAGGGCCTTTTTTAAGGTAAATAACTTCGTTGTTAATCAATCCGAGTTCTTTATCTTCCGGATTGCTTAATTCCGGCGCATTAGCAATTTTTTCTTCTTCGGCAGAGGTGTCAATCAATTGTTTGGTATATTTACATTCCGGATAGTTAGAACAACCTATAAATGCCCCGAAGCGGCCTAATTTTATACCTAAACGTCCATTGTTACAATCCGGACAAGAACGAGGATCCGTTCCGTCTTCACGAGCAGGGAATAAGTGATTTCCCAATACTTCATCAATTTTATTGATAACTTCAGTCATTTGTAATGGACTGACCGCTTCAATATTTTTGATGAATTTGCTCCAAAAACCGGTCAAAAGTTTTTTCCATTCCATAGAGCCGGCCGAAATATCATCTAAAAATTCTTCCATTTGTGCGGTAAAATCATATTCTACATATTTTTTGAAAAAGTTTTCTAAAAATACGGTAACAATTCTTCCTCTTTCTTCAGGAATAAAACGAAGTTTTTCTACCTTAACATATTGACGTTCCTGCAATACGGCAATAATTGTTGCATAAGTTGACGGACGACCGATACCGAGTTCTTCAAGTTTCTTCACTAAACTTGCTTCGGTAAATCGTGGAGGAGGAGCTGTAAAGTGTTTGTCTGTAAAAATTTCACCTTTAGTCTCTTTTTCTCCGACTTCTACATTTGGCAACAAACGATTGTCTTCATCTTCGTCGTCATCATCAAAACTTTCTTGATATAACTTGAGATAGCCGTCAAACGCGATAACTTGTCCGTTTGCACGCAACATAATTTGTCCGTCATTTGATGTAGATTCAATGGAAACCTTATCTAAAATAGCCGGATTCATTTGACAGGCTACTGTACGTTTCCAAATTAATTCATATAATTTGTGAGCATCGGCATCAAGTTTAGCTTCCATTTTTTTAGGGGTATTAAATACATCTGCCGGACGGATAGCTTCGTGAGCTTCTTGTGCATTTTTAGACTTGTTTTTATATTCTTTCGGTGTTTTAGGCAGATAATCTTCGCCAAAATACTTTACAATAGCATCACGACAAGCATCGATGGCATCTTTGGAAAGATTGACCGCGTCGGTACGCATATAAGTAATATGACCTTCTTCATAAAGCTTTTGAGCAATCTGCATCGTTTTTTTAGCAGAAAAACGTAACTTGCGAGCTGCTTCCTGTTGTAAAGTTGAGGTTGTAAACGGAGGAGCAGGGTAACGATTGGCTTTTTTGCGTTCAACATTTGAAACGGCAAAATCTTGAGCTTCTATTTTGGCTTTTGCGGCAAGAGCTTTTTCTTCACTGTTAATGTCAAATTTTTCCAGCTTTTTACCGTCTAAAGTAACTAATTTTGATTTTATCAAAGCTTGTTTTGATGTAAATAACTCGGCATCAATAGTCCAATATTCTTCGGGCTTAAAGTTTTCTATTTCATTTTCTCTTTCACAAACAAGGCGTAAAGCAACAGACTGTACACGTCCGGCTGATTTTGAACCCGGAAGTTTTCGCCATAAAACTGGAGAAAGATTGAAACCTACCAAATAGTCAAGAGCACGTCTTGCCATATATGCGGAAACCAAATTATCATCAATGGAGCGAGGATTTTTAATTGCTTCGGTTACGGCGGATTTTGTAATTTCGTGAAATACTACACGTTCAATTTTTTTATCTTTGATTTTGTTACGAGCTTTCAGTTCTTCTAAAATATGCCAAGCGATAGCTTCTCCTTCTCTATCCGGGTCGGATGCGAGTACAATCGTGTCAGCATCTTTAACTGCGGCAATAATATCTTTCAGACGCTTTTGCCCTCCGGAACTCAATTCCCAAGTCATTGCAAAATCTTGTTCCGGTTGAACAGAACCGTCTTTACTCGGCAAATCTCTTATATGACCGAAACTGGCAAGAACTTTATATTCTTCCCCTAAATATTTGTTAATGGTTTTGGCTTTTGCCGGAGATTCCACGATAACTAGTTTCATTTCTTTTTTCTCACTTTCTTTCGCTCAGTGCGATTTTGTTGCCCGGAAGTCGAACTATTCTTCCTTCTATTTCCAAATCAAGAATTTGCATCATTACCGTTGCCGTATCTAATTTTGAATAACGTATAATCTCATCTATGTCGGCAGCCGATGTTGATAAAAATTCTTCAATCGGATATTTAGAACTAGAAGGAATATTGTTAGTTTTTATAGAATTGTCAAGAGAGTTTATGAATAAATCGTCACATATTTCTTCAACCTTATAGGTTGGGGTGTTAACAGAATAATTTTGTAATATTTCAATAATGTCTTCTGCTTTTTCGGTAAAATGTGCTCCCATTCGCAACAAATTATTTGTTCCGGCAGATTTGGTGTCATACGGATTGCCGGGAACAGAAAATAAATGTTTTCCTTGTTGTGCTCCGAGTTTAGCCGTGATTAACGATCCTGATTTTTCAGATGCTTCGGTTACCAAAACTCCGCAACTCAATCCGGCGACAATTCTATTTCTGCGCGGAAAGTTTGAAATCTGGGCTTCGGTTCCCAGTGGAACTTCTGATAATAACAGTCCTTGTTCCGCTATTTGATAATATAAATCTTTATTTTCGGTAGGATATATTTTATCAATTCCTGTTCCCAATACTGCAACAGTAGGTCCTTTTTGATTGAGAGCATACATTGCTCCTTTATGAGCTGCAGTATCAATTCCTCTGGCCATTCCCGAAATTATCAAAATTTTATTTTCGGTTAAATCATGGGCTATTTTAGAAGACAGTTTTCTTGCATTAATACTTGCATTACGACTGCCGACAATTGCTAACGATAAATCTATTGATAATAAATTTAGATTTCCTTTTGCATACAAAATAGGAGGGGCATCTTTTAATAACAATAACTTTTGAGGATATAAAGCATCTTCTTTAAGTAAAATATGCACATTTTCTTTTCCGGCTTTTTCTAATTCATTTTCTGCCCAAGCTACGGAAGGAACGTTTTTCCCTGCTTTTTCCAAAAAAACAAGTGCATCGGCAACAGAACCGTATGCACTTTTATATTTTTCATACCCTACCGGACCGATGCCGTCGGTATTAATCAGGCGCAGAGCTTCAATAATTGTTTGTTTCAAAGCCATTATGCTTTCTTCTTAAAGCTGATTTTACTTTCAGTTCCTTTTACGAGTCTGACAATATTTGCATGATGTCTGACCAAAACCAGCAAGGCTATCATACTAAAGAATATTGCTTCCATTTCTCCGGCAAAAAAATACGCATAAACCGGAGTAAGTGTTGCAGCAGCAATGGCAGACAACGAAGAATAGCGAAAAGCAAAAGCAAATACCAACCAAGTCAGCAATGCTAACAAACCTAATGTCGGACTCATTACTACGATAAAACCGAAAGCGGAAGCAACACCTTTACCTCCTTTGAAACCTAACCATATCGGAAAATTATGTCCTAAAATGGCTGCGGTTCCTGCAATTAATGCAGCTAATGTGTTGGTTTTGGTCATAATTCCCATAACCAGTATATCATTTGCGGGAACAACTAATCCGGCAACCCAAGCTGCTATGCCGGCTTTTGAGGCATCAAGCAAAACTGTTGCCAAAGCCAAGTCTTTGCGGCCGGTTCTCAATACATTGGTGGCACCTATGTTACCGGATCCTATTTTTCTGATATCACCAAGTCCGGCAATATAGCACAAAACTAAACCAAACGGAATTGAACCGAGCAAATAACCGCCCAGAGCCGAAGCAACAAAAATAGAAATCATTGTTTTATCCTTTCTTTTAAATTTATCTTTAGATGTAAAACAAAAGAGTTTTATTTTAAATATTTTTTTTCCAGTTTTCCCACATAACGACAAAAAATCACGGGTTAACGCATAAAATTAAAGTTTTCATTGAATAAAAATATAAATATAGTCGACAAAGAAATTTAATTGATTAATATAAACTGGAATTTAACAATAGAGAATGCTTGATATGACACCAAAATATAAACGCATATTACTTAAATTATCCGGCGAAGGACTTATGGGAGACCGGGCTTTCGGTATGGATGAACAGGTTATAAATTCGTTAGCAGAACAAATTAAAGAAGTTCACGATAGGGGCGTTGAAGTTTGTATCGTGGTTGGTGGCGGAAATATTTTCAGAGGCGCAAAAGAAGCATCTAAAGGGCTTAATCGTTCGGTTGCAGACCAAGTCGGTATGTTAGCAACGGTTATGAATGCCCTATATTTGCAAAATGCTCTTGAAAAAATGGGAACGGCAACAAGAGTTCTTTCCGGTATCAATATACCGTCTGTTTGCGAAAACTATATATATCGTAGAGCTTTGAGACATTTAGAAAAAAACAGAGTTATTATCTTTGCAGGCGGAACCGGAAATCCCTATTTTACAACCGATACCGGTGCAGCTCTCCGTGCTTCTGAAATGGGATGTGATGTTTTGCTCAAATCAACTCAGGTTGACGGTGTATATTCCGATGATCCTAAAAAGAATGCAAACGCAGTACGTTATGAACATATAACTTACGATGATGTCATTCAAAAAAGCTTGAAAGTTATGGATTTAACGGCGGTTGCATTAGCTAAAGATAATAATATTCCAATAGTCGTTTTTGCTCAAAAGGGTGAAAAAGCCTTGCTGAAGGCTATTTCGGGTGAAGGCGATTATACAATCATCAACTAATAAAGAGGTTACAAATGGCTGACTATTCAGAAATTAAAGAAAATACCAAGAGCAGAATGGAAAAAACCATCGAAGCTCTAAAAAGTGATTTGGGCGGTTTGCGTGCCGGTCGTGCACATGCAAGTTTGCTTGACGGAATTATGGTAGATGCTTATGGCTCTATGACACCGATTTCTCAAGTCGGAACAATCAGTGTTCCTGATGCCCGTTGTTTGTCGGTTAGTGTTTGGGATAGAGGTATGGCTAAAGCCGTTGAAAAAGCTATTCAAGAATCAGATTTAGGTCTCAATCCCGTATCTGACGGACAACTAATTCGTATTCCAATTCCTCCTTTGAGTGAAGAACGCAGAAAAGAGTTGGTAAAAGTTGCCGGCAAATATACCGAACAAAGCAAGGTTGCAGTTCGTAATATTCGTCGTGATGCTTTGGATGGAATTAAAAAGCTTAAGAAAGATAATGAAATTTCAGAAGACGAAGAAAAACGTTATGAAAATGAAATTCAAAAATTTACGGATGAAAGCATCAAAAAAATTGATGAAGTTTTAGCTCAAAAAGAAAAAGACATTATGCAAGTATAGAGTAGGGGTTTGTCGTGGATAATCAACTCAATCACTTAGCAATAATTATGGACGGAAACCGTCGTTGGGCAAAAAAAAGAGGATTGCCTGCGGTGGCTGGACATCGTCAAGGAGCAAAGCAACTTGAACAGGTCTGTCGAGATGCCAAAGATTTAGGCATAAAATATTTAACACTATATGCTTTTTCAACTGAAAATTGGCAACGTAGTCCTGAAGAAGTAGAAGCTCTTATGGGACTTTTGCGGGAATATTTGAAAAACGATTTGCAGGAAATGCAAAAGAATAATGTGCGAGTAGTTTTTATCGGTGAACGCAATATGTTGGATAGTGATATTGCGGTAAAAATGTCCGAAATTGAAGAACAAACCGCGAATAATAAAGATTTTACCCTATGTTTGGCAATCAGCTATGGCTCTCGTCAAGAAATCATAAAAGCTGCTCATCGTGTGGCCGTTTTGGTGAAAAACGGAAGCATTGATGTTGGTGATATTGATGAAAGATTGTTTTCGGCATTACTTTATACGAAAGATATTCCTGATCCTGATATGTTAGTCAGAACCAGCGGAGAACAAAGAATAAGTAACTACCTGTTATGGCAATTAGCTTATTCCGAACTTTATTTTACCGATGTTTTATGGCCGGATTTCGGGCGTAAAGAATTGGAAGATATTATTCAAAATTATAATACTCGGGAGAGAAGATATGGCAAAAAGTAACCTTTTAAAAAGAACTATAACCGCACTCATTTTAGGACCGTTGGTCATCGGAAGCATCTTTTTAGAGTTTCCGTATTTCAATTTTTTAGTTTTGACCATCGGTGCTCTTTTGGCATGGGAATGGAGTGATATGATCGCTCAAAACAAAAAAGCGGTTTATTCGACAATTTATACTTTGTCGATGGCCACAGCAGTCATGCTCCATTATTGGTTTGGTATTTTCTTGATGATGGCATTAGCCACCGTTGTAGTTTTTGTTAAGGCAAAAGATGAAAAACACAGATGGTTGCTGGCTCTCGGTGTTCCATACATTTCAATCGGTGTAGGTTCTTTGATGTGGTTTATGATTGCATTATCTCCACTGGCGGTTTTATGGTTGCTTTTGGTCGTATGGAGTGTTGATATCGGCGGATATGCAGTAGGTTGCAGTGTGAAAGGACCGAAACTTGCTCCTAAAATTAGTCCTAATAAGACTTGGTCCGGTTTAATCGGCGGGATGTTATTTGCCGGAATTACCGGTGGAGTATTTGCTTATTTGGTAAATTGGCCGGAATATATTTATTATGCGGCAGTTGCAGCTGTTTTGGCAGTTGTAGAACAAATCGGAGATTTAATTGAATCTGCAATTAAACGCAAAGTAGGTGTTAAAGATTCCAGTAGTCTTATCCCCGGACATGGTGGGGTATTCGATAGAGTGGACGGACTCATCTTTACTGCTCCGATATTGCTTTTGGGTGTAATTCTTTATTCTATGTACATGTTTTAAGAGGTTAGTTTTTTATGAATGGTATAGTAAATGCTTTCTACTATGTAGTACCGTTTATCGTATTACTGGGAGTATTGGTATTTGTTCACGAGTTCGGGCATTTTATTATTGCCCGTCTTTGTGGTGTCAAAGTAACGGATTTTGCTATCGGTTTCGGTAAACAATTATGCGGATTTACCGATAAACATGGTACAAATTGGAAGATATGTGCGATTCCGTTGGGTGGATATTGTCAATTTTTAGGTGATTCTAACGGAGCTTCAGCGGGAGAAAATGACGAGGTTATTTCTTCATTGACCGAAGAAGAAAAGAAAGAGGCTTTTGCTTTTCAGAATCCTTGGAAAAAATTAGCGATAGTTTTAGGTGGTCCCGGATTTAATTATCTTTTTGCGATACTGGTTTTTGCTTTAATGTTCATTACATTAGGCAAATTTACTTTCCCGCCGGTTGTCGGTGATGTTATTCCCGAAGGAGCTGCTTATGAAGCAGGCATTAAAACAGGTGACAGAATAACCGAAATTAACGGAAAGAAAATAAAAACTTTTAGCGACATAAGTACTGAAATAGCTCTGATAACAGACGGAAAAGCGAATATAAAACTCATAAGAAATGAAGAAAATTTAGAGTTTTCGGTAAACCTTAAGCCGCTTGAAGTGGAAGAAAACGGAACCAAAACCCAAAGACCTATGTTAGGGATAAAGTCACAAAGTTCAATAGAATTGGATAATGAAAAATTATCTGTTCCGCAAGCTTTCGTTGAAGCAACGAGTGAAACATGGCGTATAACCGTAGGTACTTTACGCGGCGTAAAACAAATGATTGTCGGTGATAGAGGTACTGAGGATTTAGGGGGGATCTTACGTATTGCCGAAATGTCCGGTGATATCTCAAAGAAAAGCGGATTAGTTGATTTTATAGCATTTATGGCTTTGCTTTCCATTAATTTGGGGCTGATTAATTTGTTCCCGATTCCTGTTTTAGATGGTGGTCATGTGGTTATTTTCTTGGTGGAGATAATTACTCGCAGAGAAATCAATCCTAAGGTAAAAGAATTTTTATTTAAGTGCGGTTTCGCTTTATTAATTGCCTTAATGCTTTTTGCTACTTGGAATGATATTGTCCATTTGTTTAAGCGTTGGTTTGTATAAAATTGTATTAGAGGATATTGGTAATGAAAAAGAAATATTTAGTAGCATTAATTCCTGCTCTTATGGGAGCAAATGATGTTTTAGCTACTCCGGTTAATAGTATTAATGTTAGCGGAATACAACGTGTTGAACGTGAAACCGTGCTTTCTTATGTTAATATTGCTCCCGGTAGTGATGTTTCACAAGAACAGTTGAATGATGCTTTTAAGAAACTTTATACAACGGGCTTATTCTCAGATGTAAAGTTTGATATTGACGGAAGTACATTAAACATTAATGTTTCCGAAAATCCGATTGTAAATAAGCGTTTTTTTGATGGTAATGATAAAATTGACGACAAAATGTTGGAAAGCGAAGTTCAACTAGCACCTCGTTCAATATACAGTGTTGCAAAAGTTCAAGAAGATACTCAACGTATTTTGAATATTTATAAAAGAGTTGGACGTTATGCCGCAGTAGTTGAACCTAAGGTTATCGAGAGAGATCAAAATCGTGTTGACTTGATTTATGAAATTGACGAAGGTCCTTTAGCTAAAATTACAAAAATAAACTTTGTCGGTAATGAACATTATTCTGACAGTGATTTGCAAAGCGAAATCTTGAGTAAAGAAACCCGTTGGTGGCGTATTTTCTCAACTTCAGAAAATTATGATCCCGAAAAAACAAACTATGACAAAGAATTGTTGCGTCGCTTTTATCTTAAAAACGGATATGCTGATTTTCGTGTAATTTCTGCTGTTGCAGAATTAAGTCCTTCCAGCGAATCATTTTTAATTACAATGGTGTTGGAAGAAGGAAAACGATACAAAGTTAATAAGATAAACATAAAATCAAGTATCGGCGATGTTGATGTTGACGGTCTTAAAAAAGAACTCGAAATAGAAGAGGGTGACTGGTACAATGCCGACAAGGTTGAAAAGAGTGTTTATACATTAACCGAAGAAATCGGTAAAAAAGGATTTGCATTTGTAGAAGTAGAGCCGGAATTGAACAAAAATATGCAGGATGGCACTATGGAAATCACATTCCGCATTCGTGAAGGAGCTCGCATTTTTATCAATCAAATCAATATAACCGGCAATAGCAGAACTTATGATGAAGTTATCAGAAGAGAATTTCGCTTAAACGAAGGTGATGCGTTTAATGCTGCAAAAATCAGAGCATCTCGCCGCAATATTGAAAATTTAAATTATTTTAGTAATGTTAACATTCAAACAGCTCCTACAAATGATAGAAATAAGGCCGACATCAATTTAGATGTAACAGAAAAATCTACCGGATTTTTCAATGTCGGTATCGGATATTCTACTGTTAACGGTGCTTTAATCAGAGCCGGTGTTACTGAAAATAACTTCCGTGGTAAAGGTCAAAGACTTGGAGTCGATGTCGGTGTTTCGCAAAGAGAACAGGATTATAATATCAGCTTTACCGAGCCGTATTTTATCGGATTGCCTTTGAGTGCCGGAGTTGATGTTTATCGAACAGAAACCGACTATCAAGATGAGTCTTCATATGATCAAGCAGTGACCGGTGGTCGTTTACGTTTCGGTTGGAGATATACAGACAATTTATCTCAATCACTGCGTTATACCTTGCAACAAGAAGAAATAGAAAACGTAAGCAGATATTCATCTATATATATCCAAAATCAAGAAGGTAAATATATAGATTCAAGTGTCGGACAAACATTAGCTTATGACCGCCGTGATAATGCCATTTCTCCGACAGAAGGATATTATTTGTCATTTTCAAATGATGTTGCAGGACTTGGAGGAGATGATAAATATTTACGTTTCGATGCAAAATCATATCTCTACTATACATTTTTTGAAGATTATACTTTGAAAATGTTTGTAACCGGAGGTTATGTAACCGGATACGGTAACGAAAATGTTCGTTTGAGCCAAAGATATTTTCTTGGTGGTTCAACCATGCGCGGTTTTGATAGTTCAGGTATAGGTGCTCGTGATAAATATACCAAGGATGCTTTGGGCGGCAACTGGATGGTATACGGCGGTACCGAATTAACATTTCCGATTGGTCTAGATGAAGTAGGAATCAAAGGTCGTGGTTTTGTTGATATCGGTACATTGGGTAAACCTGATGATGTTAGCTATGATATTGTTGAATATTCATCTAGTCCGCGTGTTTCCGTAGGTTTCGGATTTACTTGGATGTCACCTATGGGTAAAATTGATATTGACTTTGGTTTCCCTGTAGTTAAAGAAGATTACGATGAAACAGAAGTATTCAGATTAAATTTTGGAACAAGTCTCTAATTTAAGGAGAAAGCTATGATAGATACCAGATTTTTTAACCATAAAGGTTCTTTAACAATTTCTCAAATTGCCGAAATATGCGATGCAGAAGTCATAACTACCGGAAAAGATGATATTCTTATTAATGACATAAACACAATGTTTGATGCTCAAGATGGAGAAATTTGTTTTTTCTATGACCGAAAGAAAAAAGCTGCCGGTGCGGAAATAAGAGCAACAGCTTGTGTTACAACACCTGAATTAGCGAGCCTTGTTGCCGATGGAGTTATTATTTTAACTACAAATTCTCCAAAGGTTGCAGCTCTAAAATTAAAAGAGGCGATGTATGAGGAAAGAAAGCCTCAAAGCAAAATTGCTGATACGGCTAAAATTCATCCTTCAGCTCAAATCGGTGAAGGGGTATCTATTGCAGATTATGTAGTTATCGGAGCCAATGTAATAGTAGGAAAGAATACAGTTATAGAACCGTTTGCTGTTGTTTCTGACGGATGTGTAATCGGTGATAATTGTCGTTTAGGTGCTCATTGCTCAGTAGCATACACCATTATGGGAAATAATTGTTATATCTATAATGGAGCTCGTATCGGTCAAGATGGTTTTGGTTTTGAGACTATTAACGGTGTTCACAAACGTATTCCTCAACTCGGTCGTGTTATTATGGGTAATGATATTGAGGTAGGTTCTTGTTCTTGTATAGACAGAGGAGCTTTGGGAGATACGATTATCGGTGATGGTTGCCGTATTGACAATTTGGTTCAAATAGCTCATAACGACAAAATGGGAAGAGGGTGTATTGTCGTTGCACAGACAGGTATTGCCGGAAGTTGTAATTTTGGTGATTATGTTGTATGCGGCGGACAAACAGGTTTTGCCGATCACCTAAATATCGGTAGCGGAGTTCAGGTTGCTGCTCAGTCAGGGGTAATGCGTGATATCGAACCTGGTAATGTTGTAATGGGCACCCCTTGTGTTCCGTTTAAGGATTATATGCGACAAGTATCATTCTTGCAAAAAAATTCAAAAAAATAATAACTAAATAAGGAAAAAACAAATGTCAGAAAATAAAATCTACTATATCGAAGATATCATGAAACTTTTACCTCACCGCTATCCGTTTTTATTAGTTGATAGATTGGAAGTAGAAGTTCCGGGTGAAAAAGGTATGGGATTGAAAAATCTTACAATGAATGAAGAATTTTATCAAGGTCACTTTCCGAATAATCCGGTAATGCCCGGGGTTTTGCAAATTGAAGCTATGGCTCAAACTGCAGGAGCGATTGTGTCTGCTGCAGCTGAAGGGGATAGGACACCTAATGTATTGTTTATGTCTATTGATGGTGTTAAATTCCGCAAACCTGTAAAACCTGGTGATCAACTGAAAATGTATGTAGAAAAAGTGCAAGCAAGACGCAATGTTTTTGTATTCAAAGGCAAGGCTTATGTGGATGAAAAACTTGTTTCTGAAGCAGAATTTACTGCAATGATTATGTAGTTTTATATAGCTTTACAGACAAAAAGGCGACAGTAATCTGTCGCTTTTTGTCTATTTACAAATGAACAAAAATATAGTACAATATGCTTCAATCTGATTAAGAAAGAAGAAATATGGTGAAAAATAAAAAACAAAAAGGAGGACTTCGAAGAAAGTTGTTAACTCTTACAACTTTGCTTTCTACCATTATTCCTTCAGCTTCCTTTGCAGAAGAAACAGTTCAAAAAGATAATAGCGATTCCTCTGAAAAAGTTGTTACGGTTATCCCTACAAGAAAAATAGATTATCAGGTTGATACTGTTAATAACATTACGAATTATGGGGCATATTCCAGATCTAAAAACACGATTACTTTATATTATCAAAAACTGGCCAGAGCATATAATTTGCCGGAAGAATTTATTGCGATGAGTGTTATTCATGAGCAGAAACATCGTGATAATAGAGCAATGGGCATAAGTGAATATCCTGTCAGTCCTGAACAGGCATATAAGTTAGATATGCACAACGAAATTTCCGCCAATATTGCCGAGCTCATATATGTACGTGACAGATACATAAAAACAGGTGATGCAAAAATATTGGGAATAACTTCCAGATTCGAATTTTATAAGGACGCCATAGAGCATGGGATTATTAATCCGAAAAGCAAATATAAAGAAGATTTTGATAAAGAAATGTCTCTTATTGTCAATGGTGTTATAAAAATGTGGGAGAGCAGTGTTGCCAGCGAATATACTGCTCAAAATGCAGGAAAGGCTTTTAGTAACAGCAATCATAGCGGTTCTTATGCAGAATTTTATGATGAAAATTATCAGAAATGTGTACAAATGACTTATAACATAGGTGGCGTAGATTTTTCACAGTATATAAAGGATGATGTCGAGATACCTGAAATCGGAAAAAAGAGGCTTGATTATATGCTTGTACAATCATATTTCTATGTTAGGGGGCACAATAATAAGGAAGTTTGTGAAAGATTTAATTTACCCGAGTATAATGGAAATCTTACTGTTAATGAATATCGTAATTTGCTTCGTCACGCTATTGTTGTTCAACATATGTCTTTTTTAGAAGAAACACCAAAAGAATACATTAATAAGCTGGCTTTATCTTATGTAAAAAAAGAAAAAACCAAAGAAGAAATCGCCGAGGAATATGAAAAATCATTTAAGGTGGTTGATGAATACTTTAATCATACAGTAGACGGAATAATTGACCGACTGGTTACAGACTCTCACTGTGGCAACATCAAAATTCCTAAAAAAAGTAAAAACAAGGGCGAATATTATGTGCAAGCTTTGAGGGAATTATATACGGCACATATAGAAAGAGATGGAGAAAAACTTGAGATAGATTTATCGAAAGTTCTTAATCCGGAAGGAAAAATACCGCTAAATGATATGTATGAAATATCCTCAGGTGTTCTTATTGATGAAAAAAATAATAAAAAAATTTCAGTAGTGGAACTGCCCAAGCCCAAATATCGAAAATGGAAAGACAAAGATGGAGAAAGAGTGTCAAAAGTGCAATATTTTGAGGCAATAGATACAAGCAAAGAAGTTATTGACCACCCTGAAACGAGTTATATGGCAGAAGTAGAAAAGACCATCAATAAATTTGTAAAAAATCCGGCGGAACTTATGGCTCTGAAAAATAGCAGAGAAAATTAATAAAAAATCCTCACCAAGTAAAGTGAGGATTTTTTGATAAAGAGCTGATGTTACAGTTATACGTTATCATAAAGCTCAAAGCAATCGAACTTTGCGTTACTGAAAGCGATGAGTTTAAAGTCGGTAACATTAAATTCTACAACCATCAGGCGGGAACCTATCCATAACTTATTTTGAGGGATAGCTTCTTCGGATAACAGGTAGGACTTGCCAATTTTAGGATTGAAGTACAAAGACGGATTAGACAATGCTGTCGATGAAATCTCCTTAATAAGGTTTGCCGCATTAAGCAGATTTGAATGATATGTAAGTCCGACCGGCATTTCATAATAAACAGATTTTCCGTTGATGATTACTTCCGCAATATAATACGGATTTCCCTGTTTAATTTTGAAAAACACATTTTTCACCTCGGCATCACTGTAAGTTGAGTTTACATAGGTTTCGAAAATGTTTGCCACATCGTCACTTGATAAAGAAAATTCTTTCACACAGCAGTCATCATAAAAGATTTCTGTCTTTGGCTCGTTACCCGGATAAAAGGCAACTTGTTTGACATTGTCAAAGTAGCAGAAGTTTTCTTTTCTTTCCTTCCAACGATAAAAATTTTCATTTCCGAAAGATGCGGCATTTGTGTTTTCGTCAAAAACAAAACACCCAAAGTGTACCTCATCATTTGTAAGTTCAACCCTTGCAGGCCACACCCAAGACGGATTAACCATCTCCCCCTGATACATTTCATAACCCAGTTTCGGATTGCCGTGCAATTCGCAAGACCTCACGAAAGGGGACTGTTTTACAAGGATTTCACATAATATGCGAATATCCTTTTTGGTTCTGGTAATTTTGAACATAAAAAATAGTATTTAGTGAATAATAAAAAACGATTTTTTTGTATATCATTTTTTTATAAAAAAATCAATTGCCTTTTTAGGTTTACATTGGACAAAAAATATGATATATTTTTCCAAGTCGGAGGGAATAAGATATGGCAAAAAATAATGAGAATAAAAAGAATAAATGGGGTCAGTTTTTTTTAACAGTTGCAACATTCTGTTCAACATTAATTCCACTAAATTCTTCAGCACAAAAAACGGTAGAAAAAGATTCTACTGATGGAATAAGAAAAGTGTGGTTTAATAAACCGACAAGAGATATTGACTATCAAGTTGATACCTTGCCTAACCCCAGATCTCTGGCAACTTATTCCACCTTGAATAACTCAATTACATTACACTATGATAATACCATGGGAAAAGACTATACTATCCCTGAAGATGACATAGCGACCATAGTTATTCATGAACAAAAACACAGAGATAACAAAAAGAATGGTTTATACTCACGTCCGGTAAATCCCGACCAATCATATAAATTGGATATGCATGATGAAATATCTGCTAATATGGCAGAGCTGATATATTTGAGAGATAAATATATAAAGACCGGAGATATCAGTGTATTTGATGTTTCATATCGTTTCGATTTTTATAAAGAAGCCATAAAGAAAGGAGAAATAAATCCTAACAGTCCGTATCGAGAAGATTTTGATAAAGATATGGCTTTGATTGTAAACGGAACCACAGAAATGTGGGAAGAAAATTTCAAATCACGATACAGTACTCAAAATTCTACTAATGCAATTGCAAGTGACTTATCGGGAAGATACGCAAAATGGCATGATGAAAATTATCAAGAATCATTGAAGATAGCCTATACAATAGGAGGAGTTGATTTTACCCAATATAAAACTAAAGACATAGAACTTGACGATTTTGGTAAAAAACAACTTAATTATATGTTAGTTCAATCGTATATGTATCTCCGTAGTCAACCTAATGAAAGTATAGCTCAACGTTTTGAAATTCCTAAATATGATGGAAAACTTACATTAACGCAATATGCAAATTTAGTTCAACATGCACTAGTTTTGAGAGAAATGTTCATTTATGATAGTTCTACCAGTGTTGGAATGAGCGATATGGCCAAAGCATATTTATCTGGAGAAAAAACAATTGAGCAATTAAAAGAAAAATATGCTAATTCATTTGAAAAAAAGAAAACCAATCATGAAACAATGAGAGCGATTATGAACGGCATTACTAACGAATATTCCAAAAAAGGAAAGAAACTTCCTAAAAAATGTAAAGATGAATACTATCAGCAAGCCGTAAATGATTTATATACAGTTCAAGTTGAGATAAACGGAGAAACAAAAACAGTTAATTTACGCGAAATTTTAAATCCTGATAATAATGTTCCCATAATGGAGTTGCCGGCTCCTAAAAATTCTTATTTTGTTAAAGCCGAAAAGAATGAAACATATCCGATTCAACTGTCTGAACCTACATATCAGAAATGGGAAGACAAAGACGGAAGCAGATATTCTGCCGTACAACATTGTCGAGTTCTTGATACCAGTAAAGATGTTATAAACAAACCACAATCGTCACGTTCGGATGAAACATCTTCTTCTAAAGAGAGTGTCAAATATGTAGCTATAAATATCCAAAACCACCGTTAATTATTGTTAAAGTAAATTTATTGATTATATAATCAACAGGAGGGGCTGACATTAAGGCAAACTTGCCGTTAGGAGGCAAAATGAAAGCTTTTTGTGACAGTTCTTTTGATGAGAAAAAAGGTGTGGCCGGAATAGGGATTGTTGTTTGTGACGGACAGAAACGCAAAGTGTATTCTAATTGGATTGTTGCAAGTTCTAACAATGAAGCGGAATTGTTTGCAATCCATTTGGCAAGTATTCTAACTGAAGGTAAGGGTATAATTTACTCCGATAGCCAAACAGCCATATCCTACATTAATAATGAGATAAAAGATAAACCTAGAACAAGAGAGCAGTATATCCGTCATAAGATGTGTGAATATTGGGCATATCAGATTAGGCGGAGAGGAATAACGGTCGAAAAGATAAAGGCACATACAAGTTATTTTCAGACACATTTAATCGGGAATAGGTTTGCCGATTTAGCAGCCAATGAGGGCAGGGCGAAGTTTTACGAAAGATGATAATTTAGCAAAATAAAAAGCCTTGAAAAATCAAGGCTTTAAGTGGCGGAGAGTACAGGACTCGAACCTGTGCATCGGAGTTACCGATGACGGATTAGCAATCCGCTGCATTACCACTCTGCCAACTCTCCATCAGCAGACGACGGAGTTATATTTAACTTAACTTTTTAAGTTCGTCAATAGTTTTTATAATTTTTTTATAAAACTTATTAATAATTTTATCCCGCAGTTGCCAAAACTAAAAAACGATAGTATTTATATATCATGCACGAGTTTTTTCTTTTAAGGAGAATTTATGACCGATAAATGCAAAATATTGTGTAGCTTTATATTGTCGCTAGGTGTTGCTTTGGGCGGATTTTTCCCCGGATATTATTACTATCGCTCGAAAGCCGATGCCAATTATGTGACGGTTAAAGGGCTGGCTGAAATGAATGTAAAAGCCGATTTGGGAGTTTGGGATATTAAATATATCGTTACCGGAAACGATTTAGCCAAATCTCAATCAAAAATGACAGAACAACAAAATCTTATCATATTGTTTTTGAAAAAATTAGGGTTCGAAGATAACGAAATTATGGTTCAGCGAACCGAAACAAATGACCTTATGGCTAATCCTTATCGTAGCGATTCGCAAAATTCGTTTCGTTATATTTTAACTCAAACCATACAAGTAAAATCGACAAATGTTGATTTGGTCGAAAAAGCTGTAAATTCTACCGGAAGTTTGATTTCACAAGGAATTGTTTTTGACAATAACAGTTATATGCCGGTTTCGTATATCTTTACTAAAATTAATGAGATAAAACCTCAAATGCTTGAAGCTGCTACTAAAAATGCAATGGCTGCCGCAAATGAGTTTGCTAAAAGTTCAAACACCAAGGTTGGAAAAATTCGTAAAGCTAATCAAGGTGTTTTTTCTATTTTGCCCAGAGAACAAACGGCAAATGCTTCTGAAATGAACAGAATTGAAAAGAAAGTTAGGGTAGTTTCTACCATCGAATATTATTTGGACTAAAGGAATAAAGACTATGGCTGATGAATTGATTGATATTTTTGATGAAAATATGAATTTTTTGGGAACAGTAATGAAATCGCAGGCTCATCGAGAAGGTTTGTGGCATAAAACTTTTCATTGTTGGCTTGCACAAAAAAAAGAAAATGGAAAAACAATGTTATGGCTGCAACTTCGCAAATATGATAAAGACATTTTTCCTAATATGTTGGACATAACCGCAGCCGGACATATTAGAGCCGGAGAAGAAGTAAAAGACGGATACAGAGAAATAGAAGAAGAATTAGGGATAAAACTTAACAAAGACGACATTATCAAACTGTTTACCGCTAAAGAAATTTATGAAAACGGCAGTATAAACAATCGTGAATTTCAAATGGTTTATATGTCTATGGTTGACGGCTCGCCTTATAAAGCTGTTTTACAGCCGGAAGAAGTTGAGGGCTTATACGAAGTTGATATTGATGAGTTTATCGATTTGTTAGATGAGAAACTAAAAAATATTGAAGCTAAAGGAATTAAAAGAAATCCGGATAGCACATATACTTTGGAATATCGAGATATTAGTAAAGAAGATGTAGCTCCGCATAGTAAAGATTATTATAAAAAAGCTTTGGAGATGATTAAACGTTATGTAGATAACATTTAATCACCTTGATAGTGAGCCATTTTCCAAGCTAAAAATTGTTCTGATGTAAACGGACGTTCTTCTTTTGAACGTTCGTTTGCTTTTTCAATTAACTCATTTCTTCGTTTTTGTTGTTGTCTATAATCTTCAGCTTTACGACGTAACTCCATTTCTCTGGCGCTTTGAGGAACGTTTAGGTTATTGCTATCTTTTTTATAAAAGTCATACACAACTGCAAGAGTAGAGGTATTAATATTAAGAGTTTTATCTTTTCCGCTTTCTCGCATTTCCTTAAATCTGCGGATTATCAAATGTTCATAGTTTTTGCGAAAATTCTCTTGATTGCGCCGAATAATATGATTATATGCTTTTTCAAATTTAAGTTCTATTCTTCCCGCTCCAAAATCATATAAAAGTAGTCCGTTACACAAACTTTCTACATCAGGATTAGCCAGTCTTCGCATTTTTAAAATACTGTCATGTATAACCGAATTTTCCGAGCGATTCATACCGGCCGGCATAAAGTCAACAAAAGTTTCATTGGGATAAAGTTGTTGATTTTCGCTACACACCACTCTGTAAATATCCAATTTTTTGCTCCTATGATAAAACCACAATGAAATATATCACTTTTTCGAGGTTTTGTATAGTCATTTATATTAGGTAGAATTGAAATGAAAAAATCCCAAAAAGTTTTTTATATTGTTATTATCTATCTAATGTTAATTTATAATTACTAAAGTACTCATTCATAATAATTTCAAAATCATTGAATGAATACTCGGATACATCAGTACACTCAGCTAAAGAATAAAATAGTACCGATGTTATAAATGTTTTATCGGAATACTCTGGTTGTTCAATGATTTTGTTTCTAGTATCAATATAATTTAATCTTGATAAGCAGTATATTTCTTGAGTATAGGTCTTATTTGTTTTTGTAAGTACAGTTATATATCCATAAATAGTCCCTTTAGTAATGTTTTCTGCTATATTGTCAATAAAATTGATAATAGATGTTAAATTGGAAGCTTTAAGCTGTATAATGTCTTTAGTTTTTATCTCGAATACACTTGATAACATTTTATTTAACTCAGGAAATATAGAATCTTTTGCATAACTATTTGTTGTACAAAAAAGTGTTATCAATAATGTGATAGTTAGTATATATTTTTTCATTTTTATGTTGTTATCCTTATTTAATACGGTACTGTATTGGCTCTTTTGCTAACTTCTCTAAACCCAATTCATCTAATGTTTTTTCTTTTTTTTGTAACAGAGAAATCGATTCTATTTTTACAATCATTCTTGTTTTAAAAGGTGATTTTTTTATTCCAGGAGAGTATGGTGAATGATATATGGTGCTGAGTTCTTTATCTTCATATTTCTCTAAAACACCAGAAAATTTTATTGTATCACCTATTTGCAGTTCTCCGATTGTTTCAGCGATTTTTTCATCATTTAAAAAGCTAAAAGGTATATTAATTTCTACATTAGGAGCAAATTCTATAGTAATATTTCCTGTTTCTTGATATTTGGAATTAAAATGAGTATCTACTTCTATCTCTTTTACAGTTCCTGTCCAATTATATATTTGTTGACTTAAGTTTAATTCTTCAATTTCTTTTGCTCTTTTACGAAATAAGATGTGCTTTTTAACATCATTAATATCTTCTATTGTTGCGAGATTAGCGTACTTTATATATATTGCTACTAATTTTTTACCAGTTTCATTTGATTTGTTTTCTTCTTTTTTTACGGAACTTTGAAGTTCTGATAAATCCGAACATTTAGCATGTTTATGTGGGGATATACATAAAAATGCGAGTGCTAAAATAAGTAAAATTTTATTCATGGTCGTTTCCTAAAATAAAAAAAAGTCGCTGATGAGGCGACTGGAAGTTAGAAACTACACATCGATAGCGCGACATATTTTGTTATTATATAACATATTTTGTCGCCTTCCAGTCGATAGACCAGAAGGCTGTAAATATATCGTCATTACATAACGCGATGCGAGAGGTTTCTACGCCTCGATATGTTCATCATACATATCGCAATAAAGATATATAAAATTTGCACAATTAGCAAGTGAAAATAGAGATATAGTTATAAAAATTATGGTGTATATACTGAAAATGAAAAAATCCCAAAAAGTTTTTGGGATTTTTTTGTTTATTGCTAATGAACTTATTTGTTTTTTTCTTGAGCACGTTTTTTGATTTCTTCCTGCATCTCAGGAGTGAGCTCTTGCGGATTTTGTCTGCGTTGTTCTTCCGCAGCCATTTGAGCTTGATATTCCGGAGAGTTAGGGTTAATACCTCGACGCATTTGTGCTACCAGATTTCTGTCTTGAGCTTTTTGATCGCCGACTTGTTCTCCCGTAGGCTGTCCTACAGCTCCGGTTTCATTAGTCACACCGGGAATATTAGGAATGTTGTTTGCAACCGGTGTATTTGGAACGTTAGTCATACCGGAGACATTATTTGCTCGTCCGTTAGTTTGGTCGTTGCTCAAAGGAATAGCTGGAATTTGAGGAATACCTGCGGTAGCTCCCACTGCTTCATTAGGGTTAACACCTTTACGAAGTTTTTTTAATAAATCAGCATCTAACAGTTTTTTATTACGAGCTTGTTCTTCCGGAGTGCGCTGCATAACATCATCAGGAATTTTACGTGTCATACGTTCCCAGTCTTGCAAAGAATGGCTTTTATCTGCTAAATATTCATTTTTCAAATCTTTCCAAAATTGAGGATCTTGAGGATAACCGCCTAAAATTGTAACGTCATGTTTCATAATAGCATTTCTTGAAAAAATTTTTTGCTCTTCAGGAGATTCTCCATTGAAGCATATAGTATTTTCTCTTCCTTCAGCTTCTGCCTTTTGTTTCATATTTTGGCATACTTTGTCGTTTATTTCTTCAAAACTTTTGCCTTCAAAAACAGTGCCGTCTGAACCTATAGCAGTAAACTTTCCATCTTTTTCTTTCAAAGAAAAAGAAAGACCTTTCTCGTTTTCAATTTTTTTATCTTTGTCCTTGTCTTCATCATCTTTTTCTTTGATAAATGCAGATGCGTTAAATCCTTCCAAAGAGTTACGTTCTTCTACATAACTTTTGGCTGCAGATACATAGCCATCAATATCAAATTTTTCGCCATATTTATCAGATAAAGATCTAACTTGAGCATCTATTTCTGACAATGCGTCTTGTTTTTTGTTTTCATTTTTTCTTTGTTGTTCTTCTTGTTCTAATTTAGCTTTTTTTTCTTCTTCTGTTTTTTCATCTTTAATGTCGGCCATTTAAAACTCCTTTTCATAATAAAAACATATCGGTATTATACATCAAAAAAATATAAATTTCAATTAATGAAAAATCCCTCTTGCGAGGGATTTATTATTACTCCATATCATCAGGCATATCTTCGCCAATCATTTCAACCGTTAAATGTCCGGCATCTGCTCTGATTTTATTTTCAATTTCATCAGCAATTTCAGGGTGTTCACGCAAGAATATTTTTGCATTTTCACGACCTTGTCCCAGTTTTTCGCCTTTATAAGAGAACCATGCACCCGATTTTTCAACCAATCCTGCTTTAACACCTAAATCGATGAGCTCTCCTGTTTTAGAAATGCCTTCACCGTACATAATATCAAAATCAACGGTTTTGAACGGAGGAGCAACTTTGTTCTTCACAATTTTGACTCTGGTTTGGCTACCGATAACATCTTCTTTATCTTTGATTGAGCCGATTCTACGTATATCCAAACGGACAGAAGCATAAAACTTCAAAGCATTACCGCCGGTTGTTGTTTCTGGACTGCCGAACATAACACCGATTTTCATACGAATTTGGTTGATGAATATAATCAAAGTATTAGAACGGGAAACGGTTGATGTTAGTTTACGTAAAGCTTGAGACATAAGTCTTGCCTGTAATCCCATATGAGAGTCGCCCATCTCTCCTTCTAATTCAGCCTTGGGAACCAAAGCTGCAACAGAGTCAACGACCAAAACATCAATAGCTCCGGAGCGAACTAAAGTATCGGCAATTTCCAAAGCTTGTTCGCCGGAGTCCGGTTGAGAAACTAACAGATTTTCAATATCAACACCGATTTTTTTTGCATAAGATGGATCCAGAGCATGCTCAGCATCAACAAATGCGCAAACTCCGCCTTTTTTCTGTGCTTGAGCAACAACACTCAAGGCAAAAGTTGTCTTACCAGAACTTTCAGGACCATATATTTCAATGATTCTTCCTTTTGGAAGACCACCGATTCCCAGAGCAATATCTGTTCCCAAAGAACCGGTAGAAATAGCTTCAATATCAATATTTGTATTTTGCCCCAAACGCATAATTGAACCTTTTCCGAATGTGCGTTCAATTTGTGAAAGGGCTGCATCTAATGCTTTATCTTTTTCCATGTTCGTTTCTCTTTCATTTATCAATTAACTATAGTTACTATCATATAATTCGTAATAAAATACAATTTATGAAAACAACTTATCCGCTGAAAATATATTGTTCTATTTTTGTTCTTTTTGCAAGCGTTTTTTTTATTAACTAAAAAATAACTCTGAAAATGTAGAATTAAGTATATAAAAGGAGAGGGGAATATGCTAAAAAATGCGATGAAGTTATTATATTCGGAATATGAAAAATGTCTGTCTACTGTAAAAAATAGCAAATTTCATGTTCAATATGCCGAAGAAAAAATACACCACTCTTTACAAGTTTTGGGTGCCGGAAATTATATTATAAAGCACGAAAAATGGTTTCAAAAACAAAATGAAGATTTTATTGATATGGTGAAAACGGCAGTTTTATTGCACGATATTGCCAGATTTGAAGAAATAATCGGGCTTTATAACAAAACTCCGAGAATTGACCATGGTGTTGTCGGTGCAGAAAAATTGCATAATATGTCGAAATATAATGATATTCGAATAACTTTACCTATAAAACATCACGGCCATGTAAAAGAAAAATTTTATGAAGATGCGGAATATTTGGCAATAAAAGACGATAAGCTTAGAGATGAAGTGGAGCATATATTTTGGCTGATTCGAGATGCTGATAAAGTTGCAAATTTTAATATTGTTTGCTACGAAACCGAAAAATATATGCCATTATTTGTTCCTAATCCAGACCAAACCCCATCATCTGAACTTAAAATAAGTCAAGAAGTTATCGAAGATTTCAAAAAACATAAAACCGTAGATTATAAATTACGACAAACTGCTGCCGATCATAGTCTTACTCTTATAAGCTGGTTTTTCGATTTGAATTATAAAGCATCAGTAGCCTTTTGCCGCAAACTTAATTTAATCAAACTAATGTTTGACGGATTACAGAATTATCATAGCGATAAAGTCTTAAATGATAATTTGAAAGATGAAGTAGATAAATTTTTAGAAAATAATTTCAAATAAAAAAAGGCACCGTGTATTGGTGCCTTGCGTTATCTGTCCGCTGTTCTTACTGCTCTACAGTTCCCGAAATCTGCTGTATCAGCGATCGAAGAGAGTTTGTTTCTTTAACTCCTTCTTTGTCGGTTAACCACTGTGAGCGAACAACTCCGGCTTGTTTCATGCCGCGTTCCTTCATAAGTTTTCCGTTAGGGAGCCCATAATAGCCACCTCCGGATGTCGCAAAATAAAAACAAAGATACTCTTTGTTCTTGATTTTGAGGATCATAGGCCATTGGTCATAAACCTTGTGCCCTTCTTCGCCAGCGAGCATTTTGTGGAAAATTTCCGGTTTCAGAAGCTTTACTTCAACAGCTTTGTTGTCTTTAAGCCACACAAAGATGTTGTTTTCTTTTGTTGTGAAGATTTGAGAATCATCAACAATAATAACTTCTCCGGTAAAGTAGTTTCCTTTTCCAAGGATAACTTCCGGTGCTTCACTGATTTCGTTGCTTGTCGCAATTGTAGCTTGCGCATTCAAGCAAAAAGCTGCTGTCACAAGAAAAAATAGTGACACTAAAACTTTTTTGTTCATAACATTTAGATTAGAATTGTTTAGTAAATAATTTAGTTAGTATTCAAAGAATATGATTTTTCGGAAATTTTGTCAAGTATTTTTATTGCTATAAAAATAGGGAAATAAACTATTTATTAAAAAAGATTTTGTTAAAATATCAAAAAAAATAATGGAGTTTATATAGCAATGAGAAAATTTATAACCTATTTAACCATAATCGCTTTTTGTTTTGCTTGCGTTTCTCCTGCTTTTGCCGCAACGAGAAAACTTTCACCAGCTGATTTTAATTATATGTATAAAATTGCGGCGGATGGCGATTTAGCATCATTGATGGCTGCTTCCAGACGTGGATTGAATCTTGATGCTACTAATAAAAATGGCGACAGTGGTGTTTGCGTAGCTATTAAAAAAGGTGATTATAAAGCATATAATACTTTTATCAAAGCCGGTGCTCATGAGCATCCTCGTTGTCTTAACTATATTTCAAAATCTAAATTGGAAAGTTTTATGGAATCTTCAAATTCTGTCAAATATTCTGAATATCCTACTTCTTTTCAACCCAGAAATCAAAGTTCGGATTGGATAGTTGTCGGAGCTGTCGTCGGACTTGTTGGTTTTGTTGTTTGGTTAATCAAAAATGCTACCAGATAGAAAAAAACTCCGGATTTCCGGAGTTTTTTATTATGTTCATATATTTAAATTTTTATCTGCAATTTGTTTATATATTTTTTCTATGATTTATTTTTTATAAGATATATACTATATAAACATACAATAAAAATGGCTATATTATCGGCATAAAAATTTTTACATAGGAGAAATTGTAATGAAATATCCGTTTATGACTAATCGGCAAATTAATATTCCGTATTTATTGAAAATAGGTAATGGTAAAATTGCTAAAATAGGAAAATATCTTTTTGATAAAGATATGACGGAAATTGCAATTTTTTGGGGAGAAGGTATGCAAAGCCTTTTCGGAGAAAAGTTTTATACAGGTCTCAAAGAGCATAATATAATCATTTCTCACGAACAAACAGTTAATGATATTGCAATAGAACAAATTACGACAACAGCATTTTCTTTATCCGCAAATGTCAAAGCTATTATTGGTTTAGGAGGCGGAAAGGCCTTGGATTATGCCAAATATGCGGCTTATTTATTACGTATCCCTTATATTAGTGTACCAAGTTCAACATCAAATGACGGTTTTTGTTCTCCGTCATGTTCTCTAACTGTAAACGGAGCCAGAAAAACCGTAAAATCATCAATTCCATACGGAGTTGTTATCGATTTGGATATAATAGAAAAATGTCCGCCGATTTTTATATATTCGGGAGTAGGGGATATGTTTTCCAAAGTAAGCGCATTGTGGGATTGGAAACAGGCATTTTTAAAAGGATATGAACGTTACAACGATTTTGCTTCAATGCTTTCGTATAATTCTCTTGATATTTTGTTTTTACGTCACAGTAGCAACATATATGCTCCCCAGTTTCAACGTAGCCTTGTAAATTCTCTATTATATAGCGGTATTGCTATGGAAATAGCCGGAACTTCACGTCCTGCAAGCGGTTCTGAGCATCTTATATCCCATGCTTTAGATAAAATTGCAAAACGTCCTCAAATGCACGGTTTGCAAGTTGGTGTAGCCAGTTATTTATGCGCTATGTTGCAAAACAATCCGTTTGCCAATGGCTTAAAAGAAGTTTTCACTCAAATCGGCTTTTTTGATTTTGTTGCGAAAAATCCATTGAATAAAAGCGAATTTATTGAGGCTCTCCGAATAGCTCCGTCCATAAAAAACAATTATTACACAATTTTATCGGAGCCGGATAGCTTTGAAAAGGCAATAAAACTGATAGAAAACGATGAAATATTAAAAAAGCTGATTATCTAATCAGCTTTTTTTGTTTTGCTTAATTTTTATGGCAATATTAGCTATAATTTTCATCAACGGGCGCAATAGCAAAGGCGCTTGTCCGACTGCTGAAAAACGAACGGAAATTCTTTTTATACCTTGTTCAAGTGCAACAGCCATACGATGATGTCCGTTGTTTACATTATCCTTTATTCCTAACATACGGAGCAACATAATATCAATAGGATATTTGTCATCATAACCGTTTTTGATGCTTTCACAGAGCTTTTCATAACGGCTTATACGTTCTTCATCGGTACGTCTGTATAACGGATTTGTAAAATTATAGGCATTTTCTTTGGTACGAAAAGAACGTTCAATCTTCATACTGCGGATAAACTCAGGATTTGTATGGTATATATTAGAAGACCATATTTTATATTTTCCTCGTAGTTTTTTTATAAACTGCGTAACAATGTCATATTTTTTTATTTTTGAAATAAAAGCAATTTTAACTGCAACATATTCTTCATTGTTTGCAATGGATTTATTGATAATATCACGACCGCAGAGTAGGGTATCGGAAACATTTTGGTCCATATCTCCCATTAAAATAACAATGTTATCGGCATTTTGACACATATATCCGATATCGCTGTCTTTTAATACGGCAATGTCGTTAACATCAAGCATATAAGTCTCTGACGAGAAACATAAATCGGTCATAATCATTAATCCTCAAGCCGCAATTATATGAGGATTTTATAAAATAAGCAAATATTTTATTGACGTTATTAGACTAATTTATCACTTGAGAAACAACGATATATGTGTTATATTTATTATAATAGGATTTATAATTATTAGAAAGGAGAAGGACGATGCTACAAGATATTAAACAAAGTACATTGGGCGAAGCTTTCCTTCTTAATATACAGAAGGCGGAAAGCAAAGGTTTGTTATTTGCGGTTTTAGAAGATACCGTTGCTACCTACTATCCGCAAAATAATTTGTCTGTTCAACTCAAAAAAGTTTCTGATTTTAATTCCGTTGCCACATATCAAAGTAAACTTGCTCGTATCAGAATAGAATATAACGCCAAAGCTGTAAAAGAAATTCACGACAGATTGGTTGGACTTAATAATTTCGGAAACGATAATTATAAATATAAAGAAAAAGTTGTAAAAAAATTGAATTTGTTGATAAACAACAGACCGACATTGGATGAATTAATATATATTACCATGGCATCATATATTGATAGAGGATATGGTTCGGTTGAAGATTTTAAAAAAGAAATAGCCGAGCATATAAAAGACAATGCTCCTCAAAATGGGCAAGAAAAACTGAGTATCAAATGTCACGAAGATGTATGTCATGTATAACTAAAACAGCTCGCCTTGGCGATTAGTTTTTAGTGATTCTATGGCTTCTTTAACAATAGGGATAGATACGGCTCTTTTGTATGAAAGAGATATATTGTCTATTTCTTCAACCAATTTATGGGCATAACTGAATGAGCGTTGCATATTGATAACCATATAACTTATAATTTCATCAGATACTGAAATTTGTCTGTCCATAAACAGTTTTACAATCAGAGAGGAAAGCAATTCGTCATCGGGTTTTGAGATAGCTATTGCCGGAATCATATTTAATCTTGATTGCAAATCAGGCAATGAAAAATTTAATCTTGCCGGTGGAATTGCAGATGTAAAAAGAATATATCCGCCTTCGTTTCTGTATAAATTGAAAAGATGAAATATTGCTTCCTCATTGACAGCTTCTTCCAAATTTTCCACAATCAAACATTTATGTTTAGAAAATAACAACGGCGGAATTTGCATATCAATATCTTTTGCTTCTATTTGCGGAATAAAATAAGGGTATTGAGTAAGAATTGCAACTTTTTCCGCAAAAATATGCGATAAATGGGTTTTTCCGCAACGACAAGGACCATAAATACAAATGGCAGAATTTGGCCAGTGAGGCCACATATCTATCATATCAAAAGCCTCGGCATTGCAAGGTGCTTTGATAAAATTATTCTTACCCATGTATGAATAATGTGCAAATTCAATCGGATATTGATGTGCATTTTTGTTCTTGTTCATTTTATGCCTTATTCAATACATCAAAAATTTTCTTTGTTAAATCACCAAGACTAAACGGTTTAGCCATAAACTCTATATCATCGGAAACAGCCATTTCATTGCGAGCAATTTCTTCGGAATAGCCGGAAGCAAGAATAATTTTTATATCTTTAATTTGTTGTTTTACAATTTTGGCCAATTCTACGCCATTCATCCCCGGCATTACCATATCTGTAACCAACAAATTAAAATCTTTATTGGTTTTTAGTTGTTCTAGTGCATTTTCGGCAGAATTGCAACCTATAACTTCATATCCTTTTTTCTTTAAGGCTCTTACGGCAAAACTTCGCACGGAATCTTCGTCTTCTACAAACAAAATCTTAATTCCCTCGTGAGGATTTTTTGCATCAACTCTGTCTATTGCCGACACATTTAGACCAAATATAAATTTTTGATTTGCGGTGGTATTATTTTCGGTTTTAACATTAATAATCGGTAATCCGTCCGCTGCTGTAATATTTTTAGCTTTTTGAGGTTCTTTGTTCTCAATATCGGGATTTGTCTCAAAACGAGGTAAATGGATGGAAAATGTAGTTCCTTGATTTACGACACTGCTAACTTTAATGAAACCTCCTGTTTGTCTGACAATACCGTAAACCATTGCCAAGCCTAATCCGGTTCCGGAACCTACTACATTCTGTTTAGTTGAGAAAAACGGTTCAAAAATACGTACCAAATTTTCCTCCGGAATACCACAACCGGTATCACTGACGTCAATCACAACAAAATTTCCCGGTTTAATAGTTTCTTCGCCAAATTGCTGCGGAGTAGTAATCTGTTTTGTATAGGTAGTGATATTAAGGTCGCCTTTACCGTTCATCGCATCTTTAGCATTTACAGCCAAATTCATAATAACTTGAGAAAATTGACCGGGGTCAACTTTTACAAAACCTAAATCCGTTCCATGGTGGAATTTCAAGGAAACATTTTCGCCGATAATACGTTTCAGCATATATATAAGTTCCATAAAGTTTTCGGTAATATCAATATATTTAGGTTGTAGAGGTTGTTTGCGTGAAAAAGCTAAAAGTTGTTTTACCAAAGCTGCTGCTCTGTTAGCATTGTTTTTTATTTGGTTTAAGTCAACATAGGACGGATCTCCGACACTATGACGTTGGCATAATAAATCACAAAAACCGATAATTGCAGTCAGAAGATTGTTAAAATCGTGTGCTACACCGCCGGCTAATTGTCCCAGAGCTTGCATTTTTTGTGCTTGAGCATATTGGCTTTCCAATTTCTTTTGTTCGGTAGCATCTATAATGTAGAAAATCAATCCGTCTATAATTGTTTCCTTATCCGCAAAAAGTCTTTTCATCGGAATAATATGTACCGTTGCGGATTTTTCGGAAGAGGCGATAACAAATTCGAGCGAAGACATATTTTTTTCTTTGCTCACAATTTGTTCCATTTCTCTTGTTAGAGAATGTTTGTTATTTTTGCTGATTAAATCAAGAATATTGGTATTAATGATATTATCATTTTTCATATTAAAAATACCGGAAGCAGCAGAGTTACACTCTTGAATTATGCCGTTTGTGTTGGTAAAAACAATCCCTATCGGAGCAAAATCAAAAAGCCAACTAATTTCATCGACTGCACGGCTCAGTTGTTTGTGAAGCATTTGGTCATTAGGTAAATCTGTAATAGCAGCAGCTCTGATTTTTATGGTATTGTTATATCTGAAACTATCTTGTTTTATGCAGGTTTCTATATTATTTCCGTTTTTACCGATAAAGTGAACAAACCCGCTCCAAGCAGATGTTTGTGGCGGAATAGGGGAGTTTTCCGCTAAATAATCGGTAAGATATGTGCCGGTAACATCTTCACGAGTTTTTCCTAATTTGTTGGCAAAAGCATAGTTACAATATTCAATTTTATATTCATTATTTGCAATATATAGAGCGGCCGGAAGATAGTCTAAAAAGTCGTGCATATATAAACGTTCGTTTTGAAAAACTTCTTCCATATTATGTTCAGCGGTAATATCTCTGAAACTCCAATACATATAAATATCTTTTTTAACTTTTTTTATGGAAAAAGGTTGTTCAAAAAAATCTGTTCTTTTTAAATAAATCGGTTTTAGCGATACCTGAAACCATGATGAATGTTCATTATTTTCCGATAAGTCCAATGCCAAAGTAACTTTTACGGAAGACATATTCATAAAAGCATTTTTAAGTTGTTGATATGCAAAGTTATTATTGCGATATTCGGCCAGATGTTCTTGTAAAAAACGTAATATATTTTGTTGTGTAAAAATCTCTTTTGCGCTGTCATTTTCCAGTATTATCTTGCCTTTATAGGTTTCTATTCTTTTAGCATTTGAACTTTGACGTATAATCTCGTTGGCAAATCCGCCATAATTGATGGCTTCTTCTCCCGATTTTAGTGTTAAAAGCGATAGAATCAAACACATAAAGGTCAAAAAGCTGATAACTAATAAAAAGACATACAGATGTTGTTGATATACAAAAAGAGTAATTAAAGTAGCAGTTAAGGCCACCAAAGTATATGCCAAGGCAATCAATCTTTTTTGCAAAAGTTTGTCAGGACGAGGCAATTTTATTTTGCTCAATATACTTTTCACGGTGGCCTTCTTTATGTTACTTGCGGTTAGGTTGTTACATCAGCTTGTTTTTTGCCGGTACGTTTCTCAATTTCAGCAATATTCATTGCCATTTTGAGCAATTCATCAACCATATCACGCGGATTTGCATCAAATTTATTGCGTTCCAATTTTTCGAGATATACACGCAAAGTAGCACCACTGCTGCTTGTACCTGATAAACGGAACACAATACGAGAACCGTCTTCCATCAATATTCTCATACCGTTTGAAGTAGAAGAATGGTCAACCGGATCATTGTATGTGAACACTTCCGCTAATTTAATCTTAAATCCGTTCATTTCTTGACCGTTCAAAGAAGGAAGTTTTTCTTCCAAATTCTTCATCAAGTCATTTGCAATATCGGTAGGAATGCCATCGAAGTCAAAACGCAAATAGTAACTACGTCCGTATTTTTGCCAATGTTCGGTAGTTATTTCTTCAACCGATTTTCCTGTTGCGGCGATTATGTTCAACCAGAATAAAACAGCCCAAATTCCGTCTTTTTCTCTGATATGGCTGGAACCTGTACCAAAGCTTTCTTCACCGCAGAAAGTAATGCGCTTGCTGTCCATAAGGTTTACAAAATATTTCCAGCCGGTCGGAACTTCATAGTATCCGATTTTGTGTGCATCGGCAACTCTGGCAACAGCAGTTGAAGTGGCCATAGATTTTGCAACACCGAAAATTCCGCCTTTATAAGCAGGAATTAGGGCATAATTATCAGTCAAAATAGCCAGACTGTCACTCGGAGTAACAAAGAATTTTTTACCTAAAATCATATTGCGATCACCGTCACCATCGTTGGCAGCACCAAAATCGGGAGCATTTTCACCATACATAATGTCAACCAATTCTTTAGCATAAACCAAGTTAGGATCCGGATGTAATCCGCCGAAGTCTTGTTTGGGAGTAGCATTGAGAACAGAACCTTTTGCCGCTCCCAGAACATTTTCAAAAATTTCGATAGCATAAGGTCCGGTAACAGCATTCATTGCATCAAAACGCATGGTAAAGCCGTTAGCAAACATTTTTTTGATAGCATCAAAATCAAAAATGCTTTCCATCAATTTAACATAGTCTGTAATAGGATCGACGATTTCAACTTCCATTTCTCCGACTTTTTGAGAACCTAATGTATCAAGTTTGATATCTTCGCATTGCAAAATTTTGAACTCGGTAATATTTTTAGTTTGTTCAAAAATTTTATCACTAACCTGACTTGAACATTGACCGCCGGTTTCTGTTGCATATTTGATACCGAAGTCACCGTTTTCACCTCCGGGGTTATGAGAAGCAGTTAAAACAAAACCGCCGTCAGTATGGTTTTTCAAAATCATATTTGATGATGCCGGTGTAGATAAATATCCGTTTTTTCCGACAATGAGTTTTTTAACCCCGTTAGCAGCAGACATTTTAATCAATTTTTGAATAGCAATACTATTATAAAAACGACCGTCACCGCCGATAACAAAAGTTTTTCCTTCCGGAGCAATTACATTAAAAATACTTTGGAGAAAGTTTTCAAAATAATGTTCTTGCATTACAACTTTAGATTTTTTACGCAAACCCGCAGTTCCCATCTTTTGATCGGTGTACGGGGTAGTTTTGATAATTTCAATCATATATAACTCCTTAATATTAAGATTTCTTAATGCTTATAATTTAGCATTGAATATACGAAACTCAAGAAAAAGCGGTTATTTATTAACCGCCTTTTTATACATTTTTTTATCAAAAAAAAGCCCGCAGTTTAGTGCGGGCTTCGTATTAAAGAGCCTTTCTTAAAGCATCTACGGCTTCATTAAGTTGTGACAAGTCACTACCTCCGGTTTGAGCCATATCCGGACGTCCACCGCCACCTTTAGCACCGATATACGGAGCAATAACCTTAATTAAATCGTTAGCAGAATATTTGCTTGTCAAATCTTCGGTAACACCGATAACTGCAGAAACTTTGTTATCTGTGCAAGAGAACAATACAATTATACCGCTTTCAATTTGTTGTTTAACTTCATCGATAAATCCTTTAAGTTCTTTTGCTGAAATATTATTCAAAACTTTTGCTGCAAATTTAACTCCGTTAATTTCCTCAAATTTTTCTTTATTATCGGCAGCTTTATTGCTTGCAAAATTCTTACGAACACGTAATATTTCAGCTTCTAATTTTTTCTTTTCTTCCATCAATAGTCTTATACGAGCTTCAATGTCATTCGGACTTGTTCTCAACATTTGACTTATTTGATGAAGTTTATCTTCCATATCTTGAGTATATTTTTCGGCAGCATATCCGGTCATAAATTCAATACGACGAACGCCGGCAGCAACAGCTGATTCAGAAACTATATTAAAGTAACCTATATCACCGGTTGTATTAACGTGAGTGCCGCCGCACAATTCTCGAGAAAATACTTCGCCTTCGTTTTCCATACTTACAACACGCACGGTTTCACCATATTTTTCCCCGAATAGTGCCATAGCACCGGCAGCAACAGCTTCTTCCGGTGTCATAATTCTGGTTACGCAATTATAATTTTTGCGAACTGCTTCATTAACAATATTTTCTGCATGTCTTAATTCTTCGGCAGTAACTTGTTTGTGGTGGGATATATCAAAACGAGCTCTGTCCGGAGCAACCATTGAGCCTTTTTGTGTAACATGTTCACCCAAAATATCACGCAAGGCACGATGCAACAAGTGAGTAACAGAGTGGTTAGCTCTAATTTTATTGCGGTTTTCTTCATTAATTTCAAAACTTGCAAATTCTCCGACTTTAGCTTCGCCGCTTACAAGTTTACAAATATGAACAATCATACCGTCAATTTTCTTTTTGGTATCTACAACTTCGGCAACAAAATCTTTGTTTTTGATAAATCCGGTATCTCCTACTTGACCGCCCGATTCACCATAAAAAGGAGTTTGATTTGCAACCAAATAAAAATTGCCTTCTTTAACGCTATCGACAAGTTGAGAGTTTTGAACAAGAGCTTTTATTTCTCCGTCTGCTTTAGTTGAACTGTAACCTAAAAATTCGCTTTTTCCGAGTTTATCGAAAACTTCAAACCAAATTTTCTCAACACCTTCATCACCGCTACCGGCCCAGTTTTTACGAGCTTCTGCACGTTGTCTTTCCATAGCGGTATTAAAACCGTCAACATCGACATTAATATCTTTATTTTTCAAAGCATCTTGAGTTAAATCAAGCGGAAAACCGTATGTATCATAGAGCTTAAATGCGGTTTCTCCGTTCAATGTATCACCGGCAGACATATCTGCGGTTTCTTCATCAAGAAGTTTAAGTCCTTTTTCTAACGTCTTGATAAATTTACTTTCTTCTGTTTTTAGCGTTTCTCTGATTAATGCTTCTGCACGATATAATTCAGGATAAGCTTCGCCCATTTCTTTTTGTAAAGTCGGAAGAAGTTTGTACATCATAGGTTCTTTAACGCCTAACATATGAACATGTCGCATAGCACGACGCATAATACGACGTAAAACATATCCGCGTCCTTCGTTTGACGGCAATACACCGTCTGCAATCAAGAATGCAGCAGAACGCATGTGATCGGCGATAACGTTGTGAGAAGCTTGCAATTTACCTTTCGGATCCGAATTTGCCAAATCAGCGATGGAACCGATTAAATTTTGGAATAAATCAATATCAAAGTTAGAGTGAACGCCTTGCAAAATTGCAGCAATTCTTTCTAATCCCATACCGGTATCAATAGATGGTTTTTTAATATTAACACGGCTTCCGTCAGGCAAATCTTCAAATTGGTCAAACACCAAATTCCAAATTTCGATAAATCTGTCACCGTCTTCTTCGGGTGTTCCGGGTAAACCTCCCCAAACTTCAGGACCATGGTCATAAAAGATTTCAGAACACGGACCGCAAGGACCGGTATCGCCCATTTGCCAAAAATTGTCTTTTGTAGCAATACGAATAATTCTGTCTTCGGGCAAACCTGCTATTTTTTTCCACAAGTCGTGAGCTTCATCATCGTTATGATAGATTGTAACAGCGAGTTTTTCTTTAGGAATATCAAATTCCTTGGTCAAAAGCTCCCAAGCATACAAAATAGCTCCTTCTTTGAAATAGTCACCGAACGAAAAGTTACCTAACATTTCAAAGAATGTATGGTGACGAACATCGTAACCCACACTGTCAAGGTCATTATGCTTACCGCCGGCACGAACCGATTTTTGAGCAGTAGCGGCTCGCACATAGTCTCTGGTTTCATTTCCCGCCAATATATTTTTAAATTGAACCATACCCGAGTTTGTAAACATCAAGGTAGGGTCATTATCAGGAACTAACGGAGATGATTGAATAATTTTGTGTCCGTTTTTACCAAAGTAATTAAGAAATGTACTTCTTATTTGATTTACCGTTACTGTCATTGTTCATAAACCTCTTTTTGCATATAAAACTAACCCAAACTTTTTAATGCAAAAAGATATCAATAGCAAGCAAAAAATAAGAAAAAAGGCAGACTTTTTACGTCTGCCTCAATATTTTATTCTAAAAATATGATGAAACCGTTCAAATTTACAAAAGATGCGTTTAAATAAGTTGCAAACAGTATCCACACAAAATATGGGAAAAACATTAAAGCTGAAGCTGTCGATGTCGCCCAAAACATCATCATTATCATATAACTTACTATGTCAATGATAATTACGATAATCAGCGCCATTCCGATATAGCCCATATAGAAGAAAGCATAACTCCAAAGGACATGCAAAAATAACAATCCCAAAAAATATCCGTTAAGTTTTTGCCGTTTTTTGTCCGTATTTGCAACCATAAAGGCTTGATAGAAAGCAATAGCCATAAGTGTATATAAAATACTCCATACTATCGGAAATACCATATCCGGAGGTGTCATCATCGGTTTTTCGATTTCATTATACCAATTCAACATCCCGAAACTGTTATAATAACGTCCGGCAATCATTGCTAAAAATACCAATATAAAACAATAGGCAAGCCGTCCAAAATTTATTTTCATTGTTATAATCCTCTTTTGTTTGCATATAAAAAAGATAATCAACAAGGGGAATTCTTCAAGATTGATGTTGCAAAAAAAACGAGGCTGGTGTAGTGTCTATAAACAAAAAAATTAGGAGTAAAAAATTGAGCAGAAAAAATTCAGACCGCATAACAATTCATGAACCTGCAGATTTTGAAGGTATGCGTAAAGCAGGCAAACTTGCCGCTGAAGTTTTGGACTATATTACCGATTATGTAGATGTCGGAGTGTCAACCGAATATTTAGATAATTTATGTAATGAATATATTAAAAGCAAGGGAGCAATTTCTGCTTGTAAAAACTATCACGGATACCCTAAATATACTTGTATTTCTGTCAATCATGTAATTTGTCACGGCATCCCCAGTGCCGAACAAAAGCTTGCTAACGGTGATATTGCCAATATAGATGTTACGGTTATCGTTGACGGCTGGTATGGTGATTCAAGCCGTATGTACTATGTAGGTAAGCCTAAAATTAAGGCCACTCGCTTGTGTGATGTTACTTACGAATGTATGATGCGAGGAATTGAGGTCGTTAAGCCGGGAGCACATTTCGGAGATATCGGTGCAGTTATAGAAGAATATGCTCATAAATACGGATATTCGGTCGTAGATATGTTTTGCGGTCACGGATTAGGAAAAGTTTTTCACGACCAACCTAATGTTATGCACTGTGGTAAAAAAGGTACCGGACCGATTATGGAAGAGGGAATGTTTTTTACTATTGAGCCAATGATAAATATAGGTAAAAAAGACGGATTTATTTTACCTAACGGTTGGACAGCCGTAACCAGAGATAAAACTTTGTCAGCACAGTTTGAACACTCATTAGGCGTTACTAAAGACGGATTTGAAGTATTTACATATTCGCCTAAAGGATTAGACAGACCTCCATATAAAAAATAGGCATAAATAATGGCAGAAGAAAAAGATTATATAGGACATCGTCAACGCTTAAAGGAGCGTTTTTTACGTGGACACGGACAAGATATGGCCGATTATGAAATGTTAGAACTTCTCCTGACTTTAGCTATTCCTCGTAAAGATACAAAACCTTTGGCAAAGGCACTAATAAATGAATTTGGCAGTTTTGCCGGAGTAATGGGAGCAGATGAAAATGCTCTGATGTGTTTTTCCGGTCTGAAAGAAAATTCTGTTTTGATTTTTTCAATAGTCAAAGAAGCTGCATTGCGTATGACTTGGCAAAATTTATGTGCCGATGATAAAATGGTGATTTCAAATTGGGATGCAATGATAGACTATTGCCGTATGAAAATGGCGCATAAAACAAAAGAAGAATTTATGCTCATATTTTTAGATGCAAAATTGAAAGTTATCGGTCAAGACGTTCAACAAAGAGGAACAACCGACAATGTGGCAATTCATCCGGCAGAGGTTGTAAAATCCGCTATCTTCAATAATGCCAAAAGTGTGATTATGGTTCATAATCATCCGACCGGAGTTGTAACCCCGTCAAAAGCCGATGTTGTGGTTACAAAGCAAATTTTCACAGCATTACAAAGTGTTGATATAAAACTGCAAGATCATATAATTGTCGGTAAAAACGAATATTATAGCTTTAGAGATGCCGGCTTATTTTAGAAAAATAGGAGTGATAATATGAAAATATTTGTCAGATTGCTAACCTTTTGGATACCTTTTTCAAAATTGCGCAAAAAAGTAAGAAGTATTTTAGATTGTGTATTTTTATGCAGTCCGTTTTATAATATTGATATTATAAATGTTCGTATGAAAGCTAAAAAGGTCGGTAAAAGATTGCGAATTGGCGGAAAATCAAAATTTAGTAAATCTACATATATCGGCGACTATAACGCATTTAATGGAATTAGGGTTATGGGAAGCGGTAAGTTTATTACCGGAAACTATGTTATCGGTGGTCAGGATATATTAGTTTTAACTCAAAATCATAATTACGAAAGTGATACAATTCCTTATGGTAAAGATGTTATTAAAAAAGATGTTATAATCGGTGATTGTGTTTGGATGGGCTCAAGAGTAACCTTGTTGCCGGGAACAAAAATAGGAGAGGGTGCAATAATACAAGGAGGAGCTGTAGTTCATGGAGAAATCCCTGCCTATGCCATTGCGGGAGGAAATCCGGCAAAAGTGTTTAAATATAGAGATAAAGAACACTACAACAAATTGAAAAGCGAAAATAAATTCTATATTCCTAAAGAATAATAAATTGGCTACAAATATTATGCGCCATATTTTGTCATATTAAGGATATACAGCAAAATTTAATAAATGATGTATTTTCAATACAAAATATTACTGTTTTGGCGTATAGTTTATCTTATGATGACCAGAGAATTTTAGAGAGAGAATCATATTGGAAAGATTGCCTAGATACGCATAAACATGGATACAATGATAACTAAGTTTCTATAAAAGATTTACAGGAAATTACCAAAAATATGGGCACTCCTATTAATAATCCGTAAACTGTCTCACCCATAAGGGTATCCAATACCTAAAGTAATAGGTATGATTTCTGCGTTCTAAATGGTTATATTTTAATGCCATACTGTCACACCCCACTGTCACACTTGTGCAAAATACCGAAAAACCGCCATTTTGGGGTATAGACAACAAAAAAGTCGTTGAAAATTCAACGACTTATATATTATCTTGGTCGGGACTATAGGATTGACTTCGTCGAAACTGCACGGTTGCTTCGCACCGGCATACTCCCGTCTGCCTACCGCTTGTTTTCAAACCTACTTTTGTAGGTTCGAACCCTGAGCCAGCCATTCAAACAAAAAAACCTCACCACAAGGGTAAGGTTTTTATGTTTGGTCGGGACTATAGGATTCGAACCTACGACATCTTGCTCCCAAAGCAAGCGCTCTACCAGGCTGAGCTAAGTCCCGTTCGGATAACGCAATACTATTAGCAATAAAAAATATATTTTGCAACAGTTTTTTTCATTTTTTTTTATTTTATTGAAAAAAGTAAGAATTTTACCGTTTTTTATACTCAATATGATACTGAACAATGGTCATTACCGCAATGTAAGGCAAAAACATTTCGCTGGACTCTTCTATCAGTTGCAATATTTCGTAAACACTATCAGATAACTCGACACCATTTGCTTTACGATAATTTGACGGGAACCTGTCAATAATTTTTGAAACCAAACCAATCGTACACATTGTTGCAACGGACCAACTTATTGTATTTAGCTTAAAAAATGATGTAACCAAAAATTTAGAGTATTTAACAGCCAAATAACCGACAGCAACGGCGATTATGATAAGCAATATTCCAAAAACAATTTTTTCTCCAACAGGATTATCCGGATTTAAGAAAAAGCGAGATTTGAAAGGGGTTGTATCTGTTTTTGAAAGATGACGATGTATTCCGTATTCTCTTAAAAAAGTGCACATACTCAAAAATAAAAATATTCCCCAACTTTTAATTTTATCCTTAAAATCATCACAATACCATAAAAGACAAGCAACTAAAACCATATATCCCAAATGTGATACATCTTCAATAAACTTACCGTTCTTAACAAAAGATAAGATACTGTTTCCGTGATACATAAAAACATAGGCTAAAAAACATCCCCATGTTATTATAAAAAACAGAGGCATAAAAAATGGCGATAAAAACGTTTTTTTCAGCATATTAAAATCCATAATTTAAAATCAAAACTAAACAAATGATATACATATTTTTGCGTTTAATAACAAAAATATTTCGATTATTAACAATAAAAAATAGACAGGAATAAAAAGCTATAGACAAAATATTAAAATTGTAATATGTTAAACACAAATTGAAAATTATTGTTTAATCTTTAAAAATCTTATTATGGAACAAGAGTTTTTAGACGCGATTACTTCTTTCGGAATAGGAGGAATTTTTCGTTTACTCGGAATGTTTATTTTAGGAACAGTTTCCGGTATCTTTTCTAGACAAGTGTTTCGTCGTGATGCGTCTTTTAAGTTTGCACTGCTATGTGCGTTTTTCGCATTATTATCGATGGGACTGGCTTATCTGGTAGGCATGCCGTTCTTTGAACACCCGATAACAGACATTGGTGTAATAGCACTATGGTGTATTATTATTCCATGGAATGTGGGATTATGGGGGACCTTATTTGATTAGCCCGTAGAATCTTTTATCAAGCCTTTGTAATATGCAAAGGCTTTTTTGTTTGTAATTATAAATAAAATATATTAAGTATGGAAACAAGAGAGAATAACAAAAGGAAAAGTTGATGACTTTTAGGGTTGGAAAATTTGAAAAAATATCAATAGAACAATACAATAAAGATGTATTTTCTGCTACAATAGAATATGATGATATAATATTGCCGACGAGAGCAACAAAGGGTTCTGCCGGATATGATATAAAAACTCTGTTTGATATAGATTTAGAGCCCGGAGAAGCAATGAAAATTCCTACAGGGTTAAAATGTAAAGTAGAAAACGGTTGGTTTTTAGGCATTTTCCCAAAGTCAGGTTTAGGCTTTAAATTTCACGCCCGTTTAGGTAATTCGGTCGGCATTATAGATGAAGATTATTTCGATAATTCTGATAACGAAGGTCATATTTGGGTAAAACTTTGTAATGATGGCAAGCAACATTTGCATATAGATGCTGGTAAAGCATTTTGCCAAGGAATATTTTTGCCCTATGGTATTACTTATGATGATGATGCTGATGGAATTAGGGCAGGGGGATTAGGTTCGACCAATTCCTAAAAAAGCAAAAACTCGCTGAAATAAATCAACGAGTTTTTTTGTGGCAATAAAATACTTAAGCCTTGAGCTTTTCAAGAAAAGTATCTCTACCGTCCCTCTCTTTGTAGAGCTTTGCTGTAAGCTCAAGCGACTTAACATAACGCTTTGTGCTTTCCAACACATGGGACTTGTCTTCCTGCTTGCTGATTGCGACCAGATTAGGGTTGAGCTGCGAGAACACGACATAGACGGCAGGCATTTCCATCATCAAGTTGTTTTCCAAACTTCTAACTCTGTCTTCCATCATACTCAGCACACTACTGTAATCAGGATGATTAGGACCAAATTTGGCAAGAGGACTGCCTTCGGCATCAGGGTTCTTAAACCAGTCGCACCATTCGGTGGCAACCAAATAAGCATACATCAAATCTTCGGCACTAACCGAGATTATACGCATTTCAACAAGTGTCAGGACATTTAATGCGTTGGTATAATCCAAGCGAGCCTGATCAAGCAAAATTGATGTTTGAGTCATAAGATAAAAATTTATGTGAATAATAGAACGTTACTGATTTTAAATATAAAGACAAAATTGACAAAAGTCAATATTTTTATTTTTTGAACCCTGATAAGAGTTTATTCGTTATAGAGAGTATGATAACCTAAACGGAGAACCGATATGAAAAGTTTTATAAAAATATTTTGCGTAATGACAACATTATTATTTGCTTCGGGATGTACAATACAATCTTATCCTTATTATGAAACATATCCGGTATATTCATACTCATATCCGGCAGAATATGAGAATTACACCAATACAAATGTATATCATTATGAGACGAATAATTATAAAATTGTGAAGCCGACAAAAGTCATTAACAATACAATTATAAAGAAAGAAAAACCGAAAAAAGTTGTTAAAAAAACGGAAAAGAAAAAAAATAGTAATAAAAAGGCAGAAAAGAAAAAGAATGAACCTAAAAAAACAGTAAAAAAACAAGAGCCAAAAAAGAATAATACAATAGTCCAAAAGAATACTAAACAACCGCAAAAAACAGTGGCTAAAAAAGTAACGGATAGTAAAAAGCAAAAAACAACCGTTGCTCAAAAAGAAACAGTAAAGAAAACGGTTATCCAAAAAGGTAACAAACAACGAATAATTAATAAAAAAGTTGCCGTAAATTCAATTCCGATAAAAAAAGCTGTAGAGCCTAAAATAGCAATAGGTAAAAAAAGCGGATAAATTCCGTTTTTTTTAATAAAAAGATTGACCATAACCCATTATTAAGTAATAATATTTTCAAAGGAGCCGGATATGGTAAAAGTTTCAGTCATTATGCCCGCATATAATTGCGAAAAGTTCATAAAACATACAATTCAATCGGTACAAGCACAAACATATTCTGATTGGGAATTGATAATAATAAACGATGCCTCTACCGATAATACTCTGCAAGAAGCACAAAAATATGCTTCTGAAGATGAACGTATAAAAGTTTTGGATATGCCGCAAAACAGCGGAGTTAGTATTTGTCGCAATTATGGTATTTCTCATGCCCAAGGGCAATATATTGCATTTTTAGATTCTGATGATTTATGGTCAAAACATAAACTTTCAAAACAAGTTGCTTTTATGGAAGATAAAGGTGCGGCATTGTCACATACATCTTATGCTTTTATGAATGAAGATGGAGAACTGAAAACCAGCGGAAAAGTAGATGTTGACGAAGAAGTTGATTTGGCTCGTTATATGAAGACAACTCAGATAGGTATGTCTTCCGTAATGATTGATAGGAAGCAAATTTCAGAAATAAAATTTCCCGAAGATAGAGAACTTTGCGAAGATGCAAGGGTTTGGATGGGCTATTTGCGAGAAGGAAAGAAATTTCACGGGTTAAATGAAGTTCTGACTTTATACCGAGTTAGAGATAAACAGTTGAGTAAAAACAAACTCAAAATGGCTCGCAATACATTAAAACGCTATTGGAACGAGAAAAATTTACCTGCGTATGCCAGACTTTATTACTTTTTGAACTATGCTTGCAACGGAGTTGAAAAAAGATTGCGTCCTACCAAAATGGATATAGATATGGTTGCTCAACAATTTAATTGCAATAAAAAACAAAAATAAACAGGATATGAAATGTTTTCAATATTTAATAGAAAAGGTAAAAATATGTGGGTTGTATATGCTTTGTTGTCAGCATTTTTTGCTGCGTTAACTTCAATATTAGCAAAAATCGGAATTGAAAATGTTGACTCTAATTTAGGAACAGCAATTCGTACAATAGTTATCTTATTTATTACTTTTGGAATAGTTTTTGCTACTGGAACAGCTTACCAAATACCAAATATAACAGCTAAAAGTTGGACTTTTTTAATTTTATCCGGATGTGCAACAGGTCTGTCATGGTTATTTTATTTTAAAGCTTTGCAAATAGGTGATGCTTCAAAAGTTGTTCCTGTTGATAAATTCAGTGTAGTAATAACTATGATTATGGCTTTTGTCTTTTTAAAAGAAGCTGTTACATGGCAAGTTATCGGAGGTGGAGCTTTAATAACTCTCGGAACATTACTTATGATATGGTAAAATATGGCAGATAAAACAAATGCAATGCGCAAGTTAGATAGTATGAAAATTTCTTATAAGGAATATTTGTATAATCATTCACTTAGCGGAACAGAAATTGCCGAGGAATTGGGAGAAAATCCGAAACAGGTATTTAAAACTTTGGTTACTGTGGCAAAGTCCGGAAGTAACTATGTTTTTTTAGTTCCGGTTGCGGAAGAATTGGATTTGAAAAAAGCTGCCGTTGCGGTTGGCGAAAAATCAATAGAAATGGTTAAATCTAAAGAACTTTTAGGGTTAACCGGTTATATTCACGGAGGTTGTTCTCCTATTGGGATGAAAAAATTTTTTAAGACAACAATACATCAATCGGCATCAAATTTTGAAACCATAATTTTTAGTGGTGGCAAGATAGGTTTTCAAATAGAATTAAGACCGGATGATTTGGCTAAAGTTATAAAATTCAGTTTGGCGGATATTATTAAATAATGTATTGCATAAATTATATAAAGCAATACAATGCTAATATGTTTTAACTTTTTTGGTGAGGATAAAATGGGAATAGAAATAGTTGCTGTTGTCTTGCTGATACTCATTGTTGTTGCATTGGCAAATTCAGTTGTGATTGTTCGTCAGGGATATGAGTATACGGTAGAATTTTTGGGAAAATATACCCGTTCACTTGAACCGGGGTTTCACATATTGGTACCTATTCTAGAAAAAATCGGTGCAAAAATCAACCGTATGGAACAAGTTTTAGATGTTCCGTCTCAAGAAGTTATTACTCGTGATAATGCGATGGTAACCGTTGACGGAGTATTGTTTTTTCAAATTCAAAAAGCCGAAAATGCCGCTTATCAGGTAAGAGATTTAGATTTAGCTATTCTCAATCTCGTAATGACTAACATTCGTACGGTTATCGGCGGTATGGAAATTGACGAACTTCTTTCTCAACGTGACTCGATAAATCAACGTTTGTTGTCTGTTGTAGATGATGCGACTATTCCTTGGGGTGTAAAAGTTACTCGTGTAGAAATTAAGGATATTACTCCTCCTCGTGATTTGATAGATGCAATGGCTCGTCAGATGAAAGCTGAACGCGAAAAACGTGCCAACATTTTGGAAGCTGAAGGTGTTCGCCAATCAGAAATTTTGAAATCAGAAGGTGAAAAACAATCTCGTATTTTGCAGGCAGAAGGTGAAAGAGAAGCCGCTTTCCGTGCTGCAGAAGCTCGTGAACGTGCAGCAGAAGCCGAAGCAAATGCAACAAAAATGCTGTCTGATGCAATAGCTCAAGGTGATGCTAAAGCCCTAAATTATTTCTTAGGTGTTAAATATGTAGAAGCTTTACAAGGTATCGTAACTTCTCCAAACCAAAAATTGTTAATGTTGCCGATGGATACTCAAAATCTTATCGGTTCATTGGCCGGAATTGCGGAGATTGCCAAAGAGGTTATGGATAATAAAAAATAGGAGTTTGTTATGAATTATATTCATTGGCTTTCATTGGGATTAGGACTTGTATTGCTAGAGTTCTTTATTCCGGGAACTTATGTTATTTGGTTCGGTTTCGCCGCCTTAATAATGGTCGGAGTAGTGAGTTTTGTTGCTCTTACCACCACACAACAAGTAATCGTGTTTTCTGTTATCGCTGCAATTTGTGCCATAATTGGATTGTACGTATATAAAAAGCTGATGAATTTGGCGAAAGTGGCTCCGGAAAGCAAAAATTTGAACAATACTGTAGCACAATATATCGGTCGTCGTTTCAAATTGGTTCAAGATGTTGTTGACGGACGTTCAAAAGTATCTATCGGTGATACGGTGTGGTTAGTTGAGTGTGATGACAATCTGAAATCAGGAGATGATGTTAAGATAACAGGTATTAAAGACGGGGTTATTTTAACGGCTCAAAAACCTGAATAACATTATTCTAAATTTCTAAAAAAGCACGTTAGACAAAACGTGCTTTTTTTGTGCAAAAAACTTGACTTATTTTATAAAAATGTTATCCTATAACTCTAAAACCTTATTAATAAAATTACTATATGAAGAAAACTAAATTTTTCGTCGCATTAGCGATTTTTGCGGTCATCATGGTCCTTTGCTTTACAATTGGCGGAAACGGCAGTTCAAGTAAAAGCAAGAATGCAGCTGAGTACAATGTTGCCAGAGCAACGGAACTCAGTGAGGATATCTTTACTTTTATCGCTCTCATTGAAGGCGACAAAGGTCAGGGTAAACCATATCATTGCGGTGCTCGATGGACATCTTGGTATGGAGTAACCGTTAAACCCAATGGTGACTATGTAACCAAGAACGATGTAGTCAGCAAGAAGATTGGTAAGGAGTGGTGTATTTATCACATCGAAAATCGTCTTGTTCCATTCTTTAAGCACTTCGACAAACGCAAGTTGAGTGATGAGCAGATTATCGGCTGTGCATTATTTATGTACAACGTAGGCGGAGAAATTGTTACCGGCTACAGTCTTGATGGTCGTTATGTTCAAGCTCCGAGCAAATTTTTGGAGGCTGTTAATGATGGAGAGAGTGATGAGTATTGTGTTAATTGTATGACACGTTATCGTCGTTCGGCTGGCAAGAGAGCTAACGGATTGCTTAAAAGACATTGGGTACAGGGAGCTGCTTATATGGGAATTTTGGATGCCCAAAACATCCTTGATCTTCGTCCCGAGCAGTTTTATAAAACCAAAAACTTTGGCAACTATTATTGGCTTAACAAAAAGCGCCAAATGATAGAGAAGGGTGGTTTGTATCAGCTCCGCTATGATGACATCACCATCAATGCCTTTTTCAATATGAATCAGGCAGGTGAAGGACAAAAAAGTGTTAGGGATATTATCTAAAATCTCTGATTTTTTTGAGCTTGGTAATTTTTACCAAGCTTTTTTTTATTTTTTTTATTGACATAAATGTATTTTTAAATTACGAATACATACGGGAAATGCTCTTTAAGGGTGTTGATTTTCATAGAAAAAAGGAGAGTTTTAACAACTCTCCTTCTCCTTTTTTAAGCATTGTATGAGATACAAAAAAAAAAGAGAACCGAAGTCCTCTTTTTAGAAACTGGCGCGCTCCAGAGGATTCGAACCTCTGACCCACAGCTTAGAAGGCTGTTGCTCTATCCAGCTGAGCTAGGAGCGCATTCAATGTATCGGCTATTTAATTCGCACATTTTTTGTTATCTGTCAACAGTTTTTATAAAGATTTTTACTCTTGAATAAAAAAATGAAAATAGTATCTTATTTTCAAGGAGAAAAAATATGGCACAGTTTAAATCAAAAATCATAATTATCGGTTCCGGACCTGCCGGATATACTGCAGGAATCTATGCGGCAAGAGCAGGGTTTAATCCTTTGTTGGTTTCAGGATTTCAAAAAGGCGGACAATTAACCATAACTACCGATGTTGAAAATTTTCCCGGTTTCCCTGAACCCATATCAGGACCTCAGCTTATGGAGAGAATGTATCAACAAGCTGTATCTTTAGGAGTAAAAGTTATAGAGGACCATATTACGGAAGTTGATTTTTCTGCTTCTCCTTTTACCTTAATTTCGGAGCAACATTCTTATCAAGCAGATAGTGTTATTATCGCAACCGGAGCAACGGCTAAGTGGCTCGGCCTACCTAACGAAGAAAAATATAGAGGTTTTGGTGTTTCCGGATGTGCGACTTGTGACGGATTTTTCTATCGCAATCGTCACGTTGCTGTTGTCGGAGGCGGAAATACGGCAGCGGAAGAAGCTTTGTATCTTTCCAATATTGCAGCTTCCGTTACGTTGATACATCGTCGTAACGAATTGAGGGCTGATAAAATTTTGCAAAATCGTTTATTTAATCACCCGAAAATCAATATAGAATGGGATAGTGTAATAACTGATGTTATCGGAACAGATGAGCCAAAATCTATGACCGGAGTTATAATCAAAAACTTAAAAACGGATAATATACGAGAGTTAAAAGCAGATGGTTTATTTGTTGCAATCGGTCATAAGCCTAATACCGAAATATTCAAATCGGTATTAGAGCTTGATAAAGACGGATATATTGTTACAGCTCCCGGAAGTTGTCAAACCAGTGTTCAAGGTGTTTTTGCCGCTGGAGATGTTAAAGATTCTGTTTATCGTCAGGCGATAACGGCAGCAGGTTCCGGTTGTCAGGCCTTTTTAGAGGCAGAGCGCTTTTTGCAACAATCTTCCTGATTTAGATTTTTAGGACTGGTTGCATCATAATCAGAATTTGTATTATTGGGATAAGAGCATCCGCAATTATCATCTTCACTACAATCACAACGGTTTTGATAATTATGGATTATGTTTTTCTTTTCTGCATCTTTCATATTTTCCTCCTACAAAACAAAAATGTCGGAAGCATTAAACCTCCGACATTATATGTATTCATTATGAATAAAAATTTTAGTATGATATTTCTAAAATTTCAAAAGATTTTTTGCCACCCGGAGCCGTATATTCAGCTGTATCTCCGACTTCTTTGCCGATTAAGGCTCTTGCCAAAGGAGAAGAAACCGAAATTTTATTTTTATTAATATCAGCTTCATAGTCGCCGACAATTTGATATTTGCTTTCTTTGTCGGTATCTTCGTCAACAACCAACACTTTTGCCCCAAAACGAATTATATCACCTTTATTTGCAGAAGTATCAATAACTTGAGCACGACTGATAACTACTTCCAACTCTTGTATGCGTCCTTCGATAAAGCTTTGTTTTTCTTTTGCTGCAGAATATTCGGCATTTTCAGACAAATCTCCTTGAGCACGAGCTTCGGAAATAGCTGCAATAATGTTGGGACGTTCAACGCCTTTAAGATTCTTTAATTCTTGTTCAAGAGCAAGAAAACCCTCTTTGGTTAAAGGGAACTTATCCATTTTATCACCTCATCGATTTAAATTAAAAAAAATCTGACTGGAAAAGAACACTTTTCACAGCCGAGTTAAATTAGATTATGCAAACTATATAGCAACAATAAAAACTTTTTGCAAGATAAATATTCTGTTAAATAATTATTTTTTTTCTTTTCATAAATAGCGTGTATTGTTATAGTTATGGTGTTTACAATATATTGGAGATTAACAAATGAAAAAACTCTATTTATTATCAGTTGCTTGTGCCGCTTTATTGGCTGCCAACAATGCTCAAGCCATTGACAGTACCGGTTGTGGTCTCGGTTCTATGGCTTGGCGTGGTCAAAGCGGTATGGCTCCACAAATTTTGGCTGTTACTACTAACGGTTTATTCGGTACTCAAACTTTCGGTATCACATTTGGTACTTCCGGTTGTGATCCGAATGGTCGTGTTAGCGGCGGTACACAAAAAATGGTTTTCAACTTCATTGAAAACAATATGGAACAATATGCTCTCGACGCTTCTCGCGGTGAGGGTGAAACACTCGATACTTTAGCCGGTATTTTGAATATGGATAGAGCTGAATTTGCTAAAAAATCACAACAACATTTTGCTGCAATTTTCCCTGACAGCAATGTTGATGCAATTTATGTAACACAGCAAATTTTTGCAATGCTTAAAGCATAATTTTATATTGAGTGCACGGCTCTTGCCAATAACAAGAGCCGTTTTTTATATGATTAGACTGATTTTTTTCATCTTTTGTATATTATGGTTGGTTTCGCCGGTTTCTGCTGTTGAAAATTTGGCTAATTCTCCGCAATGGTTATCTCTTATTCATTATCGTCCCAAGTTTTTCGGTGGATATGAATCTAGTATTGACAGTGATAACTTTTTTCTGGCGGAAGATGGTAAAAACAATCCCGAAAATGAACTTCTTGCAACAATAAAATTGTTTGAAGAAAAACAAGATATTAAAAAAATGTGTCTTTTTCCCGCAAGATATATTTTTCTTAAAAACAACAAGTTAATAAAACAAGTTAAATTAAAATGCAACGAGTTTGAGCAGTTCAAAAAAGACTTGCAACCATCGGGAGTTACCTTGCTTTTCACCGATGCGTATATGAATAATCCATCTTCTCTTTTCGGTCATACTTTGTTGCGAATTGATACATCAAGACAAGGAACGCAATTGTTAGCCCATGGTGCAAATTATGGTGCTTTTACTGCCGGACAAGAAAATAGTGTGTTGTTTGCTGTTTATGGTTTAACCGGAGGATATTATGGCGGTTGGACCGTAAAACCGTATTATGATATAATCAATACTTATAATAATATCGAAAATCGTGATATTTGGGAGTTAAGTTTAGATTTTTCTCAGCAAGAATTAGATATGTTTGTTGCTCATTTATGGGAAATCGGACAAACACAAACTCGATATTATTTCTTTACTAAAAATTGTTCATATATGATTATGGAAATGCTTGATGCTGTTCGTCCGTCATTGCAACTTGCCGACAAATTTCCGGTTCAAACAATTCCGGTGGATACTATAAAAGCTGTTTATAATAGCGAAAATTTAGTAAAGGATATAAATTATCGTCCGTCTCGCCAATCTAAAATTGTCCATAGAGCTAAACAGATGAACAAAGAGCAGAATAGGGCATTTGTTAAAGCAATAAAAGACAATGATTATAGTTTGAATGAAGTCCCCGACGAAAAAAAAGCCGATGTTTTGGAAACAGCCTATCAATATGTGCAATATCAATTTGTGAAAAAAGAATTTGAAATTACCGAATATCGTAAACGCAGTTTTAAAGGGTTGATGGCTCGCAATAAATTACAAAATCAAAAAGCTCAAATGAGTGAAAATCCTACAGGAAAGTCCCCGTTAAAATCTCACGAAGCGATGAGAACAACCATCGGAGCAGGTAAACGCAATGGAGAAGCTTTTCAAGAAATATCATTTCGTCCGGCGTATCATTCATTAACAGATAATGATTATGGGCTTTTGACCGGTGCTGAGATAAATTTCCTAAACTCTCGTTGGCGCCATTATGACAGCTCACACAAAATGGTTTTAAGCGAATTTAATATATTAGGAATTAAATCATTATCTCCGATTAATCAAATGTTTACACCGACTTCTTTTGGCATAAATTGGGATGTTTGGCGAGTATTAAATCCGGAAAATGACAAAGAGGGATATGCAACAAGAATAAAAGTAAATGGTGGCGGAACGATAGAATTTACGGATTTTTGGTGGTTTTATATAAATGGTGGAATAGAGGGGGCATACGGTGGATTTTTGCCTCATAATCAATATGGAGGGATAGAATTTACTGCCGGAAGTTATATCCATTTTCAATATTTTAAACTTTTAACAGAAGCAAGAAAAATGTTTGCGACAAACTGGATGGGAAATAAAATTACATATTCAGCAGAAGCTAATATTCCACTCTCTACTAACTGGGGATTGGCAGCTGAATATCGTTATGAAGACTATAAAAACGGCAATGATATAGAAGAATTTATGACATCTATTCGCTACTATTTTTAATAGGGATAGTCCCTACTACTTGACGTGGTATAAGCCGAGCGAGAACTATGTGTAAATTGTTTTTTATCAACATAAATAACTTTTCCGCAACAAGGATTAAAATTTCTGTTATCATAAATAAGCCATAACACATTTGTGCCTTTCAAATCTTCTTGAGGCATATCACTTCCCCATGCTTGACCATCGGTAAAGATAATCTTATTTATTTTTTTGCTTTTTGAAAAAGCTCTAACCGCTTTATCAAGGTTTGTACCTCCGCCACCGGGAACTATAAACTCATCAATATCTTTATCTTTTTTTATCTCGACAAAGTCAAATACTCTATCATCAAAACATCCGACTTTAAGTTTTGATTTTTTCAAAATTGGTTTAAGTTGTCGTAAAAATTCTTTAATCATTGCCTGATTAACCGAACCGCTCACATCAAGCATAACCTCTGTTTCTGCCTGTCCGTCCGATTCAAGTTCTTCTACTCTTGCCATATAGTTATTTTCGGCACTTGAGCGTCGATAAGACCATCTCATTTCTTCTTTTTCAATCGAATTTTTTAACAATTTTTTCCAATCAACAGCTTCTTCTCCTCGTTTGACTTCTCCAACATCACCAAAGGAGTGTCCGCTTGAAGAAGTTGCTTCTGCCTTGCTTCTTTCAATCATTTGTCTTGCTCGTTGAATTTGTTGGGCTCGCTCTTCTTTATTATTGCTTACGAAACCTTTTTCAAATTCGCCTTCTTCACCTTTGGTTCGTTCTCCGTCAGAAACTCCTTCTTCTCCAGCATCCCCACTGCCATAGCCACCACCGGCATTTCCTGCTTGTTTAGCTTCTTGTTCTGCTTGTTGTCTTTCTATTTCTTCAATGGCTTGCTTCCAAATTTGATGATCTGCGTGTCCGATATCTTCATTTTCATCATCTAAATCATCATAATCGTCTTCGTCAAACTCACCATCTTCGGCGGAATCATCACCATCATCATCTTCTTCGGTTGAAGTGTCATTATCTTTACCATCGTCCGAATTTTCATCAGAATTTTCTTCTTCATAATCCCCGTCATCATTTTGTTCGTCATCTTCAGGATTTTTTTGTTGTTCATTTTCAGGATTTTTCTGCTCTTGATTATCATTTTGTTGTTCTGGATTATTTTGCTCATTATCTTCTTTTTGCTGATTATCATTTTCATGATTTTCTTGTTCCTGATTATCATTTTGTTGTTCGGGATTATCTTGAGAAGATTGAGAGTTGTCTTGATTTTCTTTGTTTTGTTCTTGTTTCTTTCTTTCTTCTTCCTCTTTTCGTTTTCTCTTTTCTTCTCTTTCTTTCAAAAGCTTTTCATACATTTCTTCGGCAGATTTATTTAGCGCTTCTGCTATATTAACCCCGCCTTTTACGAGAGGAAGACCTTCTTCTTTCAATATTTGATTGATAACGGAATCTGTAGCAATATTCCACAATTTATGCTGTCTTCCTTTGCTTCGCATAATGTGGTTAAATGCAACATGCATAACTTCGTGAGCATAAACAAAAACTTTCTCTTCATCAGAGAGTTTGGCAAAAAATTTGGGTGAGTAATATATATTTTTACCATCCGTGCATGCCGTTTTTATCCTACTGTTAGGATATGTTTCCAATGATGCCATAGTCACACCGAGAAGAGGGAATTTTCGTAGAACTTTTCCCCTTATATATCTGATATCTTCTTCTTGTGCCTTTGCATCATATTCAGTCATTATTTAACTTCCCATAAAAGCGATAGCGATTTAATTTGATTTGATACTTTTTCTTTATTTTTAACCGGAATAACAATTTGCACATATTCAGGGAGTTTAAAGTTTCCTGAACGGCGATCTTTTAACAAATGAGAAAATTTATTTTGTTCATCAATTTCAATATTGTCAAGTCCGTTAATCACTAAGAAAAGATGTTTGTCGCTGTGTCTTAACATAATTTTTTTCTGCCACATACTTTCCATATGCAAATCACGTTCATTGACAGTTGCATTGATTGTAACTGAATTTTCAAAAGTTACATCTTCGTTCAATACAATTATTAACGGATTTTTAGAATTGCTTGATAAAACTTTTTTTAACTTGTTCTTAGCTTCTTCGTTCATTTTACCTTCTTCCTCCCTGCATCATATCTCTTTGCATTTTGATTTCTGCTACTTGTAGAGCTCTCTCATCATCTTTTCCTACCCATGCTTCATCAAAAACAGCAGTGATTTCTTTACCTAAATTGGTTTCAATAAAATCATGAACTGTTTCAAAATCTCGCTCATTTACATAACGCAAACTCATTGCTAATGATAATTTTGCATCAAAAGTTTCGGGAATGTCAGAATGATCATAAGCACCTTCTAATACGTCTTCTAATGCGAGAGGAGGGTGTTCTGCATATTCCATAAAGCTTGCAGCCAGCTCCGGTCCCATTTTACTTACTAAAAGTTCTTCTCTGATTTCTCCGCCATTATTATATATGATATCAGAAACTTGTTCCCAACCGCGAGGATCCATTGCCCAATCTTTCGGTTCATCTTCGTCATATTGTGTATAAAACACATCTTTTCCATGAGTTGCGACGAAAGAAGAAACAATAGGATGAATATTCAACCTCTCCGGATCATCTTCAGAATATTTTTTATTTTTTTCACTCCCCCATTTAATCCAATCTTTAATATCCGGTTTCAGATATATATGACCACACATACGACGGAACAATGGTTCCGGCATATTATATGCTGCTCCAGATTCTTCTTTACTGTTACCGGCTAGAACAACAACTGAATTTTTAGGTAGTTTTCCTGAACTCGGCGATATTGATTTGTGCAAAGTAATGTGGAAAATCAAGCTTTGTGTGGTTTCTCGGGCATTTGTAACTTCGTCAATGAATAAAACGTGTGGTTTGTCCGGTTCTGCTTCACATTTTTTCTTCAGTTCGACATACCAATCAGGAGGCACCCAAACACCACCTTGTTTTTCTCCTTCTCCGGGAAGCCCTACCTCTCCGTTAGGGTATATTACTTTTCCTATGACATCTTCAGGCAATACACCATTCCAAAGAGGAACAGATGTCAAATCGGGATCAATAGCTTCAACACGAGAGCTTTTACCAACACCGGAAGGACCATGTAACATAAAAGACATACCATTTTTGATATAAAAATCCATTTGGTCTTTAACTGACATCTCTTTTCTTGTGACTTTTATCCCCATTCTTTGCTGACGTCTGGCTTTTCTTTCTTCCGAAGAGAGTTGACGCTTTGGATCTTGTGAGTGTATTTGTTGACTTTGAGGATTATTTTGAAAAATTTCTTTTGTCAAATGTTCACTGATATATCTTTCTGCATCCTGCAGTCTTACACCTGCAACTAAAGTAGATTTTGATACCAGTACTCCATTTTGTCTATCGACTTGCCATTCTATCGGAGATACTTCAACCCAAATCGGCTTATCTTTTTCTATCCCAAGCGGCTCAAAATCCTTTTTAGGCTTTACTCTGATATATTTTTTGCCCTCCAATTCGTATTCATTGTGTTTTTGAGCTCGAAAACCGTCAGTTTCTTTAGTTCCTCCATCTAATGTATATGAGTTTCCGGTTGGAGTAAGTGCTTTGTTTTTATATGCTGATTCAAGTTTCTGTTGAATATCAACATCAGCTATTTTTTGAGGAAAGCTACCAAGTTCAACAATTTCTACACCATACTCATCTGTTGTTGTTTTTGATAAATCTATACTTCTATCAATATCTATAACCGGTCGTATTGCCGTATTTCTGGAAGTTGACTTTAATGGAATTACAGAACCATATATTCCCGCCGCACAAACTCCGCCCGATAAATTGTCTGTACATAAAATACTTGCCCCAGCATTAATTGATGCGGTTAAGTGGCTATTAATATGAAATTTTTGAAGTAAATCTGATTTATTTAATTCTTCTGAACTTGGTAATCTAATCATGGCTATTTCTTCCTTTAAATAATCATACATTTATGATAGAACTTTTTGTTGATTTTGTCAAATTATAATTAATGTTTTTGTAGAGTTTTTTTGTCAAAAAAACTTGACATTTACATGAAATTTGTTACAATGCAAGTAGTTTATTTTCTATTATTTTAATTATTATGTACCTGCCGAAGAGCTCGAGGATGTTTTCCCGCTATGTTCATTTTTACAAATCGTATTATGACTATTTATTACTTATAATTCGATTTTATGGATATACCGGTGAAAAATAATGTCCTCCTGATTTCTTTGTAGCCGTTAACTTTGCAGGAGAGTGAAGTTGCTAGACCTTATAGTATTTATGCTTATCGTTTGGCAACGTCGCTGCGGTTGATTATTTTATTTTTTTTCCGTCTTTCTGGGGTATTGTCATTTTTTGTGATGATTTCTAGGAAAGTAAAGCCTTTTTATTCAAGGGAATTTAAAGGATTCTGCTTACGGAGAGTGGAAGCAAACAGGGCTTGGCTCTGGTTTTCAGAAGGACATGGCAAATTAAAATCATTTTTGGTTTTTTAGTTTGTGGTTTTTCTGAGTTTTTCTAGATTGTTGTTTTTTACGATAATTTAGTGTTTTTATGAAAAAGACCTCTTCTCAAAGAAAAGGTCTTTTTTTTTTATTAGCAAAAAATTAATAGCTTTAGATTATCTTTGACTAAACGCTTTATTTGTGTTTAGTATTAACATTATTCATTAATGTAGGGGTAATTATGAGAAAATCAACTTTATTTGCTTGCGGTTTGGGTGTGGCTTTAATGTCATCAACTCCACTATCTGCAATGGAAAGAAGCGTTTCTGATGAACTGGTCAGACGTATATATGAAAATGCCAAACATAATAACGTGCAGGCAATATATAGTATGGAAGGTAACGGAGTATCTATAGATACTGTCGATTCATACGGAAATACAGCGCTTTGTGTGGCTATTATAAAAAGAGACAATGCCGCTTACACTTTGTTGAAAGAATTAGGCGCAAATCCTAACCATGAGTGCAGTAATGTATTGAAAAAAGAAAAAGATCTTACTGACAAAGGTGGTTGGGAACTGAAAAGTAAATATACCGTTGGTGGTATTATTATTGCCGGTGGTGCAATTGCTGCATTAACAACAGGTGGCGGCGGCGGATCTGGTGATGATGGTGAAGATTCTGGTGATGGCACTGATGATGGAACCGGAGATGATTCTGGTGCCGGAGGAGATAGTGGTACAGGAGATTCTGGCGGTAGCGGAGATGTCGGTGGCGGAGATGTCGGTGGCGGAGATGTCGGTGGCGGAGATGTCGGTGGCGGAGATGTCGGTGGCGGAGATGTCGGTGGCGGAGATGTCGGTGGCGGAGATGTCGG
>JAFTWG010000021.1 GCA_017465405.1 Alphaproteobacteria bacterium
GGTATATGAACCACTGCTGTATTGGCTGTTTTCGGCAAAGAAGAACGAAGTTTTATGAAGCTCTCCCTCATAAGCTACATCTATTATACCCAAGCCGCTATCGGTGTTATTATATGATGATGGGGCAAAACCAAACGAAAATCCGTCTGCTTGAACTGTTTGTTTCGGTTGACGACGTGTAAAGTTATATAAGTCGTTTTTGAAGTTCTTTTCCCCACTGTGTGTTGTGCGCACTAATGAAGCAAAATTTACCGCAAACGGACGATTATATTTATCAAACGCGGTCAAACTCTTCGGCATATTCGAGACCAATGCTTCCTTAAATACCGCCGGTACCGTTATCGATGACGAAGCAATATTCACTCTGTCACTCGCTGGTCCGACATTATTACCGCCAAAGGTACCTAAATATCCTTGAGGATTGGTAGCTTCGCCTAAATCAAGCATACCTTGTCCATAAATATCTTCATTAGCATATTCACCTGTTTTGTTAGCTGTTTCAAACATCAACTCAACAATTTGCTTCGGTGTCAAATAAGGATAAGCTCCCATAAGTAATGCAATACTTCCGGAAACTACCGGAGCCGCCATGGAAGTACCAACCATTCCTACTATAGTTGTATCTTGCCCTATTTTATCAAGCATCAATTCGCCATAGGTTCCAGTTGACCAAATCATATCACCTTCTTTACCACCGGGAGCGGCAATGCAATATTCTTTGGCAACACCGCATTTATTAGAATAAGAAGCTATTTTTCCTCTACTATCTGTTGCCACCACGGTAACAAATAAATTCTTCAAAGTTTCACTGAATTCTGTCAGCAAAGGAACTCCGTTATGTAACCCCGGATTATAATGATTTTCGTTACCGGCTGCCATAACCAAAACAACATTATTAGCCGCAGCAGTACGAACACCCTGAAAAAAATCTTCATCCAATCCAAGATAATTTATATACTCATACTCTATATCTCCTTGCGATAGCCCATCTAACAAGGAAGCATCTAATTGTGTAGCATCGGCACCAAAACTCATATTGATAATTTGAGCACCTTTATCAACCATCTTATTTATTGCCGTGGTTGCCGGTGTTTTTAAATCCCAGCGTCCGGCTATTATGCTGGCATTAGAAAAAGCGACACCATGCATATTTTCTTCATTTTTATCGGCTGCAATAATACCGGCAACGTGAGTTCCGTGCATAGAATCAGAATTAGTTATACTCCCACCAACGACTATAGGAAGTTCCGGATTAAAGTTTGAGTTACTCCATACATAATCTTCATTGTATTCTGCTGCCCATTCATCAAATTTTTCTTGGCTAATACGATAGAAATAACTTACTTGTCCTTCTCCTTCAGGATTATTTACATTAATTATTGCTTCCCCATTATCAAAATACCAACAATTAGTTCTGTTATCACCTCGGCAAGGACCATAGTCTTGATTAAATCCGGAAATATATGTATTACCAAACTCCCTGTTTGCTTCATATACACCTGTATCCAAAACACCTACTTTTACATTTTCAAGATACGAGGACAGTCTTTCACTCTCATCTACACCATATAAACGAGAATATGCCGTTGAAGCATTTATCGGAGCTAAAAAATTACCTAAATAATATTCTTCCGTCTCATAATCAACCGGATTTAAATAAATCATTTCACCGTCCGGCGGGGTTGTTCCACCACCGCTACCGGGAGTATCGTTTCCCCCTGAACCTGAATCTCCGCCTGAACCGGAGCCTCCTCCACCACTTCCGCCACCGGCAGCCAATGCTACAGCTCCGCCAGCTATAAGAGCTCCTCCAACAATATATCTGTTTTTCCAAACAAAACCCTTGTTATATTCTAACTTTTTCTCTTCTTGAAATTGTCTCATACAATTATGATTTACACTTGCTCCATATAGCTTTAGCAAAGCAACAGCTCTTTTATCTTTTTTCTTTACGGCAAGACAATATGCAGTATCTCCGGACATATCCATACTATCTATATGATACCCGTTTCGTTGCATTCTGGCTATTGCTTGAGGATTATTGCGATGAGCATGATCGTAAAAACGTTGTGCGACCATACCTGATGAAGCCCATTCTTCTGCAAAAACACCATTGCTGAACGCAATAAACGACAATGTAAGACATAACAAATTTATTGATTTTTTCATAATAAAACCTCTCGAGAAAGTAATAATATCTTATACTATTATAAATTTTAACATAAGGTTAAGAGATTATGTAATAAAAAAACTCGCTATTCATCGCGAGTTTTTTCATCTTTTTTATTATCATCATCGGTTGAAAATATCTTTTTTGATAAATCATCCATCTTGGCCTTATACTCAGCTCCCCAATCCAACATAGAATCGATGGTCGGCTTCAATTTTTTCCCCAATGCGGTTAAGGTATATTCTACTTTTGGAGGAATTTGTGCATAAACTTTACGTATCAAAACACCATGTTCTTCCAACTTACGCAAATTAGAAGTTAAAACCTTTTGAGTTATATCACCCAAAGACTTTTTTAATTCTCCAAAACGCTTTGTTCCGTTAAGAAGATTTTCAACAATTTTAATTTTCCATCTGTCACCAATTACCTCAAAAACAATTTCGGTCAATGATTTTTGTTTTTCTTTCACAGCATCAATCCCTGTTTTTAGCTTATAATCTCACAATAGTTTCTTTGGAGAAACTATTACTCCCTAAAGTACCTACTTTACTGATTAGCATAAAATGCTAACATTGACAATATAATAATGATGTTTTTCTCCTCTCGGCTGTCACAATTTTATGTGGCAGCCTTAAATATCTCTTGCATAAAAAATCCGAATTGCTACAATCTGTAATCACAAATTGGTGAGTTATAGAAATGTTCAAAATTGTCTTTTTTCTAATTTTTTTCCTTATTAACGGATGTGCCTTTCACATTCCTAATGCTAACGATGTGATAAAAGCAGAAACAACATTTAACCGAGATGTTTTTAAACGAGGAGGAAAATCTTTGGTCATAATCGAAGAAGAAAACAATGTCCCCTCATCAATAAAGCTTCATGGCAGATTTACTTTCATAAACCAAGAAGGACGACGCTTTATTTTTGATGTACAAAATATCGGTATTTTTATGCTTGACCCCGGAACATATGTATTAGAAAATTTTGAACTATATGGAAGAAGCGGTTATTTAAGCGCACATATCAACTATGAAAAACGTTATAAAGCATATTTTGCTGTTGCTCCTGAAGATGTTGTTTATATCGGCAAAATAAAAACTAATACCATTTTTTCAAAAACTGATATAGCAGATATGCAACAACAAAAGAAAAAAGTGATTACGATAACAAATATAAGTGAAGATATTTCATCATTACCGACTGCTTTTCTAGGTGCAATACAACAGCAAACTGATAAAGGTCTTGAACCACGATTGATGAGATGGGTAGATACATTAATAACCGGAGAAAACAAAAATGAATAAAATTTTTGCCTTGCTTTTATTGTTTGTTTCTGCTTGCTCCCACTCTTACGGAAATGTGCAAATAGCCAACGTTATACAAGTACAAAAAGATATATCCGGAAATATTTCAACTCCCGAAGAACTTATACAACGGTATGGGGAACCGCAACAAATCTTTACTAAAGACGGACAACAGGTTTATGAATATCGCTATATAAGTGTATCGGGAATTCCTGATGAAGAATATTCTACCGGAGCTCAACATTATGACATACGTTATATCTATGTCTATTTTGACAATCAAATTCTGACCAGAGTTGAAAATATTGCTCGTCGCGGTGCTTTTCCTCCTGAAAATGTATTTGAGCCGTTTCTAAAAAAATAAGCTATATTCCTCTTCTTTTTTTGTTTACATTTACTATTTAATATAATACAATGAGAAATTGTGAGGAAAAAAGTTTATGACAAATTTTAATAACATATCTGTTTTGTCTGTCGCTGCTAATAAGAACAGCGAGCTTTTCCTTTTGCAAAATTCCATTATAAACATTGCTCTGATTCTAAATATTATCCTTATTATCAGCCTCTGACGTTTTTGCCCGTTTATGGCAGCCTAGACGTCCGGAGGGTGAAAATAGATAGGCTGCCGTTGTACGTAAAATAAAAAAGAATCAGAGGAAAAAATGAATAAATACAGTCAAGAAGTTATAAATCACAAACCCGAATTTTCATATATGGATACATCGGCACCACTTTATGCAACATATCGTACAGAAACAAGTGTTCAATTTAATCCGCAAACGTTCCCTTATGCCGAAAGATTTTTACAAGTATTGATTGATGATGTTCGACAAACATATCGTGCAGTATTAACTCCCGAAGACTGCAATACTTTGTGTAACGAATTGCGTAATGAACTTGAAAATGATTTTTTCTTTGACTTTTCTGACCACTTAGGAGGAATGCGTCAAAGGGATAAAAGAGGCGGAGATAATACCGCTGATGAAAACGGATATAATTTATTTCACTCTTGCTATAAATTTGTCAACCAAGCAGCACGCACAAAATCTAACGGTAAAAAGTTTAACTTTTCTTTGATGTCGGGACGTGTTAATACTGATAACCCTACCGGTCCGGAAATATGTGACCCTTTCAATTATGGTCCTGCATTATATCTCTATTCTAAAAATGCTTTAAAAGTGACTTCTATGACGTTGCCCGGATTAGATAAAGCAAGAATACAACAAATTTTATCACATGAAAAAGAAATCAAAAAAGATTTTCTTGCTCGAAAAGCCGCAACATTTAAAGATGTGAAAAATCAATGGCATAATTTGGTAAATAAAAAACTGATGCCGCAAGGTTTGAGTTTTGGTGATTTATCAGTAGAAACCGCTACTAAAATTGCCGAACTTTCAAGACAATTCTTAAATGAAGTTGAACAGGATATGTCTCAACGCCTTAATGATGATGTAAGCATGTTGCATAAAGTAGCAAGTTTACTCAACAAACAAGCCGAAGCCGGTCATGCTCCGGAAGATTTGGCCCGTTACCAACTGGCATCTTTGCACGCTATGCAGGCTAACGATGTTTTGTCAAACTCTTCAGTAGTTCAAATAAGTATTGAAGCCGAAAAGCCGATATATAAATTGATGGCCGATATATTGGAAGATAAAAATTCTTTAACTTACCAAATATTGAACAATCCTCACACTCGTCAAGTTTTTGAATATGAAATGAATCATATTCACACAACTAAACGTGATGGAAGTTATAGTCATTTAATGAACGAAATGACACCTACCAGTTCTAAATTTCCAGCATTTTCAAAAAGCCTCGGTGAAGAATTTGACTATTCAATGAGTTCTCATGAAATGGCAAATAAACTTCGTAAAGGCGAAGCAATGCCTCAAGTTTCATTTATGTTAGGTGTTTTATTAATGGAAACCGGCGCTAAAATCGAAGGAGGAAGCTCTCAAATAGTTTATGCAAACCGTATCAAAAATTCTTTGAATAAAGTTTTTGAAGTTGCCAAACAATATCCTGAATTTAATACATTCAACCTTAATGAACGTCAACAAACAATGAATAGTTTTGAGTATAGAACCGCACAAGCTCAAATATGGGGAACTAAAGGAAATGCGGAACCATTGACATATCGTGATCTGGCCAATCATAATGTAACGGTTGATGATAACTTGCTTGACACAATAAGCTGTTTACCCACTGACAAAACTTTCGAAGCTGCAACTGCATATCGTTTTTATACCTATGTTACCGATAACGAATTAAGTGAAGAGCAAAGCCAATATTTAAGAAAAAGCTCTGCTAAAGATTTAGTTCGTTTTAGAGACAAGGAAGATTATTGTGCTCCCTTGCGTGAAGGCGGAAAATATTATACACAGCTTCGTCAAATCATAAATCGTGACCAAGCAGTTGTGACAAAGTTACAATTACATGCTCAAACTTATGGAGCAGCATTAGGTTTCTAATGTTGCTCACTCTCCATGAGTATGTAGGCAATATGATTTTTTATCTAAATGATATTTATGATAAATGGGACAATCGGTGCAAATGCAACCTCTATTTATTTTGATGCAATCACTTTTTTCAAAAGCACAAAACATTCCTTCAAAATGTTTTTGAGTTGCCAATCCTTCGGCCATACGAGCAATATTTCCTGACATTGAGTGCATTTTGCACCCTTTGCTGTAGCTCGGACAATAAATACACTGGCATTTTTTGAGATTTTCTTTTGTTTTATCAACTTGTGTCATTTTTCACTCCTTTTTATATGTTTAAATTGTAATAAAAATCTTCAAAACAAGGTGACAAAAAGTATAGGCAATAAAAAAGGTTCGGAATACATCCGAACCTCTAAAAAACACCGGAAAGAATTAGCGGCGACGACGTTTATTGTCTCTCACTTGCTTCTCTTTCACTTCTTTTACTTTAGTCTTGTTGCCGCGATACTCGGGAAGATAAGGATAGAGCTCGTTATTAAAATTCATATTAACTCGCCATCCGTGACGATCTTGAGGATTTGGTTTATCTCCGTAGCGCTCGGCACGAAGTTTCATAAACTCCCCGATAGGAGCAAAATCACTCATATCGTCGCTTTTTCCTACAAGAGTTCCCTCAACATAAGTCATTCGAGGAACAAGAGCCTGATTGAGAAGAGCATTAACCGGTCCTGCAAAAACAACTTCTGCACCGTCCTTTCCTTTGTTGGTAATTGTATATTCATAACCGTTTGCGGTTTGAATTTTCAATGACACTTCATCAGAAAAAACTTTAACCTTGTTCTCCGGCATATTAACTTCACAAAGATAAAACTCTTTGTCAGAAACACTGCCTTCAACAAGCCACTTCTTACCGGAATTAACACCAATCTTGTAAAGCATAACTTCTTTAGTTTGCTTCACTCTAAATTTGAAAATACTTGCCATATGGATAAAAATTTTGTGAATAATCTGTTTAATTGTTTTCAGTTTATAATATTTTTATCTTTTATGCAAGTTTTTTGTCTAAAATTTGACAATTTTATTTACCAACAACCATATCTATCAAAATATCAACTTGATTTTTTATTACCTTAGGATTTGTAACCTTAACAAATTTTATACACATATCCCTATCTTTAGGATTTCGCATATCCGAACTGAAAAACTGTTTTCTTGTAACCCCTGAACCCAAAAAACAAACCGTACCATAATTAAAAATTCTTCCTAAAAAAGATTGTCTAATTTCTACGGAATCAACCTTAAATAAGGCCATTTCTTTGATTGTTGAACGAATTAGTCCTGTTTTAAAAACAACTCTGCGGTTAGTAACAACCATTTCGCTTAAAAATAGGTTGAAAAAACTATATGCTCCCCAAACAACAAAGAAAAGAGCAACAATATAATTTCTAAAATCAACCACAATTTCAGGAACATAACGCATGGTCAAACAAGCAGCGGCCATTAACGAAGCAACAGATGATATTAAAATTACATTCAACCACCTTATTTTATGTGGCTTTGCCTCCAATTCAATATATTCGCCTATTACTAACTCATTTTTTATATAAGACATTATTTTCCTGCAAATTTTTTTATTTTTTCTAACATATTTTCTGCATCAAGACGCCCCAAGTTGTACATTTCTTTAACTCGATTAAGGTCTTGTTCCATTTTTTTAACTTTTATTGTTTTGCTTGGTCGTAAAACTATAATTTTTCCATCTTTTTCTTGTTGTTCAATATAGTCCAGCTCATCATTATACATATTATGACGAATATTCATTGCCTCAACAAATTTCGGATATTTTCGATAGAACCAACCGACTAACCGCCGCAAAGAAGATGGCTTCTTGCGGTATCCTGCCGGCCTCGTTAATACTACAATATTTTTGTTAAAACCTAAATTTTCAGCAGCTTTCAAAGGAATACTGTCTGTTATTCCTCCGTCTAAAAGTTTCATTCCGCCAACTTCCACAGTTTTTGAAAGCAAGGGCAATGAGGCTGATGCCCGAAGATAATCTATTTCGGCAAACATATCTTTTATTTTTATATATTCAGGTTTTCCTGTCTCTACATTTGAACAAACAGCATAAAACTCTATTCCGCCATTCATAAAAGCTTCATTATCATACGGATCAAGTTTTTCCGGCAATTCATGATAACAAAATTCGGTATCAACCACATTGCCGCTCAATAACCACGATTTCAAACTCATAAAACGATAATCATTGCCATAGTCCATATTATATCTGATTCCTCGACCGGCTTGCAACGATGCGTAAGAACAACCATGAATTGCTCCGGCAGAAACACCTATAACACCATCAGTTATAACATTATTTTCAAGCAAAACATCTAAAACTCCGGCTGTATAAATCCCTCTTTTGGCTCCACCTTCTAAAACTAAACAGGTTTTCATTGTTAAATCCTTATCCAATCAGATGGTATTAAATCACGTCCGGCATTTTCTTCCGTTTCATTCCATCTTATCATCCATATTTTGGGAGCAATCACAATTTTATTATTATGTTCATTTAGCCAAGCTCCCCACCATGAAAAAGAACTGTTTGCAATAATATTATGTTTACAATTCTTCATCAAAAACATATCAAAATATCCGCTACTTGCATCATTTATATCAACAAATGTATATTTAGATTGGAAATTTAAATTATCTAAACACCACGGAATATCATCAGAAAAAATAAAAAAATGAGGATTGGTCAATTTTTTTTCAAAAAAATCGACAGCTCTTTTATAATAATCGATATCACAGATCCCTCTAATCGCCAGCTCATCTTTTTCCAAATAATCTGTTCGACGAACATGTAAAGAAACAGAGTCTGATGACTTTATTTTTTCTAATATTTCTAAATTTTTATCATTTAACGGAGTTTTAAGTTCAAAAGATTCTAATATATTTTTACGATAATCATCAAAATATTTATATGTTTGAAAATATCCATTATAGAAATTATAATTTTTAAGATTATAAAATTTTTCATTATAAATACTGTCTTCTGTTTCTTTTATTATTTTTTTCTGACGAGGTTTTATGCACTCATTAAATTTAAGTAGCCAATTATTTGTTGTTTTTAATTTTAATTTAAAGTTGTTTAATTCATAATTTCGAGAACCTTTTATATCAAAAAAACTTTTATCATAATAAACTTTTGCTTTACATCTTTTTTCCAAAGACAAACCAAAAGCGTACTGAAACATTTGATTTCCCAATCCGCCCATAATTTTTACAAAAATTTTTTTAGCCATTTTTTTTATTAGTCCTTTTTTTATGTAGCCACCACTTAAATCTATTGATAAAATTGTTTTTTATCCTTTTATCCGTCAGTCCGCGCATATAATCGTGTCCTCCACATATCGGAGACATTTTATCAATTAAAATCATTTTGGGTTTTAATGATTTCAAATTTTTCTGATTAAACCCTATCACTTCGGGTATAACATATTTAGCAGATAATATCAACGGATTCCTATCTAAAATGTATCTATTCAAATGGCTTTCGTCATGCCAAACAGCAATTATTCCATTTTTTAAGTCATTTTTTACAGCTTTGTCTAAATCATTAATCAGCTTCAAATAATATTCGGCAATTCCACCATTAAATCCGCCACAAACATAATATTCTCCGAGCGGAAACGGCACATACGCACTTGATTTTTCATTATTTTCATAAGTGAAAATTTTACGAGGCATATTATAAAAAGCGGGGTGAAGAGTTACCATAATTTGTTGCTCGAAAGAAGGAAAAACTTCTTCTCCTTTTATTTTTCGCACAGGATACAAATTAGCATTAAAAAAATAAATATAATCCATTTTCTGCAAATCATTTTCAACTTTCAAAAAAGTATCAAAACGCATTAATGTTTCTTCCGGCCAACCTAAATATTTATGCTGAATTATTTTAACATTATTTTTTACCGAAACATTATTGGCATCAGTAAACAGAAAATATTGTTTTTGATGATCATTACAAAAAAATTTTTCGCATCTTTTATAAAATTCATTCCAAAAGGTTATATATCTTCCGGTTGCTATATATAAAATACCTATTTTAGCCATAATTGATACTCTTTACAAACTTTAAAAACACAATTACTATATGCCTTATACATTAAAACAAAAAAATAACAAACCAACTTTTAAGGTAAAAGATGAAAATTTATCAGGTCGGCGGTGCCGTTCGAGATATGCTATTAAATAAAAAACCACACGATTTTGATTATCTGGTGGTTGGTTCTACGGTTGAAGAAATGCTTGCGAAAGGTTTTCAGCAGGTAGGTGTCGGTTTTCCGGTTTTTCTACATCCCGAAACAAGAGAAGAATATGCTTTGGCTCGTAAAGAAATCAAGACCGGAAACAAACACACCGATTTTAAGTTTATATTTTCCGCTGACGTTACTTTAGAAGAAGATATACAAAGACGTGATTTTACAATTAATGCTCTTGCTCGAAATCCGGAAAATGGAGAAATTATTGATTTAGTTAACGGAAGAGATGATTTACAAAAACGTATAATTCGTCATATAAATTCCGACCATTTTGTTGAAGACCCTTTACGGGTGTTAAGGATGTGTCGTTTTGCCGCTCAACTTAATTTTGATATTGCCCCTGAAACAATGGATTTGGCCAAAAGAATGGTTGCTTCCCGAATGCTTGACCATCTTTTTGCCGAGAGAATTTGGCAAGAAATTAAAAAAGCACTGCAAACCCAACATTTCGAAAAATTTATAATAACCGCTAAAGAATGCGGAGCGTTACAATTTATATTACCGGAAGTTGAACAATTATGGCAAACTCCTGAAAAGTTACAATATCATCCGGAAGGAAATAGCGGAGCACATACAATATTAACCCTGCAACAAGCTCAAAATTCATCTGCAAAAGTAAAATTTGCTTTGCTATTGCACGATATAGGAAAAACACAAACTCCTGAAAATATTTTACCTGCACACCATGAGCATGAAGAAAAAGGTTTACCCATAATTGAAAAAATCTGTGCAAGACTTAAAATTCCTAACGAATACCGTAATTTTGCTCTTTTGTGTTGCGAACAGCATATGCGTTTTCGCTTACTTCCGCAAATGAAGATAGGAAAAGTTTTTGATTTGATACAAAGTATCAGTAAAAACTTTAAGGACGAAAATCAAATGTGTGATTTTATAGAAGTTTGCCGTTGCGACAGTAACGGACGAGCCCAAACTATTGCAACGGAAGAAATCGAAGAACTTGATAAAGCTGTCAAAATCTGTTTTGACATTTTCAACAAAGCAAAAGATATTCGTGCAACCGATATGCCAAATTTCCATAGCTTAGTAAAAGATGAAAACTTCAAAAAACTTTACCGCAATTTTGTTATATCAAAAATCAGATAGATGGCCCGTTACGATAAGAAGCAACCATTAATTTTGGTTTTTCAGGAGACTTACCCTTATATTTTTTACTAACTCCGTTCACAAAACGATCAACCCATTTTTTGAAAGGAGCAGTTCCTTCAACCCAATTACCAAAACCTCGTTTTTCGTGAAAGCCCTTAGATATAACACCTCTATCATTAGAATTAATATCTCCGGTACACAAAGCAAAATTAATATTATCACGTCCCATAGTTCTGAGGTAGTACGCATCCATTATATCCATAATTTTCATGCCAATACCTTTACCTTGTAATTCTGCATCTAAGGCAACGGTATCATGATATAACAATTTTTGATTATCTTTTGTTCCATATAATTTTCGGTCTTCCGAATTATCATTTATGCAATATGTAGAAAACGCAACAGGACGTCCGGTTTCTATTTCCTCAACAACCCAAATATCATGAGTTTTTGCATATTCTTCAAAAGCGCCTTTTTCAGAAAAATAGTCAGGAAAATTATTTTGATAACAACCGAAGTAATCATATAACCCTATAAATTCTTCCGGATTAAATTGTTGTTCATAAAACATATTATCAGCATCAGGAGTTTTACTTTCATAATTTCCTCCTTTAGGAGTAATAGCGCTGCTTTTAACAATACGATATCCCTTTTCCAGCAGTTCCAATGTCATTTCATCAATTTTATCATACCCTTTATCTCGAACAAGTTTAGCTTGTTCACTCATAACTCCGTCATAATATTTAAGCTCTTTGCCTTCATCAATGGTTCTATATTTACGATGATAAGCGGCTACTTTCTCATCAACATTTCCATATTTTCTGATTGTTCGATGAGACCAAGCATGCTCATCATCCGGCAAGTCAACTTTTCTACCTAAAAAAGCTAACATACGTCTTGGCCATGAGTGTCTGTCTTTTGCATTAAAACGATTAAGAGCGCTTCCCATACCTGTTCTCCTTTATGATAAAATATAGATTATACCATACTCTATTAGACAAAATTTGTCAAATAATTTTAAAATCTTCCGGCAGATTGGCGTAAACGATAAATTCTGCTTTCAATAGAAGGGTGAGTTGAAAAAAGTTCTTTTACTTTCAATGCTGCCGACAAAGACGGATTTGCAATACAAGCTATTGCCATGCGAGGTTGACTGTCTAAATTTTCCACTCTTGCGTCTTGTGAAATTTTTTCTAAAGCAGATGCCATTGCCAACGGATTTCTCACAATCAAAGCTCCGGTTGCATCTGCCGCATATTCCCTTTTTCGGGATATGGCTAGCTGAATTAAAGGAGCAACAACCATATTAAACAGCAACAAGGCTATCATCACAAAAAACAAAAGTACAACTATCTGCGATTGTTTCTTATCCGAACCTCGCCGAGAACTCCTAAAAATGCTTCGACGAATTATGTCTGCAGCAAAACCAAAAACGCTCAAACCGGTTATTATCAACATATTTAGCCTAATATCCCGATTTCCGATATGAGCCATTTCGTGTGCTATAACCGCTTCAAGTTCTAACGGTTCCAATTTTTCAATAATTCCTGTCGTTAAAGTAACAGATGCAGTTTTCGGACAACGACCGGTAGCAAAAGCATTTAATGAGCTATCATTTATGATATATAATTTCGGTGTTGGTAATCCGGCAGAAATTGCCACATTTTCAACCATATTATAAATTTTCGGATTATCCTTTTTGCTAACCTCAAATGCTCCGCAACACCCCAACATCATTTTATCACCGAGCATAAAAGAAACAAAAGACCAAACTAAAGCTATAATCGTTATCGGAGCAGAACAAGTAAGAGCATATCCGATACCACTCCACAAATTTATATTACCCTCATGGATATAATTTTTTACATTGGGAAAAACAGAAAGAACATAATGTATTCCCTCTAATGTAAAATTTCTGTCAGCATTTAGCGAAACGGCAAAAACACAAGCTATTGTCACCAACACAAATAATGACACAGGAAACAAAGCAACCAGCAAAAAAGTTTTGCGATTATTTGCTGCTATATGGTCATATAGAGTTATAGCTTCTGCCATTTTTATACCTTAAAACGAAACTTTCGGAGGTTGAGCGGCCAATTTTTTCTCTTCTTCACTTAATTCGAAAAATGCTTCTTTTGAAAATCCGAACATTTTTGCTACTATATTGGCAGGAAACGATTCTACCTTAGTATTCATTGCTAAAACCGTTGAATTATAAAAGCGACGAGAAGCTTGAATTTTGTTTTCGGTATCACTCAATTCTTGTTGCAATTCCAAAAAGTTCTGATTAGCTTTCAAATCAGGATAATTTTCTCCCAAAGCAAAAAGACTTTTTAATGTTCCACTCAAAGCATTTTCAACTTGTGTTTTATTTTCTCCGAGACCTGATGTATTCATTGCTTGAGAACGAGCCGAAATGACCTGTTCCAATGTTTGTTTTTCATGAGCTGCATATCCTTTAACCGTTTCCACTAAATTAGGAATTAAATCGTATCGACGTTTCAATAGCGTATCGATATCGGCTGCCCCTTCTTTCACTCTTTGACGAGCTGCAACCAATCCGTTATATGCCAAGATAAAGTATAAAACTATAGCACCTGCAACAACATAAAAAACAGTCATTTCTACCTCCTTCGTTAAAACAATATACATTATTATTCGTAAAAAAAATAAACGCAACAAAAAAAGGCTTTGAAAAAACTTTCAAAGCCCGAAAAATCAAAATTGTGATTATTTCTGTTTACGCACCGGCGAATAAGTCCACCTGACAAACTCTGGTTTGTAGGTAATCTCATCCTCTTGAAGTTGCGGACGGTAACAAGGCTTCTTTTCAACTTTTTCACAACTTGTACTATAGTCAAAAATCGTACTGTCGCCATTGGAAAGAACTACACGAGTTACACTTTCGGGACGCCAACGATAGCCCATTTTTCCGTTATACTTCAGCCCGTATGAATATTTCATCTCCATATCGTGCTCAAGCTTTACAACATCAAGAATTTCTGTTTCCGCTTGCTCCAATCTCGCACACTCATCACGACAAGCCTGCAACTCCGGAGAAACAGAACACGAAATCATCATAACCGAAGCAAAAAGAAAAAATAATAAATTCTTCATATTCTTAAAAATTTTGGTTAGGTATTCATTGTAACACATTGCTTTTTAAATACAATATTTTTTCGAATTATTTGACAAAAAAATTTTTTTGTTTATAATAGCAGTGTTTCACATACAATTTATACCATTATTTTCTAACACCTAAACCATCAATACTATGAAAAAGTTATTACTGCTTTTGATGCTAGTAACCGTTTCGGTTACCCCTTCTTTTGCGCAATCGTCGTGGAAAGAAGTAAAAGGAAATTTTGTTGTTTTCGGAGCCTTTAACGGTCTTGAATTCGCACCGGTTGTCGGTGTTTCCGTCGGAGCTAAAATCGGAGTTCTGTATGGAGAGATAGAATCAGGATGGACCTATTTTACCGACAGAAAACTTACCGGCAGAAACCATCTGTACTATGTCAGTCCGTCAGTCGGCTTCTGCGTAGGAGAACAAACCCAAGTTTATATGACTGTCGGAGCAACTCCATGGGGAACAATGCACTATCCGGAAGGCACGAACTATATGACCGCAGAAACAGCAACATTTTCCAACACCAGATGGTATCCAAAATTCAAATTCGGCAGCAACTTCTTTGTTTACAAAAATATGTACCTAAACACAGAACTTCAATATGTTGCTCCGTTGAATGTTAAGAATGGCGAAGCCTTAAACGGTCTTGTACTGAGAGCCGGAATAGGTGTTGCATTCTAAACAATTTTAAAACACCAACCTCCCCTAAACTATGTTAGCGGAGGTTTTTTGTTTTTAAACAAGAAATAGGTCGCCTAAAGACGACCTATTTTATTTTTGGTTGCGGGGGCTAGATTTGAACTAACGACCTTCAGGTTATGAGCCTGACGAGCTACCGGGCTGCTCCACCCCGCGATAAATTGATGTTGGAGTATTATGCTATTTATTCTCATATGTCAAGCTAAAAATCGTAATTTTTTCAAAAAAATAACGAAATTGCTATCGCAAAAACAAATACTATCGCAATTATTATGTGCCAAATCTTCATATTTACCTCCGCTTTTGATATAAACATCAACAAAGAAAATACAAGATTTTGGCACATATTTTTTAGAAAACAAAAAACTTATTTATGGCATATAAACAGATAGCGGCATAAACTCCGGCGAATACATCATCTAACATCACGCCCCATGCGTTCTCTATTTTGCTATCCGCCCATTTTGCCGGTTGGGGTTTGGTAATATCAAACAAACGAAACAAACCAAATCCGATTGCATACAACCAAATTACGCTTAAATTGCTATTACCGGCCAATTCGTTAGCTACTAACGCAAAAGTTAAGAGTTGTCCTGCCATTTCATCAATTACAACAATAGACGGATCGTGTTTTGTGTATTTCAAAACTTCTTTTGTCGCCATTGTTCCCAAAAGAAAAACGATAACACTACCGACCAATATTCCCCACACACCGAAATAATATCCCAATGCAAATGCTACCGGAATTGTCGCCAAAGAACCAGCGGTTCCTGATGCAAAAGGACAATAACCCACGCCTAACATCGAAACTAATGCAAACGATAATTTTTTATACATAACTGCCTCCTAATTTTGTATTTAGCATAAGGTAAAATAAAAAAACATACGTTTCAATAAAAAAAATCTTGCTATCTATTTTTTTTGTGGTAAACATAGTGCGTTAACGAAGTGTAGTTCAGCCTGGTAGAACGCTGCGTTCGGGACGCAGAGGTCGCTGGTTCGAGTCCAGTCACTTCGACCAACAAATAAATCCTGCTTTTATAGAGCAGGATTTTTTTGTTGAACCGCACAAGCGGGGGCTCGAACCAGCGAAAAAGCTGTTTGACTACAAGCGAAAGGCGGACGGAAGTACGCCGGTGAGCGATAGCGAATGAGAGCGGTGGAACGAGCATTGCATAAGCAATGTCGAGGACAGTCCAGTCACTTCGACCAACAAATAAAATCCTGCTTTATAGAGCAGGATTTTTTTGTTGAACCGCACAAGCGGGGCTCGAACCAACAAAAAAGAGAGCTTTAGCGCTCTCTTTTTTTATTCTCTTATCAGAAAGAATATTATTTCTCTTCCTCTGTTTCTGTCGGAATAGCTTTCTTGGTCATTTTGATTCTTGTTATTCGCATATTGTCGGTTGCAATAACCTCATAATGACAAAATTCATCTTCAACTTTGTCACCGGCTTTTGCAACTTGTCCTAAAAGGCCAAACACATAACCGCCTACCGTAGATTCTTCATGCTCAATATCCGGCAAATCCATACAATCAAAAGCTTCTTCAATCAAAACAGCCCCGTCAAACTCACATACACATTCATCAATTTTCTTGATTACTTCACAGCACAATGTATCGTGTTCGTCCCAAATATCTCCCACCAATTCTTCCAGAATATCTTCCATAGTGAGCATACCTGCGGTTCCGCCATATTCATCAACAACGATTGCCAAATGAATTCGTTTACACATCATTTCGTGTAAAATTTCTGAAACGGATTTATTCTCCGGAACAAATATAATTTCTCTTTTAATTTTTGATAAAAAGTTTTTATCATCTCTTTCGGCGCTATGCTCTAGGAAATCTCTGATATGTATCATTCCTACAACATGGTCTCTATCTTTATTGCAAATCGGGAAACGATTATGATTATGGGTCTTGATAAAATCCAGAGCTTCATCAAAAGTATAGTTTGTATAAAGACATTTTATGTCTTGTCTCGGAATCATAACTTCATAAGCGCAAATTTCCGAAAAATCTATCGCATTTTGAATTATTTCGCTTTCGGTTTCATCAATAATTCCGCCTTTTTGCGAAGCATCGACAATAATTTTAATTTCTTCTTCAGAGTGGGCGTTTTCATCTTCATTGGTTTGAGGAACTCCCATCATTTTCAAAATCAAAATCGAAACATGATCAAAAACCCAAATAAACGGAGCAAAAAGACGATTAAATGTATATAATGCCGGTGCAATGCGCAAAACATAACGCTCGGTATCTTGAATGGCCAAAGATTTTGGAACCAATTCTCCTAATACAACGTGTAACAAAGTTATAAATGTAAATGCAATACCAAAGCTTAAAGAATGTAGCAACACCGGATTATCTGCTAACCATCCGCTAAAACATTGCTCTAACAACTTTGAAACCGCAGGTTCTCCAATCCAACCTAAACCGAGTGATGCAATCGTAATACCTAACTGTATTGCGCTAAGATATGTATTAAGTCTGTCATTTATTTTTAATGCTATTTTGGCACGCTTATTTCCTTGATGAGCAAGCTCTTCAAGTTTAGTTCGTCTTATTTTTACAATAGAAAATTCAGATACTACAAAGAAAGCATTAGCAAAAACCAAAAACAACACTAATGCGATATTAATAACATAAACATAAATGGGTGTCATAGTATAAAATCAGGTACCTCTTAAATATGAAAAACGTATTAATTCTATATATTGTTATTACATTTGTCAATCTATAATCATTAAGATTTTAGGTTACATATATAACTCAAGATATTAATAACAAATAAAAAGAGGGAACCCCCTCTTTTTATTGAATTTAAATTCCTATAACCAACGGCAAACTAAATGTCTAATTTATTTAAATGATAATCGACAAGTTCCCCGCCGTAACAAACAATGTTAGATATACCGTAAGATAGCTTTTTAATGTAGAAAGTTATCGGAACCCCTTTATAATTCCACTCTATTCTATCAAAAAATTCATTATCTTGGTGAACAACATCAGCATTTTTGCTCATAAAATCAATCACTTTTTTAGCATCATCTTTAGTAAGAGCATTTTGTATAATCCATTGAGAATACGGATTGTCAATTTTTCCGTTTAACGTATTCAAATTTAATGTTTTTAAACTGACTGTTTTTATGTTCGGATACGTATCTATATATTTTTTTATTTCTGCTAAATAATCTTCAAAACTTTTATGTTTCATCAAAACATAATTTAATCGTACATTAGCTTGATAAAATAGCGGAGAATTAATATAGTCCTCATTATACCCTAAAATTTGCATATCTTTTGAACTGTCAAAATCAACTCTTGTAATCTCAACTGTAAAGTCATCTTTAATCAAGTTTAGTTTGTCTTTTTCAAAAAAGATATTTCCTGAAGACTGAAAACGTTTTTCTTCAAATATATTAACATTTTTTGTTGCAGTGACTATTTTATTTATCGTATCAAAATCATGCAGCGAGGGTTCTCCGTTACCGCAAAAAATAAAATATCTGAAATTTATACCCTTCTCCTTCAAATATTGTAATTTTTTCTCAAATTCTTCAAGTTTATCATCAACCATAGGCCATTTTGTTATTTTAGCCGTACAATATGGGCAATTTTTATTACACTTAAAAGATGACAAAATAAGCTCAAATTCTTTATATTTCATTTTAAATGACCTCCTCTAAAGTTTGTTGTATCATTGGTATAAGTTCCGAATAAGCTTTATATTTTTGAATTATCAAATCATTACTTCGTTTTATGGCATTAGCAATAGCAAACCAATATTCTGATTTTATGTCATAGGCAGTGTCTTCTTCTTGGTAAAAAATAATAATCTTCTTATTATTCTCTAAAGCCCATCCCAGTTCCACAACAGAGCCGACAGAAAAGCTTTCCCCCAGAACCACGACAAAAACGTCACATTTTTGTATTTGTTTATACTCAGCATTCAACACCTTATTACAATCTGTTGATGTAAAAATGCCGTTTGATGCCTGTTCGCAATAAAATGGACCAAAATATTGAAATTTGTTATTTATAACAAGATTATTTTGATAGTAGGTCAGCAATTTTGAACTACCCAGCAATATCGAACGAAAATCATTTATCAAAGATTTTTCCGGCGAAATTCCTTGTGTTTTTATTTTATTAAATTTACCTGCAAAATATACTTTTTTCATTTTGATGCCCCCTTCATAATTCTATTCCAATTGAAAAATGAAATTACAGCCATCAATGTCCAAACAATATTTAAGGCTATCAAATAATATGCTTGTCTTTCCAATAAACTATATTGAAAAACGTAGCAAATATCGTTAATAAACCAAATTATCCACGTATCCAGCTTTTTTCTTACCATATAATAAGTAGCAACAAAAGATGTTGTTGTTGTGAAAGAATCAATAAAAGGTAATGGATCTTGAGTATGGCCCAATAGTATAAATAAAGTTATTGTTCCTAAAACTATAACCGAAAAATACATTAATCGTTCATTATTTGTGCATTTTGTTATAAGGAATTTGCTCTCATTTTTCCATAAAAACCAACCTAACACCCCAAAAATCAAATAAACGCCATTACCCAAAACATCGCCGTACAACTTGTTTAAGTACGAAAAAGTAAGTAAACAAATAATTTGTGCAATATAGAATATCCAATTAATCCGTTTATTTAAGAGCACAAGTATTCCTTGCGACAATCCCAAGATTGTCGCTCCTATTTCCAATATCATCATTGTTTTATCGCCCCGTATTCAAATTATTAAAATTATACGGAAGAAGTTTTTGCATAAAACAAATGTGCTTTGTCGTTTCATTAGCAAAACGCAACTTTTCTATTCTGAATCTGCATTTTTCTCTTAAGCACGCTTCTTTAATTTGCTCCGGCAAAAATTCTCTTATCAACGGCAAAAAATCATCTTTTTTATCCGGATAAAATTTCAGCAGTGTTTCATAAGCATTTAGAGGTTTATCCGGCTTTGTAATTCTTGCAGACTCCCAATCAATAATTGTATCTATTAAATCATCTCTGGTTTTAGCTAAATCGTTTCTGACATGATGTTTATTATTTTTTCGATGAATTTTTTGAATATCATCAAGCTTTATCCATAAAGCCATATATAAGAAAGGCTTATCTGCATCATGAAAATATCCTCGCCATGTATTTTTTCCTCTAAGTTGTTTTTCAACTTTCAAAAAAGCTTTTTTGTGACGAAGAGTATATAAAATTTTTTGAAATCTCTTCTTTAATTCTAAACTCATATCAACCCCCTATATTTTAGAAAAATTGATAATTGTCAGATAAGTGTTTTGACTAAATTCAGCCATATTTTTTCTCCTTGACAGTAGGTTTATAAATTATTGATTTGTCTCGACTGTCCCTACAAGACCCAAATCAACCAAGAAACTCCATAGCTTCTTTTATATTTTTTCATCCTCATAAAAACTTTTTTGAATAAGCTCTATATTTTCAGGATGAACAAAATCCTTATATCGTGCATCTTTTAAAGCAATCATATCTCTCACCATATTTCCGGATAAAAACGGAAAATCTTGAGTTGTACGAGAACAAACTCCGACATTAGGAACATCATTTTTAAAAAATAAATATTCACTTTCATTCCCAACATAAATAATATCAGGACTGGGTTTATCCGATTGCTCTTTTGCTATTGTTTCTAACACATGAAAATTCCAAGGCATATTATTTGCATCTTTTATACCTATAATTCTCAAACGATTGTATGCCTCATTTTTACGCCATACATTTTGTATCATTTTTTTACGAGTAAAGTATGGTAAAGGATTTTTTTCAGTTCCGCTTTCTTGTGCAGAACCGATTAAAACCGTGCCATAAGCACATTCTTCCATCATTTTTCTTATTAATCTGTCGTGTCCGATATGAAAAGGCTGACAGCGGATAATACAAAAACCATGTTGATATTTAAACATAAAAAAACCTTTCATAAGAAAGGCCAACCCACCGAATAGAAAAACATCCTATTCTATACTATCGATGACCGGCCAAGTCGTTATGTTCGTGCCTATTGCCCTCAAGCACCCGAACACCGTTAATATATTTAACAAAAAAACATTTGTCAATATTCTTATTCTAAAGCAGATATAACATTGCAAACAAAAAGCGACAGTTTGTATACTGTCGCTTTAATAACATAACCGAGCGTAACTCACTCAAACGGCAAAACATTTTTACCGCCGTTAGCTTCCAATTTATTTGTTTTTTTATTATACGCTATTCCACCTCCTTCTCTGAAATAAGGTGCAGAATGCGTACCGTCTTGCCTTCGCAAGCTCCACAAGTTGATAATATACTCCACCAATTTTTTAACCAGCCAACAGGCAAGAATAGTAATTACGAGAAGTATTATCACCAAAAAAATCAGCTTCATACTAAAATTTTTAATAATTAATAACTGTTTTAATTAACTCTTTCGGTTTTTTGAAGTGCAAAGAAATATTCACATAGTTCCGTATACACCAAAAGAATTGCCATAAGCATACCGGGAGAATGGTCTTCATAATTGATGTACATAGCATAGTTAACGTTGTGCCAGTGTTCCCGCATACGTTTTATACCTACACTTCGCCAATACAAAAACATCATCCCGCCAAAAAAAATAGCCCAAATCGGCAAAATCCCAAAACCTGACTTTTGCTCATAAACCCGTTTACAACGCCACAGAACAAAAGCTTCATACCCTAGCAGCAAGACAGGAACTATAATAATCCAAAGTCCGCTACTCATAATAAAATCAAAAATCGTTCCCATAAGCTAAAATTTTAAAGTTATAAAAATATCTTACTAATTTCAAAATCAATCGGCAATATATATAAAAGCATAAAAACATTCAAGAATTAATTACAAAAAAAGAGGTCGAAAACGACCTCTTTGAATATCAACTGAAAGAATTGCTCGACTATATGTCGTTACCAATTCCCAGTGTATGATTCTTAAAATCCATAATTTGTGGCTGAGGATTTCCTTTTTCATCAAGAGGAACAACAACCGAAACCATATCCCCCTTCTCCGACATTGCAATATAGTAAAGTCGTGACTTGAGGAACTGTGCAGCACTGTGAGGATTGAACACCCGAGTGTGCACATGGCAAAACTCTAGCCTTTGACCGAGAAATTGGTTTGTTTCCGATGCAACAACCTTCATAATAATTGGAGCATAAACTTTGTCTTCAACAGACACAATTTTAGTATTCGCAACCAAAATACCTGTAATCTTAATAGTCTTTTTCATAGTTTAATAATTTTAAGAAATATAACAAAACGTACGGACATATTACATATACCCAAGCAAAATTCAAGCTTTTTATATTGATTAACTCAATCTTTAGACATTTTTTTTACTATTGTCCGAAGTGTATTAATTTTTTGGGAGACGCTGATGGCTAAATTTGTAGTTTTTGGTTTAGGTATGGTCGGTAGTTCTTTTTTAAGAATTGTTCATAAAAATTCATTATTTAACGCCGATGACTGGTATGCAATTGATAAAGATCCGCAAGCATTTAATAATTTTAAGGCCGTTGGTGGCAAAAAATCGCATTTTATACTTGCAGATATTCAACAAAAACAATATGAACCTGTTTTTTCTATTTTAGAAAAGGGTGATTATCTGCTAGATTTCAGCTCTTCACAAACCAACACAGATTTTCTTGAAATTTGCATTAACAGAGATATTCACTATCTTTCAACCAGTAGTTTACCCTATGAACCGGAAGGTGTTATAATCCACGAATATCACGACTTTTGCGTATATAAAGAAATGAAAAAAATAAATAAACCTAACGGACCGACTTCCATTATCGAATTTGGCATGAATCCCGGTATGGTTTCAAGTTTTATGAAACAGGGAATTAGGGAAATTATTAAAAATGATAACACACCGTTTGTAGCAGAAAACAGAGAAAAATTACAAGATTTGATTTCACATAACAAATTCGCTGAAGCAGCTCAGATGTTAGAAGTTGAAATTGTACATATATCCGATATTGATACAACCGAAACCAACTTTGAACCGAAAGAAAATTGCGTATATTCCACATGGAACGTAGAAGCTTTTTCTGATGAAACTTTGGCAAATTGCGAAATATCTTTAGGAAGTGATATAAAATTCAGCACATTCGGAAATGAAATCAAAGACTGTAGCGAAAGCGACAATCACCTGATTTTAGATAAAATCCCCGTAAGTTGCGTTGACCAATCTTTTTCACCATGGGGAAGTTTTGACGGATACATTGTCCCGCACGAAGAAATATATTCTATCGGAGACTTTTTAACTGTTCGCAAGAACGACAAAATTGTTTATAAACCATCAGTATATTTTGTATATATGCCTTCAAAAATTGCCGTAAATTCGTTGTTAGACGGTCACCAAAAAGGTTTTAAAGGCTTTGAAGAATATTTAATCAGACCGGAAGATATTGCACAAGGAGGAGAATCTGTCGGCATCGTTCTCGAGGGCAAAAATTTTGAAACTCGTTACTTTGGCAATAAATTGGTTGCCCCGATAGAAAACGAAACCCCGACGATTTTACAAGTATCGGCTTCAGCTTATGCCGCTTTTTGTTATATGCTCGAAAATCCTAACGAAGGATTTTTATTCCCTGAGGAAGTTGACGATAACAAAATTGTTGAATATGCCAAACCGATTTTGAAAGAATATGAATCTTTTATTTGCCCTAAACTTAAAAGAACATTTTTCAAACAAAAATTTGCATAAAAAAAACGAAAGTCAGGAATTATCCTGACTTTTTTGTTATGGAATAAGACCGGATATGTGAAATCCTTGTACATAGTCCATGTCTTCTTCTGCTCGCAATAAGGTTGAAACCGTATCTTCAACAAACAAAATCGGCTTGTTGGTTTGAGCATAAATTTCTTTTAGAAAAACAAGTTTATGCAAAGCACTATCGCTATGAATTATTCTCTCAACAGGAATATCAAAATTTTTGATAATCACCTCATTTTTTATATTGCGCATAATCGGAATTGTTTGCGTCAGCACCCAAATATTTTCTTTCGGCAGTTGCGAGATTATATATTGCAACGTTTTCTGAATAGGAACATTTTGATAAATATTTCCGCCCGATACGGTATAATCATGTACATCATCATCACGACAAGGCAACATTCTGTTTTCAGCATATTGAAACTTTGTCAGCACACCGTCAAAATCAAAAACTATCGTTTTTCCTTCGCATAGAGAAATCAATTTTGCAATATTATTTTTATAATCTTCAACCAAATCCTCAAACATCATTTTTCCTCTAAAGTAATGGGGGCGATTTCTCGCCCCCTCATCTTACGGCATAAAGCCTTATTATATATGTGTTGACCGTCTAATTAATCTCTGACAAAAAATTATAATCAAACATCATATATGTTTTATATATTTCATATAAATATTGAATTGTCAAATATATTATTATAGTATTGCAATATACTGAATTATACAACTGGAGGTTTTATATGAAATATCGTCTTGGTCTTGACTTGGGTGTTGGTTCTATCGGTAGCGCAATAATTGAGTTAGATGAAAATAATAATGCTAAAAATATTATAGATGCCGGAGTTAGAATATTTGAGGTATCCGAAGGAGCTGCAGACAGAAGAAGCAAAAGAACCGCTAGAAAAAATTTAGTAAGAACCAAAAAAAGATTACAACTATTGGCAAAAAAACTTTTTGAAAACCGACTTTGGGTAAATGAAACACCTGAAGGAACAGATAAATTATGCTCAAAATCTCCATATAAAATTCGTTATGATGCCATTAATGATAAATTGGATAACCCGAATTATATAGGTCGTGCAATCTTGCATATTGCCAAACACCGCGGAGCAGGATTTGTATCAGCAGCAGAAGAAATAGAAGACGATAATAAAGATGACGAAGATAATAACAAAAAAATGAAAAAGAAATCTTCTTATGATATGATGAAAGATTACCTCGACAAGACGAATTCCGATACTATAGGTGAATTCTTTTACAAAAGACTACAAGAAAGTTACGAAAAAAATGAAAAAGGTGAAAAAATATATCCAGAAAAAAGAGTTATCCGCCAAAAAACAAATAAAGACAATAAATGTGCTGTTGATTATGCAATCCCTCGTTATTTAGTTAAAGATGAATTTAATAAAATTTGGGATAAACAGGCTCAATATTTTCCGCAAATGCAAAAAGAAGGATTAAAAAAAGAAATCTATGATATTTTATTCTACGAAAAAGCACCCGCTCCTTATGCTATCGGAAAATGTATATATTTTCGTGATGAAGACAGATTGTTAAAAGCTCATCCTCTTTCAGAAATGCGTCGCATTTACGAAGAAGTTAATAATATACGCATTTTGACCTTGACCGGAAAAGAGCGTTTGACCAAAGACCAGAGGGATAGAATTATCAATGATGTGCTATTAAAAGGTGAAAGTGCTGGCAAAAATAAAATAAGAGAAGTTTTAGGGTTAAGCAGGCAGAGAGGCATATCTCTTGCCGATAACAGAATTATTAAAGGTTATTTATATAAACAAAAAGAATTTGCTAATATTAGTTATATTCAAAATCTTTCAAAAGAAGAATTGATTAAATTTGTTGAGTTTTTAGCTGAACCGAAGGAAAAACCTAATGATAAAAACAGCAGGTTACTCAATGAAGATAAACTTATAGCTAAATTAAAAACTATGTTTAACATTACGGACGAAAAGGTCATCGGCGATATTTTGACAAAGCTACCAAAGGGACGAGCTATGCTTGGTATTACTGCAACGAAAACGATTTTGGATGAATTGAAAAAAGATGTAGTATCACAACGCGAAGTGACTGACAAACTTAAAAAGAAGGATGCTCATTTTGAAGCAGCGGAAGAAATTGCCCGTTCAATGCAAGGAAAATACGATAACCTTCCATATTATGGAGTTATTTTGCCTACAGATACTCAGCCTTTGCCTCCAATTATTGCTGAGTATAAGAAAAAATTGGCAGAAACCTTAAACGGCAAAGAAAAAGAAAGTCTACTAAATGAAATAAATTACGGTAAAGTTGCCAATCCCGCAGTACACATGATACTTAATCAGTTAAGATTGGTCGTTAATGACATTATACGTATTTATGGTAAACCATATGATATTAATATTGAACTCGGACGCGATGTCGGACTGTCAACGAAGAAAAAGCAAGAATTGGAGAAAAAACAAAAAACAAACAAATCGAAAAATGATGAAGCAGTAAAACATTTGAGAGAAAATAATCTTCCTATTAATCGCGATAATATTATTAAATACAAATTATGGCAAGAACAGAATCATACCGATGCCTATAATCCTACCATAACAATACCAAGAAACTTCAGCGGATTTGAAATTGAGCATATTATTCCTCGAAAAAAAGGTGGAACGGACACTTTTAATAATCTTTGTTTGGTTAATAGTCGTGATAATAATAAAAAAGGCAATATGTTTGCATATGATTATTTTGTTTCCACTAAAAATAAGGAAGAAATACGTAAAATTTTGGAAAATGCACGTAATCTTCCAAAAGAAAAAAAATGGCGTTTTGAACCTGATGCCCGAGAACATTTTGAAGATTTTGGTGATGACGAAGAAACTACACGTTATCTGACTGACACACGTTATGTATCCAAATTAGCGGCTCGCTATTTGAGGGGTATTGTTAATACTGAAAATGATGAAAATACTATTCATAACCGCATTTTGCCAATTAAAGGTGAGCAAACTGCAGAACTCCGTAAACGTTGGAACTTGCTCGGTTTGGAATATGATTTAATGGGGTTAAATCATATTGTTCCACGTTATATCCCATGCTCTCCATATTGGCAAGAAATGAACACTGGGGAAATCAAGGAAGGAATAAACCAACCGGATATAGATGGAAATTGGAAGTTTTTCGATAAAACTAAAAACAAAGAGTGGATGGCTAAACCACGTATAGACCACCGCCACCATGCAATGGACGCTATAACTATTGCTTGTGTTAATCGTTCTTTGATACAAAAACTCGCTAACGAAGAAAAGATTAATCACGTAGAAACACCTCTACCATTATCAACAATAAAATCTGTTGGAGAATTTAGAAGAATTGTTGTAGAAAAATTGCAAAAAATTAATGTTTCACACAAACCTAACCATAGCAAAGCAGGACAATTTCATGAAGAAACAGGAAAAACAGTATTAGGAATTAATCCAGAAGACAAAAAATCAATTATCACTGTGTATTCTCGCAAAATATCACAAACAATTAAATCTATAAAAGATTTAGAAAAACTAAAGATTCCTAATTCAATAAAAAATGAATGGCATAAAGATATTGAAACAGATAAAATAAAACAAGAAAAACTATTTAATGATTTTGGTTTATATATAAATACAGCAGAACAGATTCTTATTGCAGAAAATGAGAAAGCTGTTTCTGAAGGAAAAAAAGAAATTAAAATCACAGAAGGAAGAATAATCTCCAAAGCATTTAAAATCATTCAAGAAAAAAAATTATGGAAAGGCGACAAATTCAGAGAATACGAAAACAGCTCATCACTAATTAATATAGAAAGGCATGGTGTTGCTTATAAATCAGGAAATAATCACTGTATAGATTTTTATATAAAAGATAAAAAAGTAAACTGGGAGGTTATGAAAAGATTTGATATAAACCAAAAAGATTTTATCCCAAATTGGAAAAAAGAGGGTGGAAAAATTATTTGGTCAATTCAACAAGGGGATATTCTAGAACTTAACACCCCTGAAGAATGGAAAAAATATACCGACAAAGAACGTTGCTTTGCAAAAGTAAAAAAATTTAGTGATGGTGAACTTTGTATCGATTTTATTAGTGATGCTAGAATGACATCCCCTCAAAATAAAGAAATTAAATATATGTTTGTTAATTCCTTAAGAAAGGGGCTATCCTTTTATACCAAACATAAAGCTCGTAAAGTTGAACTAACAGCTTTCGGTAAAATTAAGAAAAAACACAAGGTTCTTTGGGATGGCAAGAAGACAGCGGCTTGAAACATTAACCGGATGGTCGATGATGTGGATAATATGTATGTTTGATATTCCTGTCCGCACCAGAACTGAAATGCGAAAAGCAACCCGTTTTAGAAATCTTCTGCTTGATAAAGGCTTTGTTATGAAACAATTTTCGGTTTATATAAAACCGGTAAAAAGCCTTACAGCAGGTCAAACTGTAACAAAATCTTTATCAAAATATATTCCTGACAATTCTTCAGTTTCATTTTTATACATAACTGACAAACAATATACTATGACTGAAAACTATTTAGGAAAAAATTTTGAAGAGAACGAAGAATCGATTCGCGAAAAAAATGGTCAATTAATTTTATTTTAGCTCGTTTTTTTCATATTTATAAAATAACAAAAACCCTTGAAAGCCATTATTTTCAAGGGTTTTTGTTATTTTATAATGTATCAGAGATTAATTAGACGGTCAACTATAACTAAATCCAATGACATATCAATAGAGTCTGAAATGTATCAGAGATTAATTAGACGGTCAACTATAACTTGATGTGAGTTTTTCATAGCTTCTCTTTGAATGTATCAGAGATTAATTAGACGGTCAACTATAACCCGGAACGACTACAAGTATAACCCGATAATAATGTATCAGAGATTAATTAGACGGTCAACTATAACGCTCCTCCATCCAATGCTCGAGCATTTCGCAATGTATCAGAGATTAATTAGACGGTCAACTATAACATATCCGAAGCCAATTAATGCGACGTTCGAAATGTATCAGAGATTAATTAGACGGTCAGCTATAACGAATAGGATATTTTAATTCCACCCTTTTATTTTCAAAACTTTTTACTAATGTTCCAACAAAATCATATATTGCATCAGATAAAGACTGTGTTCCTTTTTCCGTTTCAACCGGATAACTGATAATTTGTGTTAATCTTCTTTTTATATCTGGAGTTAAATCAATTTTATCTGTATTCACTAATCTATTTATTTCTTCAAAAACAAATTTATCTGCAACAGCTCTAAATGGCTCTATTAAATCATCAACTAAAGGCATTGTATTAGTTCTTGTACAATGTTTTAATCCTAAATATGGTAATAATCCATTACCTATTACAGCTCGAGCAACGATAGCTCTTAAAACTGTATACGAATAATTTAATAATATATTTATATCTGTTTCATATCTATCTCTAATAAAATTCTTTCCAAACAATGCTTTAAAATAAATTTTTGCAGCTTGACCTTCATTATTTGATGTATCTCCGCTTAATGTTTCCCTTGCCAATCTATTTAATTTATTTATTGACGGATTATCTCCAAAAAATTTTTCCAAAACCAATGCTTGATTCCATATTTTATTTTGCACTAAACTTTTCCATAAATTCTTTTTTAACGGCAACGAACAATCTACTTGATATTTTATTCTTTCCGAAACCAGCCAATGTCCCTCTGTTGATACTGTTATAGCTGATGGAACATAATTTTTTCCGCAAAAAATTATATTTGCTCCTCTTTGACAGAGTTCATAAATAATATTTTTTGAAATAAGCACATTATTTGCTGATAACACCAATGACAAAATATTATCTAACGGCACTTCTTTTTTTATATTTTTTTCAACATTTTCAACTACTAAAAAACCCCTAAATAAGGATAGCTTAAAACCATCGTTGCCAACTTCAATTATTTGTTTATCCATATTTATACTCCCACAAAAAAACAGGCCGGAGCCTGTTATTTTTTTACGATTTCTTTTAACATTCTACGGCGACGCACACCCAAATATGTTTCATAGCCTATCAATGCTATTGCCGAAACAATCAATGGTAACAGATAATATATAATTCGATATGCAATCAATGCGCCAAACAGCATTAAGCGGTCATTATCACCGGGAATTATGAACATAAACAAGCCCTCAAAAACTCCTAATCCTCCGGGGACTTGACTAAAAACTCCCAATACTTGAGCAATAATAAATACCCCCATAAAGGTCATAAACTCAATATGCACAAAAGGAATTAGCACAAAATACAGCACCAACGAAGCCATCACAATATCAACAGCACCTAGCAACATTTGCGCCAAGGCCATCGGGAAAGAAGGCATATCTAACAATACTCCTTTCACATCTATCGGCTTTTTATAAAAAAGGCTTAATCCGAAATATCCCAACAAACCTACAAATGATAACAATGTCACAATTTGTGTGGTCAATTTAGAAACTGTACCGGCCCCAATTGCTTGTGACGGGGTCAAAACATAACCGACAATAATCAAAAAGAAGCAAGCGACCAAATATGTAAATCCCGAAAAAGTAACCATACGCACAATTTCTGTCGCTCTAAAACGCCAACGAGTATATAAACGATATCTTATAGTTCCACCCGAAACAATCGCATGTCCGGCATTGTTGCTTACCGAAAAGCCTATAAATCCGGCAAATACCCATTTCCAAATTGCAACACGTCGTTTTATGTAACGAAGAGCTAAATAATCGTATGACGATAAAGCAATATATCCGCCAAACGATGCCAATCCTGCCATAAATAAATTTTTATGCGGAATATCCAGCAAGGCATTTTTTATGTCTTCTAAACTATATTTTGAAAGCTGATGATAAAGCATATATGCAGCCAGAGCAAAGAAAAACAATCCTGCCCACGAAACTGCTTTTTTTAATACTCTTTTAGTTTGAAATGCCATTCATAAACTCCGTTAATTTTTTACATATATAATCACTAATTACTAAAAGATTATAAACTTAATAAAAAAAATCTAATAAAATTCCGCTCACAACCGCTGAAACATATAAAATCGTTACAATTTTCAGATTTTCGTTTCGATTATGATTGATACGAAATAAGACCAAAAGCCCTACTCCTGCTCCTGAAAGCGTTCCCGCCATCATAGAACCGAAACTCATTGCTCCGTCAACATATAATTGTGTAATTGCCACCGAAGCCGAACAGTTAGGCACCAAACCGACAAAAGCCGATGTAATCGGACCTAAAATCGGTCGATTAAAAATAATATCATTCAAAAAACTTTCGCCTAATACAGTCAACAATCCATTAAGCATCAATGTCACTAACAACACAAAAAGCGTTACTTTCAAAGAGTGAACAAATGCAGGTTTTACAATTCCGGTACCATCACAATGACAGTCTTCTTGTTCACACAGAGTTTCAACATCAACCGACAAAGATGGTCTGCGAAAAAGAACATCGCATAACAATCCGAAAAATATCCCCAAAAACAGCTTAAGTGCTAATATTTTTACAATCAACAGCGGCTCAACCGTATTAGAAATTAAAATCGGCAACATTTCATCTGAGGTTGTTAAAAATACTGCAATTAATGTTCCTAAAGAAATTGCTTTTACGGCATAAAAATTTGATGCAGCTGCAGCAAATCCGCATTGAGGTAACAATCCGGCAAATGCTCCGGCGATTGTTCCTAATTTTCCTGCTTTTCCTACTAAATTAAGCGATTTTTCCGACGATTTTCTTTCTATCCATTCCAACATCAAATATGTCAGAAATAAAAAAGGAAATACCTTTAATGCACTAAAAAAACTATGTATTATCATTTTCGATTAACAGTTAATATTTGTCGCAAGTCCGGCTAAAGATGTTTCTTTATATTTTGAATTCAAACTCAGACCTGTCTCATACATCGTTTTAATTATATTATCAAGATTTACGATATGCGGACCATTGGGATTACGCATAGCTAAACGAGCCGCATTAACTGCCTTAACCGCTCCCATTGCATTACGCTCAATACATGGTACCTGAACAAGTCCTTTAATCGGGTCGCAAGTTAGCCCTAAATTATGTTCCATTGCAATTTCTGCCGCATTTTCAATTTGACGCAAGTTGCCACCCAAAACCGCCGCTAATCCGCCGGCAGCCATAGAGCAAGCCACACCTATTTCACCCTGACAGCCAACTTCTGCACCGGAAATGGAAGCATTTGTTCTATACAAACTGCAAATAGCTGATGCGGTTGTTAAAAATACTATATTAGCTTTTTCTAAACTAAAAGGTGATTTTTGAATTGCAAAACGTTGATAATAACGCATTACTGCCGGAAGCACGCCTGCCGACCCCATTGTCGGAGCTGTAACGATTTTTCCGCCGCAAGCATTTTCTTCTGCAACTGCAAATGCCCATAAATTAATCCAATCAATAATCATCAAGGCATCAACATTGTTTTCGGCAAATTTTTTAGTTAAATCATTATAAATTCCGGCAGATCTTCTCTTTAGCTTTAATCCTCCTGGTAAAATTCCCTCAATTTTAACACCTCTGTCAACCGTTGCCTGCATAATATCGGCAATACGCAAAATCTCTTTTCTCACCCTAGCAGGAGACTGTAATTTTTGCTCATTTTTCAGTACCAACTCCGATATTGTTAATTGGTCTTTGTGGCACATTTCCAAAAGCTCTTTACAGGAATTAAATTGGTACGGAACTTTATATGGCTTACGTTCAATTCGTTGTGCCATTTCATCTTGACGGGCAATAGTACCACCGCCTACCGAAAAATATGTTTCTTCTAAAATAACATTATCATTACCATCATAAGCAACAATTTTCATACCGTTTGAATGTTCGGGAAGAAAAATCTTTTTCTCCAAAACTATGTCTTTATCAAAATTGAAATTGATAACTGATTTTCCGCCTAAATTAAGTTTTTTGCTTTCTTTAACTTGTCCGATATAGTCAATATCCAAATCTATATTTTGAGCCTCTAAACCCATTAAGCCATAGACAACCGCATTTAATGTTCCGTGCCCTAATCCGGTTAAAGCTAAAGAACCATACAACGTAGTTTTGACAGTTTTGACATTATTCAAATCTGTTTTTTCCGCCAAATTATCTACATATCTCTTTGCTGCCCGCATCGGACCAACAGTATGAGAGCTTGACGGACCGATTCCCACCGAAAAAATTTCAAACAAACTATAATACATACTTCACCTCATGAGGCGATATTAGTCTTTCTTTTTTATTTTGCAAGCTCCAACATCTCTCTTTTAAACAAAAAAATAAGTGCCCCGAAGGACACCTATCTTTTCATTTCGCGATGAATTAGCAAACAACGTCAACCAACACGCGAGGCGGCTGGAAAGTTGTCATCGACACCTTCTTAGGCTCTCCGGAGTATCCGGGGAAGAACACAGTACCACAACCGCGGAAGTAGCCCAACACCTTGTACGAAGCAAGCTTACCGTCCCAACCCCAGAATACCTGGTAGTTGCAACCGTAAACATCATCCTCCTTGGTGATGTTGATCATAGGAGTTGTAAGAAACTCCAAACCACCCCACAACAGGCCATAAGTGTTCATGTCGCTGTAAACCCATTGGCTAACTGCGTCAGCCTTAGGCTTGTACACGTCGAAGTCGAACTGACTCTCCACGAACTCATACTTCTCCTCAAGTGCTTCTGCGGAAATACCGTAGAACTCACCCTTAAGGATATTCTGAGCAGCGAAGAAACCTTCCTCCAACTTCACCTCGTGCTCCACGAAACCATCGATAACAGATTGCAACTTCTCGCCCGGCTTCACGTTTTTCCAAACGCGAATGTTCTCCTGCTTTACAGCAGTGAAAACACCGTGCTTCTTCGCCATCTTGAGACCGTGCTCCTTATAAGACACGAAGTGGTAGTCCACTCCAATCTCATTGTAAAGCACCTCGGGCATAGCCACGAACTCACCATCGAGACGGCAAATTGCCTCGGTCTTCTTGTCCTCCTTAGAAGCGATAACCTCCTGGGGGAAGTCCTCGCCCTTGAGAAGAGCCTGATAATGAGCCTTGCTCACTACCGAAATGAAGTTACCCTTGCAAGAAGATACCTCCTCTGCAGAAATACGGTTAAACACGTTGTTTACTGAATCGCGAAAAATTTTGTTCATTTCCATAATTTGTAAGAAATTAAAATTAATCCCATAAGCTTCGTCCGGGAAAAGTAAGAATCAACGTAAGCGAGCATCAAAAATAAAAATTTTCAACGCCGTTGAAGTTTTGTTTCTACATATTCCCACATATCACTTGAAAGATTAAAATCCTTATCAACATGAAATGAACCTATATATAATTGACATATACGTAAACTAGAATAATACAAAACTAAGTTTATTATATCATACAAATATTTTTTGTCAAAAAAATATGACAAAAATTTTTATATTTTTTAACTTTTATCTGTTATTTATTGTGAACAAGAGGGAAAAATGAAGTCTGCAAAAAATAAAACTATTGATATTAGCTTAACCGACGGAAAAGAATATTTAGAACGTTGTATATATATCAATCGTAAGATGGAAGAAAAACAGATACTCAACAAAACCATCATCGGCGATTCGCTGAAAGTGATGGAAAAACTTCCTCGCTCATTTGTCGATTTATTAATTGTAGACCCTCCGTATAATTTAAGCAAAAATTATCATGGAAATAAATTCAATAAAACAAATAACAATGAATATGAACAATATACCGTTGCGTGGATTGACAAAGCATTACCTTTGCTAAAACCTAATGCTTCAATTTATGTGTGTTGCGATTGGAAATCAAGTTTAGTTATCGGTCCGGTTTTGCAAAGATATTTTCAAATTCAAAACCGTATAACTTGGCAAAGAGAAAAAGGCCGAGGAGCGAGCCATAACTGGAAAAACGGCATGGAAGATATTTGGTTTGCAACAATGAACGATAATTATATTTTTAACCTTGAAGATGTAAAAATTCGCCGCAAAGTTTTAGCCCCATACAAAGAAAACGGAAAGCCAAAAGATTGGGAACAAACCGAAGATGGTCGTTTTCGCAATACTTGCCCATCCAATTTTTGGGATGATATATCAATCCCCTACTGGTCAATGCCCGAAAACACCGCTCATCCGACACAAAAACCGGAAAAACTTATTGCTAAATTGATATTAGCAAGCTCAAATAAGGGAGATGTAGTCTTCGACCCGTTTTTAGGCTCCGGCACAACATCTGTTACTGCTAAAAAACTGGGACGGCAATACGTTGGCATTGAACAAAATCCCAATTATTGCATTTGGGCAGAAAAGCGTCTTGAGCTTGCAGAAACAACCTCGCAAATACAAGGTTATTCTGATGGCATTTTTTGGGAAAGAAATGTTCAAATTAACAAAAAAGCTCCGAAATAATTTTCGGAGCTTTTTTTATTTTCTATAGACACTATTTGATAAATTTACGGGCTTCTTCAAGCTCTTCCATTGTATCAATATCAGCCGGAGCATCTTTGTTCAGCTTGAGTTCACTAACCAATTTAGCTCTGATAATCATACCATCTTCTAAGGCACGAAGTTGTTCCAAAGATTCTCTTGCTTCCAAAACACCTACCGGTAAGTTTACAATACGTTGCAATGAAGCCGCATTATAAACATAAATACCGATATGATGATAAAAGTCCTTATTATCACATTTTTCAGGATTGCGAATAAATGGAGCTGCAGCACGAGTAAAGTATAAACAACGACCTTCTGTTTCTCCGTCACGAAGTCCCATTACAATTTTAACGTTATTAGGACTATCAATGTCTGCTTGTGATTTGAACACCATACCGACTGTTGCAATATCACAACCGGTTTCTTCTACAATCTTAATTAAATCATTATTAATTTCAGGATTAACATTGATGGCATCACCTTGGAAATTAACTACGATATCATACTTATTACCTTCGGGATCAAGTTCCTTCAGTGCAGCTGCAATTCTATCTGTACCTGAAGGAAGTTTCGGATCAGTCAAAATAGCAGGTGCGCCAAACTCTTTACAAGCGTCGATAATAACCTGATCACCGGCAGCAACATACACATCACCGGGAACAACTTTCTTCACGTTTTCATAAACACGTTGCAATAAAGTTTTTCCGTTAATATCCAATAACGGTTTATTAGGCAAACGAGTAGATGCCATACGAACCGGAATCATAGTGATAATTTTAGACATTTGTTTCTCCTCATAAGTTCTTGCAAATATTTATTGTATATACTATAACAGCAACAAATAAAAGGACAAAAACAATGCAAGTGGATATTTTTGATTTTGAATTAGACCGGAGTTTGATAGCTTCTCAACCGGTTAATCCCAGAGATACATCTCGTTTGCTCGATTTGAGCAACGAGAATACTATTAATGACAGACATTTTTATGACCTGCCTGATATTCTACAAAAAGGAGATGTACTGGTTTTTAATGATACTAAAGTTATACCGGCACGTTTGTACGGAGCACGAGGAGAAGCAAAAGTAGAAGTTACTCTTTATCGTCCGGTTGATGGCATTAAATGGTGGGCATTCATAAAAAATGCGAAAAGATTGCATCCTGATGATACTATTTATTTTTACACCGATGAAATAACTCCGGAACAAAGCGATTTTTCAGCTAAAGTAATAGAAAAAAAAGATGATGACGGAGTATTGATAAGTTTTAATTGTCCGGCTGAAATATTAGCAAGCAACTTGCAAAAATATGGCTTAATGCCTCTTCCGCCATATATTAAGAGAGATAAACCGACACAAGGCGGAATATGGGACAAATATAATGATAAAGAAAACTATCAAACCATATATGCTCATTATGAAGGTGCGGTTGCTGCTCCTACTGCAGGATTACACTTTACTCCTCAAGTTTTCGAAGCTTTGGAAAAAAAAGGAATAGAAAAGGCTTTTGTTACGTTACACGTGGGAGCAGGAACATTTCTGCCGGTAAAAACCGATGATACAAAAGATCACAAAATGCACGCTGAATATGGCGAAATAAATGCTAAAACCTGCGAAATTATAAATAAAGCAAAAAAAGAAGGTCGTCGAATTATTGCTGTAGGAACAACATCGCTCCGTCTTTTAGAAACTGCAACAGATGACAACGGAGTTGTCCATCCTTACGCAGACAGCACTAATATATTTATCACTCCGGGGTATAAGTTTAAGTTAATTGATATGATTATAACTAACTTTCACTTACCGAAATCAACTCTTTTTATGTTAATTTGTGCCATTGCCGGAACAGATAGAATGAAAAAGGCATATCAACATGCCATTGATAACAAGTATCGTTTTTATTCTTATGGCGATAGCTCAATTATTAAGTGCGTAAATAAAATTTAAACTTATCACAATTATAATCATTTTTCAGAAGGTGAAAAGTGATACGAAAATGTAAATATTACCTGCGGCAAATTTTACCGCTAATGCAAAACTCATGGATTCCGGCTGCATTATTGCTGATTTTCGGATGTGTTCATTTATTGTTTAATCCCCTTCCCCTATACTTGCAAAATATTTTTCATATTTTATTTTTTGCAATCAATATTACAAGCATTGTATTATTAGGGATGTACAACCGAAACAGATCATTATTCAGTATAGTTATAATACTACTGACGTATATTGCTATTAATTATCAAAAACATACTTTCGGAGTTATTTATTACTTAACTCCTGCTTATATGAATATGACATTTTTAGTTATTATCGGGTTGATATTTTTTTATTTTTTACCCAATCGTCCTTTCTTTTCCATTGATACATTAAGTTTTTTGATTGTTATTTTTGCAGCTTTTGCTTTATGTGAATGGTTAAACTCACTGCAAATAAAAATGGATTTCAGTCCTTTTATTGAGTTTGAAAGCGGACTACAAGTGTTTAGCATTTCTTTATTCATTTTAGGAATTTTGATAATGCTTTTACATTCTTCCATAAATAATAAAATATTAAGCACATATAATGCCTATACCATAATAAATATTATGTTAGCTATCTATCTTTCTAACCAATCATCAAGCTTATCTTTATTTTTTGTATCTGCTTCACTAACGACCTTGGGCGGAATTGTCAGTCAACACATTTTTACAATCTACAAAGACTCTACAACCGGAATTTTTAACGGAAAAGCATTTATAAAGCATGCCGGAAAAATGAACAATAAATACGGATTGGGGATTATTTACATAGATGACTATAAACATTTATTGCAAGCTTTTAGAAAAAGCGGTGCAAATGATGTTGTCAAAATGATAAGCAAACGAATTTCATCTATTGATCCGAATGGAATTTTATATCGTTGCACACCAAACGAATTTGTTATTATCTTCCCCAATATTGAAAAAGGAACTGCTTATAAAAGATTAGATGATATTCGTCGTCAAATTGCCGCATCAGAATTTATACTTCCCAAAATAAAAAGGCCTCTTAAAATCACTGTTTCTTGTTGTATCGCCGTCAGAAAACGTGAGGAAAAAGTTGCCAATTTATATATGAGAGCTCTAAAAAAACTGCAAAAAGCATCTCGTTTTTCTCAAAATATTACTTCTGAGGCTTCTTAAAGCAAAAGTACCATAATAAACTCAAGCCGAATAGCAATACAGGTAATGATAAAATCTGTCCCATAGTTATATAGCCGAAGAAAAATCCGAGCTGTTCATCCGGTTGTCTGTAATATTCCATAAGCATACGGAAAAAACCATACATAATCACAAATAAGGCAGAAATAACACCATTATTTTTACGAATATTTTGTTTTTTCCATAGCAAATTAAGAACTATAAAAATAATTAATCCTTCTGTTACTGCTTCGTATAATTGCGAAGGATGACGCGGCAAAAAACCTCCGCTGGGAAAACGAACTGCCCAAGGAACATCTGTAACCCTTCCCCATAATTCATCATTTATAAAATTAGCAATTCGTCCCAAAAAAATACCTATCGGAGCAAATAGTGCCGCCATATCGGTAAGGAGCCAAAATTTAATTTTTTGAGAATATGCAGTATATAAAATTCCCATGACTGCACCTATTGCACCGCCATGAAAAGACATTCCTCCTTGCCATATTGCAAAAATTTTTAACGGATTATGTAAATAATATTCTCCGCCATAAAAAAGCACATATCCCAAGCGTCCGCCGACAACAATACCGATTGTCGTGAAAAATACCATATCCTCTACTTGCTGGCGAGTAAGCGGTAAATCATATTTTTTAATAAGTCGTAATATTAAAAGCCACGCAGCAACAATACCTACTAAATAAGCCATTGAATACCAACGAACAGCTATCGGGCCTATAGCAAAAATTACCGGAGAGATTGCCGGAAATTCTAAACCTGTCATTTTTATCTCCCAAACAAATTAATTGGTAAAGAGTATATTAATTTTCTCAAACATATCCACATCAAAAATTTTTATTTAACAGGCTCAAAAAATATCACATTGTTTTAACGCATTTTTTCTTTTCAAAAAAAAATAATAAATAAATAAAGTGGAAAACTTGAATCGGCTGATTGTATTTTGCGACTCGATGATGTTATTTATAATATATAAATTTGCATTGTAAAATGAAACCGGAGCAATTTATGAACCCGACAAACGGAACAATTTTGACCAATAACCCGATTGATGAAGTTGAAAATTTCCTCAATCTGCGTTCCTATGCAACCGAACGTCGCGGTTCAAACGAGGTCGTTGTCGCAGTTCAAGGCAAATGGAACGATATGTTGATTTTTTTCTCTTTCGAAGAAAATATGCGCTGTCTTCATATTTCATGTCTTATAAACATTGAAAACCAAATAGAAAACAAAAGTAAAATTTTTGAACTGTTAGCATTAATAAATGACGACTTATGGATGGGGCATTTCTCTTATTGGGCAGAACAAAAAATGATGGTATATCGCCACTCATTATTTTGTAACGAAAAAAGTATTCATTTTGAAGGACAAATTGCTCAAATTATGGATATTGCAATAAAAGAATGTGAAAGAATGTATCCGGTATTTAATGTTGTTATGACCAAAGGTATGGAACCGACACAAGCTTTATACCCAATGATGATGGAAACCGTCGGACAAGCATAAAAAAGAGCCCTTTTTCAAGAGCTCATAACGGTTAAACATTGAAAGACTAATCTTTCTTATAATTCTCAAACTCACGGCACAAACGGCGGTAAGTAAGTTGGGTTGCGGACTGCTTTCCGAAACGGCGCATATCATTATAACGATAAGGAGCTTTATGCCTTATCTCTGTGATTGCCGGTGCGGGAATGCGAAACTCCGAAATAAGACCCTGAGCTATCATAATAAAATTAAGACAGCTGATAATTTTAAGATAACTTAACATGTCAGATAATTTTAGAATAGTACGTACATTGGTGCAAATTATACACCACTATAGCACATTAATCAACTATTTATTTTTTAAAAATTTTCTATACAACAAGACATTATCATTATGTTCTGATAATGTTTTAGCAAATCGATGACCTCCATTTCCCTTGGCCACAAAATATAAATAATCTGCAGAACTGGGATTGGCGGCAGCATAAATAGCATCTTTTCCCGGATTACAAATCGGAGCTGGCGGTAGTCCGTAATTTTTATATGTATTATACGGACTATCGTATTCTAAATCTTTTTTCAAAAGAGAACGCCCCAAACTCTTTTTGCCTAAAGTTATTGCATATATCACCGTGGGATCTGTTTGAAGCCTCATTCCTTTATTCAATCTATTAACAAAAACTGCAGCTACATCGTTTCTTTCTTCAGGCAACCCTGTTTCTTTTTCTATAATAGAAGCCAAAATAAGCAACTCATTTTTATTTTTCAACACACCTACACTATTATTTGCCCAAGCATCACTTAAAACTTTTTCCATTGCTTTCTGAGCTTGTTTAACAATACTGTTGCGACTATCTCCTTTAGAAAAACTATATGTTTCCGGAAGCATACTGCCTTCTTTTGCGTCTATCGTAATCTCTCCGACTAAATTAGGCTCATCATTGATAAAATCTATCATTTGTGTTGAAGTCCACCCTTCATTTAGAGTAATCCGGCGATAATAAACTTCTCCGTTTTGTAGCTGTTTGGCGATTTGCATCATATTTGCTTTAGGCGGAAACATATATTCTCCGGCTTGTAGCTTTTTATCAATCCCCAATCCCCTGACAACTAAACGAAAAAGCAAGGATGAATTTATCACCCTTGCTTCTTGTAAATCTTTAGATAAACGGCGTACACTTACACCTTTTGCTAATACAATTCCTTTTTCTTCAGTCAACTCATTCGGACAATTAATCATATAAATGGCTAATGATGTAATTGCTATAATAAAAACCGTAAATAAGCTGACTAAAAATTTCATCATTAGTCTTCAATTTTTTTGAAAATTACCGATGAGTTTGTTCCTCCAAAGCCAAATGAATTTGACATTGCAGCCTTGATTTCACGTTTTTTAGCTTTTAACGGAACTAAATCCATTCCTTCAACTTCAGGAGCCGGATTTTCAAGGTTTAATGTCGGAGGACAAATTTGTTCATTAATCGACTTAATCGTCAAAACAGCTTCTACTGCTCCGGCAGCACCTAATAAGTGACCAATTGCAGACTTTGTTGAAGACATCGAAACATTTTTGATATTATCGCCAAACAAACGAGCTACAGCCATAGCTTCGCCCACATCTCCGGCAGGAGTTGATGTTCCGTGAGCATTTACATAGCCGATATCTTCTAATTTTACGCCATGTTCTTCAGCATGAGAAACAGCCATTTTCATTGCACGATATGCACCATCACCGGAAGGAGCGGTAATATGATATGCGTCTCCGCTCATACCATATCCGACAACTTCCGCATAGATTTTTGCACCACGTTTTTTGGCATGTTCATATTCTTCCAACACCAACGCACCGGCACCTTCACCCATAACGAAACCGCTACGTCCCTGATCCCACGGACGAGAAGCTTTTTCCGGTTCATCATTAAATTCGGCAGTAATTGCTTTCATTCTGGCAAAACCGGATAAACCTAAAATATTAACTGCAGATTCGGCACCACCGGCAAGCATTAAATCAGCATCACCACGAGCAATCATAGCCGCAGCATCGCCAATAGCATGAGTACCGGTCGAACAAGCGGTTACGCAAGCATGATTCGGTCCCTTTAATGCAAAACGAATTGATAAATGTCCGGAAATCATATTAATCAAACAAGAAGGGATGAAAAATGGAGATACTTTATGAATACTCTTATTTTCCGCAATTAAGACAGAATTTTCATGAATGGCACTTAAACCGCCGATTCCCGAGCCCATCATAACACCGGCTCTATAACTGTCTTCTTCATCAAGAGGAGTCCAACCGCTATCTTCCATCGCATCAATACCGGCAGCCAAACCGAACAAAATAAACTTATCAACACGACGTTGTTCTTTCGGAGGCATAACGGTATCCGGATCAAATTGGTTCGGTTCTTTACCGAAAGGAACTTGTCCGGCAATTTTCACCGGTTCGTCATAAAGTTCAATATTTTCAATTTTTCTGATTGCAGATTTTCCCGCAATAACATTGTTCCAGTTATATTCAACACCTCGTCCGAAAGGAGATAGCATTCCCATACCTGTTACGACTACTCTTCTCATAAAAAAATTCCTTATTTTATTATCTTTACAAGCAATTTTTATATGAAAAAACTCGCTTTATGTCAAGCGAGTTTAATCATATATTCCCTTTGAACAAGAATTAAGCGTTTTTGTTCAAATAATCAATAGCGTCTTTAACTGTCAAGATTTTTTCAGCTGCTTCGTCTGGAATTTCGCAACCGAATTCTTCTTCGAATGCCATAACCAATTCAACGGTATCCAAGCTATCAGCACCTAAATCATCGATGAAGCTTGCAGTATCAGTAACCTTAGATTCTTCTACACCAAGGTGTTCTGCAACAATTTTCTTAACGCGATTAGCTGTATCAGTCATTTGATAAACCTCTAAAATATTAAAACAAATAAAATTCTCGGGCACAAAACTCGGACCCGTGGCTATCTGTTACCACAATTTTATATTAATTGACAAGCATTATTTTTATTTTTACCGAAAAATTATTATCATAAAAAGCTATAACCCTTTATTTTTACGACATTTACCACTATTTGCCAGTGTGCAAAAAAACATATTTTTTTATAAACTGTTGCTTAAGGCATTTAAAATTCCTATTTATTTAATGTACAATTTAAGGAGATAAATAATGAAGATAGGAATTATAGGAGCCGGAGGAGTAGGAAGCTCTACAGCCTTTGCATTAATTATGCGTGGGGTTGCCAGAAAAGTTGTTTTAATTGATCAAAATCAATCTCGAGCAGAAGCTGAAGCAGAGGATATAGCTCACGCAACCCCATTTGCTTATGCCAACAAAATCAAAGCCGGAAAATATGAAGATTTGAAAAACGCCGAAGTGGTAATTGTTACCGCAGGGGCTAATCAAAAACCCGGGCAAACCAGAAACGACTTATTGGCAACCAATGTCAAAATTTTTGAAAACATAATCCCACAAATAAAAAAATATGCCCCTAATACTATTTTATTGATTGCAACTAATCCCGTTGACGTAATGACCAAAGTTGCCCTTAATATTTCCGGTTTTCCCGAAAACAGAGTTTTTGGTAGCGGAACAGTGTTAGATACTGCTCGTTTTCGCACATTACTGGGATATCATTTGGGAGTATCTCCGAAATCCATTCATGCCAATGTAGTCGGTGAACACGGAGATAGTGAAGTTCTTATATGGTCAAATGCCGATGCCGGCACTGTCCAAATCGAACAATTGGCAAAAGATATAAATAAACCGCTAACCGAAGAAATAAAATCAGAAATTGATAACAATGTACGCAATGCGGCATATCACATAATAAGCGGCAAAGGTTCGACAACTTTCGGAATTGCCGGAGCCTTAACCAGAATATGTCAAGCTATCGGTTCAAATGAATATGCAATTTTAAATGTATCTTCTCTTCATAACAAAGTGGAAAATATAGAGGATATTTGCATATCATTACCTTGCATCATCGGAAAAAGAGGCATTCATGGTAAAATATACCCCTCCTTTTCAGATGATGAGCATAAATTATTAGAAAAAAGTGCTCAAACAATAAAACAGCACACAGATATTGCTCTTGAAAATATAAAATAAAAAAAGGTGTCACTTTCAAAAGTGGCACCTTTCTCATAATCAAGAGTTGCTTAAACAGGATGTAGCTCCATGTAATAAGCTCGTGTTTTTCTATCGGCTTTGATAAGAAATTCTTTATATACTTCGTCACAAAATTCAAAAATTTTGATAAAACGACGAATATCCTCATTTTTTCTTTTAAGCAGATATCTTTGTGCAAGCACCCCCGGACAATGAGCATACTTATAGTAAAGTCGGCTCAAATCAGAGTTCTCAACAATTAGCGATTCGTTTTTCTCGTGACAACTGCATACACGAAAATAAATCTCTTGCAAATCACGGCGATGAGTTTCAAGCAACTTTCTTTCGTCCTCAAGTTTAAGCTGACCATGTTCTTTAACATAGTGTTCAAATTTTTCAGCTCCACGATGAATACGAGGCTTAAACAACTCAACCAGTGCCTTGCTTTTTAACGTAAATTTATTCGTATAACGAACAAATTCGATCAAACTGTCTCGTCTGACTAAATCAATTTGATCATCTAAAGTTTTAGCTTCCATAATTAAGTGAATAATTCTTTTAGGTAGTTGTAGTTTACAAAAAATATTTGCATATATCAAGACATTTATATTGAAAAATAATACATTTGATAGTAAAATATATCTATTGAATTATAGGAGATAAATATATGAATAACTTCGTAAAAACTGCATTGATATTATCAGTAGCACTTTTTTCTACAAATGCTGATGCCGGAGTTCGCTTTTTAGTCGATTCTCCAACACATACTCATCGAGATGTTTTAAAAGGAGATGCCGGAACTAAAATTAAAAGAATGTGCAACAACAGAGGCTACACTCGAACAAACTGCAGACAGGGAGAAGTTGCCTTGGAATATTGTCCGCAAGATAGTTCATATTTCAAATATTGTTGCCCCGAAGAATTTTCTTCTACCAAAGAAGAATGTTATGATGCCGGATTAGAGCCGAGTAGCAGAAGTTGCCACGGCTATTATCGTTGTGAAGCTACGGAGGAAACATCGGAAAAAGGTGATTATATGAGTGACGAAGGTTACACAAACGACTACAATGAAGGATATTCCGAAAGCAGCTATTATGAAGATGAAAGATCCTATGAAGAGGAAGGGGAATGGGGAAGAGAACAAAGAAGAAGAAGAGTCCATCCCAATATCAGAACGCAACAAATAAGATAGTCCAATACCCTAGCCAAACAAGCTAGGGTATTTATTTATAACAAAAAAATCTCCGAATTTATCGGAGATTTTTTGTAAAATTTTTCAGAAACAGACTAGAATCCTTCTGTATCTAAACGTTTGCGAAGTTGCTTACGTGATCTGCGAATAGCTTCAGCCTGACGACGAGCCTTTTTCTCACAGTTCTTTTCATGACAACGTCTCAGCTTCATTTCGCGGAAAATACCTTCGCGTTGCATTTTCTTTTTCAATACTTTTAAAGACTGACCGACATCATTACCGATAACAGTAACTTGAACCACTTAAATCACCTCTTTTCAACTTCAATAAATTGTTAAAACTAGCCTTTGTTATCATACAAATTTTTAAATTGCAACAATTTTTATGCAATAATGTTAGGCATAATACGAGCTTCAACGGTTGCTATTTTCTTTTTAACACCGCTTCGCAAGGCATTAAGCTGTTTAGCTTTTGCAAAATCTATCATATTGTTGCGAGCCACCAAATGGCGAATATCAGAACACACACGTCTCTCTTCCAACTTCAGTTCACAAAGCTGATGTTGTAGTTTACTGATACTGTCGTTTTTTATCATATTTTATAGTTCCTGCGTTAAAACATAAATAAATTTTTGATAACCAAAAAATTTTACTGGAAATTTTTATGTAAAATTTGTATTGAAATGTATCACATTTATGGTAATAAATCAACCTATAAAATTAAATAGGAGCTCAAAAATGAATAAAACTAAAAGAATCGGTATCTTAACAAGTGGTGGTGACTGCGCTGGTCTTAATGCTGTAATTCGTTCTGTCGTAAACGCAGCTTCGATAAAAGGATGGGAAGTTTACGGTATCAAATTCGGAACAGATGGTTTGACCAACCGACCGTTACAATATGAAGTATTAAATCAAGACAATTTCTCAAATACTCCTTGGCCACGATTGAGCGGTTCTTATTTAGGCTCCTTAAACAGCGGTGTTAAACTCGAATCCATGGAAACACTTTCTAAAAAATTTGGCGAAGGAGCTCGTGAATTAGGTCTGGATGCTCTGGTTGTTGTCGGCGGTGACGGCTCAATGAATATTGTCAGTAACTATTGCCATTTAGCCGGCATCAAAATGGTAGGTATTCCAAAGACTATTGATAACGACACTCCTATTACCGATTCGTCTGTCGGTTTCGCTACAGCTTGCCAAGTTTGTACCGAAGCTTTAGACAGCCTTTTATTGACTGCTCGTTCTCACAATAGAGCTTTGATATTGGAAGTTATGGGACGTGATGCAGGACATTTGGCAATGCACTCGGCTCTTGCAGGAATGGCAGACGTTTGTTTGGTTCCGGAAATTCCTTACAAAATCGATTCTATTATTGCAAAACTTAAATCTATTAAAGAAGCCGGAAGAAATCACGCTCTTATTGTAGTTTCCGAAGGCGTAAAACGTGAAGACGGACAGCATGTATCTTCTGCTACAAACAAAATAGGTGAAACAGTTTATGGTGGCATCGGACATTATTTAAGTGCCGAATTGAATAAGCGTTACAAAGAGTTTCAAACTCGTGTAACTTCTTTAGGACACACACAACGTTCCGGCAATCCGTCTCCGATTGACAGAATTTTAGCAACAATGTTCGGTGCTAAAGCGGTTGAACTTTTAGAACAAGGAAAAACTAATCGTATGGTTGTATGGAAAAATAATGCAATCTCAGACTATGATATTGATGAAGTTGTAAAAGAAGGTACAACCCTGCTTGATCCGAACAGTGATTATGTAAAAGCTGCTCGTGCAACAGGTATGTACGTTGGAGAATAATAAAAATAAACTAATTATTCAAAGGCCGCCAATTGCGGCCTTTTATTTTGTCAAAATACTTGACAAAACGAATATAAGTATCTATACTTGCACCATATTCATTTATTGTACGGAGAAGTATTATGGAAAGAAAAATGCCTGAACACAAAATGTCTTTTGGAAACAAAGTTCGTAAATTATTTGGAGGAACCCCAAAAGATGAGAGTATTACCGGAGAAAGCCCTGATGGAAGAATTACCACAACAAAAATAAAGTATAATGATGATTTTTCCATCCACAATATGACTATAATATCTCTGGACACAAGTGGCGACACTTCCATAAAAACAGAATATAGAGACGATGGTACCGCAACCGAAACTCATTTTGATTATAACGGCAAAATCACTCAAAAAACAGATATCAATAGTGACGGCTCGTATACTGAAATCGTCAAACAAAATGACGAAAGTTATACATCAACAATTTATAAATCTGACAAAGTTTCGGAAGTTCAGCATCTTGATAAAGATATGAAACCTATTACAGCTGCAAATGAAAACGGAGACAGCATGATAAATGGATATGTTGTACAAGGAGAAATAGGATACGATTTAGCTAAAAGATTTTTATCGGCAACTGAAGAAGAAAAAGAAAAAATAATTTCTGACGCTAAAGACTTTTCTCTTGAATGCCCCGGATATAAAGCAACAGGCACATATAATATCAACGGAGAAAACATACGTTTTAGTGATGGAGAAAGATATACCGGTGTAAGATGTACTCGCGCAACAAGGAAACGAGCATATTATCATGTTTATATAGATGGTATAGATACAGGAGTTGGTTTTGGGGACGGAAGATATGTAGGAGAAGAAGGAAAGCTGGGAGATATAAAATATGAACAACAGATGAGCTTACTTGAAAAAGCGCAAAAGGCGATTGAAAGCGGAGATAAAGAAACTTTAGCAGCTTTAAGAGAAGAAGCCAGAAATTATGAAAATGAATGGCAAAAATTTAAAGCAAATTATAAAATGGAAGCTGTCAGAGAAAATATCGCCTCAACTAAAGAAACCACTGTTGAAGAAGCACCTATAACAGAACCTAAAGAAACACAGCAAACCAATGTTTCTAAAATGCAAATAGCAGAAATGATTGCAAACTCAAAAATAAATGAATAGAAACCAAGAGCCTGATAAAATCAGGCTCTTTTTAGCGCATCTAAAAATCCTTGCAAAATATATGACGCAGCGGAAGCATCCAGAATTTTCTTGCGTTTTCCTCGTGACATATCAACTTCTTTTATCAAAAAACTTTCAACTGCAGAAGAAGATAGACGTTCGTCCCAAAAAGCACAAGGCAAACCAAATTCCTGTTCCAATTCTGCAGCAAATTTTCTAACTTCACCGGCAACGTCTCCTTCCTGTCCGTTCATTTGCAAAGGAAGCCCGAACACCATTCCTCCGATTTCTTTATCTTCTATAATTTTCTTTATTTGCGAAAAGTCTTTATTCTTATTTTCTCGATAAATTATGGTATATGAACTTGCAATAGTCAGAGTTAAATCCGATATGGCAACCCCTAATCTTTTGGTTCCGAAATCAAAACCGATAAGAGCTTTTTTAGCGGGCAATTTTTGTTTAAAATCCGACAAATCCATAACTTTTCCTTTATACTGCTAATGAAATCTTAACGATATTATACTATCTTATACGGCAAGTAAATTTAAATTTTTGAAAGTATCAAAATAATGAAGAAATTTTCGTTTTTATGCTTAATCTTAACAATAATAACCTTTAGTGCAAAAGCAGAACTCACTATTGATGTTAACGGCGCTATGCGTGACCCTATGCCTTTAGCGATTGCTGAAATGGTCAGTTCTACCCCCAGTGCGGCAAATTATGGGGAAAAAATTCGCGAAGTTGTTATTGCCGACTTGGAACGTTCGGGATTATTTCGCATAATATCGGAAAAAAGCTATATTCAAAAATTCAAATCCATTGATGAAATGCCTATATTTACAGATTGGCAAGCTATCAATGCTCTTGGTTTAGTACAAAGTGCAATCACCGAAACCTCACCGACAACTCTTAAAATAGAGTTTCGCTTGTGGGATGTTTTTTCCGAAGAGCAACTTAAAGGACAATCGTTCTCAACCGAAAAAGATAACTGGCGCAGAGTAGCACACGTAATTGCTGATGCCATCTATGAACAACTGACCGGTGAAAAAGGTTATTTTGATACCCGTATAGTTTATATTTCCGAAAGCGGTCCCGCAACTCGCAGAGTGAAAAGACTCGCCATAATGGATCAAGATGGAGAAAATCATAAATTTTTAACCAGTGGAGCTTCCATGGCTTTAACACCTCGTTTTTCTCCTAATTTGCAAAAAGTAACTTATTTATCTTATGCAGGAGAAACACCAAAAGTTTATATTCTTGATATAGAAACCGGCAAACAAAAGTTGGTCGGACATTTTAAAGGAATGACTTTTGCACCGGTATTCTCTCCGGATAGCACAAAATTGTTATTAAGCTATGCTCAAAACGGTGTTACCAATATTTATGAAATGGACTTAGCCACCGGCAATACAAAGCAATTAACCAGTTCATCAGCTATCGACACATCGCCGAGCTATTCTCCGGACGGCAAAAAAATTGTTTTCAATTCTGATAGAGGAGGCAACCAACAACTCTATGTAATGAATGCAGATGGTAGTGATGTAAAAAGAATCAGTTTCGGACAAGGACGTTATGCAACTCCTGTTTGGTCACCGAGAGGAGACTATATTGCATTTACGAAACTGGCAAACGGACAATTTTATATCGGTGTTATGTATCCTGATGGAGGAGGAGAACGTCTAATTACCAGCGGATATTTGGTAGAAGCTCCGGTTTGGGCGCCCAATGGTCGTGTTTTAATGTATTTCCGCCAAGATGCTCCTTCAGGGAGAACAACCGCTCCGGTAAAACTTTATACAATAGATTTGACCGGTTATAATGAAAGAATGATTATAACTCCTGCCGATGCCTCAGATCCGGCTTGGTCTCCTTTGTTACCATAAACTAAAAACTCGGGAAATTATCCCGAGTTTTTATATAAAAAAAGCTCCGAAATAACGAAGCTTTTTAATCTATACACAACATTAGCAGATTATCCCTGACAAGCTTTGAACTTCGGGTTCTTCTTATTAATGATGAAAATGCGACCTTTACGACGAACAATTTTGCAGTCCTTATCGCGATTTTTCTTTGATTTTAACGAACTAAACAATTTCATAACACATTTCCTTTATCACAATGTTTTGCTGCAACTTATGATAAAAGTAATCATTTGTCAACCATATTTTTGTTAAAAGCTAAAGAATATTTGCAAAGTAAAATATTTTACATATAATCGAAACATAATAACATCGAGGAAACAAAATGAAAAAGTTTTTAATTTTTACAATTTTTGCACTTTTATGCACCAATGCCAATGCTCAAATAAGTTCTACTCCCAGCTATATAGAAGAAATGAAAGCTTTGGGTAATGTTTCAGGAACGGGGATGGCCTGCGGAGCATCTAAATTTGCTACTTTCGAAATGTTGGCAAGAGCAATTTTAATAACCAAAGCCGTCAGCGATAAAAACCAAGAAGAAGGTATGATTGCATATAATACGGCAAAAGCTGATGCTTTCTTGGCAAAACAGGCTGACGGAATGTATAATTGCGACGAATTAAATGCCCGTTTTAATAACCAAAAAATATTCAAAACAAAACTTTATGCTGACGGCACAATAAAAATGTATGACGGAAAAGTTTTTTATCCTCGTCATGCTTATGATGCCACATTGCTAAAAGATGATGAAAATATCAATCGTTATGATGCAGTAAATATTTATAAAAATGCAAAAGATAAAAACAAAAAAAATAAAAAATCAGCAACCAGTGAAGATGGAAAAGATATTGCTACTAAAAAAGCAAATATTCCTAACCCGACAACAGCTCAACCTCTGCAATCATCTGCAGTACGAGCTTCTGAATTTAGAAATACTGATGGTGGCGGAATCGGTCATATCAGTAACAAAAGACGATAATATTAACTTTTTAACACTTATCTAGGAGGCAAACACCATTATGGCGTCTTACCAATATATTTATGTAATGCAAAATCTTACTAAAGTTTTTCCGGGAGGAAAAGAACTTTTCAAAGGAATAACTTTATCATTTTTTCCCGGAGCAAAAATCGGAGTTCTCGGAGTTAACGGTGCAGGTAAATCAACTCTATTGAAAATTATGGCAGGTGTTGATAAAGATTTCAATGGCGAAGCTTGGCCGGCAGAAGGAGTAAAAGTAGGATATTTGGAACAAGAACCTAAATTAGACCCGAATAAAAATGTTATTGAAAACATTATGGACGGTTTAGGCGAAACTCGTGATTTATTGAAGCGTTACGAAGAAGTTTCAATGAAATTTGCCGAACCTATGACTGACGATGAAATGAACGCCCTCATCGAAGAACAAGCAGAACTTCAAGAAAAGATAGATGCTTGTAACGGTTGGGATTTAGAAAGAAGTATAAAAATTGCTATGGATGCTCTTCGTTGCCCTCCGGCAGAAAGTGATGTTACAAAACTTTCCGGTGGTGAAAAACGTCGTGTCGCTCTTTGCCGTTTGTTGTTGCAAAAACCGGATATGTTATTACTTGATGAACCTACTAACCACTTAGATGCGGAATCCGTAGCATGGCTTGAAAAACACTTACAAAACTATAACGGAACAGTTGTTATGGTAACTCACGATCGCTATTTCCTTGACAATGTTACCGGTTGGATTCTTGAGCTTGATAGAGGACAAGGCATTCCTTATGAAGGAAACTATTCTTCTTGGTTGGAACAAAAACAAAAACGTCTTGAACAAGAAGAAAAAGAAGAATCTGCTCGTCAACGTACTTTAGCCAACGAATTGGAATGGATTAGAAAAAATCCGAAAGCTCGTCAAGCTAAATCAAAAGCTCGTATCAATGCTTATGATGAATTGTTGCAGGCTTCTACAAAAGACAAAATCACCACCGCAAACATCAATATTCCGATGACTGAAAGACTGGGGGACTTGGTAATTGAAGCTGAACATATTTCTAAAGGTTATGGTGACAGAATGCTCATTGATGATTTGTCATTCAAAATTCCGAGAGGTGCTATCGTTGGCATTATCGGTCCTAACGGTGCAGGAAAAACCACACTTTTCCGTATGATTACCGGACAAGAAACTCCCGATTCGGGAACAATCAGACTTGGAGAAACTGTCGATTTAGGCTATGTTGATCAGGGACGTGATGAATTAGATGCCAACAAAACTATTTGGGAAGAAATTTCCGATGGATTAGATATGATAACATTAGGAAAAAAAGAATTCCCTTCACGTGCTTATGTTGGACAATTCAATTTCAAAGGAGCTGACCAACAAAAGAAAGTCGGGCAACTTTCCGGCGGTGAACGTAATCGTGTTCACTTGGCCAAAATGCTTCGTAAAGGTGCAAACGTGATTTTGCTCGATGAACCTACCAATGATTTGGACGTTGATACCTTGCGTTCTTTAGAAGAAGGAATTATGAATTATCCCGGTTGTGTATTGGTAACATCTCACGACCGTTGGTTCCTTGACCGTTTGGCAACTCATATTTTGGCTTACGAAGGAGATAGTAAGGTTGTATGGTTTGAAGGAAACTTTGAAGAATATGAAAAGGATAAAAAAGCCCGCTTAGGCGAAGATGCTTGCAATCCTCATGCTATTAAATACAAACCTTTAGAAAGATAAAAGAAAGGGCGAGAAAAAATCTCGCCCTTTTTATTATTGTTCACCGATACGTAAAGCTTCAATAAATGCCGATTGCGGAATTTCGACTTTTCCGAACTGACGCATACGAAGTTTTCCTTTCTTTTGCTTATCCAAAAGCTTACGTTTACGAGTTATATCACCACCATAACATTTTGCAGTAACATCTTTACGCAGTGCAGAAATAGTTTCACGAGCAATAACTCTACCACCGATAGCCGCTTGAATCGGAATCTTAAACAAATGTCTGGGGATTAAATCCTTAAGTCTTTCACAAATCTGACGACCACGAGATTCGGCTTGTGAACGGTGACATAAAAATGCTAAAGCATCTACAGGTTCTTCATTGATTAATATTTGCACTTTTACCAAATCAGAAATTTGGTGTCCGACAATTTCGTAATCAAAGCTGGCATAACCGCTGGTTATGGACTTTAATCGATCATAAAAATCAAATACAATTTCGTTGAGCGGAACTTTATAAACCACCATAGCTCTTGAACCGACATAAGTAAGTTCTTCCTGTATTCCCCTGCGGTCATTACACAATTTTAAAACTGCCCCCAAATATTCATCAGGAACCATAATAGTAGCTCTTACAACCGGCTCTTCAATCGATGCAATTTGTGTCGGATCCGGCATATCAGCAGGATTATGCAGAGTAATTTGCTGCCCTGATGTCATATTTATATTATATGCCACAGACGGAGCTGTTGTTATTAAATCTAAATCAAACTCTCTTCCTAATCTTTCTTGGATAATTTCCATATGTAACAAACCAAGAAAACCACAACGAAAACCTAATCCCAACGCAGCGGAATTTTCATTTTGATAATCAATACTGGCATCATTTAATTTCAATTTTGCGAGAGCGTCTTTTAAGTTTTCATATTGACTGCTATCAACAGGAAAAATTGAACAAAACACCACCGGAACCGAAGGCTTAAACCCTTGTAAAGCTTCTGTGCACGGAGTTCTGTTATCGGTAATTGTATCACCGATACTACAATCACTCACACTCTTGATACTTGCGGTAATAAAACCTATTTCTCCCGGATACAAAGCATCAACATCTTGCATTTTAGGAGTGAAAATACCTACTTTATCAATTTGATAAACCGCATTATTAGACATCATTCGTATCTGTTGTTTTTTACGAATAATTCCGTCATGAACACGAACTAAAATGATAACGCCCAAATAGCTGTCATACCAACTATCAATCAACAAAGCCTTTAGCGGATTTTCGGTATTTCCGGTCGGAGCAGGAAGTTTATTAACAATAGCTTCCAACAAATCAGGTATTCCCAAACCAGTTTTTCCCGAAGCTTCAACCGCATCGGAAGCATCAAGTCCGATAACATCTTCAATTTGTTGACGAACCTTGTCGGGTTCGGCTGAAGGTAAATCTATCTTGTTCAAAACAGGAACAATTTCATGGTTATTATTGATTGAAAGATAGACATTGGCAAGAGTTTGAGCCTCTACTCCTTGAGTTGAGTCAACAACTAAAACAGAACCTTCACAAGATGCCAACGAACGGCTAACTTCATAAGAAAAGTCAACGTGTCCGGGAGTATCCATCAAATTAAGTTGATAATCTCTTCCATCTTTAGCTTTATAATTCAAGCGAACGGTTTGAGCCTTAATTGTAATTCCTCTTTCGCGTTCAATATCCATCGAATCAAGAACTTGCTCTTGCATTTCTCGAGAAGTCAAGCCACCGCAATATTCAATAATTCGGTCGGCAATAGTTGATTTTCCATGATCAATGTGGGCAATAATTGCAAAATTGCGTATTAAACTTAAATCTTGAACCATATCTTTCCTATTTTTCACAAATTACGTTTTATCCATAAATAGAATAAATTTTTAAGTAACGCAATATATTATTGATTATAATGCTTAAATATGATAATAATAAGATATAACAATCCTAGGAGGTGCCAAATGAAAAAAATGATTGATATTGATTTTGGTTCGGCTCGTTATGACGAATTGGTTGAGCTTCGGTATAAGGTTTTGCTTGAGCCGTTAGGATTAAAATTTCTTGATAAATATCGTGAAAATGAAATGAGTTACCTGCATATTGGCTGTATCGAAAGTTTAGATGATAAACTTGTCGGCGGCATGATGATGATTCCGATTGATGATGAAGAAATAAGGATGATGCAGGTTGCAGTTGACGGAAAATATCAACGAGAGGGTGTCGGACACTTGATGGTCGCTTATGCCGAGCAAAGGGCTAAAGAAGCAGGATATTCTCGCTTGATAATGCACGCAATGTTATCGGTAGTTCATTTCTATGAAAAGTTAGGCTTTGAAGCTGAAGGAGATATTTTTGAAGAACATGGAATAACTTTTGTAAAAATGGTAAAATCTTTTTAGGCAGACGGATATGGTGCAAAAAACTTTTGAAGAATACAAGCAAGAAATGCGAGATTATTATACTTTATCCGAAAAAGAACGTTGCGGAAAGTTAGCAGTTGGAGAAAGAACAATATCGGATATGAATATTCAAGAAATAACCGATGGTTTATATACAACTTTTCCCAAAAAACCGACTTTAGGTGACAAAATGGCAAAATGCTATGCTTATTGGTATCTCTCTGCTTTGCCAATGTCCGAAGTTTATTATCACGATTGGCGCAAACAAATCAAATCTTGTGTCAATGAGTTACCCGAAAATAATCCCGATAATGACGGCAAATTGTTCACTTTGTTGTGTTCATTGCAAAAAGCTAAAGGAAACAGCGGAGAAGCATTTAAATATGCCGAAAAAATTGTAAAAAAACTTACTAAAAAAAATCAAACATATCCGAAGGTCCAACAAATTATCGGAGAGTTGGCAAGACCATATTTTAATGAATTACTTGAAACTGCAGGAAAGAGTGAAAATTTTGAAAATTATCAACAACAAATAAAAGCTTTTGATAAGATCATTCCGGTTATGTTAAAACTTCCTGAAGGTTCAAGATATCATGCTTCACAAGATTTATTGAAAAAAATGTATCCGGTATATCAGCAAAGCGAATGGGGTAGAAACGAATTCGGATATAAGCAGAAATCAATCAGACACCGAGTTTATGCAAGTATGTCAGAGACAACAAAACTTCATATGCGTAATCAAAAGGCTAAAAACGATTGGTTGTATAAATAAGTCCTATTTAAAGTTAAAATAAAAAGAGAAAAAATTTTAGTGTATACAAAATACATAAATTTTTTCTCTTTGAAATTTTGGCTTTAGATGTGCCGTTATACGCTATTTTAAGCGAGTTTTGAGTTTGTTCCACCCAGTATTTTGTCTCTTAACTTCTGCTTCTTGTTTTTTTACTTTTTCAGTAGCTTTTTCTTCCCATTTACGAATAGGTTCTTTAGTTTTATAAACTATTTTTCTTTGATTTTCATTTTGAATAACACCGATAGGCATAACTTGATTTAACAATGCCGGAGAAACAAACTCTTGATGTTTAGTTTGAAGATTTTTAACCAAAGTATCAATCAATTCTGCCGAAGGCTTATAATTATATGCACTTACGGTACCGGCATAAAAAATTACAAACGCATGACATGGCGCAGATAAGAGAACGTCGGTATAATCAACACCACGAATAAATCGTAGAATAATTTTAGGTTGTACTTCACATTGTTCTGCTTCTTCAAAATTAACCGCAGTCGGATTAGCAAAAAAACTTGCCGCCAGAGTATCACGAACTGTCTGATTTAATATTCCGCAAAAGCCTCTAATCGGAAAACCATCTAATGTATATCCCTTATGTTCTCCGTCTTGAGGAAAAACTTCATAACAAAAAATTTGTTCAGCTTCAAAAATATTCTTCATCGCATTTGTACCTGACAAGTTTTCAAACTGATACAACGGTTTAAGCTCAGGAGCAGCTTGCTCTTCTCTGGTCCAACTATTATTTTGCGGTTGACTGTCCAAAGACACGTCCCCGCCTAATATACCTTGAGCTGAAGCAGAAAAAGAAAACAAAAGAGCTGCGAACAAAATTTTATAGAACATCAAAATTCTCCCCAAATAATTATTTGGTTATTATTATAATTGATAGAAGATTTTTTACAAGTAAAAACATAAGTCCTCGATTTTCTCGAGGACTTATTGTCATGTATACTACCACGGATCATCATATTTAAGTTTCGGATCATTCAGACGATTAAGATAAGTTGTACCGTTACCTCTATCGCCTTTCTGGAATGAATTAATACTACCGTCGTTAAAAGCCCCTAACTGATCATAATCTTTATCAACTTCTGCATCGGTATAGTTAGTATCTGCACGATCAAAATAACAATATACTGTTGCATACCCTTCAATTTGTCGATAATAAACAGGGAACAAATTCCAATATACATTTTGAGTTCCAGCTTCTCCGCCTGTATATTCCTTATAATATTCTTCAGGATATATAAATCCCATGATAGCCCCCCAACCCCAAAAATTAATATTATCTTTGTCAGCTGTTTCTTCAAACTTACATCTATCGGTGCCTGTTGAATAACAAGGAAGAACCATAGACCTCAACCATGTATTTTTTTGAAAAGTTAGAGGAGTTATATCAGTAAAAGTTTTAGTTCCATCAACAATCCCTTTTACAACTTTCAAATACTCATTCGGATTTGTTATCTGACGAACATCAACATCCCGATTTCCTTCATTCGCCGGTGTCGGATCATATGGCACACCAGCTTGAGCCATTGACCATCCTGAAGGTGTTAATGTTGCAACTTTTGCATACAACGGAGGACATTTGGGAGTTGGAATAAATCCCGCATATTCAGAAACTTCTTGTTCCATAGATACATCAGGTTTACCCGGATAAGCTAAATCATATGTTTCAGGTTCCGGTGCCGTACCACCAATCTTCCAAGAAGTCCCCGGATCGTATGAATTATCAACCAAATATATACCTTTATTAATAAAATCCGGTAAAATATCACTTAAGCGAGCTCCGCCACGAGTAGTGAGCTTAATATCATGCATTACCGAAGTATATGCAGGATTAACTTCATATCCTTCATAAGGAATTGGATCTGTTCCTCTATGATTTGCTGAAGGCTCATCAATTTTATTTGTAAGCTTTAATAAATTCTTAGTGTTCTGTGTCTGGTAATGAGAAATAAATCTATCTGCGGCAATATAACCGACAGCATCATTTGCATTGTTGTATTGAGTGTTTATCATAGAGTTAGTAAGCTTTCGGTTGTTATCTTCATCAACATTACTCTCTAATGCCATAGAACCACGGCGTATATACACCGAACCATTTTTAGAAAGACGATCAGAGTCCTTTACTAAATTAGTATTAACTCCTGTACTACTAATGGTAAATACCTTCACCTTATTTGATCGATATGAATTAGTCGCACCATCTAATGATTCCGGATCATCTGCCGCATAAGTCTTACTATAATCCCTGATTTGAAAAATACCTCTACTTGCATATAATGTAGCGGCAGAACCATACGCATTATGTCCATATTGGGTAGTATATGGACTGGTTATATTTCCAGTATCAGAATGTGTTCTCATATCAAAGCCTTGATCATAAATAGCCAAACCTCCAGTGAAACGAGAAGAAACTCCTCCCGTGGGGGATACTGCCGGAACTATATCTACAACAGGCACGCCAGATGTAGTAGCTAAGATAAAACTTGAATCAGCCATATATACACGTCCCCAAATTGAAGGAGAGTAGCCTCCCCTATAATAACTAAAATTACCATTTATAAATGATTGTTGACTTGTATTATCCCACATCCATCTCGACATCATATTAAATTGTTGGGTATACGTATCTATGGTTCTGTAGTTACCGCTTTTATAAGCCCTAAACATTTCTCCTTGGATAGATACAGGAGCTTCCGTTAAGTCGCCATTTTCGTTTCTTGCAGATAAATTTACACCACCTACACCCGCTATTCTGACAATCGATTTTTCAGGAGTATCACTGGCAACATAGTCATCTCGGGTAACATCATAATATATTAATCCCGTATTACCTGCCGATATATCAATACCTGCGGCAGCTCCATCTAATGTATTGGTATCAGTAGTAACAATAGTGACACCTTCGGGAATTAAACGCCCTTCATCATCCTCATATTCGTCTTCAGAAACTGTAAGCATCGGAATAGTATCTTTTCCTGCAATAAAACTTCCTCTTCTTGTAACCGTGTAAAAATCCGTATCATTCTTTGCGGCATCAAACTCATTAGGATCGACACCGGCACGCAAAGTTGCAGCATCTACATTAAATGACTTCAGTTTTCCTGTTAACATTGTATCTTTAACAAAAGCAGAACCATTTATAGATACTTCATACTTTCCTGTTTTTTCAGTGGCATCTTCAGTAGGAACAGCACCATTCCATGTATAAGTACTACGACCTCCTTCATGAGCAGTAGCATTACCTGCAGCATCTTTCTTGATAACCGTGTACCAATCTGCCCCATCTTTAGTCATATTTAAGTTTCCATCTCCGGCACGGAAATTAGTCTTGTCTGCATACAGCGATTCTACACCTGCTTGTGCAGGGGTTCCCCCATTGGCAGGAACTGCGGAAGTTCCAAAACTCATGCTTCCGGCTGATTTTACGGTTAATTTAGCTTTTCCGGCTCCCGGATCGCCATACACCAATTCTGTTGCATCAATTTTTAATGTCGGTTCGCTCGCACGCGACGTAGTTGTTGTAGTTTCACCTGTGTTTGGATCTGTGGTTGATGTACTATTGGTGCCATAATACTTAATACCATCTTCTTTTACTGTAAACAGTGAGTTCATAGCCTGTAAAGCACCTTCTACATAGGCACCACCGCCTTTAGCAATGTACAAAGCCTTATCTAAAGTATTACTAAAACCGGCAGGATCAAGGGTATCAGCAGGAATATCTTCTTTACGGTCAGACGCAACATCGTCTCCTTTGACCATTCTATCAACATTAGGATGCATAATGATTTGGTTTACAAGGCGAATGTTTCTTGTATCTCCATCAGTATATCCCATAAACAAATCGGTTTCCATCGTATTTAACTCATCAGCTGCATCAGGTTCGTTTTTACGGTGCAAAACATCTTCATTGGCTAACCCTTGTGATGAAATTGGCTGAACCGAAGAAACTACAAATGAGTTATCGGCTAAGGTTAAACCGGAAAATTCACTAGTCGGCACACTCCAAATACCTTGAGCACCCATAGCAACCTGCTCTGTTCCTTCCGTAATCACATAACCACCATTACTACCTATCATACTGGCTATACGTGATGCACGAACTTGCCCTATTTCATCAGGAATTTTTGGTGTTGCAGTAACAAACCCGGTCAATGTTTGGCTCAAAACTTTTCCGTCTTTTACATCACTTTCTAATTTAATTACGACATTATAATCATCATCGAACAGTTTAGTTTCACGAGGAGTTCCATCTGCATTCAAAAAACCATATGGCAAATAATCACCAAAATGAGTAATACTTACCGGTCCTACCTGCCCGTCATTAGCATTTTTGAAATCTGCATAATCAACTTCATTACCGGCACTATTAGCAATTTTTTCGCCTTTGGTAATGCGAGCAAAATTATCTTTCAAATAGCTGTCTATTGCTGTCGACAAAGCTCTCATTTGCGCCGAAGCATTAACATCTTGCAATTCAACCGTTCGCTCTGATGCCTTTTTATAAAGCACAGGAGTCACCATGGCTATTAAGCCTAACATCGCCATTGCCTCAACCAGCAATGTACCTGTTTCGTTAACCTTTTTAAGTATCTTTTTCATTTTTTGTCTCCTGCCTTAAAGTGTCGACATATAAATTAAACAATATTCGCATTGCTTATAATAAGCATCGCTACCTTCTTCCTCATCAGGGGAAATAGCTGTTGCATCTCTACCGCTTCCGCAAACATGATTAAACGATTTATCAGCAGATATGCCAGGCAAATTATTATTACTCATATACTGAGGTATTGAATAATAATTTCGACTACCCTGACCTACAATACCATATGGTGTATTTAGTGTATCATATTCAACTTCCACTTCATTCCCATCTTTATCATGAATGATACCGCCACCTGTAGTCGGTTTATCTTTTTCCTTATTAACCACATAACCAAAACCATTGACATAACCTAACGTATCTTTCATCGCATTCAAAAGCTCTGCACTGGGTTTTCCGGTTTTGATATCACGCCATTTATAAGGAACACATCCGTATGTTACCAAATATACAATTCGATTCTTTGCAGCACAACAATTATTCGTCGCTGCCGGTATAGGATTAGCAGGATCTCCCCCTGCTTGACAATCCGTAGGTAGAGAAGAATGTCCCACACTGTTTTTATCCAAACAATAAATTGTGGTAGTAAAAGTTGCAGTTCCCGAATCAGCATTAAAACCGTAAGGTGCATAACCTTTCAGATCATCCATAGTAACTTCACCGGCTTCATATCCGATTCCGCCATCAGCTCCACTCTGACGATTCTTATGCACATATTTCATTGCGGCACGATGTTGGGTATATATTTTGGTAACAACATTTTGAGCTTGTGGCTCGACAAACAAATGCTTCATATCCGGTCGCAAAGACGTGGACATAAAAGCTATCGCCGTAATAAAAGTTGCAATAATCACCCAAAGATACATGTCTTACCCCAAAATAAACACTAATCACTATTGTGAGTTTATCATAAATATTTTTCAAATTAAAGCATTGAATCGTTAATATATACTAAAATTCATATATCTGTAACAAAATTTTTACATCTTTTTCACCACACCAAAATAAATATTGTTATGTTGTCAAATATTGGTTAAACTGACGGCATAAAACTATTACGGACATGAAAATGAATACAAAAAATGATATATCTGTCAACAATCTGCTGACAGCTGAGGAAATAACCGCTCTGCTAGACGGACAAAGAAAAGCGGAAACAAAAAATATTTTATCTTTTTTTACATCTCCGGAATATAAGCAACGATCTGATATCTACACACATAAAATCAACAAAAAACTATTGGAAAAATACCGTGTTGACGCCAATATTGTTCCGACAATTCCTAAAATTGAAGACAATGATTTTTTTATTGTTTTTTCTATAGAAAACAATGAACAGTCCGGCAAAATTTTGCTGTCTGAAATATTTTGTTCCAATATGATTAATCGTGTTTTAGGCGGTAGAAATAATGAGAACAACATCAGTAAAACTCCATCTGCAATCAAAATAATTGAGAATGTTGTTAAAGTTTTTTGCGAAGCATTATTTTCTTCAAACATCAAAATAACCATATCAGAACAACAATCTGACATTTCGAACATATATACTGAAAATTGTTTTTCTTTTACTTTACCGGAAGGCGGCACATTTTGTCTGATATATCCCGAAATAAAAACAGAAAATGACTCACATTACCAAAACGACCAATTTTTAAGCGAAAATATCCCATTAAAGATAAATGCTGTTGTCAAACAATCTGAAATAACATTGCAAAATCTGTCAACATGGCAAGTAGGAGACTTTTTACCTATAGGTATTGAAAAAAATGCAGAAATATCTATACTATGTGAAAATAAACCATTATTTAAAGCCGTTATGGGGCAAAAAAACAATCATATTGCTGTTAAAATAACCAAGAAAGAGAAATAAAATGAACAATATCGAATTAGCAATCAATATAACTGTCATCATTCTTTTAATTGCGACCATAATTTGTATTTGGCGTTTTAGTCGTAACTTGTCTGTTTTACGCAACAAGCATGACAGTCTGCAAAATTTAGTATTAGCTCTCAACACGGCTGCCGACAAAGCAAACAACGCCATAAACGGATTAAAAACTGCCGCAAACGAAGCTTCTCTAAACGTGGATAAAGCGATTGAAAAGACTCAAATTGCCGAAGAAAAATTACTGAAAACAACTCGCAATATTTCAAAAGATGTTGATTTCTCTTACGCACCATCTACTCCACAAAATCGCTTGGCTAAAAATATTCAACAACAATTTGAACCCAATATCGGAGAAGATGAAGACGAAGAAAAGTCAGAGTCGGAAATAGAATTATTAAAAGTTTTACGTTCCATAAGGTAGGAGAGAAATTTTGTCATCAAAACACTTAAAAATATTATTTGTTTTATTAATTTTCACCGCCTCACTGCTTGTGGGTATAAAAACTTTTGTCATAATCGCAGATTTATACCACAAAAATCCGAATGTTGCGGCGGATTCTTGCCTTATGCAAAATTATGATGAACTAAATCAAATCAGTAACGAACTGGAAGCTCGACGACTTGAATTAGAAACAAAAACCGATGTATTAAATGCTTTAAGTGCGGAAATTGACGATAAATTAGAAATGTTACAACAGGCAGAAAATAATCTTTTGCATTTAATACAAACACACAACAACAGTTTACAAAATGATGTTTCTGTAACTACGGATGCCGAAACAGAAACGGTTATAATTGAAATCGGCAATACCGATGAATAATAAATTCAAAATAAACAGCCCTTTTGAACCGGCAGGAGATCAACCGCAGGCAATATCCGAGCTTTGCATGGGATTAAAGCAAGGCATAAGAAACCAAGTTCTGTTAGGTGTTACCGGCTCCGGAAAAACTTTCACAATGGCAAAAATAATTGAGCAATGCCAAAGACCTGCGCTGATAATGGCTCCAAATAAAATTTTGGCAGCTCAGCTATATAGTGAAATGAAGGAATTTTTCCCCAATAACAATGTTGAATATTTTGTTTCATATTACGACTATTATCAACCTGAAGCCTATGTTCCCAAAACCGACACATATATTGAAAAAGATTCTGCTATTAATGAACAAATTGACCGCATGAGAAATGCTGCAACACGTAGCATACTTGAAAACAGAGATGTAATCATCGTTGCATCTGTTTCTTGTATATATGGTTTGGGCGATGTTGCATCATATTCGGCAATGACATGCGAATTAAAGGTAGGAGATGAAGCAGATACTTCTGATATTTGTCGTCGATTGGCAGAGTTGCAATATGAACGTAATCAACAAAATTTTATTCGTACAACTTTCCGAGTTCAGGGCGATACATTAGATATTTTTCCTGCCCACTACGAAGATAGAGCTTGGCGAGTTTCATTCTTTGGTGATGAAATTGAAAATATTTATGAATTTGATGCTCTTACCGGTAAAAAAATTGTTGATTTGGAACGCATAGTAGTTTATCCGGCAAGCCATTATGTTACTCCTCGTCCGACACTTGCTCAAGCAATAAGCGGTATCAAAAAAGAACTTCAAGAACAGTTACAATTTTATCGAGATAATAACCAACTTTTAGAAGCTCAAAGATTGGAACAAAGAACCAGATTCGATTTAGAGATGTTGGAAACTTCCGGACATTGTAAAGGTATTGAGAATTACTCCCGTTATTTAACCGGACGTTCCGCCGGAGAGCCACCGCCTACTTTATTTGAATATCTTCCGCCCGACGCTCTTTTATTTATTGATGAGAGCCACATATCCGTACCACAAATAGGAGCAATGTTCAAAGGCGATAGAAATAGAAAATCGACATTAGCACAATATGGCTTTCGCTTACCGTCATGTTTAGATAATCGTCCTCTAAGACTGGAAGAATGGGAAAAAATGCGCCCACAGACCATTTTTGTTTCAGCAACACCGGGAGATTGGGAACTGGAGCAAAGCCAAGGTTGTTTTGCTGAACAGGTCATTCGTCCGACCGGTTTGGCAGATCCTGTTTGTATTGTTCGTCCGGTAGAAAATCAAATTGACGATTTGATGGAAGAATGTCGCAAAACTATTTTGAAAAAGGAACGTGTTTTGGTAACTACTCTTACCAAAAAAATGGCCGAAGACCTAACTGAATATCTCAATGAAAACGGCATAAAAGTCCGTTATATGCACTCGGATATAGACACACTGGAAAGAATAGAAATCATCCGAGATTTACGACTTGGTGTTTTTGATGTTTTAGTCGGAATTAACTTATTAAGAGAAGGTCTTGATATTCCCGAATGTTCATTGGTGGCAATTCTTGATGCGGATAAAGAAGGTTTCTTGCGTTCAGCCCGTTCCTTAATTCAAACTATCGGACGTGCGGCAAGAAATGCCGAAAGTAAAGTTATACTTTATGCCGACAAAATCACAAAATCAATAAAAGAAGCTCTTGATGAAACCTATCGCAGAAGAGATAAACAACTAAAATTCAACATAGAGCACGGAATAACGCCGCAAACAATAAAGAAAAGCATTTCATCAACTCTGCGAGAAATGAGCGAAACCGATTATGCCAAAAATGAACCGATAAATAAAGGCGATGCAAAAGATATTGAAAAACAGATAAAAGAATATACCAAACTCATGCGTGAAGCTGCCGCTAATTTGGAATTTGAACAAGCGGTCATTTATCGTGATAAAATAAAGTCACTAGAACATTTAGCAATGCGAATTTATGATAACAGTATATACGAAAACGGCTAAATTTGGTATAGCCAACTTTTTTTAATTTCAACTTCATATTTATTTTTTAAGAATTTTATTTGTGCATTTGTTATTTTTGCGCAAAACATTCTCTTTTTGTTGCCATCTTCAATCAATGTCAAAGAAAACAAATCCTCCAAAACTTTAGGGCGAATATAAGTACGAGTCAGTAAAAACTTCGGCAAAGCAAATGATTTTTCAACAAAGAACCAACCTCCCCGACAAATCACTCTACGATTCGTAATAACTACTCCTTGCCATAAAGCTAATAACAAAGTATAAAAAATTATCGGAAAAAGAAAAACATCATATATTGCCATCGGGACGAACAACAAAGACACAAAATAATAATACCAATGACTTTTTATTCGGCAGACTATCTTTTCATCTTCTCTCAATTTCACGGCTAACAAATTACGCATATTTTGCCATAACTCTTGCTTTTTCTCGATTCCAATCTCTTGTTTTTTCGGTTTCTCTTTTATCATAAAGCTTTTTACCGACACCGAGACCCACTTCCAATTTTGCACGACCTTTTTCATTAAAAAACAGGCGAATTGCAACCAATGTTGTACCTTTTTTTGCAATAGAACCGATTATATCATTTATCTCTTTTTTCTTCAGCAAAAGTTTTCTATCACGCTTTTCTGCATGACTTGAATACCCTTTGTTGGAATATTCGGCAATAAACATATTGGAAATATAAACTTCACCGTTTTTATCAATTCCGAACGCATCAGTAATGTTTGCATGTCCTAAACGCAAAGATTTAACTTCTGTTCCGGTTAATTCAATTCCGGCAACAAATTTTTCTGATATGTGATAATCAAACGAGGCTCGGCGATTTTGTGCCACCAAGCCTGTTGATATAAAATCTGACATTTTCGTTTTTTTAGCAGACATTGGCTATTTTGCCACTCTTGCAGAAGCTTTTGTTTCTGTTTTTGTCTCAACAACCGATAACGAAGGTTTGCTTCTGATACAACGTCCTTCAATATATGCTCCCGGTTCAATAGCAATAGTATTATGGCTTGCATCACCGATTAAACGAGCTGTTTGAGCAATAAACAAACTGTCAGCATAGGCTTCACCTTGCAAAGCTCCGTATAAGTGCATACTTTGAGCTCTTACTGTACCGGTAATAGAACCTTTAACTCCTATTATTAATTCTTCGCAAGTAACATCTCCATCAATGGTTCCGTCAACGTGCAAAATTCCGGTTGAATTCATATTGCCCTTTACAATAGTATTTTCAGCAATAATAGTAGGCACGGAAACTCCGTTTCTGCCACGCCCTAAAAGTCTTGCAAACTTTAAATAAATAGTTTTTCTTAATTTTTTCATTTTTACCTCTACGATAAACTGGCCTTAACAAAAGGCATTGGATTTACATCTTTACCTTGATATATAATTTCATAATGCAAGTGCGGTCCGGTAGAACGTCCGGTTGAGCCTAATTCACCGACATCATCTCCCCTTTCAAGGTATTGTCCTTTTTTGACATAAGATTTATGCAAATGTGCATATTTGGTTATAAAACCGTTTCCATGGTCAACTTCAACAAGATTTCCGTAGCTTTTGCTATAATAAGACTTCGTGACTTTTCCCTTTGCCATAACCTTAATCTTATTACCGGTTCTTCCTGCAAAATCAACTCCCTTATGAGTTGCTTTGGTTCTCTTAAACGGGTCTTTTCTGGTTCCGTATTGAGAAGAAATCCAAAAACTTCTTACCGGTTTTCCGATAGGAACATATTCCAAAACCTCACGATAATAAGCAACATCATCAACCGTTTCATATAAACGACTAATTTTATCGCTAACTTTTTTTTCTTGTAAAAATTTATTTTCTACCGGAACATAGGGACCACCGCTACGATGCTTTTTATTGTTAGCTAAAGCATTAAAGTAAAGTCCTTTCTTTTTCAATGGCTCATTAATTGCACTGATAGCGCTCTTAATTTTGCTCATTTCTTCTTCGGCTATCTGCGAAACCTTATCTAAAACATCCATTTCAGCCGCTCTGATGTCCTCAACCATATTCTGCATTTCGACCAACTTGCGACGTAGTTCATCTCTTTCCGAAACGGCTATATCCCTTTGTAAAGAAACTTCATTAATACTGGTTTTTTCTTCCAATTTTTCAGTATCAATCCATTCCGAATTGCTGGTAATTTGCTTTACTTTTTCTTCAACTAAAGATGCCTGTTGTTTATATTGTTCAACATCAAGTTTTTTATCTTCGGTTTCATCAAGATTTTTAATCATTTGAGCAATATTGCTTTGCAAAGTAACAAAATCGCCCATCAAATCCATATAAGCATCACGGGTTGCATTAAGTTCAGAGTTTTTGCGATTGATAATAAGGCCGGAACGATTATACATGTGGTGAGAATATCCGCTCCAAACAGCAACAAATACAACCAATATCAGAGCTATCAGTTGCATTTTTGATGATATATTAAATACCCTTGCTCGCCCATTACTTCTGAAAATAATTTCTTTATTTGAAAAGAACGGCTTTTTTTCAGTATAATTGCGAACAATCTTTTTTGGTAGTTTCTTCATAATTACACATGTTCCTTATTCGGAACATATATATCAAAAAAAAACTAAAAAATACAGAACTTTTTTTTACACGTTGAAAAACAAGGAGTCGGAAACGATTCAATTATTCATCATCAAGTATAACAAATTCGTCTTCACCAACAAAATTAAGAATGGTTCTGGCTCTTTCATCAAGCATATCCAAATCTAAACTTTCCGAAGACAACAACTTAACCTGTTGATCGAGAGTCTCTTTATTTCTGCGATAATGATCGGCAATATTGCGGGCATGAGCTACTTCTTTTTGCAAATAAATCAATTTTTGCAAACCTCGTTCTCCGAACACTGCATTCAAAGTAAAATATATGCCAAGAAGAAACGTTAACACCCAAAAACCGGTTTTGGTCATTTTAAGTTTTATATTTTGAAGCCACCCCATTTTATCAATCCGACTCTATTCCATAACCAACTATTGCCGATTATACGGATTTTTTTATTAAAAATTGGTAACTCTGATTGAAATAAATAAAATTATCTTGTTTTCATATCTTTAGGCGGATTCTTTATCATCTTCCACTTACCGGACGTTCTGCCTTCTCTTATGGCAACAATTCGTCCGGCATCAACAGCCTTAAATACCGGAATATATATTTCTCTGGTTTCTCCCACAGCCATTTCTCCTACATCTTTTAACTGCGGAAAAAACACCTTTTTATTAATATTTACATGGGTGGTCTTATGTAAAACGGTAAGATTAGAGAAATTATTTACATCTTCACTTTCAGAGCCGGATAAAGGAAAAATATGATGAATATCCAAATCTTTCGGCAACTTGCCTTCTTTTGCTCGGGCAATTTCTTCTTCGGTAAGCACTCCGTCAAACTGATGAGTATAAGCTAAATATTGAACAAAGGCTTTTCTAACGTGGCGCTCATAAAAACGTCGGTGAGCTTTGCTCACCTCTGGGGAAACTTTGGTAAAAACGACCTTTTTATATTTCATGGCGCCCCTTTCGGTTCATATTGACATATTATAACTTTCGATTCGAAACACCAATAATTTATTAATATTGTCTACAACTTTTTCTGTCGTTTATTTCTGAAAAATATTTTTAAAATCTCTGAACATTTTTCCTCTAATATTCCACTTTCAAATTCCGGACGATGATGACAGGTTTTTGCCTCAAAAAATTTAACCCCATTCACAATCGCCCCTCCTTTTTCGTCAGTAGCTCCAAAAAACACTTTTCTGATTCGCATCAACGAAATTGCGGCGGCGCACATTGTACATGGCTCCAATGTAACATATAAATCCATATCTCGCAAACGATTTTGTTTCAGCTTTTTACATGCCTTTTTCATTGCTTCCAATTCGGCATGAGCAAACGCATTTTCCCCATGTTCGCTACGATTCCCTGCTTTAGCAATAACTTTCCCTGTTTGAGAATCTACAATTATCGCTCCCACGGGAACTTCGTCTTTTTCAAAAGCCTTCTGAGCTTCTTTTAAAGCTATTTGCATATAATCTTGCGAATTCATCTTTATTTTTCTCCATGTTTAATATATTATACCCCAAAATTTGTTGAGGATTATTTAAGATGAGTGAAAGAATAGCAAAATTTATCGCCCGTTCCGGTGTTTGTTCCCGACGAGCTGCAGAAGAATTGATTATGCAAAAAAGAGTTACCGTCAACGGAGAAACCATTAACTCTCCTGCCTATAATGTTGACGGGAGCGAAAAAATATTGATTGACGGAGAAAAGCTTCCGGCAATCGAACAAACACGTCTCTGGTTATATTATAAACCGGTTGGCTTAATTACTTCACACAAAGATGCAAACAGACCGACAGTTTTTGATAACTTACCTGACAATATGCCTCGAGTTATATCGGTAGGACGCCTTGACCTTAATTCTGAAGGACTGTTACTGCTTACCAATAACGGTGAACTTTCTCGTATGCTTGAACTTCCGCAAAACGGCTGGAGCAGACGATATAAAGTAAAAGTGCACGGATTCGTAACTCAACAAAAATTGGATTCGCTCAAAAACGGTGTTACCATCGAGGGAATAAACTATGGTCCGGTAAAAATCAGTATAGAAAGCACGCAAGGAACAAATACTTGGCTTATGGTAACTCTTAATGAAGGAAAAAATCGAGAAATTCGTCGCCTTATGCAACATATCGGCTTAGATGTTGCTCGTTTGATTCGTTTATCTTATGGACCATTCCAACTCGGAAGCCTTAAAAAAGGCGAAGTAAAAGAAGTTCCTCACAAGGTTATGAAAGAACAGCTCGGAGGAAAATTTGAGCTATGAGAATAATCGGCGGATTATACAGAGGTAAAAAGCTGCTATCTCCCTCAACAACAGACATCAGACCAACTGCCGATAAAGCCAGAGAGTCGGTTTTTAATATTTTATATTCAAAACTCGACAAACAATGGCAAGAACTCACTGTTGCAGATATTTTTTGCGGTACCGGAGCTTTTGGTCTTGAAGCTGTTTCACGAGGAGTAAAACAAGTAACATTGGTTGATATAAACACCAATACTGCAGCAAAAAATGTTGCACTATTCCCACAAGAAAAAAACAAGATAAGTTTAATCAAGGCAAACGCCATAAATTTACCTTTTTCAGCAAAACAATTTGATGTTATTTTTACCGATGCTCCATATCATCAAAATTTAAGTGAAAAAACTCTGGTTTCCATAATAGAAAAAAAATGGCTTTCACCTGATGGAATCTGTATTGTAGAAACCGCCCACGATGAAGAATTACCGATTCCCAAAAATATGGAAATTATTGATATTCGCCAGTACGGAATAGCAAAATTCCATTTTATTACTTTCAAATAAAAGAACCCGGGATTAATTAAAATCCCGAGTCTCTTTATCATCTTCAGATAACTAAAAATTATAATGCATATTTATAAATGTCAAATGGGCATTATAATCTTTTTGCCAATCAAATTCATAATTTAATCCGATTTTTATGTTATCATTCAGTTGGGCTTCTAAACCATAACCGATTTCAAAACCAAGCTCATTATCAGCATCTTGATTTACGTAGTATCCGTTTCCGTTAGGAAGGGCCATATACATATTTACATCGTCATTTATGAGGTCATAAGTAGCGTTGATATAACCTCTATGTGAGACAGAATAGTCTTTTATATCACAATTATAAGCTAAATCAGTCCCTATAATTCCGGTCAAAATATCTCCACTAACTTCTTCATATTTTATTCCGGCATTGTCGCGATAACTGTCTTGAACAATATGATAATATCTTAAACCGATATTAGGACGTAAGTACAGTTTATTATTATCAAAATATATATTTCTTCCCCCTAAAATTTGCGAGCTATACATATCAACATCATATTTTCCTTTCAGTTGATAATCCAAAACTTGTTTATCTTGATTTATTTCTGATTGATTATACGAAGCATATAAATTTACAAACCAATTATTTTTAGAATATTCACCATAAACAAACAGGCTATGAGTATCAATATCTAAATCTTTATTGGAACTTTTTCCGTCAGTTTTTATGTAACTATATCCTAAACCGCCAATAACATTTTCGGATAATTGTCTATCTGCACCACCGACAAAACCAAAGCTATCTGCTTCATAATCTAAGTCTCCGTCATTTTCAGATGTATGATACAAACCATTTAACCAAACATTGTTTGCTGACTTTTTGTTTTGACGAGATATAATTTGGTTATTGACTATTTTTACCAATATATCATCAATATTCTTAATGATATCAAAATTAGTCGAAGGGGTATCTCGCATATCATTTAATGTGTTGCTGATATTTGCGTTTTTCTCTTGAGCATTATGATCAATTTCATTGCGTATTTCTTCAAAAATTTCATTATCACTTTCTCTGTCGATAATTTGAATGATTTCTTCAGCTTCCTCTTCGGTAATACCTAAGGAATCGGATATTTCTTCCGCACTTTTGCGTTCATAAGTCAAAGTAAGTTTATTCTTATTTAAATCCTCTGTCATTTGCATATTGTATTTATATAGTCCGTTGTCTTTATACTGTAAATTCCATTCTCCATTAGAACTATCTACATTGTTAGCAAATTGATATTCTCCGTTTTTATTTAGAGCCGTGTTATCTATATATGCTTCAACATACAAATTATTTGTTCCGTTTAATGTTATATCTCCATCTATTTTACCGCCGGATTGTTCCGTAGAATCTGTTTGTATATTGTTGATTTCAATAGCAAGAGTTGAGTTATCGCTCATAAACAAATTATTACCACTAATTTGAGATGTATATACATTTAAACGAGAATTTTCACCAAGGTTGATACTTCCGTTTTTGCCGGTTATTCCACCTTTTATATCCAACATTGAATTTGCTGACATATTAATAGTTCCGGCATTGTATATGTCATTTGCAAATTTAGTTCCGTTTGATATAACATAATTACCTTCAAAATAGTTATTACCATTAAAACCTATTGTTCCATCATTCCAAATTGCCCCACCGTTAGTGGTATCAAGAGTTCCCTCCGCATAGTTATTGATAAAGGTAGAACTGTTTATTCCAAGTCTGGCTTGTTGGTTGCCTGATTTATTATAAATAGCCCCTCCTTGAGCATAACCTTTTTCGCCTAAAGCTGATACATGGTTGTTATTATATATGCCTTTTAATTCATCTATACCTAAAGAACCTGTGTTACCATATTGATTGGATATTGCTCCGCCTATTGCACTTGTTCCTGATGTTTGAGCATAATTATTATTAAAATCACCAATGATATTTTTTATGTAACCAAAGTTCATTATAGCTCCGCCTCGAGCGACGTTGTTACTACTGTTACTTATAGCATAATTGTATGAAAAATTACCTTTAATGCCTTCAGAAATAATAGCGTAAGAGTTATTATTAATAGCTCCACCGGTTGCTCTGGCTCCAGACTTAGCATAATTTTCTGTAAAATTACCGGATATTGAAGATATTGTAGCACTACTTGTGGTATTTCCCAATTGCATAATGGCTCCGGAAGTTGCTTCTCCTGTATCAGATATACTATAATTTTGCGAAAAATTACCTTTTATATCTCCAATAGTTGATTGGTTAAAAATAGCTCCTCCATTTACTACTTTAGTTTTTGATAAAATATAATTTTTAGTAAAGTCGCCATGTATTTCACTAATTTTTGCTTGATTTCTATTAGATATCGCACCAGCATAAGCAGAGCCATCAACAGCTTTGACATAATTTCCCTCAAAATCCGCTTGTATTAAAGAAATTTCAGTACGTTCCAAAACGTTATCTATGGCACCACCATAAGCAGATGACACTCCTTTAGTATTTTCTGCGTGGTTGTTGACAAATTTTCCGCTAATGCTGCCGATATATCCACTATTAGTTAGAGCACCGCCATAAGCTCCAATATATCCGCTTTCATCTCGTCCGCCTTGAGCATAGTTGCCTTGAAATAAGACGTTTTCCATTCTGCCAATATAAGCACTCCCGTTTTCATCTTGTCCTCCTGTCGAGACAGCTCCGCCATATGCCATACCATTTAAA
>JAFTWG010000022.1 GCA_017465405.1 Alphaproteobacteria bacterium
GTTTTACTTCGTGTACCCTAAAACCGCTATTTTCGTACCGGATACAGAGAAATATCCATGATTACGGCTTGTTCTACTGAGATATATAGCAAAAAAATCCTTTATTTAAAGGAAAAAAGACTTGACTTAATAGGGAGGATAAACGCTATGACAAGCAAACAGCGTTCTTATTTAAAGGGACTTGCTATGAATCTGGATCCTGTGTTCCAGATTGGTAAAGCAAGTTTAACTCCGGAGTTTACAGAAAGCATAATTGAAATTCTGGAAGCAAGAGAGTTAGTAAAAATTAATGTATTAAAGAATTGTGATGACGAGCCTAAGGAACTTGCTAATGTATTGGCAGACAGAACCCATTCCGAAGTGGTTCAGGTTATCGGTAGAAAAATTGTTCTTTATAAGGAATCCAAGACAAAGAAAAAGATTGAACTTCCAAAGTAATTTATTTTGGATGAAACAGCATGGGAGGTGTCAGTATGAAAATAGGAATCATGGGCGGGACCTTTAATCCGATTCATAACGGACATCTTTCCCTGGCAAATGCTGCGTTAACACAATATATGCTGGATGAAGTATGGTTTATGCCTTCCGGTCTTCCTGCACATAAAGCAAATGATGAGCTGTTACCGCCGGATATCAGGCTTCAAATGGTAGAGCTGGCAATACAAGAGAAAGAGAACTTCAAAGCATCTGCTTTTGAAATTGTCAGGGAAGGATTTACTTATACTGCAGATACCATGGTTGCATTAGCAAAAAAATATCCGGAGGCAGAGTTTTATTTTATCATTGGCGGTGATTCTTTGATGAAGTTTCATAAATGGGTCCGGCCGGAAGTTATCTCTGCACATACGAAACTATTGGCTGCAGGAAGAAACGGATATACAAAAGAAGAACTTTTATCACAATCCGAATATTTAAAAAAACAGTTCGGAACAAAAGTTTTATTCCTGGATATGCCGGAACTGATTATTGCTTCCAATGAAATCCGCTCTTTTAGTAAAATGCAGCAATATGATGCTATAAAAGAAATGGTTCCTAACGCGGTTTTTGAGTACATTACGGAGAATCAATTATGGAAGTGTCCAACGAATTAGTTTTGACAATTGAACATAAGTTACAGCAAGCTCTGTATCCAAAACGTTATGTCCACACACTGGGAGTGGCATACTTATCGGCTTCTTTAGCTATGTGCCACGGAACTTCCCATCGGGATGCACTGATTGCAGGTCTGTTACATGATTGTGCCAAAAATCATCCGGAAGATTTCATGTTATCGGAATGTCTCAGGCTTAATATTGAACTGTCTGAGTGTGAGAAACAAATCCCTGAACTGATTCATGCCCCGTATGGCTCATATTTGGCGCAAACAGAGTACGGAATCCATCAGGATGATATTTTACTTGCTATAAGAAATCATACCCTTGGACGGCCAAATATGACGCCAATAGAACAAATTGTATATTTAGCTGATTATTTTGAACCGGAACGGACGCATCAAACCTCTCCATCGTTAGATGAAATCCGTAAAATTGCATTTCAAAATTTAGATATGGCAACATATTTGGTAAGTAAAAATTCGATTCATTACTTTGAAACCACAGGAAAAAACGCAGATCCAATGACTTATCGCGTATTTGAGTATTATAAAGATAAAATTCAAAAAGGAGAGTAACTATGGAACGTTCTAAATTGATTGTAAAAAAAGCCTATGAAGCGTTAAATGATAAAAAAGGCGAAGATATTAAGATTATTGAAATAGGAAAGCTTTCTACCGTTGCAGATTACTTTATTATTGCAAACGGTTCCAATGCACCACACGTTGAATCTCTTGTAGATAATGTAGAAGAAGAGCTGTTAAAAGAAAAAATTCATGCAGAGCGCATTGAAGGTGTAAAAAGCTCCGGATGGATTCTGATGGATTACAATGATGTTGTTGTTCATGTATTTTCTAAAGAAGACCGTTTATTCTATGATTTAGAGAGAATCTGGAGAGACGGTAAAGAAGTTGATATTGAAACTTTATAATTAATTTGAGCAAAGAAAAACACTATATACTTTATAGCAAAGATGCCGTAAAAGTATATAGTGTTTATTTTTTAACGGAACATACGGAAAAGACCGATAACTTTACCGAGAATTTCGACATCCGGAACAATGATTGGATCCATATAGTCATTTTCAGGCTGCAGACGGTAGTAGTCTTTTTCTTTATAAAATGTTTTTACTGTAACAGAATCTTCAATTAATGCGACAACAAAATCACCGTTTTTAGCATGGGACTGCTTTTGGACAAGAATAGTATCGCCATCGAAAATACCTGCATTAATCATGCTTTCACCTTTTACTTTTAACATGAAAGTTTCCTGATTCGGCATATAATCCATTGGAATAGGGAAGTAGCTTTCGATATTTTCAACTGCAAGTATTGGCTGGCCGGCCGTAACAGTACCTACAATCGGGACATTTACGATTTCGCGGCGGGTAAGGTTGAAGTTATCATCAACAATTTCAATTGCACGAGGCTTTGCAGGGTCACGACGGATATATCCGTTTTTTTCTAAGGTTTCTAAGTGAGAGTGTACGCTGGAGGTGGATTTTAATTTAACAGCCTCACAGATTTCACGTACTGCAGGTGGATAGCCTTTGCTTAAAATTTCATTTTTCATAAATTCTAAAATTTCTTTTTGTTTTGAAGTAATTTTTCCGTATGCCATAAGTATTCTCCCTTCCGGGTATGTATTTTTCTTTACAAGTATATTAAAACATAAGAACATACATTTGTCAAACAAAAGTTCGATTTTTTGTCAAAAAAGTATTGACAAACGAATGTTCTGTGATATAATAAGAACATAGATTCGAGAACAAAGGTTCGCAAACATTCGTACGGAGGTGCTTGTTTATGTATAATACACGTAAAGTAAAAAATCAAATTCCATATATCTTTTTAGGAAAAGTAACATGTATTCTTGTTATTATGGTTGCTATATTTCTTATGGTTTTGTTTATTTTACCTGAAAGAACTGCTTCTGCAAACAATACAGCCGGCGGCACCTATACCATTACCTCTGTAAAAATAGAAGAGGGCGACTCTCTTTGGAGCATCGCTAAAGAGCATTACACAGAAGAATTTTCTTCTCTTACTAATTATATTTCAGAAATCAAACGTATGAACGGTATTTCTTCCGATACTGTTTATGCCGGTAGTTACATATTGGTTCCTCAATATGTTTTAAACTAATTTTTTCATTAAATAAGCCTTGCCATAAAAATATGGCAAGGCATTTTCTTACTTATTTTTATTCCAAGCAGGCAGCGGACCATCAATAATTGCATGAAACAAACGGTCAGCAACGCCGGGGCTATCTTCATTTAATTGTTTAATTAAATCTTTAGAATATTCCCGCTTTGTATACCCGTCTGCCGGACAAGGATTTTTCTGCACCGGTAAATGATACAGATTCTTAAATCCAACAACATCTGCTTCGTTTACATAAATAAGCGGACGAATTAATGTAATATCCATGCGGTCCAAATAAGTTACAGGAGCAAATGTATAAAAGCGTCCTTCATAAATTAATGACATTAACATGGTTTCAATAACATCATCCCGATGGTGGGCATATGCGGATTTATTGCATCCTAATCGTTTTGCTTCTTCATTAAATGCTCCTTTGCGCATTTTGGCACATAAAGAACATGGATTAGTTTCTTCTCTTGTATTAAAAATCACTTCACCAATATCCGTTTTTACAATAGTATATGGAACATCAAGTTCTTTGCATAAAGCGGTAATTTCAGTTAAATCAAATCCCTGAAATCCTAAATCTACCGTAATTGCTTCTAATGTAAATTTCTTTGGATAAAACCGCCTTAGTCCGGCAAGAGCATAGAGCAGTGCAAGACTGTCTTTTCCTCCGGAGATACCTACCGCTATTTTATCCCCTTCTTCAATCATATTATAATCATCTACAGCTTTTCGCGTAAGACTCATTAAGCGTTGTAATTTCATAAAAACATACCACTTTCTTGAAAAAAATTATTTGTTGACACAATTATAACATGTTTTTAATATATTTTTAATATATAAAATGAAATTTTTGTACATATGAGAAGGTAAATTATTATGAGATGTAAAAAATATTACAGTAAAATTATTACTTTTTTATTGATAGTGGTTATTTTCTTTTCCGAATTCCAGACTATCAATACTGTTTTTGCTTCTGAATTTAGTTTTTATAATCATAATACAAAATCCAACACCAAATATACCGGAAAGCAAATTTCTTATTTTTATAATAATAAAAAAATTGATTTATCTTATCCGGGTATTCTTATGAGCGGAACTGCTTTGGCCGATTATGAAGAATTATTTGTACAAGGTCTGGGCTTATCTGCACAATTAGACAATAAACAAATTACTATAACCGATGGTGAAACAAAACTTGTCCTTACTGTTGGCTCCAAAACCGTTAAAGTTAACGAAAAAAGCCAAAAGATGAGCGTAGCTCCTGCAAAATTGGAATTTGATGACGGAACAATAAAATATTATGTTCCTACACGCTTTGTTGCAGAAGCATTTGGATATAATTATTTATGGGATAGTACAAATAACGAAGCCAGAATAACCAAGACATTCCGATTTGTTATTAATGGAAAAACCATTCTTTATAATGATTCCTTATTTTCAGCATCGTATTTAGAAGAGAATATTTCTTTAGATACACCGATAATTCGCTACAAACAAACGGTTTATGCGCCTGCAAAACAGCTTTTTCATGTTCTCGGCTGCGAATATCAGGAAAAACCGGAATCAATATCCGTAACAAAAGATAATATCACTTTAAACATGCAATTAGGTTCCGGTTTCCTTTCGATTAATGAATTACCGTTTGAAATGGATGCTGCACCTATTTGTATTACTGATCCGGAAACTGCCGAAGATATAATTTATATTCCAATAGAATTTTATGTTAATATGCTTGGATATAAATTATTATATAACGAAAATACTTTTAATTATAATATTCAAAAGACAGAATATACCGGAAATCACAAGCTTCATCCGGAACTTATGATGTATTATCAGGTAAACAAAATCCCGGTGGATCCTACACCTGTTAAGACCTATTTTTCTTGGTCTTCTGAAGAAAATACAAAAATAAGTGGAGTAAAAAATCTTTCTAAAGTAAATGCTTATTCCATAGAAAATGCAGATGTTTTAGAACTCTATGGTATAACCCGTGATGATGTCAACGATTTTATCGACAGCCGCATCTTAGTCTTGGAACTTCCAAATGTAATAACAAATATGGACACCAAGTTTTATGCGGATTTTGATGTTCCTCATATAAATTATGTCTTATTAACCACAATAAATAATAATTCAAAAATGTTTATTATGGCACCTATTGAAGACTGTTGGGAATTTGAGGAAACAGAAGAGTGCCTGAGAATATATTTTATGTCTGCTGATTTATCCTTGGAAGATATAAAAATATATAAAGAAGAACCGGTTGCTGTAAAACAACTGAATCAAGAAGTTCAATATCCGGATAATCATTTAATCATTCCTGTTCCTGAAGGTTTTGATACAAGCAAGATTAAAGTACAGGATAATTATTTGGATCTAAATTTAGAAATCATTCTTCCGGGTAATTTAGTTGATTTTTATAATCGTAATGCATTGGCAAATCCGTATGATTTCGTCAAGAATACTGAAATTGTGTATAATGATAAAACAAATCAAACAATTATCACTTGTTATACAGAAGATATTTGTGGTTATGAAGAATTATATGACGACAAATTCTTTGCATTATATTTAGATAAACCATCAAATATTTATAACAAAATTATTGTTTTGGATGCCGGCCATGGCGGCAAAGACCCGGGTGCAGTAAGTGAAAACAATTTATATGAAAAAAATGTAACTTTAAAAATAATCAATTATACAAATGAATTGTTTAATAATTGCGATATAAAGGTTTATTGTACCAGAACAACAGATAAATATATTACATTACAGGATCGTGCAGGATTTGCCAAAAAAGTTAATGCTGATATGTTTATAAGTTTACATTTAAATTCGAGCGAATATAAATCTGCTCAAGGTACCGAAGTATATTATTGCAAAGCAAATAACGCAGCAACAAAGTATGGTTTAACAAGCAACAAAATGGCAAAGATTTTAGCAAACAATTTGTATGTTGCAATGGATACAAAGTTGCGCGGCGTTATAAACAATGATTATTATGTAGTAAAATATAATTCAGTACCTGCAGTTTTGATTGAACTTGGTTTTATGTCAAATAGCGAAGACCGAGCAAAGCTTGTTGATAAATTATATCAGCAAAAAGCTGCAAAGGCAATCTATGAGTCTGTAATAGAAATTTTCAGCGCTTATCCAACAGGACGTTGATTTATGGCGCTTTCGTTGTTTTATGGTCGGATTTTTGCGTTAAACTCGCGTTTAGCGCAAAAATCCATTTCGCATAAATAGTATTATTCGCAATCTCACACTTTCGATTTTTCTCAAATTTTAAAGGAACGGCCCTATAATTTTTATTATAAAGCCGTTCCTTTTTACTTAATTATTAGCAGCAACCCTTTTTAAGTTCAAAGGATTCGCAATCTGTACAAGCCTTTTCTGTAGGGTTTGCTTCATGTGTTCCTACAAGAATATGATCAAGGCTGCAGTAATTTTCGTCCTTTGCATGATGTGCACAGGATTTAATGGTGCATTTAATGCTTTCATTCTTCATGATAATATATCTCCTTTACAATATATTTTATAACAGATATAGAATGTCCTATTAAACGAAAAATTATACCAAATTACTATTGTTGATTTTTTTACATTTTTGCGATAAACTGATAATGTAATTGCGAATAATTATATTATCGAGGTAAAAATTATGAAAGAACGCTCCTACTACGAGGAAAAAAACATTGAAAATATAAAAAAACTTAGAGAACTGGAAAAAGAACTTCCACCCTTTGTTACGACTTTTTTTCGTGGAATTGAGCCTCATACGGCATCCAGGACCAGAATTGCATATGCGATTGATTTAAAAGTTTTTTTCGAATATATTCGCAATTCAAATCCGCTATATAAAGATAAATCCCTTCGTGAACTGGATTTTGACCTTATAAACAAGCTTCAGGCTGTTGATATTGAAGAATATTTGGAGTATTTAAAGTATTATATTGGTCCGGACGGAAAAGAAATTACTAACTCCGAAGCAGGAATAAAGCGTAAACTCTCTGCTCTCCGTTCTTTTTTTAACTATTTTCATACGCATCAAATTATTAATACAAATCCTACTCTTCAGGTCAGAATGCCAAAGCTTCATGAAAAAAATATTATCCGGATGGACGAAAATGAAGTTGTTGAGTTTTTAGATACGGTAGAAAGCGGTAATAAATTAACGAAAAACCAGCAATTATTCCATAAAAAAACAAAGATAAGAGATTTGGCACTTACTACGCTTCTGCTGGGTACCGGTATCCGAGTTTCGGAATGCGTCGGACTAAATATTGGCGATGTAGACTTTAATAATGACAGGATAAACATTACACGAAAAGGTGGATATGAATCTTTTGTTTATTTTGGCGAAGAAGTTCGCGATGCATTGTTGGAGTATTTAGAAGAACGTAAAAAAATGATTCCTGTGGATGGTCATGAAAATGCGTTGTTTTTATCTAACCGGATGCAACGCATTAGTGTTAGAAATGTTGAGGTTCTTGTAAAAAAATATGCTTCTTCTGCTGTTACAACAAAAAAGATTACACCACATAAACTTCGCAGTACCTACGGTACCAGATTATACAAAGAAACCGGTGATATTTACCTGGTTGCAGATATTTTAGGCCATAAAGATGTAAATACAACAAAAAAACATTATGCGGCCATGGAAGAAGAACGCCGGCGCAGAGCTAAGGATGCTGTTGTACTTCGTGAAAAATAATGAAACAAAAAGTGAAGCTATTTACAGGAGTGTTCCTGCAGATAGCTTCACCATTTGTATAAGGACCATATATTATAGGTATATTTATCTTCTTTTCTGCTCAATTAATATTTTTTCCAACTCTAAAAGTTCAGCCGGTTTTAACTGACGGTTCTTTAAATAATCTGTTAAAAAGTTAGATAAAGAGCCATTGAATACCTTGTCCAATAATGCATCGGTTTCTATCTTTTGAATTTCTTTTTTAGTAATTGTTGCACGACAGAAAAATCCCGGTTCTTCTCGATCAATTGCTCCCTTTGCAATCAATCGATTGATTACGGTATATGTAGTATTTTTTTCCCAACCGATATATTCCTTAATAATTTTTGCAATATCTTTTGCTGCTAAGACCTTATTAGACCAAAGCAACTCCATTATATTCAATTCACCCTCGTGTAAACGAATATCTTCTCCCATAGTAAACACCTCGTAAAATTAACCATCTACATTAGTAGATAATTATTGTAACAACATACTACCACACTAGAATACTATTTGTCAATCTCATTTTCGAAACAAAATACAGAATATACCGGTAAATTTATATTTTCGTCGTTTTCTACAAA